>NZ_KB291653.1 GCF_000320405.1 Clostridium celatum DSM 1785 | reverse complement strand
AAATAATTATTTTCCTCCTACTCGATTATTAGGAAGGCTTATATGCTATAATAATGATTAAATAGTATTTATAATCAATGAAAAGAGGTGAGTAAATATTGAATTTGAAAGATATTTTAGATAAAGTATTAGCCTTAGGATCTAATGTTACTATTAAAGAAGGCAAAGAGATTTATAAAGAAAAGTTAGTATCAAATTTAAGTAGTAAAAATATTTCTGGAATATACCACATATATTCTAAGGTAAATAGTAAAAAAGAGTATTATAGTTGTCATATTAAAATTGATTTAAATAAAGAAAAGGTTATTGGATGTACATGCACCTGCAAACAGTATGAGGATTTTTCTAAGTATAAAAGTGACTATATATGCAAACATATAGTTGCTAGTACTTTTACTTTTTATTCAGCTGTAAAAAAGAAAATAAATAAAAATAATATTAATGTAAAAGAGAGAAAAAATGTTCCATTAAAAGAAAAAATTAAATTAAAATTAGATATAGACATAAAGGAAGCAACAGACTTACATAAAATAAGCCCTAATGAAAGAAAATATTATATTCAATTGAGGATAGGAGAGACTTCTACATATTTAATTAGTAAATTAAAGGAATTCTTTAAACATAAAAATGAAAATAAATCCCTTAGAATCAATGGTGAATTTCTATTTAATCCATATGCCATGAGTTTTAATAGTAATGATGAAGAGCTTTTATACTTTATTTATCAAAATTTAGCTATTAATAATTCTGTTAATAATTATAATAAAGTTAACTTAAGAAATTCTATTGAAATATATGAAGATAGATTCTTAGTTGTGAAAGATGATGTATTACGATCCATATTAATGCTAATTAATAGAGATAAAAAGATTAAGTTAAATTATGATTATATTAATTATGAATCTTATGTATTTAATGAAGATCTTAATCTTACATTTACTTTAAAATTAGAAAAAGATACAGTTGTATTAACTACAAAAAAGAAATTACCGGTCCCATTAAGTAAAAACTTCGATATATTCCTAAACGAAAGAAATATATATTTGCCAAGTGATACTCAATCAAAACACTATAAAAAATTATGGGAAGAACTAAAGAAAAATGGGAAGATACTATATAAAAAAGATTCTAGAGAAATATTAAACTTGCTTAAAGTATTAAAAAATATAAGTAATGATATATCTTTAGGGGAAGGTGTTAAGAGGTTTTGTATTGAGCTTTTTAATATAAAGCTTTACTTTGGCTTTGAAAACTCACAAATAACTTGTAAGGCCTCCATAGATTACTTAGGTGATACTATAAATATTTTAGATAAAAATAATGAAATCTTTTTAAGAAATTTTGAACTAGAAGATTATATTGAAAGAAGATTAGAAAGATTACGCTTTATTAAGAAAAATGATAAATTCATATTCATAGGTAACGATGATGAACTTTTTGAATTATTATCAGTAGGAATTCCTTCATTGAGTAAATTTGCTAAAGTAGTATTTTCAAATAATTTTAATGAAGTGTCGCTTATTGGAGAAGAATGTATATCATCATCACTTGAAGAAGAGGATGATAAATTTTATTTCAAATATGCTATAGAAGGCTTAGAATTTTATGAGTATAAAAATATATTAAATGCTATGAATGAAGGTAAGAACTATTATAAGACTAAAAAAGGAAAACTTTTAAATTTAAGAGACTTAGGTATTAAAAATTTCTTTAATATGATAGATAATTTAAATGCTGATTCTGAACTATTAAATGGTTTGTTAGAAGTAGACAAAAATAAAGCTTTATTCTTAGAAAATAATATAACTAATAGCAATTTGACCTTCATTAGAGGAAGTGAGATATTAAAAAAAGTTACTAATAAAATTTCTAATAGAATAAATGATCAATTAAATCAACCTGAAGGTTTAAATGGTACATTAAGAAATTATCAATTAGTTGGATTCAATTTTCTAAAATCTTTAAGTTATATGGAATTTGGTGGGATATTAGCGGATGAGATGGGTCTTGGTAAAACCATTCAAGTTATATCATTCTTATTATCTGAAACTAATAAAAAATCACTGATAATAACACCAACTTCTCTTATTTATAATTGGAAGGAAGAGTTTATTAGGTTTGCACCAAATATGAAAATTGGTATAGTTCACGGAAGTAAATCAGCTAGACAAAAGGTGCTTGCAAATAAAGATTTATATGATGTACTTATAACTACATATGGAACTATAAAAAATGATATTGATTTTTATAAAAGTAATATTTTTGATTATTGTATTATAGATGAAGCTCAAAATATTAAAAATCCAAAATCACAAAATACTAAGACAATAAAAAGTATAAATGCAAAAACTAAAATTGCACTGACAGGAACACCTATTGAAAATAACTTACTTGAACTTTGGTCAATATTTGATTTTATAATGCCAGGCTATTTATTTAATGAAAAGAAATTCAAAGAAAAATATATAAATAACGATGAAAATATTGATGAATTAAAGGAATTAATTAAACCATTTATTTTAAGAAGATTAAAAAAAGATGTTTTATTAGAAATACCAGATAAAATTGAAAAGAAATACTTTGTCCCTATGACATTAGCTCAAAAAGTAGCTTATAAAAATTATATGAAGGAAATAAAAAATAATATTAAAAATAAAAATACTGATAAGTTTACTATTTTATCTTATTTAACAAGACTTAGACAATTGTGTCAAGATCCTTATTTAATTGATAATAATTATTTAGGGGATAATGGTAAACTACCTATAGCTTGTGAAATAATAAATGACGCAATTAAAAATAATAATAAAATATTAGTATTTTCTCAATTTACTTCTGTTTTAAAAAGATTAAGAAATAAGTTAGAACTTGATAATATTAATACCATGTATTTAGATGGAGCTACTAATGCAAAAGAGAGAATTAATCTTGTAGAAAATTTTAATAATAGTGATGAAAGTTTAGTATTTTTAATTTCTTTAAAAGCAGGAGGTACTGGATTAAATTTAACATCAGCTAAAATTGTAATTCATATGGATCCTTGGTGGAATCCTGCCATTGAAGACCAAGCTACAGATAGAGCCCATAGAATTGGTCAAAAGAATATTGTAGAGGTAATTAAGCTTATTTCTAAAGATACAATAGAGGAAAAAATTATACAACTTCAAGAAGAAAAAAGGGAAATTATAAATGATGTTTTAAATGATGATGTTACCAACACTAAATTAATTTCTAAACTTACAAATGATGAAATATTAGAATTATTTGAATAACTGTTATTTATATATTTGAGTGCTAATATTTAATGTGGTATTATAAAAATGTTACAAGAAAATTTTACCACACAAACTAAAGAGGGTAATTTTGAGGAGGCTATTTAATTGAGTAAAGAGTTTAATATTAACAGAGAATTTTTATTAAGTACAGCAAATGAAATATTAAAATTCCATAGTCCTACAGGCTTTTGCTTTGAAATAATGGACAAAATTGAAGCTATGGTTTTACCATTAGGATATAAGTTTGAAAGAACTAATAAAGGTTGTGGAATAATAACAGTAGAAGGAGAGAATTGTGATTTAACAACAGGCCTTTGTGCTCATGTTGATACGTTAGGTGCCATGGTTAGGTCCATAACAGCCTCTGGTACATTAAAATTCACTATACTAGGAGGTCCAATACTTCCAACACTCGATAGTGAATATTGTATTATAAGAACAAGAAATGGTAAAGAGTATACAGGTACCTTCCTAAGTACTAGTCCTGCCGCACATGTTTTTGAAGATAGTAAATCTAAAACTCGTGATGAAAAAAACATGGAAGTTAGAATTGATGAAATTGTAAAGTCTAAAAGTGATGTAGAAAAACTTGGAATAGCTCCAGGTGATTTTATATTTATAGATCCTAAAACAACTATAACTGAAAGTGGATTTATTAAATCAAGGTTTATAGATGATAAAGGTAGTGTAGCCGCAATAATTACATTATTAGAAATGATGCATAGAGAAAATTTAAAGCCAAAGAATACTTTAAAAATTGTTATTTCAACTTATGAAGAAGTTGGGCATGGCTCATCTTATATTCCAAGTGATATTAGTGAAATGATTGCTGTTGATATGGGATGTATTGGAGATGATTTATCGTGTAGTGAATATGATGTATCAATTTGTGCTAAAGATTCTAGTGGCCCATATGACTATAATATGACTACTAAGCTTATTAACCTAGCTAAAGAAAATAATTTAAACTATGCTGTAGATATTTATCCTATGTACGGTTCTGATGTAAGTGCTGCACTTAGATCTGGAAATGATATAAGGGGAGCGCTTATAGGTCCTGGTGTACATGCAAGCCATGGTATGGAAAGAACACACGTAAATGCTCTTATAAATACTATCAAACTTTTAGCATTATACTTAATATAATAAATTAAAAAGGTAACTAGATAATAACTTTTATTCAAACTTTCTAGTTACCTTTTATATTAATAATAAATTATAAATCTTCAAGTCTTCCTTTAGATTTTAAATGAGCGATTAGTTTATCTGGCTCATTCATTATAAGTTCTTCTGGCATTTCTATCTTTTTAAATAGTTCAATTCCTTTACTAAATTCTCCTATACGATTGCTAAAATGGGCATCAGATGTAAGAATTACTTTAGTTTTATATTTTTTACAAAGTATAGCAACTTTTTCACAATTCACATCACTACCAACTCTTGATGCACCTGCAAGTGAACTATTATTAATTTCAATCATAATATTTTTATCATGAGCCTTTTTTATAATAGCATCATAATCAAGTTCATAGTTAGGATTTCCCAAGTGTCCTAATATTTCAACCTTTTCATACTTATCCATTACATTTAGTATAGCTTGTGTATTTTCCTTTAATGTTTTAGGTGTAAAAATTGGTTCATGAAATGATGCAATCATATAGTCTAAGTTTTTCATTCCATCAAAAGGTAAATCTATATTACCATCTATGTCTGTAATATTAGCTTCACATCCCCTTAAAATAATGACATCCTTTATTACTCTAGGTAATACTTTTAAATTAGCAAAATACCAATAATGAGGTGCTCCGGGCATTGTTGGTGCATGCTCAGATGTACCAAGAATTTTAATACCATTTTTAGAGCAATAATCTATGTTTTCCATTAATGTAGTATAAGCATGTCCACTTACTATTGTATGAGTATGTAAATCAGATAAATAGTTCATAATAATCTCCTTCTAAGCTATGTCTAAATTTTATAATTTCAGTTATTAGTATATACTATTATTATTTAAATGCAAATTCTCAATTTATTGATAATTAAAACTTTAAATTTAAAAACCATACTATAAAATAGTATGGCTATAAATTTTATCAAACTCCAGTTACTTTTATACTTTCTAATAAATGCTTATACCTTAAAAAGTCACTATAGAGATTGTCTATTTGTTTTTCAATAATTTCTCTTTCTCTATATTGAGATGTCTTTTTTAATTTATCACTTAAATTTTGAATTTGTTCATCGATATTCCACATTTCTTTCATCACTTCGTAAGCGTTATTTTTCATTTAATAATCACTTCCTTTCAAAATTAAAGTTGAATCTTAATTTTACATACAAATTATAGCATATTTTACTTAAAAAATAAAAAAACTGTAGGTTATAATAAATATATTCAAAAATAAAAATTATGCTATTTTATAAAAATATAAGTATATATTTCATATAGAAGATAATACTACTAACAGAATAATTTGTTAGGAGCTATAAAAAATGAAGAAGAAACTAATTAATACCTTTACTACACTATTTTTAATATTAGTGTTAATAATTATAGCTTTTGATATTAATAGTACAAATGCTAAAATAATTATTAATAATGATATTATTAAAGAAAGTGAAAAATTTACAAATTCAATACCAGAATCAATTGTTATAAACACTGGCAATACTATTATAGGAAATATTTATTATGATGATTATTATTTACAAGCTAAAAGAATCAATTGTGAAATAGGAATACCTTATTGTTTAGAAATAGAGAAGAATTATCCAAGTGGAGAAAACTTTATAAGCATTGGAAATGTACGCAATGATATTATTGGTATATTAGCTGCTGGATATCCTAATAAATCTATTAAGGAGCTTGGTGTTGATACTGAAAATGATGCTTATTTTGCAACCCAAATTGCATTATGGAGTAAAATAGAAGGATATGATATTAATAAATTTCAAAGCTCTAATATTAAAATTTTAGATGCAATAAAAAACATTTATGCAAACGCTGAAAATTATACATCACAGGATGTTCGTCATACTCTTTTAGAATATGAAACATCAGCTAATTCAGTTCAAAGAATAGTGTTATATATAGAAAATTCAGTGGAAGTAAATCCATCTCCTGATAATTCAATTAACTCACCCAAAATAGATAATTCTAATATATTAAAGGATACTAATGAAATATTAGATAATAAGTGCAAAGGCAATGGTTAATATTTTATAATAAAGCTAAAAATATATTTTTAGCTTTATTTGTTCATTATTAATTAATATGTAGAAAAATAATTGCTTTTAATATAAAATTAAATAATAAAAATATACTATGATTAAAAGCGATTAGGAGAATATTATGAAAAAAATATTAGTTACTGGATGCGATGGTTTTTTAGCATCTAGATTTATTGAATACTATAATAATAAATATGAAATAGTAAAAGTTAATAGAAAAGAATTAGATATTACAGATGAATATAAAGTATATAAGCTTTTTAAAGATAATAAATTTGATTTAGTATTTCACAGTGCAGCAATATCTGATACAGGTAAATGTCAAAATAATCCTGAATTAGCAAACGAAATAAATTTAAATGGAAGTATAAATATTGCAAAAGGTTGTGCACTTAATAATAGTACTTTAATTTTTGCTAGTAGTGATCAAGTTTATGCTGGAAATAAAGAATCTGGTCCCTATAGTGAAGATATAATTAAAGTTCCTAATAATGTATATGGATTTACTAAATTAAATGCAGAAAATGAAATAAAAAATATACTAAATAATTACTATAATTTAAGGTTAACTTGGATGTTTTCATTTCCTGAGAGAAATAAAAGAGTTAATACTAATATAATCACCAATATATTAAATGCAGCATTAAAATCTGAAAAAATTGCTTTAGCAACTAATGAATTTAGAGGTATAAGCTATGTTTATGAAGTTATAAAAAATATTGAAAAGCTATTAAATTCTCCTTTTGGAGATTACAATTTTGGTTCTGAGAATCATATGAACACTTATGAAATTGGTAAAAAAGTATTGCAGGATTTAGGTTTATACCATAGGTTAGAAGATATAATAATAGAAGATACAGAAAGATTTAAAAATAGTAAGAGAGATCTTAGAATTAGTAATAAAAAATTAAAAGAAAACAATATACATTTTTCTAATACTTTTGAAGCAATAGAAAAATGTATTAAAGAATTTAAGTTTTAGTCTGAAAAACACACTTAATTTAAATTAAGTGTGTTTTATTTAGCAAAAAAAACATATTTACCTTTTCATCGCTAACTTATGTTAATTAATGCTTAGAATAAGAATCATAAAAAACCATAAAATAATAACATCAAAACATAAGGAGGGATTTAAATATGAAAAAATTAGATGCACTTTTAAGTAGAGATGTAGCTAAAAGAATGATAATTGATGGAAAGCCTTGGGAAGAGATTATGGATACTACTCATTTAAGATTAAAAGATTTAAAGCGCATACAAAGAGATGAAATAGACCCTAAGTTTTAAGGTAAAATTTAAAATTATAAAAATAGGAGATTTAGTATGAATAATAGCAATAAAAGAGAATATACTAAAGAAAATTATTTAAAAAATGGTTCTAAAACCCAAAATCACAATCCTAAAAATAAATATAATACAACTTTAGAAGAGCCCGCTTTAAATGAAAGCGGAATAGAGGCTAAAAAAAGAGGATTTTAATATTAACTAAATAAAAAGAGTACTTATTATAAAATTTATTTTATAACAAGTACTCTTTTTATTAGCATACAAAATATAAAAATTTTAATATTAATTGCTACTTTTAATATATTAATAGTCGAAATAACAAAAAACTTCTTGTTTTATTAAAATGATAATAAGTAAAAATAAGAAATACAATGTATTGTAGAGATAAATTTTAATTTAAGGAGGACAGATAGTAAGCATGAATTTAATAGTTTTTGCTCCAGTGGGAGCAAGTTTAGCCTTAATTTTTGCTGCATATTTTGCTTACACAATTTTTAAAGTTGACGAAGGTACGGATAGGATGAAGTATATCGCATCAAGCATAAGAAAAGGAGCCAATGCATTTTTAAAACGCCAATATAAAGGTGTTGGAATTTTCTTTATATTTATGTTTATTGTACTATTTATATTAGCTCAATTTAAATTTGTTAGTATTTTTATGCCTTTTGCATTCTTAACTGGAGGAATTTTTTCAGGTTTAAGTGGATATTTAGGTATGAAAATTGCAACTAATTCTAACAGCAGGACAGCAAATGCTTGTACAAAGAGTTTAAATAGTGGTTTACGAGTAGCTTTTTCCAGTGGATTAGTTATGGGACTTGTTGTTGTAGGTTTAGCATTAGCTGATTTAAGTATTTGGTATCTTATTTTAAATTGCTATTATAGTTATCTACCTATTGACCAAAGAATCTCTATTATTACTACAACAATGTTAACTTTTAGTATGGGCGCTTCATCAATGGCTCTTTTTGCAAGAGTTGGTGGAGGGATATTTACAAAAGCTGCAGATGTAGGTGCTGATTTAGTAGGTAAAGTTGAAATTGGTATTCCAGAAGATGACCCAAGAAATCCAGCTGTTATAGCTGACAATGTTGGTGATAATGTTGGTGACGTTGCTGGAATGGGAGCTGATCTTTATGAGTCTTATGTAGGTTCAATTTTATCATCTTGTGCTTTAGCAGTATCAGCTGGTCTTTCTGTTAAAGGTGCTGCTATTCCTTTAGTAATTGCCTCTATTGGTGTAATGGCATCTATAGTTGGAAGCTTTTTTGTTAGATCAAAAGAAGATGTATCTCAAAAAGCATTATTAGGTGCATTAAGAAGAGGAACATATTTTTCTGCAATCGTTATAGCTATAGCATCTTTCTTTGTTGTAAATAATATTTTAGGAAAAGGTCATCTAGGAGTATATTTTTCAATATTATGTGGTTTAATTGCTGGTTTATTAATAGGATTCTTTACTGAATATTATACTAGTGATAATTATAAACCAACAAAAAGTATAGCAGAATCCTCTGAAACAGGCCCTGCAACTGTAATAATTACAGGATTATCTGTTGGAATGAAATCTACAGCTGCTCCAGTAATTATTATAGGATGTTCAATTTTAATTAGCTATGTTTCATCAGGTGGTTTAACTAACTTTAATATGGGGCTTTTTGGTATAGCAATATCTTCTGTCGGTATGCTATCAACTCTAGGAATAACTTTAGCAACTGATGCTTATGGTCCAGTAGCAGATAATGCTGGTGGTATTGCTGAAATGGCTGGATTACCTTCAGAGGTAAGAGATAAAACTGATGCTTTAGATTCTTTAGGTAATACAACAGCAGCAACAGGTAAAGGGTTTGCTATAGGTTCTGCAGCATTAACTGCCTTAGCTTTTATAGCTGCATATAAGAATTCAATAGAACAAATGGCTATAGAAAATAATTTATCATTTACTTTTGATTTATCAATTTTAAATCCACAAGTTTTGATAGGTGCTTTTATAGGTGCTATGGTGACTTTTGCATTTTCTTCTTGTACCATGAGTGCTGTTGGTAGAGCTGCTAGTAAGATAGTTATTGAAGTTAGAAGACAATTTAAAGAAATAAAAGGATTAATGGATGGAAAAGCTGAGCCTGATTATGAATCTTGTGTTGATATTTGTACTAAATCTTCTCAAAAGGAGCTTTTAGTAATTGCTGCAATAGCAATTATTACCCCATTAGCTGTTGGATTAATATTAGGACCTAATGGTGTTGCAGGATTGCTTGCTGGAGCAACTATTTCTGGATTTGTTCTAGCAGTTATGATGTCAAATTCAGGTGGAGCATGGGATAATGCTAAAAAGCATATTGAGGCAGGCAATTTTGGTGGAAAAGGATCCGAATGTCATAAAGGAGCTGTTGTTGGAGATACTGTAGGGGATCCGTTTAAAGACACATCTGGTCCAGCTATAAATATATTAATTAAACTTATGTCAATTGTATCAATAGTATTTGGCATGGTGATTTTAACATTCCATATTTTCTAACAGAAATTTAAATTTGTATATGTAAAGCAGAGTAATTTAATTTTTATTTAAATTACTCTGCATTTTTTTGTTATATTTTAACTATACTTCTTAATTAAAAATATTTTAAATTGTACTTATTAATAATGAACATCTATAAAATGAAATTTTATATTGCTATTACTCCATCCTAAATCATATGGTACTAACATTCTATCTGTATTATGACAAGTTACTAAAGGATATCCCTTTGAATCTAAGCCTGTAACAGTTGACACATGAGTTATTCTACCTTTTTTTTCATAAGCTACTATATCACCAGGACGTAATTGAAAAGAGTCTTTATATGTATTACAGTAAGATCCTTTTGAAATATACGAAGCTCTACCACTGTTTACCAAATAATTCTTAAATCCTTGAGCGTTGACCCATGCTTTTGTAGCACTTTTTCCACGATAATTCCAAATATCATTCTTTTTAAATCCGCCACCTTCATAAAGAATTTGAGATGCAAAATTAGCACAATCACCACCATCTGGATTAAAGTTTTTATAATCCTTATTATATTTAAATAAATGACCTTCTTCCTCACTTATACCACAATAGGTATGAGCATAATCAATTGCTTTTTGTGTTCTTTCATCAATATTATACTCTGGGCATTTATGTGCTAAAATAGTCTCTTTAATTTCATCACATTTTATATTTTCTAATTCTAAAGAATCAGCTAATGGATCTGTATACCATTCTTTACTTATTACATATTTATCACTATCTTTTTTCAAATTTATATAATGACATGTTCCAAGTTTAAAAGTATTTTCAACTGTTGGTTCATCTTCATAAGCATAAGTAAACTTAGTACATGCATAACAAATTACAGTATATACATCCTTTTCTTTTTCATTTACTTTGCTAACTTTAATAATTGAATTGATTTTAGTAAAATTAGCGCCTTGTTTATCACACCAATTAGAAAAATATTGTATTTTTTTTGCTTCATTTTCATATGCCCATAAACCTACCTTTTTATTTAAGTCATAGAATTCCTTAAGTCCTTCACTATCTTTTGCAAGTATTGCAGTATTTCTATTTAAAAATATATTCTCTATAATTGGTTGAAATTTAGATTTTAATTCTTCATTCTCATCTAAACTATTAAGATATAATATATCACTTTTCATAGTTTCTACTTCATTTTTAGGTAATTCCTCTGCAAAAGAAATAAAGATGATATTATTAATACTTAACATGGTTATAATAAAAATTTTACATAAATTATTTTTTAAAGAAATATAATGAGGATGAATATTAAAAATAGATTTTTTAATCATTATTATTACCCCTTTTTCTTATGTTTCTAATAGTTTGTGCTAAGTATCTAACTTTTATAAAAAAATATCAAATTTAAATTTAAAATCATAAAATATTAAAAATACTATTAAGTGGTGAAAAAATGTCTGAAAAGCAATTAGATACTTTATATAATGAAGGCTTTACTGTAAATTTTAACGATGATTCAAAGCTGGTTTTTATTTCTGATGTTCATAGAGGTGATGGAACATACTCTGATTCACTTTTACCAAATAGAAATATTTATATTACCGCTTTAAGATATTATTTAAAAAATGATTATACTTATATAGAGGTTGGTGATGGTGATGAACTTTGGAAAAATAAAAATTATAATGAAATAGCATATTGTTATGAGGATATTTTTAAAATTCTTAATAAATTTAAGAAAAAAGAGAACATATATTGTATTTATGGTAATCATGATTTTATAAAGAAAAATAAGAACTTTAAAAGAAATCAAGAAAAAGCATTAAGAAAAATAGGAGCTGATTATGGCCAAGCTTTTATTGAATTTATAAGTGATATTGAATTTTATGAAGGTATAAATTTTATGTACACACCTTTAGAAGAAAAATTTCTAGTAACCCATGGAAATCAAGTTGATATACCTAATAATGAGCTTTGGGTTATTAATAGATTCCTAGTAAGATATTTTTGGAAATTTTTAAATGGTATAGCAGGTTTTCGTGATCCAACTACCTCTGCTAAAAGCAAAACAAAAAGAAGCAGGGAAGACATAAAACTACAATCTTGGGCTATAGATAATGGAAAAATGATACTTTGTGGTCATACTCATAACAGTAGGTTTCCTACTGTTTATGAGCCTCCATATTTTAATGATGGTTGTTGTGTACTTCCTTATGCTATGACAGCAATTGAAATAGAAAAGGGAAAGATAAAATTAGTAAAATGGGAAATTAATGCTCAAGAAACAGGATCTCTTTGGGTTGTTAGAAAAATAATAGGTGGCCCAACACCTATATCATCTTATTTGCAATACGCAAAAGAAGAAAGAATAAAAAAAAGGAAGAATTAAAGCAATAAAAATAAAATATATAAAATTCTCTATATTTTTATATTCACTTGTTATATTATAGCTTATATATTTTTAAAATTAATGATAATATAAATTAATATACAATATAAATAAGTGAGGATAAATAAATGAGTGATTTAATTGGTAAAGTTGTTTTAATTACTGGTTCATCTAGAGGAATAGGAAGTGCAATAGCTAAAGAACTTGCTCATAAAGGTGCAAGTGTTATTATAAATTTTTCACAAGATAATTTAGGTGCTGAAAAAACATTAGAAGAAATTCAACTTAATGGTGGATATGCTAAAATAATAAAAAAAGATATTTCAAATTCTGTTAATTGTAAAGAGCTTATAGAAGAAGTTATATCTATATTTGGAAAAATAGATATATTAATTAATAATGCAGCAAAATCACAAGTAGGACTATTTATGGATTTTACAGAAGAGGATATTGAAGGTTTAATAAACACTAATCTTTTAAGTGCTATGTATTTATCTAAATATGCACTTCCATACATGATAAGTAAAAATTATGGAAATATAATAAATATCTCTTCTATATGGGGGGAAGTAGGAGCTTCTTGTGAAGTTGTATATAGTACAACAAAGGGTGGGCTTAATTTATTCACAAAATCCTTAGCAAAAGAAGTTGCTCCTTTTAATATAAGAGTTAATTCTATAGCTCCAGGGGTAATTAATACTGAAATGAATAGCTTTTTATCAGAAGAAGAAAAGCAAAATTTAATAGATGAAATTCCAATGAATAGATTTGGGGATGTTTCAGAAATAGCTAAAGCTGTAGCTTTTCTATGTAGCGATGATTCTAAGTACTTAACAGGACAAATTATTAAAATTGATGGTGCTTTTATTTAATCAAAAAGTATATTCTATATAATAAAAATTTTCTTTTATTATATAGAGACAATTTAAATTGTAAAAAGTTATGATATAATATTCATAAGTGTAACTTAGAATTTTTATTTTATGAAGTTTAGCTTGAATTAAGTTCTAAATTTCATCTAAAGTGTGCATATGTAATTTAATAAATTAAAGTTAAAAATTGTATGCATTTTAATTACTTAAAAAGATATAGTAAGATGGTGAACTCATGATAAGAATTAAAATAGATAAAAATAGACTTGGTGAACCAATATTTAAAATTGGATTTAAGGAATTAACTGATAAAGAATATAAATTTTTAAAAAGAGCTTTAATGGAAGCAAAAGAGATTTCAGGAAACTTTAAATATGAAATACCTTTAAGATATTTTATTCCTATATTAAATAATTTAGATAAAGAAAATTTAAAGTTAGATAGACATAGTAAACTATCTTATTTGGAATTTTCCGATATATATGATGAAAAATATTTTTATACTTTTCAAGCAACCCCTAAATATATGAAAAAATGGCGAGAAGAAGAGTGTCCTGATATTTTTAAAATTGAAATTAACAAAGATACTTTACAAGTTTCCAAGGAAATTATATTTAAAAAAATAAATAGACAATATATATAATAAAAATAGCCTATCTTTAGAGCATCCCTATGTAGTAAACATGGAATATTGAAAAGATAGGCTATTTTTATTTTATTCTATTACCTTTTTTAAGCTAAATGTAAAAATTACTCCATTATCGCTATTTTTTATTGAAAAAGTACTATTGTGTAGTTCTAATATTATTTTAACACTAGCTAGACCAAGTCCAAAGCTATTTTGACTTCTATCACCTGATTTATCAAGTTTATAAAATGTAGTAAATAAATTCTCAATTTCAGATTCTGGAATAGTTACCCCTTTATTTTCTATTGAAATAATAAAGTCTTCCTCTTCTTCATTAACTTTAATAAATATATCATTATTAGATGGAGTATATTTAATACAATTTGAAATTAAGTTTTTAATAACTTGCTCCATTTGAAGTATATCGGCTCTAACATAAGCATAATCAGGCAAATTACTAAAAATAACGTTAAGCTCTTTATTCTTAAGTTCTAAGGAGAATTTTTTAACAATCCCTTGTAGCATTCTTATAATATTAAACTCTTCTAAATTTAATATTATGTCTCCCGATTCAAGCTTTGATAAATGTAACATGTTAGTTAATAAAGAGTTCATCTTTGCAGCTTCATCAATAATGGTCTCAAGATATATTTTAGCATTTTCACCTGAAACAATGCCATCCTTTAGTCCTTCTGCATATCCACTAATAATACCAATAGGCGTTTTTAAATCATGGCTAACAGTTGCTACAAAATCTTTTCTCATTTTTTCAAGATTTCTTTCTTTTTCTATGTCATTTTCCAATTGCTCATTTTTCTCTCGTAAATCTTGAAGTGATTTTTCAAGATTAGATGATAAGAAGTTAAGTGTACTTGCAAGATTACCGATCTCATCATCAGATGAAACATCACATTTAACATTAAAATCTAATAATGACATCTTTTTAGCTATATTGTTAAGCTTAATAAGAGGATTACTAATAAGTTTTGAATAAATCTTAGATAAAAATATAGCAACTATTATAAAACCTATTAAAAGATAAAGATAAAAACTTTGAATAACGGTATATGCCTCCTTTATAGGTTGTATAGATGATACTGAAATAATTATAGAATCATGTTCACTTTGAAGTGACATTGGTGCAATAATTCCTATTTTTTTTATATCGCTATCTTTATTAGTAAAAAGTGTACTTTTTATTTTACCTGTAGATATAACCTCATTGAGCAATTCTTTATCTGATAATAACTCTGAACAAAAATTTGTGAGAAATTGCAAATCTTCAAAATTACCATCGTAATCAGTTAAATATCTTAGATTTCCGTCTAATGAAAAAATAGCAATACGAGAGTTGTTAGTTTCCTCATAAGATTTTAAAGCATCAACTAATACGCCTTTATTATGAATTTGATAAGAATACATAGTTTGAAGGCGCTTAACATTTATAAGTAGTGCTTTAGTTTTTTTAGTTAAATAGAAATCTTGAAAAAATAGTGTTTGAAATAAAAATGTAAGTAAAAATACAACTGAAATTAACCCAAATGTTATTACAGAGATTCTTTTTGATATACTATTTTTCATTTTGTACCTCAAACTTATAACCACTTCCTCTAACTGTAACTATATAATTGGATTTAACTCCTAACTTTTCTCTAAGCCTTTTAATATTTGTGTCAACAGTTCTTAAATCTCCATAATAATCTAACCCCCAAACATTATCTAGTATTATATCTCTAGTTAATGCAACTCCACTATGTTCTGATAAATAAACTAGTAACTCGAATTCCTTTGGTGATAAAGTTAAATGTTCATCATTAACTTTAACTTCATGAGCAAGCTTGTTTATAATCAATCCATTATAATTTTGTTCTACATTATTATCATTATAATCATTAGTCCTTTTTAATAATGCTTTTATTTTAGCAATTAATATTTTAGGTGAAAATGGTTTAGTTATATAATCATCAGCACCAACTTCATAACCAAAAAGTTTATCCTCTTCTTGGCCTTTTGCAGTTAATAAAATAACTGGAAGATCTGATACTTCTCTAATAGTTTCTAATACTGTTATTCCATCAACCTTTGGCATCATGATGTCTAAAAGAATTAAATCTACCTTATTATTTTTAAAAGTGAATAATCCTTCATCCCCATCACATGCCTCTAAAACTGAAAACCCTTCAGCTTTTAAATAATCCCTTAAAAGAAATCTAATTTTTAATTCATCCTCAATAATTAAAATAGTCTTATTCATAAATGCTCCTTTAATAACGTATTTTATATAATAATTATAGACTAAAAGTTTTTAAATATAAACTATAGAAGTATTATTATGTTGTAATTAAGCAGTAAATTATAGTATTATACTAGAAGGAAAAATAGAATTTTAACAGTATTTAAATAGAAATTTAAATGAACAAATGGGGGGAATTACTAAATAGATGGTTAAATTGAATTTTGATGTAAAAAAACATATTTTGCCTAATGGCCTAGAAGTATTAACAATAAAAAAGGATACTCAAATATCTTCAATAAATGTCGGAATAAAAGTAGGTGCACTAAATGAAAGCTTAAATGAGAAAGGAATTTCACATTTTATAGAACATATGCTTTTTAAAGGTACAATAAATAGAAACTTTGAAGCTTTAAATGATGATTTAGAATCATTAGGTGGAGAATACAATGCCTATACAGACTATTCACAAACTGTATATTCAATAAGTTGCTTAGAAGAGGAGTTAGTAAATGCTATAGACTTACTTTCAGACATGATAATTCATTCAGATTTTCCATTAGAGGAAATTGAAAAAGAAAGGGGAGTTATACTAGCAGAACTTAGAGCAAGTAAAGATAGTGTTGAAGATTACAGCTTTAGACGAACAAATGAAGTTGCATTTACAGAAAGTGCCCTAAGATATGATGTTGCTGGATTTGATAAAAATGTTAAAAGCTTTAATAGAAAAGAATTAGTAGAGTACTATAATAAATACTACTTACCTAATAACTCACTAATAACTATGGTAAGTTCTTTATCACATGAAGAAGCAATTAAAAAAATTATCAAAGCTTTTGGTGAATGGAAACCTGGAAAAAGGATACAATGTAAGGTAAAAGATGAAAAAAATAAATGTACTAAAGAAATATCAAAAAAAGAAAATATAGAGTTAAGTACCATAATATATTTATTTACCTTTTATGACCTAGAAAAAAAATACGAGCTTCCACTAAGAATATTAAATCATAGATTAGGTGAAAGTTCTAACTCTTTATTATTTAGGGAAGTACGTGAAAATAAAGGCTTAGCTTATGATATATATTCACATTTAGATATGACTCAAAATGTAAAAACACTATATATTTATACTGCTGTAGATGAAGAAGATATTGATAAAGCGTCCGATGCAATAGAAGAAATATTAAGCAATATAAAAAGTGGGCATATTGAAATTGGTGTAAAAGATTTAGAAATAATGAAAAAAGTCCATAAAACAGCTGTAATATCAACCCTAGAAGATTCAGTTGAATTATGCAATTATATCTTAAACCAGGCACTTGAAGGTGAAGATATATTTGAGTTTTTAACTGATATGGATAATTTAAATAAAATTACTAAAGATGAAATTTATAAAACAGCACATAAAGTTTTAAATAACCCTACAGTGCATATATTAAAATCCTAAATGTAGGTGGAAGTAGTTATGAATATAATAACAAAAATAGAAGTTGGAAAAAGAAATAAAGAACGTGTAAATATATTTATAAATGATGAATTCGCATTTTCAGTAAGTGCAGAAATTGTATATAAGGAAAATTTAAAGGTTAAACAAGAAATAGATATAGATTCCTTAAAAAAAATAGTAAATGAAGATAATTATATAAAGTGTAAAAATTCTGCGCTTAAAATTATTGAACGAACACATAAGAGTGAAAAAGAAATTAGAGATAAACTAGTATTAAAGGATTATGAAAATCATATAATTGATAAGACAATTAATTTCTTAAAAGAATATAATTTTTTAAATGATAGTAATTATGCAAAAATGTACGTAAGAGATAAAAGTAAAACTCAAGGACAAATGAAAATAAAATATACATTAAAACAAAAAGGCATAGATGAAAGTCTTATAGAAAAAGAATTATCAATGATAGATAATAACGAGCTTAAAGATGTAGCAATAGATTTAGCTTTAAGAAAATATAAAACACTATGCAAAAGAGAAAATGATAAGTATAAACTTAAGCAAAAACTTTATAGATTTTTAATGGGGAAGGGATACGAATATAGCTTAATTTCCGAAGTTATAAAGATTGTAGTTAATGATGAATTAATATAATAAAAGGAGCAATCTTAATGAGTGAAATTCTCTCTTATGGTATATGTACTATTATATTGTTTCTTGTATTAGGTGATAGTATAAAAAAATCACTTAATACAAGAACAATAAAATTTGTACTAGAAAAAATGCTTTATTATTTTTCTATATTTGTTGCATTTATAACATTATATTTTAAAATAGATGTAATTTTATTAATGATAACAGATTTTATTAATAATTATTTTACAAGTAATATTATTGTAACTGATATCTTAAAAATATTATTGCTTATGTGCTTGTTTTTTATTATACAGCTTTCAATTTATTTCATATGTAAAGGTATATTTTTTTTATTAGGATCTAAGAAAAAAATTAATAAAGATATAGTATTGATTTTCTTTTCATCTATAATTGGGTGTTTTAACGGAATTATTATACTTGGAATTATATTTCTAAGCGTTATAACTTATAATAATACTGTTGGATATAACTCCCAAATTAATATTTTTAACAATTTAAACACATATAATAAAGTTTCAAAACTAGTTGAAAATAAAAGAGTTTACTTTAGTGAGGAACTTGTTGAAAAAATTTTACCTGCTAATAACATAATAATTTATTATAATGGTGTTAGAATAGAAGACGGTATTATGTCTTCAGAAGAAATAGATAGTAAAGCTTTAGAATTAACAAAAGGTTGCAATTCTGATAGAGAAAAAGCCCGAATATTATATTCATGGATTGGTAGTAATTTAGAATATGATTATGATAAAGCTAAAATGGCATTAAACAATGAAGAGTTAGAAGATAGTGGAGCAATTTCAGCTTGGACTACGCGGAAAGGTATTTGCTTTGATTATTCTTGTCTTTATGTGGCTATGGCTAAAGCTACTGGACTTAAGGTAAGACTAGTCACAGGTGACGGATTCGATGGAGTACAATATGGTCCTCATGCATGGAATGAAGTCTATTTAGATGATGAAGAAAAGTGGATTCCACTTGATACAACTTTTTATTTAGCCGGTGATTATTTTGATAATTATGACTTTTATAATGATCATATTAAAGAAAGCATTGCGGGAGAATGGTAAAAGCGCTAATTATAGCGCTTTTTTATTTTTACTTATTAAAAGATTTATAGCCTTTTCACAATCCTTATCTGTGCTGTCTAGAGCCCAAGCTCTATTAAAGTATAATAATGCCTTTGTTTTTTCTTCGAGCATTGCATAGCAATATGCCAAATTAAAATAATATTTACTTTCTTTTTGTATTGATAATGCCTTTTTTAACATTTCTATAGCTTTGCTATATTCTTTAAGCTTAATATGACAAACTCCTGCATTATAATAAGAACATCCTTCATTTTCATTAGATTCTATAGATTCTATATAATAATCTATCGCTTTCTTATAATCCTTATTATTATAACATCTATTTCCTTCGCTAAAGTAACTCATAAACACCTCCTAAGTAATTCTTACTAATATTCTAATTATTGTCTATATTCAATATTATTATTCATAAAATTGTAATATGTTTAGAATTAAATATAGACATATATATAAGAAAAATATAGTAAATATAAAATGATAATATATTTTTGTGAGTGTGATAATATGAGTTATTTAAAATTAGGAATTGATGTAGGTTCAACAACAATAAAAATTATAGCACTAGATAATTTAGGAAGAATCACTTATAGTGACTATAAAAGACATTATTCAGATATTAAAACAACTTTAAAAGAAGTTCTTATTGATTTATTTAATGTTATTAATGATTCTAACGTAAAAGTTACAATTACAGGCTCTGGTGGAATTGCTGTTTCAGAATGGCTTAATTGTACTTTCGAGCAAGAAGTTATAGCCTGTACAAAAGCAGTTCAAGAATACTTACCACAAACAGATGTTGTTATAGAACTTGGTGGTGAAGATGCTAAAATAACCTATTTGAAAAATGGAATAGACCAACGAATGAATGGTACATGTGCTGGTGGAACAGGTGCATTTATTGATCAAATGGCTATTCTTTTAAATACAGATGCGGAAGGCTTAAATAATTTATCAAAAGACTCTACAATAATTTATCCTATAGCATCTAGATGTGGTGTTTTTGCTAAAACTGATGTACAACCTTTAATTAATGAAGGAGCTAAATCAGAGGATATTGCAGCATCTATATTTCAAGCCGTTGTAAATCAAACTATAAGTGGACTTGCTTGTGGTAAACCTATTAGAGGAAATGTAACATTTTTAGGAGGACCTCTTCATTTTTTAGATGGTCTAAGAGAGCGATTTATCAAAACTCTGAATTTAAGCGATAAAAATTATAATGTACCTGATAATGGTGAGTTATATGTAGCATTAGGTGCAGCTCTTTTAAGTGAAGATAGAGATACGTTAACTATAAAAGAATTAATAAATAGATTGAATAATACAACTATAGAAATAAATAAAGATAATTCTTTAGAGCCTCTATTCTTAAATGAACAGGAGTATATGGATTTTAAAAAAAGACATGCCTTAAATGATGTAAAAAGGGAAGACTTAAGTACTTATAAGGGAAATGTTTTTATTGGAATAGATGCAGGCTCAACAACCACTAAGATGGTAGTAATAGGAGATCAGGGGCAATTATTATTTTCTAAGTATAATAGCAATGAAGGTAGCCCCTTAATAAAAACTATTACCATGTTAGAAGAATTTTATGAAAAAATTAATGATGATATAAACATAGCAAACTCAACTGTAACAGGATATGGTGAAGCTTTAATTAAAACAGCATTAAAAGTAGATAATGGTGAAATTGAAACTATATGTCACTTCAAAGGAGCTAAATATTTTAAAGATAATGTTGATTTCATATTAGATATTGGTGGTCAAGACATGAAGGCCTTAAAAATAAAAAATGGAGTTATAGATAGCATATTGTTAAATGAAGCTTGTTCTTCTGGATGTGGATCATTTATTGAAAGTTTTAGCAAATCTTTAAATTTATCTATAGAAGAATTTTCAAAGCTAAGCATTAAATCTAAATCTCCAGTTGATTTAGGCTCAAGATGTACTGTATTTATGAACTCTAAAGTTAAACAAGTTCAAAAAGAGGGTGCTGATATTTCAGATATTTCTGCAGGGTTATGTTATTCTGCAATAAAAAATGCTCTATATAAAGTAATAAAAATACGAAATTTTAATGAGCTTGGGAAAAATATTCTAGTTCAAGGTGGTACTTTTTATAATGATGGCGTATTGAGAAGCTTTGAAAAAATAACTGGTATTAATGTTATAAGACCTAATATAGCTGGATTGATGGGTGCATTTGGAGCAGCATTAATAAGTAAAGAAAAATATGAATTAGGAATGAAAACATCATTAGTTAATAAAGATAACTTAAAAAGCTTTTCTATGGATACCAGTTGTAGAAGATGTGGCGGTTGTGGAAATAATTGTCTATTAACAATTATTAAATTTAATAACAATGAAAAATTTATTACAGGTAACAGATGTGAAAAACCATTAGGTCATATAAATAAAAATTCAGAGATCCCTAATTTATATAAATACAAATTAGAGAGAATATTTAATTATGAACCCTTATCAAAAGAAGAAGCTATAAGAGGTGAAATAGGAATTCCTAGAGCACTAAATATTTATGAAAATTATCCATTTTGGTTTACTTTACTTACAAGCTTAAAATTTAGAGTAATTTTATCTGAAAACTCTAGTAAAAAGATATTTAATCTAGGAATAGAAACAATACCTTCTGAGTCTGTATGTTATCCAGCAAAGCTCACTCATGGACATATACTTTCACTTATAAATAAAAACATAAAAACTATATTTTATCCATGTGTTCCATACGAATATATAGAAGATAAAAATGCAAATAATCATTATAATTGTCCAATAGTTACATCTTATCCTGAGGTTATTAAGCATAACATAGACCAATTAAACCTTAAAGGTGTAAAGTATATATCACCATTTTTATCACTTCATAATAAAGAAAAACTATATAAAAGAATAGTAGATATATTTAAGGACTATAATGTTACATTAAAAGAAGCTATTACTGCTGTAAATTTAGCTTTTGAAGAGCGCGAAAATGTAAAAAATGATATAAGAAATAAAGGAGAAGAAGCTCTAAAATATATAAATGATAAAAAAATAAAAGGTATAGTTTTATGTGGACGTCCTTATCATATTGATACTGAAATAAACCATGGACTACCAGATATCATAACTTCGTATAACATGGCAGTTTTAACTGAAGATAGCATATCTCATTTAGGCAAAGTTAATAGGCCATTAAGAGTCGTTGATCAATGGATGTATCATACACGATTATATAAAGCTGCTTCTTTTGTTAAAGATAGAACCGATTTAGAATTAGTTCAATTAACATCATTTGGTTGTGGATTAGATGCTGTTACTTCTGATCAGGTTTCTGAAATACTTGCTTCTAGAAACAAAATGTATACATTAATAAAAATAGATGAAGGTACTAACTTAGGTGCTGTAAGAATTAGGTTAAGATCACTAAAAGCAGCCATGGAAGAGAGAGAAAAATTTAATATAGAACTAAAAAATGTTGATACAAATTATAAAAAAAATATATTTACTAAGAAAATGAAGAAAGATTGGACAATACTTGCACCTCAAATGTCACCAATACATTTTCAATTTATAGAAAGAGCTGCACGATCTAGTGGATATAACTTAGATGTACTGCCAGGTGATGATAAGCAAGCTGTTGAAGAGGGATTAAAATATGTTAATAATGATGCATGCTATCCTTCGATTCTTGTTATCGGACAAATTATAAATGCATTGAAATCTGGAAAATATGACGTAAATAAAACAGCAGTTATTATTACACAAACAGGCGGAGGATGTAGAGCAACTAATTATGTTGGATTTTTAAAGAAAGCTTTAAAAGAAGCTGGATTTAAAGATGTACCAATTATTTCTTTAAATACTATAGGATTAGAAAAACAACCTGGATTCACTATAACATATGAGCTTATAAAAAAATTAATTATGGGCATTATATATGGTGATTTATTTATGCGAGTGTTATATAGAGTTAGACCATATGAAAAAGTAAAAGGTTCTGCAAATGCATTATATAATCAATTTAGAGAAAAGGCATTCATTAATATAGAAAATGGCAATAAAAATGAAATGAATGAAAATATAAAAGAAATAGTTAGCTCTTTTGATAAACTAGAGATAAATGATATTGTTAAGCCTAAGGTTGGAATAGTTGGAGAAATCTTAGTAAAATACCATCCAACTGCTAATAATAATATAATTGATGTTTTAGAAAAAGAAGGTGCCGAAGTAGTAGTACCTGACTTATTAGATTTCTTTTTATATTGTTGCTTTAATAATGTTTTTAAATACAAGTATTTATCAGGAAGTAAATTAGTTAAAGATGGTTGTAATATTGCAATATCTTATATTGAATCATCTAGAAAGGTTTTAATGGAAGAACTTGAAAAGAGTGAAAGATTTGGATCACCTGTTAAAATAAATGCCCTAGCCGAAAAAGCCAATAAAGTTGTCTCTTTAGGAAACCAAACTGGTGAAGGATGGCTTTTAACTGGTGAAATGATAGAACTTATAGAAAATGGCGTTAATAATATTGTTTGTGTACAACCTTTTGCATGTCTTCCAAACCATGTTACTGGTAAGGGTATGATTAAAGCTTTAAAAACAAAATATCCTCTTGCCAATATTATTGCAGTAGATTATGATCCTGGTGCTTCTGAAGTAAATCAAATAAATAGAATTAGGCTTATGATGTCAGTAGCATTTAAAAATTTAAATTTAACAGAATGTAATATAAATTATAATCCTAAAGAAATTAATATAAATATGAAAACTGTTCCTACGAATATTTAATTATATTTATTTGCCCCAAGTTCGTATTTTTAATTAACTTGGGGTAATTTTTTCTTATAAATTTAATTTTTCGACATTTTTTTTGTAATTCCCTCTTTATTTTTTCCTTTCTCTTTACTATAATGTATTTATATTTTATTACGTTAATTTTATGGCAGGAGAGATAGTATGAATGATAATAATCCATATATATTAGTATTAGGGGCATCGATAGTTGATATTTTTGGTTTCTGTGGAAGAAGCTATGTTCAAAATGATTCAATTCCAGGACATATAAAAATATCTTTTGGGGGAGTATGTAGAAATATAGCTGAAAATTTAGCAAGAGTTGGGGTAAAAACTGAATTTATTTCTACACTAGGTGATGATGAAAATGGAAAGAGCATTTTTGAACATTCTAAAAAAATGGGATATAACATGGAAAACTCACTTATATTAAAGGGAGAAAGCACACCTACTTATATGGCCATTTTAAATCATCAAGGTGAAATGGAATCAGCCGTAGTTGATATGGAAAGTTTAAATAAAATGGATCAATCATTCATTGATGC
Source organism: Clostridium celatum DSM 1785 (assembly GCF_000320405.1). Lineage (GTDB taxonomy): Bacteria > Bacillota > Clostridia > Clostridiales > Clostridiaceae > Clostridium > Clostridium celatum. The sequence continues at coordinate 20,098 of NZ_KB291653.1, read as the reverse complement.
TAAGGATGAAATTTTTAGAAATGCTGAATATACAATTGTTGATTCAGATAATCCTGAGCTACTAGAGTACATATTAAAAAAATATGGAGGTAAAAGTAAATTCATATTAGATCCAGTTTCGGCTAAGAAAGCTAGAAAAATACGTCATTTAGTTAAATATTTCCACACTATAAAACCTAACAGATTTGAGGTTGAAGCCCTTTGTGGATTTAAAATAGAAAATGATGATGATTTAAGAAAAGCAGGTAAATTCTTTATAGACCAAGGTGTTAAGAATGTATTCATAAGTTTAGATGCTGATGGTATATATTATGTAACAAGTACTGGAGAAGAAGGTAAGCTTGCTTGTGGCGAAAAAATAGAAGTTAAAAATGTAACTGGAGCAGGTGATTCCTTTGTTGCAGGTATTGGATATGGTTATATGAATAATTTAAGCATTAAAGATACTTTAAAATATTCAGTAGCTATGTCTATAATAACTATTACTCATGAGGAAACTATTAATCCAGATATGAATCATAATATTGTTGAAGAGTTTATTAAAAATTCAACTTGGAAAGAGTAATCTTAAAATAAAGACTTAAAATAGAGATAAATATAATTAAAATTAATTATATTTATCTCTATTTTTTTATTTTATAATTATTGAAATTATAAAATAAATGATATAATTAACTTATACTTATATGTAAATTTTTTACAGAAAGGTGGTGTGTAATATGTCTATAAAAAGAAAATTTATTGAAATTAATGGAATTGTTCAAGGAGTAGGCTTTAGGCCATTTATATATAATTTAGCTATAAAAAGTAATCTTAATGGATGGGTAAACAATACTGCTATGGGAGTATTAATTGATGCTGAAGGTGACAATAGAAGTTTAGATGTATTTATAAATAACATAAAAAATAATCCACCTCCACTCTCTAAAATTAATAAAATTATTGTAAAAGAAAAAAAAGTTATTAATTATAAAGAATTTACTATAAAAGAGAGTAATAATAGTACAAAACCAACTACGTATATTTCTCCTGATTATTCTATATGTGATAAGTGTAAAGAAGATATATTTGATAAGAAGAATATACGATATAGATATGCCTTTACAAATTGTACAAATTGTGGACCACGATTTACTATAACAAAATCACTTCCATATGATAGAGACTCTACTACTATGAATGAATTTATAATGTGTGATAACTGTAAAAAAGAATACGAAAATCCATTAAACAGGAGATTTCACGCCCAACCTAATGGTTGTAAAGAATGCGGGCCTCGTGTTTGGCTTTCTAATAAAACTGGAGAAGAGTTAACTTTAAATTCTAATTATGTAATGAGTGAAGCTATAGATTTTTTAAAAAAAGGAAAAATACTAGCTGTAAAAGGGTTAGGTGGATTTAATTTAGTTTGTGATGGTACAAATGAAAATACAATAAAACTATTAAGAGAAAAAAAAGGAAGACCTAGAAAACCTTTAGCTATTATGATGAAAGATGTAGAAACCGTAAAAAAATATTGTATATTAACAAATAAAGAAGAGGAAATTCTCACTAGTAACAAACGACCTATTTTGTTGTTAAAAAAATTACCTGATTTTAAGCTACCTGAAAATTTAGCACCTAATAATAAAAGAGTAGGAGTAATGCTACCCTATACTCCCTTGCATTATTTATTATTTGAAAATGGAATAAATGTACTAGTTGTAACAAGTGCCAATATTAGCGGTGAACCTATGATTTACAAAAATGAAGATGCATTAAACAAACTTAATCATATTGTTGATTATTATTTAATGCATAATAGAGAAATATATATGCCTATTGATGATAGTGTAAGTATTTTTTTAGAAAATAAAGAAAGAGTTATCAGATCCGGTAGGGGATATTCTCCTACTGCAATAAATATTAAAACTAAAAATGAAATTTTAGCATTAGGTGCTGAATTAAAAAATACAATTTCATTAAGCAATAAAAAAGATATATTTATAAGTGAATATATTGGTGATTTGCAGAATGTAAGTACAATTAACTTATTAGAAAATATAATAGAACACTTTACTAAAATTTATGAAATTGCTCCTAAGACCATTGTTTATGATATACATCCTGATTTTAATTATAAGAATATAGAAATTGAAAAAAAAATATATATTAGTGATTCTTTGGATAATACCTTTAAAAAGATAGAAGTCCAACATCATCATAGCCATATTGTAAGTTGTTTAGCTGAAAATAATGCTAATGAGAAAGTTATAGGTGTTGCATTTGATGGTACAGGATATGGATTAGATAAAAAAATATGGGGGGGCGAGTTTTTAATATGCAATAAAAAATCCTTCCAGCGAGTTGCACATTTAGGCTATTTTAATTTGCCTGGTGGCGAAAGTGCAATAAAGGAACCTTGGAAAATTGCAATTTCTTTATTATATAAAGTTTTTAATGAAGATTATGAGAAATATATACCTACTCATTTAAGACAAAATGACTATAAAACTATAAAAAAAATGATTGATAAAAATATAAATTCTCCTGAAACTTCTAGTATTGGAAGATTATTTGATGGAATTAGCTCATTAATTGGCTTTAATAGTAATATAAGCTTTGAAGGTGAAGCTGCAATTTATCTTCAAAATATAAGTAATGATTCAATAACGGAATCATATACCTATTCTATTAAAACTATTAATTCTCTTTATATTTTAGATTTTGATAACATTATAAAAGGCATTATTAAAGACATAAATAATAATTTAGCTGTATCAATAATATCGAAAAAGTTTCATAACACAATAATTAATGCCACAATTGAAATTATTTTAATATTAAGAAAAGACTATAATATAAATTCTGTTGCTTTAAGTGGCGGTGTTTTTCAAAACGAAATATTATTTACAGGAATAATTGATGTATTGGAAAAAAATAATTTCAATATTTATACTCATAGAAATATTCCTTGTAATGATAGTGGAATAAGTTTTGGGCAACTCATTATTGCTAATGAAAATTTATAATTTATTTGTAATATTTGAAAGGTGTGAGAATGAAATGTGTATAGCAGTACCAGCTAAAATTGAGAAAATAAATGATGGAGAAGCTGTTGTTAATTATGGTGGCGTTAATATTAATGTAAATATATCGTTTATAGAAAATCCAAAAATCGGAGAATATGTTTTAGTTCATGCAGGTTGTGCGATTCAAAAGATTGATGAAGATTATGCTAAGGAAACTTTGGATATTTTTGAAGAACTTAGTGATGCAATTGAGGAGTGGAAGCTAAATGGAAGTCATAAATAAAATAAAAGATCCTAAAATTACAACTAAACTTTTGAATAAAATACAAAAAAACACTACAGATATTACAATTATGGAGGTTTGCGGTACACATACTAATGCTATTTTAAAATTAGGTATAAAAGACCTATTACCTAAAAATATTAAGCTAATTAATGGTCCTGGTTGTCCTGTCTGTGTTACACCTCAAGGATATATAGATACAGCTATAACTCTTTCAAAAATGAATGATGTAATAATTACAACATTTGGTGATTTAATGAGAGTTCCAGGTACTAAAAGCACTTTAAATACCGAAAAAGCACTTGGACATGATATAAGAGTTGTATATTCTCCAGTAGATAGTATAAAAATTGCAAAAGAAAATCCTAAAAAGAAAATTGTATTTTTATCTATAGGATTTGAAACTACAGCTCCAATAATAGCTCTTACTATTACTTTGGCTAAAAAGCAATCGATAAATAATTCTTTATTTTAAATTCATTAAAAACAATGCCTGAAGCCATGAAAAGCTTAGTTTTAAATCCTCAGGTTAAAATTGATGCATTTTTATGTCCAGGTCATGTTGCAACAATTATTGGTGAAGAGCCATTTATAAATTTGTCAAAAGAATATAATACCCCCCTAGTTATTTGTGGCTTTGAAGCAAATGATATTTTAGCATCAATATTAAAACTAATTGAAATGAAGGAAAACTCTTGTTCAACTTTAGAAAATTTTTATGGAAGGTTAGTTAAAAAAGAAGGAAATATAGAAGCTTTAAAAATGTTATATGAAGTTTTTGAACCGACTGAAAGTATTTGGAGAGGTATTGGTAAAATAGATAATGCCGGACTTAAATTAAAGGATAAATATATTAATTTTGATATTTTAACTAACCTTAATATGAATATTATTGAAACTAAAGATAATAAAGGCTGCTCTTGTGGGGAAATTTTAATGGGTATTAAAGAACCCATTCAGTGTAAACTTTTTGGAAGTACTTGTACGCCATTAAATCCTATTGGCCCATGTATGGTTTCAGAAGAAGGAGCTTGTGCATCTTTTTATAAATATAGATAAATGAATTACGTTTTAATATAATCATTCTTAAAATTTTAATTATTAAGTTTATGTAAGTAAAATATATAAAATTAAGCGAGGAAATAAATTATGGATATAATAACCTTATCTCATGGTAGTGGTGGAAAAGCTACAAATAAACTAATAAATGATATATTTTTTAAGTACTTTGAAAATGAATATCTTAATCAAAAAAATGACTCAACTATATTACCTAAACTTAATGACAAAATAGCAATATCAACTGATTCTTTTGTTATAAATCCTATTTTTTTTAAAGGTGGTGATATTGGAAAGCTTTCAGTCTGTGGGACAATAAATGACATTTCAATGAGTGGAGCTATTCCTCTTTATATTTCTGTAGGATTTATAATTGAAGAGGGATTAAGTTTTAATGAACTTGAAAGAGTCGTTAAATCTATGGCAGAAACAGCTAAAAAAGCTAACGTTAAAATTGTTACAGGAGATACAAAAGTTGTTGAAAGGGGAAGTTGCGATAAACTTTATATTAATACAACAGGTATTGGTATAAAAAAAGATACTACGCCTTACCTAGGTGGAGATACTGTAAAAGATGGAGATAAAATAATTATAAGTGGTACCTTAGGTGATCATGGTATATCTATTATGAATGAAAGAGAAAATCTAAACTTTAGTTCAAACATAAAAAGTGATTGTTGCCTTTTAAATGAACTTATAAGTGATATTTTATCTGTAAGTAATAATATTAAAGTATTAAGAGATCCAACAAGAGGGGGGATTGCTACTACATTAAATGAAATTTCAGAACATAGTAAAATAAGTATGGAAATTAACGAAATTGACCTTCCTATAAAAAATGAGGTTAAATCTGTATGCGATATATTAGGATTAGATCCTCTATATGTAGCAAATGAAGGAAAAGTAGTTGTAATAGTTGATAAAGAAGAAGCTAATAAGGTTTTGAATATAATGAAAGAAAACCCTGTAGCAAAAAATTCAGCTATAATTGGTGAAGCAATTAATGATGGTAAAAACAAAGTATATTTAAAAACCTTAATTGGTGGAAAAAGGATTGTTAATATGCCTGAAGGTGAACTTTTAGTTAGAATTTGTTGATAATCCTAGAGTTCTTAATTAAAGAAACTTTAATATAAAATATTTTAAAATGAAATTTAAATATCTTATATATTATTAAAATGGAGGGTTATACTATGCTAATTTTAATAAAGGGCGCTGGTGATTTAGCTACTGGCGTAGCCCATAGATTAAAAAGATGTGGCTTTGATATAGTTATGACAGAAATAAGTAAACCTACTACAGTACGACGAACTATTTCATTTTCTCAAGCTGTATATGATGGTAGTGTAGAAGTTGAGGGTATTAAAGCAATTTTAGTAAATAATATAAAAGATATAAAAAATATAATTCATAATGGCAATATTCCAGTTATTATTGATAAGACTGCAGATATTGTAAAACAATTAAAACCTGATGTTGTAATTGATGCAATAATTGCAAAAAAAAATTTAGGGACAAGTATACATGATGCTCCTATTGTTATAGCTCTAGGACCAGGTTTTAATGCAAATGTAGATTGTCATTGTGTTATTGAAACACAAAGAGGGCATTATTTAGGTAAATGTATTTATGATGGAGAGGCTCTTCCTAATACAGGGATCCCCGGAGATATTGCTGGATTTACTGAAGAAAGAATAATAAGAGCAACAACTGATGGGATAATAACTCCAATAAAACAAATAGGAGATTATGTTTATAAAGGTGATATTGTTGCTTATATTAATACTACTAAAATTAAAGCAAATGTAAATGGAATTATTCGCGGAATGTTGAAAGAAGGATTACAAGTTTATAGTGGAATGAAGTGTGGTGATATTGATCCAAGATGTGAGAAATCCCATTGCTTTACTATTTCCGATAAAGCAAGGTCAATAAGCGGTGGAGTTTTAGAAGCTATTTTATATTTAAATAAAGAACATATTAATAAATAGGTTATGGAGCAAAGAAATGAGTAGACAAGTTTATAATATTTTAAAAAATAAACTAAATGAAGATAAAAATATTTATATTATTACAATTATATACTCAAAAGAAAATACTATATTAATAAACAAAATATTAAAATTTGAGAATGAAGTAATATTTGAAGATACAGATAGTAGCAATATTTATAAAGAAATTATTCAAAATCTAGAATCTATAGAATTAGGAAAAGTATTTAAAATTAATGAAAATATTAAAGTATTTATTGAGCTTATTTCATCAAAACCCCATTTAGTTATTTGTGGTGGAGGACATATAGCTTTACCTTTGTGTAATATTGGAAAAATGTTAGATTTTGATATTACTATAATTGATAACAGGAAAGAATTTGCAAATAAAAATAGATTTCCTTTAGCTAATACTATTATTTGTAATGATTTTGAAAAAGCTCTAAAAGATATAAATTATAATAATTCATATTTTGTTATTGTTACTAGAGGTCATAAAGACGATATATTAGCATTAAAATGTATATTAAACTCTAATTTTAAATACATTGGAATGATAGGAAGTAAAGCTAAAGTTGAATCAGTAAGAAGGGAATTATATAACTGTGGTTTTACTACTGAGGATATTGAAAAAATTCATGCTCCAATAGGATTAAAAATAAAAGCTCAAACACCAGCCGAAATTTCCATAAGTATAATGGGTGAAATCATTAATTATAAAAATTCCATTAAAATATCAAATATAGATGATGCAATTCTAGATAATATCACTAAAAATAAAGATAAAATTATGCTTATTACTATTTTAAATAAAAACGGATCATCTCCAAGGGCAGTTGGAACTAAAATGCTTGTAATTGAAAATGGTAATTTTATAGGAACTATTGGTGGGGGTATCCTAGAAAATGTTGTTTATAATAAAGCTTTAGAATTAATTAAATTAGAAAAATCATCAATTGAAAATTATGATCTATCTAATTCAAAAGCTGCTAACTTAGGTATGGTTTGTGGTGGGCAAATAAAAGTTCTATTTGAATATATACCTTAATCTTATAAAAATATATAATTTTAGAGGAGATTTTAACTATGAAAATAATTAATGCAGTAGGGCAAAATTGTCCAATGCCTGTAATTATGGCAAAAAAAGAAATTGATAATGGAGAAGACTTTTTTATAATTGTTGTTGATAATAAAATAGTAGTTGAAAACTTAAAAAAACTTGCTAATAGTCAAGGTTTTAAAATTACTGTAAAAGAAGAAAATAATATTTATAATATTACTTTTAATAATTCTTGTGAAGAGTGTGAATCTATCATTTCTAAAATTCAAAGAAAAAATTTAGGTAATTGGGCAACTTTTATAGGGAAAGATATTATTGGTTATGGCGATAAGGAACTTGGTAAAAGTTTAATAAAAATGTTCTTTTATACATTAGCAGAAAGTGATGATATTCCTAAATATATCTTATTTATGAATGATGGCGTTAAGGTTCCTACATTAAATGAGCAAGCTATTGAACATCTAAAAGAGCTTCAAAAGTTAGGTGTTAACATATTAGTGTGTGGAACTTGTTTAAGTTTTTATGGGTTAGATAATAAACTTTCGGTAGGAGCTGTAAGTAATATGTATGAAATAATTTCTGCAATGAAAGAAGTTGAAAAAGTTATCTCTTTATAAAGTTTATATAAATAGTAATAAAATTTAATGGAATTAAAAAATTAGGAAATATAAAATGAAAATTAATTTAATTTTATTAGCTGCAGGTAATAGTAAAAGATTTTTAGAAAATAAACTTCTTTATAAAATTAATGGAAAAGATATGTACATGTATATATTAGATACAATTAAAAATATAAATTTCAATAAAGTTATTTTTGTTACACAGTATGAAGAAATACAAAAAGAATTAAAGAAATATAATTTTAATATTGTTATAAATACTGAAAGTTATAAGGGTATCTCTTCTTCTATACAACTTGGAATCAATTATGATAAGTCTGCAGATGGATATATGTTTATGGTATGTGACCAACCATTTATAAAAATTCAAACTATACGTAACTTAATACATGCTTTTAATGTATCTAATACGGGAATAGTTGCAGTTTCTTATAATAAAAAACCTAGAAATCCGGTTATATTTTCAAGGAAATATTTAAATTCACTTTTAAGTTTAAATGGAGATATTGGTGGAAGTAGTATTCTAAAAAACAACTTACATGATTTAATTTTAGTTGAAGTTAGCGAAAAAATAGAGATTTGTGATATTGATACTAAAGATGATTTAAAAATAATTAAATATTAAAAGCTATCCTCATAAGAGCAATGGGATAGCTTTCTATATCAAGAAAAAGTATTATATAACTTTTTCCTAAAGTTATTATAGCCATAACTTATTAAATTTATTCTTATAAATATATAAATAATTTTTACTCTATAATATTACGTTAATATATTATCTAGCAAAAATTTAAAGAACAGCTATTAAAATTATCATTTTTCACTTGGAAATTTTATGTAAAATTTATTTGTAAATGTTTATAAGAAATAAATTAATAATAATAACTTCTATTTGTTTACAATTAATGTAAATATGGTAAAATAGTATTTGTATTTAGTTTTAATTTTTTTATTTAGTATACACATTAAAATTTACTATATAGTTAAATCAGGGGGAATTGAGATATGAAAAATATATTATTTGTGGCTTCTGAAAGTGTTCCTTTTATTAAAACTGGTGGTTTAGCTGACGTTGTAGGTTCACTTCCAAAGTCATTTCCAAAGGATGAATTTGATGTTAGAGTAGTAATACCTAATTATAAGTGTATCCCTTGGCAGTATAAAAATAATTTTAAATATGTTACTCATTTTTATATGGATCTTGGACAAGTATCTAAAAATACCTATGTAGGTATAATGACTTGTGAATATGATGGAATAACTTTTTATTTTATAGACAATGAACATTATTTTGGTGGAAATGCTCCTTATAGTGGAGATACAAAGTTTGATATTGAAAAGTTCTGCTTTTTTAGCAAAGCAGCCTTATCAATTTTACCATCAATAAATTTCAAACCTGATATTATTCATTGTCATGATTGGCAAACTGGAGTTTTACCGGTTTACTTACACACTATATTCAATGATAATAGCTTTTATCATAATATAAAAACTATTATGACTATACACAATTTAAAATTCCAAGGAATTTGGGATATAAAAACTCTTAAGAGCATTACTAACTTCCCAGATTATGTTTTTAGACCAACAGATATGGAATATAAAAAAGATGCAAATATGCTAAAAGGTGGATTAATATATGCAAATTATATTACCACTGTAAGTAATAGTTATAAAAATGAAATCCAATGTGATTATTACGGAGAAGGCCTTGATGGAGTTATACGTGAAAAAAGTGGTGGCCTTTATGGAATTTTAAATGGAATAGATTATAATGAATACAATCCTGAAACAGATAATGAAATTTTTAGAACGTATGGAAAGTATAGTTTTATTCCAAATAAAGCTTATAATAAAACAGAATTACAAAAAGAATTAGGATTAACAGTAGATGAAAATAAGTTTATGATAGGTTTAATATCTAGATTAACAGACCAAAAAGGTATAGATTTAATTAAAAATGTAATAGAACAAATTGCAGATGATCATACTCAATTAGTTATTCTTGGAACTGGTGATGAAGGTTATGAAAATTTATTCAGGTATTATGAGTGGAAGCTAAAAGATAGAGTCTCTGGTAACATTTGCTTCTCAAATAATAGAGCTCATAAAATATATGCAGCTGCTGATGCTATGCTTGTTCCTTCAAGATTTGAGCCATGTGGTTTAACTCAATTAATCGCCTTAAGATATGGATCAGTTCCAATAGTAAGAGAAACTGGTGGTTTAAGAGATACAGTTGAACCATATAATGAGCATTATGACTGTGGTACAGGTTTTTCATTTGCTAACTATAATGCCTATGAAATGCTAAATATAATAAACTATGCAAAACATGTATATTTTAATCAAAGAGATAAATGGAATGGAATAGCTTATAGAGGTATGTGTAAAGACTTCTCTTGGAATAATTCAGCTGAAGAATATACAAAATTATACAGAAAACTTATGGGCGAATGGGTTTAAATAGATATCTCATTTAAAGTATAAAGTATAATGATAATAAAGTAACCATTGTGAATTTCTTTCACAATGGTTACTTTATTTTATTACTATATCATATTGCGACTTTTCATATACCTGTCCAATAATTTTAGTCCAATTAGTATAATACTCCATCCTAGATAAATATTTTTTTGCATCCTCTTCTGGCATAGATAAAAGTAATCCTCCAGATGTTTGTGGATCAAGCAATACATCTCTCATTTCATCTGAGATATTTTCTAAGCATTTAAATTTATCTTTTAAATACTCTAAATTATTGTACATTCCTTCAGGAATAACTCCAATCTTTGCATATTCTAAAGCTTTAGGTAAAATAGGTATATCTTCACTTGAAATTTCTATAGTTTTATTACTTCCATCAGCCATTTCATATGCATGTCCAATTAAACCAAAACCTGTAATATCAGTACAGGCATTAACTCTTAATCCATTTAAGCATTCCTTTGCATATTTATTTAACATTGTCATTACATCGGTAATCTCTTTACTTTCACTACTATTTAAAAGTTCAGCTTTAGATGCAGTATTCAATACTCCTAATCCTATGGGTTTAGTTAAAACAATAACATCTCCAGTTTTAGAATTACTATTGGTAAGTATTTTATTTTTATTAGCAAATCCACTAACACAAAGACCATACTTAGGTATAGGATCAGCAATAGTGTGTCCCCCTACCACAATAGCTCCAGCTTCTTGTACTTTATTATATCCTCCTGATAAAATTTCACTCATAATTGATTTGTCCAAACATGATGGGAAACACAATAAATTCATCGCAATAGCAGGGTCACCTCCCATTGCATATATATCACTTAATGCATTGGTAGCCGCAATTTGTCCAAATATATAGGGATCATCAACCATAGGTGGAAAAAAATCTACTGTCTGTATTAAAACATTCTCGTCACCTATTTTATATACACATGCATCATCTTTTTTATCAAAACCTACAATAAGATTATTATCATTAAACTTAGGTAAATTTTTCAATACAGATTCTAAAGTAGCTGGTCCTATTTTTGCTGCACATCCTGATGATTTAGTTAAGTTGGTTAATTTAATATCATTAATCATTTTATTTCCTTTCTTTTGAATAAATTTTATTAACTACATGAATATAATAAGCTTTAAATTTTCATATTAATAAATAATATACTATATTATTTAAAATTATTATAAATTTCAATTGAATAATACGTACAAAATATTCCATTATAAATTATAATAATTATATAAAGTTATACTAAACCATATGTTTATCTACAATATTATATACCTTAATAAAATATTTAGGAGGATTTTAAATGTTAAATTCAATACAAGATACAATATTTTATCACGTATATACACTAGGATTTTGCGGTGTTTTAAAGAAAGATAATTGCAGTATAGCTATTAATAAACTAAGCAAATTTGATGATAACTGGATTAAACATTTAGTTGATATGGGCATAACTGCTATTTATTTGGGTCCTATTTTTGAATCAACCTATCATGGTTATGATACTAAAGATTACTATAAAATTGATGAACGTTTAGGAAGCAATGATGATTTTAAAAAATTGGTAAAAATTCTTCATGAAAATAATATAAAGGTTGTAGTAGATGGAGTTTTTAATCATGTAGGCCGGGAATTTTGGGCGTTTAAAGATGTATTGAAAAATAAATATAACTCTGATTATTCATCATGGTTTAATATAGATTTTAATAGAAATAATAATTATAATGATGGATTTTACTATGATGGATGGGAAGGGCATTATGAATTAGTAAAATTAAATTTATCTAATAATGAAGTAAAAACTCACTTATTTGATGCTATAAAAACCTGGGTCAATGATTTTGGGATTGATGGAATTAGACTAGATGTTGCATATTGCCTACCAAAAGACTTTATTAAAGAATTGAAAAGCTTTTGCAATAATATAAAACCAGATTTATGGTTAATGGGAGAAATTATTCATGGAGATTATAATAGTATTGTTGGCAGTGATTTATTAGATTCTGCAACAAATTATGAAATTTATAAGGGACTATATTCAAGTCATAATGATAAAAACTACTTTGAAATAGCATATTCATTGAATAGGCAATTTGGTGATTACGGTATATATAAAGATTTAAATCTATATAATTTTGTAGATAATCATGATGTTAATAGAATTGCAACAATGGTAAATGATAAAAGGTATTTAAATAATATATATACTTTGCTATTTACTATTCCTGGTATTCCATCTATATACTATGGAAGTGAATGGGCAATTGAAGGTGATAGAAAAATAACTGATTTGAACTTAAGACCTGAATTATCATTAGATGATTTTAAAGATAATGCTGAAGCTCAACAAATGTTAAAAACAATATGTAATTTATCAAAAATGCGAAATGAAATTCCCGTGTTAACCAATGGTAAATATAAAGAAATTTTAGTTAGAAATAAACAATTTGTATATGCTCGTACTTTTGATAATAAATGGGCAATTATTATTTTAAATTTAGATGACTGCCCTTGTGATATAGAGTTTTCATTACCTATATCAAATGGCGTTAAATTTAAAATTTACAATGATGATACAATTATAAACTATTCTGGAAAAATAAAATTAAATATTAATGCTTTTTCTAGCTTAATTTTATATAATTAATTAGATTTGCTATATAAAGTTAATCTTAGTGTATTAAATATAAATCTATTTTATATTTAATACACTTTTATATTTGCCTTTAAATATTAATCAAATAAATTATTATTAAGTAATATTTATATCTTTGAATTTGTTATAAAATAGTTTATTATTAAATATATAGAAATTTAATAATAATAGGATATACTATGAAAATAATAAAGTGTACTGATATCACTATAGAAGAAACTCATTTGTATAAAGCACTAGATATAAACCCCAATAAGAAAGAAGTAATTTCTTTTGTTGGTGCTGGAGGAAAAACTACATCATTATATACTTTAGCAAATGAGCTTAGTAACTTAGGTAAAAAAGTAATAGTAACAACTACTACACATATGCATATGCCAAAGGACTGTATTATATTTAATGATAATAAAGATTTAATTAAAGATTCTTTAGATAAAAATTTATTAGTTACAGTAGGAAAAAAATCCAATAATAATAAAATTGGCTCTATAGATGAAGAAATTGCTGATAAATTAATTGAACTTTGTGATTTCTTATTAGTTGAAGCTGATGGTTCTAAAATGTTACCACTAAAAGCACCAGCTAAATATGAGCCTGTATTATTAAAAAACACTACAATAGCTATAGGGATAGCTGGTATTGATTCAGTTTATAATCCATTAAATGTAGTTTGTCATAGACCTGAAATTGTATCAGCAGTTTTAAATGTTAATTTAGATCATTTAATAACTCCTTATGATATTGCATATCTTCTAAGTAGTAAAAGTGGACAAATGAAAGATATAAATAATAATTCAACACTCTATAAAACTATTATTAATAAAGTAGATAATGAAATACGCTTAAATTATGCATTTGAAGTAGCATCATATTTACAACCTAAAAATATAAATTGTGTTATAACTTCATATGTTTAATCTGAAAATAAAATATTTACTAAAAATATCTGTACATCCTCTTCTAACGAGATAAATCTATTTAGAAGAGCATATACATAATATTCAGGAGGAAAAATGAAAGTCGATGGATTAATATTTGATTTAGATGGTACCTTATGGGACTCTACTAAAGAAGTTGCAGAAAGTTGGAGTAAGATTTTATCAAACTATAACTTTGATAAAAAAGAAATTACAGTAGAAGAACTAAAACCTTGCATGGGAAAATTATTAGATGAAATTGCAGAAATGTTATTTCCAAACTTAGATAAAGAAACTCAAATTAAAGTAATCCATGAATGTGCTAACTATGAAAATGAATATATAGGTGAATACGGAGCTAAGTTATATGACAATTTAGAAAATACCCTTAAAATATTAAATAAAACCTATAAATTATTTATAGTAAGTAATTGTCAAGATGGATATATTGAATGTTTTTTTAAAGCTCATAAGCTTGATAAGTATTTTTTAGATTATGAATGTCCAGGTAGAACAGGCCTTACAAAAGGAGAAAATATAAAGTTAATAATAGAAAGAAATAATTTGAAAAATCCAATATATATTGGAGATACAGAAGGTGATATGAAAGCTGCAAAAATAGCAGATATTCCTTTTGTTTATGCTAAATATGGATTTGGAAGTGTATTAAATTATGATTATTCTATTAATTCATTTGATGAACTAATAGGTATAAAGTTTAGCAAATAAGAGCTTAATATTAAAGCTCTTTTTTTATTATACAGCTTATCTTTAAATATACTTGTAATGTATTGTATTAGTAAGAATATATTTAAATATGTATTAAAGTATTTTTTATTAATAAGGTATTTAAAGGAAGGTTAAAATGAAACTTAAAAATCTACTATTAACACTTACAAAAGAAGATATATTAAATTTATTAAAATTACAAGATAAAGTTTTTATAAACGAGCTTTCTCTAGAAAACAACATAAAAATACGAGGTGTTTATAAAGTAATTGGATTGAATATCGATTTTTATACCATGCTAACCGTTAATAACTTCAAAAATAATATACTGCAAATAGATATCAATGACTTTAAATTATCTAATAAAGGTGGAATGAATCCAATTATAAAAAGAAGTGTTGCTTTATTTGAAAAATCAATAAATGATATAGATGGTGTAACTCTTGCAAACAAAATATTATCAATTGATATAGAAAAGGTAGTAGAAGTATATTGTACTGAAAAATATGGTATAGTATTAAATAAATTAATAATTGATAATTTAACAAGTAAAAATAATTGTATAGAGCTTAATATTAATGAAGTAAGCTTAGCTTTTAAATAGGTATTATATATTGGGGTTATATTAAAATAGCTATACTACTAATATTGTATTTTAATACGACCCCTTAAAAACACTAATTTTATATTCAAAATAAATTTATTATATGATATTATTGTCAATATACTGATTAATGTCTATAAATAAAATTACAAGTCAACTTGTATACATTTTCATTTTCTATTGAAATCTTTTAATTATGATTATTTTCAGTATAACTATTAAGTTATATATAAATGTATTGTTAACATAATATTATTATTTATATAGTGTGAAATATACTAAATATGAGAAAGTTTAAGTAATAATCTAACAACTATCTTAGTAAACTTAGGAGGTACGTTACAATGAATAAATATATTATGGCTTTAGATCAAGGAACTACTAGTTCAAGAGCAATAATATTTGATAAAGATCAAAATATATATGGAATAGCACAAAAGGAATTTACTCAAATATATCCTAAAGAAGGCTGGGTAGAGCATAATCCAATGGAGATATGGGCTTCACAATATGGAGTATTACAAGAAGTAATGGCAAAAAGTAATATATCTCAAGAGCAAATAGCCGCAATAGGAATAACTAATCAAAGAGAAACCACTATTGTTTGGGATAAAGAAACAGGTGAACCAATTTATAATGCAATAGTTTGGCAATGTAGAAGAACTGCTAGCATTTGTGAGAAACTTAAAGAAGAAGGATTTGAAAAATATATTAAAAAGACTACTGGTTTAGTAATAGATGCATATTTTTCAGCAACTAAAATTAAATGGATTTTAGATAACGTTGAAGGTGCTAGAGATAAAGCTAAAAATGGACAATTACTTTTTGGAACTGTTGATACATGGTTGCTTTGGAAACTTACAAATGGTGAAGTTCATGTAACTGATTATACAAATGCTTCTAGAACCATGCTTTTTAATATTAAAGAATTAAAATGGGATGAAGAAATAGCAGCTATACTAGATATACCATTATCTATGCTACCTGAAGTAAGAAATTCTTCAGAAATATATGGTTATGTAAATCTTGGTGGAAAAAGCAACACTAAAGTTCCAATTGCAGGAATTGCAGGAGACCAACAAGCTGCACTTTTTGGTCAAGCTGCCTTTAATAAAGGTGATGCGAAAAACACATATGGTACAGGATGTTTTTTACTTATGAATACAGGTGATGAATTAGTTGAAAGTAAACATGGCTTATTAACCACTATAGCTATTGGATTAAACAATAAAGTACAATATGCTTTAGAAGGTTCTGTGTTTATGGGAGGAGCTATAATCCAATGGTTAAGAGATGAATTAGGATTAATCACTGATGCAAAGGATTCGGAATACTTTGCAAAAAGTGTTAAAGATAATGGAGGGGTATATGTTGTTCCTGCATTTGTAGGCCTAGGAGCGCCTTATTGGGATATGTATGCAAGAGGTTCTATCTTTGGATTAACTAGAGGTACAAATAAAAATCATATTATTCGTGCCTCACTGGAATCAATTGCTTATCAAGTAAAAGATTTATTAAATGCCATGGAAGAAGATGCCGGATTCAAAATAACAACCTTAAAAGTTGATGGAGGCGCTAGTAAAAATAAATTATTAATGCAATTTCAATCAGATATAACTGATATAAAAGTATGTAAACCTATTATTACAGAAACTACTGCCTTAGGAGCAGCTTATTTAGCAGGACTTGCTGTTGGATATTTTGATAGTACTGATGAAATATCAAAAAACTGGTATTCTAGCGAAACATATACATCTAAATTAGATGAAAATAAAAGAAATGATTTATATAATGGTTGGAAAAAGGCAATTGAACGTTCAAAAGGTTGGGAAAAATAATTAAAGCTTTTATATAAGCATAAAATTTAATATAATTTACAAACATAATCTAAAAAACTTCACTAAATTTTAAAAGAAATTTAGTGAAGTTTTTTTTATAATAATATTTATTTGTAGTTAAGGAAAAACTATTAAATATTATTGTGTGAAATGGATGTGATATATGTGAAAATATTGAAGTTTATGTTGATTTTTATTCCTATTAGCATAGTTGGGAAATTCTTAAATTTTTCTCCATCTATAATGTTTATCTTAGCAGCTTTATCTATAATACCTTTAGCTGGATTAATGGGAGAGGGAACTGAAGAAATCTCCTTTTATACCGGTCCTAAAATTGGTGGATTTTTAAATGCGACTTTTGGAAATGCCACAGAATTGATAATATCATTCTTTGCTCTTAAAGAAGGATTATTTGAAGTTGTGAAATCGTCTATAGCTGGCTCAATAATAGGAAATATATTGCTTGTTTTAGGCGGTAGTATGTTAATAGGTGGTTTAAAACATAAAAACCAAAAATTTAATAGAAATATTGTAGAAGTTACATCTAGCATGCTTTTATTTGCTGTAATTGGTCTTTCTATTCCAGCTATATTTACTCATACCTTGTCTAGTAATTTATTAAATACTAAATATGAAGGGTTTAGTTTAGTAGTAGCTATAGTAATGTTTGTATTATATATATTAAGCCTAGTTTTTTCCTTTTTTACTCACAAAGAATTATACGCTGTTAATTATGAAGAAGATGGGAAAGCTAAATGGTCTTTAAAAAAAGCAATTATAATTCTAATTGTTTCTACAGTATTAATAGCTATAGAAAGTGAATTTTTAGTAAGTGGTGTTGAAGATATAACTGCTAAATTAGGATTAAGTGAATTTTTTGTAGGTATAATTTTAATACCTATTATAGGAAATGCAGCAGAGCATAGTACTGCTATAACAATGGCAATAAAAAATAAAATGGATGTTGCAATTGAAATTGCAATAGGATCTAGTCTTCAAATTATATTATTTGTAGCACCAATACTTATATTTTTAAGTTTATTATTTACACCAATGACTATAATTTTTAATCAATTTGAACTTGTAGCTCTTATAGTTTCTGTATTAATTGCAAATAAAGTAGCAAATGATGGAGAGTCAAATTGGTTAGAAGGTGCGCAGTTAGTAGCTGTATATTTAATAATAGCAGCTGGATTTTTCATATTATAGAAATATTGACTTCAATTTCATAACATCAATGCTTTTGTTGTTTATAAAATAATAAGGTAATGTTGAAACATACATTAGTATTTTATTTACTTAAACTTTAGGAGGAAATACTATGAGTGAAAAGCATGATTGTTGTTGTTCTAGTCAACAAGAAAAAGAAAAGAAAGCCAATAGTTGCGGATGTCACCATAAAAAAGAGAAAAAAGCTCAAAATATAAAGGAAAATTATTAATATTAAACAGCTATCATATTTTATGTGATAGCTGTTTAATATTAATAACTATAAAATAAAGTAGGTAAATTATAAAAAATAGTTTGAATTATCTTATTTGCTATATATAATTAATGTTAGGAAAAATAAAATTTTAAGTTTAATTTAATATAGTTTAAAATAATAATTATAAGGTGAGTAATACATGGAAAATTTAAAAAAATCAATAGACGAAATGTTAAATGAGGAATTATTTAAAATTGTTATAAGTAATAAAGCCAATAAAGATCTTAAGTATAATAAAATAGTAATATCACTAAAAAGTTCACCTAAAAATACATATTATCAAATTGAAAAATTCACAGATAAACAAGTATTTCATGAAAATATAGAAGTTGATTTTTTAAGTGATAAACTAATAGAGATTATATATGAAAATTATAAACAAGTAGCAGCATGGTCACTAAATAATACATATGACTTAAAAATCTCTAAAAAAGGTAAGGTATTTTTAAATAAAAGAAAAAGTGATAATTCAAATTTAATAAAAAAAGGCCATAATAAAGAAAAAAATTATATTTTAAAAGAAGGTATGATCATCGAGCCGTTAATAGATCTTGGTGTATTTACTAAAGAAGGAAAAGTTATTAATTCAAAGTATGATAAATATAAACAAATTAATAGATTTATTGAAATTATAGATGATGAAATTAAAAAGAATGACTATAAAGATCTTACTATTTTAGATTTTGGTTGTGGTAAATCATATTTAACATTTGTTTTATACTACTATTTTGTAAAAATTAAAAATATTAATGTAAAAATGATTGGCTTAGATTTAAAAGAAGATGTAATAAAAAAATGTAATGAAATTGCTAAAAGATATAACTACGAAAATCTTCACTTTGAATTAGGTGATATAAATGGCTTTAAATACACAAATAAAGTAGATATGGTTATTACTCTTCATGCTTGTGATACCGCAACTGATTATGCTTTATATAATGCAGTAAAATGGAATAGTAAAATGATTTTTTCAGTTCCTTGTTGTCAACATGAACTTAATAGTCAAATGAAATCAGATTCTTTATCTATATTAACTAAGTACGGAATAGTACAAGAAAGAGTTGCAGCCCTTATGACAGATAGTATTAGAGCTAATTTACTTGAATGTGCTGGCTATAAAACCCAACTTCTTGAATTTATTGATATCGCTCATTCTCCTAAAAATATCTTAATTAGAGCTTCAAAATCAAATATTAATAAAGATAAGAAGGAAAAGTCATTAACTGAAGTTCATAATTTAATAAACACTTTCAATTTTAAACCAACACTTTTTAACTTATTGAAAAATGATAATCTAATTTAATGAAAAGCAGTAAGATTATTAAAATCTTACTGCTT
>NZ_KB291652.1 GCF_000320405.1 Clostridium celatum DSM 1785 | reverse complement strand
CCACTTTGACGCTTGAATAAAATAAAAGTATGTTTACTTTTACTAGAGGAGTTACTGGAGTGTTATTGGAGCATTAAAAATTGTTTACCAGAATGTTATAAGGGAGGATAAAGGCATTTAGATTAGCTTCTAAGCGCTTTTAATTAGTTAAAATAATAAAATATTATGGTGTTTTATCAGTTATAGCTAGGATTAGATAAAATTAAGATTTTTATTGAAGATGTATATAAAAAGGAATTATAGATCAAAATTTTATTAGGATAAGCATTATTAAATAAGAAAGTAAACTATATCGAAATAGTTTATTATAATGTCCAATAACAAGGGGAGAGTTCGAATTTGAATACTCCTTTTTTTATTATTTTTATAAATAAGACTGAAATTTATTTATTGATGGTACAAAATCAAAATTAATGCTATTAGAAATAGATTTATCTAAAAAGGTATATTGATAAATTTGAATAAAAATTACAAAAGAAAATAGAGGAAGAATTACTAGATATAAATTATCAATTGAATTTTTAATTATATGTATTCAATTAAAAAATTCTCGGCTGATTAATACGTCTTATTTTTATTATTAAATTAGGATGATATATACTACAGTGTTATATTAATATGAGAGAAAGAAGTTACAAAGGATGTTATTAGATATAAATAGCTAAAAAAATTGTAAAAGAGTCATGTTTAATAGAAAATATATTAAAGTTTAATGAGTATTTGAGTTTATTAGGTCACCTTTTAAACAATTAAAAAATATAAAGATATTATTATATAGTAATGAAGATTAAAACAAACTGGAATTACTAATTAAAGAATAACAATTAATTAATATAGACTAATAAGTAATAAGTTAATATTTTTGTTGCTTTTCATTTATTTTATAAATTTTTTTATAAAATAAAGTATTAATAAGAAGAGTTTTTATCAGTGTTAATAATGTTAATTATGTTGATAACTATAAATTAGAGATATTTATATGTTGTGGATAATGTGTATTTAGGGGATAAGTATTTAAAGAAATAACAACACTGTACCTAGTGTATCAACATAAGAAAAATGGAGTATATGATTGAATTTTAGAGAAAAATTATATTTAATGTCAAAATTTAATTAATAATAAATAATTATATGTTTCAGGAAATGATATTATAAGTCATGTCCTGAGGGACACAGCCGATAACCATAAAGGATAATCACAAAAGATAAGTTAACAAAAACAACATGAAAAAATGTTGAAAAAATATGTTGACAGATAAGTGAGTCGGTCATAAGATAAGGAAGTCGCTTGAGGGCGACA
>NZ_KB291651.1 GCF_000320405.1 Clostridium celatum DSM 1785 | reverse complement strand
TTTGTTTTTTACACAAATCTATCTACTCTCCCCGTTATCCATAGTGGCGGCATACATAGCAGTGGTAGCTACTAATTAACTGTTATATTTTTTTGATTTGTTTAACAAAATATAAATTTCAATCAATACCAAAATAGTGATAGCAATCCTTATTTATAAGATAAATTATTTCTGATCGATCACGGACTGGATTTGTTTCATCAGCTGATCGTAGTTTGACTGATCATCGATTCCACCCATCAGAGGCTTACCAACGATATTTCCGTCTTTATCTACAAGAACTGTTGTAGGGAATGCCATGATGTTTCCGGCATATTTTCCAACTGTTGAATCAGAATCGAAAGTCAGGTTCTTGTAGGAAGCCCCCTGTGCTTTCATGATTTCCTTCGCTTCTTTGATACCATCTTGATTGTCATCTAATGTGTCTGTATTGATACCGACAACTTCACCGCCCATTTCCTTAAGTGTCTCGTTTAACTCATTCAGCTTAGAGAGCTCTCCGACGCAAGGTTTACATCCGCTGAACCAGAAGTTTACAACTGTGACTTTATTATTAGCGAAAAGACTATCATCTACGGCATTTCCATCCAGATCTTTCCCTTTGAAATCATGGAACACGTCTGTGGATTCATCAGTTTTTGAGGAAGCACTATCTGAGGATTTAGAGGCAGAAATCTTTTTCTCAAGCTTTGCAATCTCTTTTTCGATACCGCGGATTGTTTCAATGTCTTTGCTTAGGGTATCATACTCTTCTTCTGAGAAAGAATCTTTGTTTGAGTCTACTGCACTTGCAAGGGAGTCCGCATAGTTTTCAGTCATAGAATCTTCAGAAGTGTTCTTGCTCATAAAGCCAAATGCTTTGTCCCAGGCTTCTTTGTGATCAGCAAAGAGCTGATTCTCCTGCTGGTAAAGATCATTCAGTTTTTCGTTCAGTTCATCTGTACTGCCAGCGTCTGCTGTAGAAGTGGATTCCTGTTTCTTGTTGTCAGTTGATGAAGAATTAGAAGAACTTCCACAACCTGTGAATGCAAAAAGCACGGAAATGGCAAGTGATGCAGCAATTACCTTTTTTAATTTCATTGAGTTTATTTTGAGTGTTTTGTTTTTCATGATTTTAAATCTCCTTTTAATGGTTTTATTTTATTTACTGTCAGTCTGTTTCTTATTTGAAAATCCGTAATGATAGCAGAGCGCATCAGTCGGACAGGCTTTCATACATTCTCCGCAACGGATACACTCCGGATGATTAGGTGTGTCTACCACATTGACATCCATTTTGCAGACACGACTACATTTCTGGCAGCCTACGCATTTCTCATGATCCACTTGGATCTTAAGAAATGATACTCTGTTGAACAGAGAATAAATGGCCCCAAGAGGGCAGATCCATTTACAGAATGGACGGTAAAACAGGATACTCAGGACAATGAAAAGCACAAGGATCGTGAATTTAAATGTAAAAAGATGTCCGAGTGCAGAACGGATTCCTGAGTTGGCAAGTGACAGTGGAATCGCACCTTCGAGTACACCCTGTGGGCAAATGTATTTACAGAAGAAAGGATCTCCCATACCAAGTGAATTGGTCACAAATGCCGGAAGCAGGATCACAAAGACGAGCAGGATCACGTATTTTAGATATTGCAGAGGTTTCAGTTTTGTGGTGGAAAATTTCTTGCCTGGAATCTTATGCAGCAGATCCTGAAACCATCCAAATGGACAGAGGAAACCGCAGATAAATCGTCCTAACAGCACTCCTAACAGGATAAAAAATCCGGTGATGTAGTAGGTGAACTTGAATTTTGAAGAACCGACTACAGCCTGGAAAGCTCCGATCGGACATGCGCCTGTGGCAGCAGGACAGGAGTAGCAGTTCAGCCCCGGTACACACAGTGTCTTTACATTTCCTTGATAGATTTTCCCTTTAAATAGATTCGGGATGTGAATGTTGGTCAGCAGCGTTGCAGCTGCCTGAATCCATCCGCGGAAGCGGACTAGAAAGTTTTTGTTTGATTTTATTTTCTTATCCAATTCCGACACACTCCATACATAATTTTATTGCCTTACTAAGTACAACAGCAGCTTCTCCGCGGAAGATTCCGCCAAGGAAAAGTACAAGACCGGCTGAAAGTAAAAGAATCTGTGTTGCTTTTTCAGCTCTCATTAAAATACTCCTTTCAATGTTGTTTCAATGTTGTTTCAATGTTCAAAGTCAGTTTATTGACCTTTCGATATTTGCATTATACAATAGGGGGTGTAAAATTCTTGTTAAGAAAATGGAGAAAAATAAATTGAGATTATTAGTTGTTGAAGATGAAAAGAAATTGTGTGGTATAATTGCGAAAAGTCTGCACCAGGCTGGGTATGAGGTAGACGTGTGCAATGACGGAGAGGAAGCATTGCACATGATCTATGCGGAAATGTATGATCTGATCGTGCTGGATCTTAACTTGCCGGGGATTGGTGTTAGTATAAAGTAGTGGACACATT
>NZ_KB291650.1 GCF_000320405.1 Clostridium celatum DSM 1785 | reverse complement strand
GCTAATATAAAATTAGCATATTTTATGTTTTCATAATTATCATTAAAAATAAATTTATTTTTATAACTTTCTTTTTTTGTTATTTAATAGTTAATTCTACTGGACAATGATCTGAACCTAAAACTTCTGTATGTATTTTTGCACTTTCTAATCTATCCTTTAAAGATTCTGATACAACAAAATAATCAATTCTCCATCCAGCATTATTTTTTCTTGCATTAAATCTATACGACCACCAAGAGTAAACCCCTGTTGTTTCTGGATAAAAATATCTAAATGTATCTATAAATCCATCATTTAAAAGGCTAGTAAGCTTTTCCCTTTCTTCATCAGTAAAACCAGCATTTTTTCTATTTGTAGTTGGATTTTTTAAATCAATTTCTTTATGAGCAACATTTAAATCTCCACATACTATTACTGGTTTGCTTTTTTCTAAATGTTTTAAATATTTTTTAAAATCATCTTCCCACTTCATTCTATAATCTAATCGCGCAAGTTCATTTTGTGAGTTTGGTGTATAGACTGTTATCATAAAGAAATCTTCAAACTCTAAAGTAATTACTCTTCCTTCTTTATCATGTTCTTCAATGCCTAATCCATATCTAACTGACAATGGTTCCTTCTTTGTAAATATAGCTGTTCCACTATACCCCTTTTTCTCAGCATAATTCCAATACTGATGATAGCCTTTAAGCTCTAAATTTATCTGTCCTTCTTGAAGTTTACTTTCTTGTATACAAAAAATATCTGCATTTACTTCATTAAAAAAATCTAAAAATCCCTTTTGCACACATGCTCTTATTCCATTTACATTCCATGATATTAACTTCATATTTCATCCTCCGATATTTTTATTAAACTAAAGAGTTAAGGTAAATATATAATTTAGATATTTATTAATCTAAAATTATATAGATTAATCCCCTAACTCCCAACTATATTTTATCTATATAAAGGATATTTAGAACAAAGAGTCTTTACTCTTTCTCTTAGTCCTTCTAAATCATTATTTCTATTTTCTATAGCATCATTTATTATACCTGCAATTTCTTTCATTGCTTCTTTATCAAATCCTCTTGTTGTAACTGCTGCAGTACCAATTCTTATTCCTGATGTAACAAAAGGACTTCTTGTTTCATTTGGAACTGTATTTTTATTTACTGTAATTCCAATAGAATCTAAAAGTTTTTCTGCTTCTTTTCCTGTAATATCTTTATTATTTAAATCAATAAGTATTAAGTGATTATCAGTTCCATTAGATACTAATTTAAAGCCTAACTTAACTAATTCCTCACCTAGAACCTTACAGTTAGCAATAACATTTTTTGCATATACTTTAAAATCTGGTTCTAATGCTTCTTTAAAACAAACAGCTTTAGCTGCAATAATATGCATTAGTGGTCCGCCCTGCATTCCCGGAAATATATTTTTATCTAATGCCTTTGCATATTTCTCTTTACAAAGTATTAATCCACCTCTTGGTCCTCTTAATGTTTTATGCGTAGTTGATGTTACAAAATCTGCATACGGAACTGGTGAAGGATGTTCTCCAGCTGCTACTAATCCTGCAATATGAGCCATATCAACCATAAAATATGCATTTACTTCATCACAAATCTCTTTAAATTTCTTAAAATCTATAACTCTAGAGTAAGCACTGGCACCTGCTACTATTAACTTTGGTTTATATTTTATTGCAAGTTCTCTAACACTTTCATAATTAATTGTTTCAGTTTCACTATCAACTCCATAAGAAACAAAATTAAATAGTTTTCCTGAAAAATTAACTGGTGAACCATGAGTTAAATGACCACCATGACTTAAATCCATTCCAAGAACTGTATCACCTGGTTCTAATATTGTAAAGTATACAGCCATATTTGCTTGAGAGCCTGAATGTGGTTGTACATTTACATGCTCTGCCCCAAAAAGTTCTTTAGCCCTATTCCTAGCTATTTCTTCAACTTCATCAACAATTTCACAACCTCCATAATAACGCTTACTTGGATAACCCTCAGCATATTTATTAGTTAAATAAGATCCCATTGCTTCCATCACAGCTTCTGATGCGAAATTTTCTGATGCAATAAGCTCAATACCTTGTTGCTGCCTATTTAATTCTTTTTCAACTAAGCTAAAAATTTCTTTGTCTTCATTTTTTAAATTTACAAAATTCATTTAATCACCCCAATTATCTATTTTTTTAAATTATAAAATTATTTTATACTTTATTCAATAACTTTTAAATATTATTATACTTTATTGTATTTTTATATGATATAATACAAAGAAACTTTATTTTATAGGAGCTTTTTATTATGAATAAAATACTAAAAGTTGCGACACTTGCAGGACAAATGATATTAGAAAATGGTGGTGAAACCTATAGAGTTGAAGAAACCATTTGGCGTATATGCAAAATTTATGGCGCAGAAGAAGCTGATAGCTTTGTTACTCCAACAGGAATTATGGCTTCTATTTGTCATGAAGGAAAAATCTATTCTTTAACTAGAAGAGTTCAAAGTAGAACTGTTAATTTAGATAAAATAGATAAGGTAAATGACTTATCTAGAAGTATCACTTTAAAAAATTTATCTGTTGATGAATTTAAAAAGGAACTACTTGTTATAAATAAAGGTGAAATTTATCCACTTCCAATGACTATAATCTTTTCCGCTTTAGGCGCTGGATGTTTCTCTGTACTTTTTGGTGGTACCATAAAAGATATCTTTGCTGCTTTTTTAATTGGATTATTAATTAAGACTTTAACTATTATTTGGGATAAACTTGGCATAAATTTATTTTTCAGCAACAGTATATGTGCTGCTATCGCCGCATTACTTGCAATCATTTTATATAAGCTTAATATTGCAAGTCAATTAAATCAAACTATTATAGGTTCTATTATGCTTTTAGTTCCTGGGCTTGCTATTACAAATGCAATAAGAGATACAATGTCTGGAGACTTAGTGTCTGGACTTACAAGAGCTGCCGAGGCATTTTTAATTGCAATATCAATTGCTACAGGAACTGGTGCTATATTAAGCTTTTGGATATCTAATTTTGGAGGAATTTAAATTATGATTATTATAGAAACTTTAGTATCAGTTATAGCTACTTTTGGATTTTGTATAGCTTTTAATATTAGAGGTAAAAAAATTTTCTTTGCTGCATTAGGCGGTGGATTAAGTTGGTTTTGTTATTCATTACCAAAGCTATTTGGATTATCAGAAATTTCTTCACTTTTTATATCTGCAGTTGTCTTTAGTACATATAGTGAAATCTTGGCCAGAATATTCAAAACACCTGTTACTACCTTTGTTATTTGTGCTCTTATACCACTTGTACCTGGTAGTGGTATGTATTATACAATGCTCGAAGCAATTTCTGGTAATATTTCTAAGTCTTTAGAATTAGGATTAAATACTTTAGCAAGTGCTGGAACATTAGCACTTGGAGTATTATTTGTCTCAACTCTAACTAGATTAATGTTTATGCATAAACATAAGCGTCAATTAAAGAAATTTGGTCAAAATGAATCATAAATTTAAAAAATTGATATATTAGATACTTATATTAAAAACACTAAAATATAAGTATCTTAAATTAACTTCTTATTTTTCAGAATATTCAAAATTTTATTTTGTATTTTATATATTTTATGTTATGATTAAGTTAATATTTTATATTTAAAGAGGTGTTTTTTATGTGCTTAAATCATCGTGTATCTTATGATGAAAATGATAAAAAGGAAACTTTAGAATCATATGGCATTAACTACTTAGACTACTTATCACTTACAAATGAAGTTTTTAACACTGGTATGGATAACTCTAAAAAAACTGATTAATTTTTTATTTAAAAATATATCTTAAATAAAATGATATATAATAAAAATGGGAAACAGATACTAAAACTTATCTATTTCCCATTTTATTAATTATTTTATTTTTATATTAACAATTAAATTATTTTTTACCTGTCATTTTTTTATATATTTTAGCATTTTCAACAAAATCCTTTATATCTTCAGCCATTTCCATAAGTAAATTGCCTTTTATTTTCTTAGTGTGAAGCTTTCTTTTCATTTTTTTCATAGATCTATTTTTCATTTGAAACTTCCTCCTTAGTTAAAATAATTAATCATTACTTCATTAATTATTTTATTCAAAATAATTAATTTTATCCTCACAATGAATTCCTTTATCATAAAACTAATTATATTTTTACATAAAAAAACTGCACTAAAATATAAATATGAATAATTGCATTGTATTCACATCTAATTTTAATACAGTCTTTTAATATATTATCTTACTTTTCTATTTTATTAATAATTAAACCTAATTCTTCAATTTGTTTTGAATCTGCAACATTTGGTGCTTCACTTAAATAACAGTAAGCATTTTGATTTTTAGGGAATGCTATAACATCCTTAATATTTTCTGTTCCTGCTAAGAACATTATCATTCTATCAAGTCCAAATGCTAATCCTCCATGTGGTGGTGGTCCAAATTTAAATGCATCTATTAAGAATCCAAATCTTTCATATGCTGATTCTTCAGTAAATCCTAATGCTTTGAACATTCTAGTTTGAAGTGCTGAATCATGAATTCTTATAGATCCTCCACCTAGTTCTTCACCATTTAATACTAAGTCATAAGCCTTAGATCTAACAGCTCCTGGATTTGTTTCAAGCATATCTAAATCTTCATCCATTGGTGATGTAAATGGATGATGAGCTGCATGATATCTTCCTTCCTCTTCATCATATTCAAATAATGGGAATTCAGTAATCCATGTAAAGTTAAATTCGTTTTTATCTTTTATTAAATCAAACTGTTTAGCAAGCTCTAATCTTAACGCTCCTAAGCTTTGGAATACAACAGAATTTTTATCTGCAACTATAAGTATTGCATCTCCAACTTCTGCTCCCATAGTCTTAATGATGTTTTCTGTAACATCATCAGTTAAGAATTTAGCTATTGAAGACTTAACTCCATCTTCCTTAAGTTGAATCCAAGCAAGACCTTTTGCTTTATACCCTTTAACAAAATCAACTAACTTATCAAGAGGTTTTCTTCCTAAATCAGCTCCTCCTTTTAAGCATAATGCTCTAACACTTCCGCCTATTTCTAATGCTGATTTAAATACTACGAAATCCATATCCTTAACACATTCAGTAATATCAGTAATTTCCATACCAAATCTTAAGTCTGGCTTATCACTACCGTACTTTTCCATAGCCTCTTTAAATGGCATTCTCTTAATTGGAAGTTTTACTTCATGACCTAAAACTTCCTTAAATACATGAGCAACTAATCCTTCATTTAAAGCCATAACATCATCTTGCTCTACAAAACTCATTTCTAAATCGATTTGAGTAAATTCTGGTTGTCTATTAGCTCTTAAGTCTTCATCTCTGAAACATTTAACAATTTGATAATATTTATCAAATCCTGATACCATTAATAATTGTTTAAATATTTGTGGAGATTGTGGAAGTGCATAGAACATTCCTGGATAATTTCTTGATGGAACTAAGTAATCTCTTGCACCTTCTGGAGTACTCTTAGTTAACATTGGAGTTTCTACTTCTAAAAATCCATTGTTATCTAGGTAATCTCTAACAGCTTTTGAAGCTCTATTTCTTATCATAAAGATTTTTTGCATATCTGGTCTTCTAAGATCTAAGTATCTATACTTTAATCTTATATTTTCAGCTGCATCTAATCCTTCTTTTATATATATTGGTGGAGTTTCTGATTCTGATAAAACTTTAATGCTTTCACATTTTAATTCAACCATACCAGTTTCCATTGCTGTATTTGGAGCTTCTCTTAAAACAACTTCTCCTGTAACAGCTATACAATATTCTGATCTTACTGCCTTAGCTTTTTCAAAACTTTCTGCATTAATTTCTTCACCAAAAACTATCTGCATAATTCCTGTTCTATCTCTAAGATCTATAAACTGAAGACCTCCAAGCTTTCTGTTTCTTTGAACCCATCCCATAAGAGTTATTTTTTCTCCTACATTTGCTTCTCTAGGTTCACCACACATCATGGTTCTTTTTAATCCATTTAATGCCTCACCCATGGTAAAACTTCCTCCTCACTATTTAATAGCATTAGCTATTTCTTGTATATTATCTAAACTTACTTCAAATTGTTCTCCATCGCTCATTCTTTTAAGCTTAATTACTTTATTTTGAAGTTCGTCATCACCTAAAATAGTTGTAAATGCTGCACCAATTTTATTTGCATATTTCATTTCAGCTTTTACACTTCTACCCATATGATTTACTTCTGTTTTAATTCCAACTTCTCTTAATTTATTAGCTAAAGTAAATGCAGCAAATTTGGCTTCATCACCTCTAGCTCCAATATATAAATCAAAAAGATTTTCATTTGGAATTTCTATGCCTTCTTTTTCTAATATCATGATAAGTCTTTCAATTCCCATACCAAATCCTACAGCTGGCATTTCAGGACCGCCTAATTCTTCTATAAGCTTATCATATCTTCCACCACCACAAACAGTGAACTCGTCATTTAAAATTTCGAATATTGTCTTAGTATAATAGTCTAATCCTCTTACTATACCTGGATCAACTGTATATGGAATATTTAATGCAGTTAAATATTTCTTAACAGCATCAAAGTGAGTATCACACTCTTCGCACATATAATCTAATATTATAGGAGCATTTTTAGTTATTTCCTTACATTTCTTTTCCTTACAATCTAAGATTCTCATTGGATTTTTTTCAAATCTTGATTGACATAATGGACATAAATTATCATAATTTTCTTTTAAATAATTTTTAAGTGCTTCATTATATTTTGGTCTACAACTTGGGCATCCTAAATTATTTATATTTAAGCTTAAACTTTGAAGTCCTAAAGTTTTTAAAACTTGCATCGCTAAAGCTATAACTTCTGCATCCATTGAAGGTTCTTTAGAACCATACACTTCTGTTCCGAATTGATGGAATTGTCTAAATCTACCTTTTTGAACATTTTCATATCTAAAACATGGAGTTATGTAATAAAGCTTTGTTGGTTGTGCTTCATTAAATAATCTACTTTCTATAAAAGCTCTTCCTGCCCCTGCTGTTCCTTCTGGCTTCAATGTTATACTTCTATTACCTTTGTCATTAAAAGTATACATTTCCTTTTGAACTATATCAGTAGTATCTCCGACACCTCTTGCAAATAGTTCAGTATGTTCAAACATAGGAGTCCTAATTTCTCTCATTCCATAATATTTTGCTACATCTCTAAATGTTTTTTCAACAAAATTCCACTTATATGCATCTTGTGGTAACATATCTTTAGTACCCTTAGGTGCTTGCATTTCCATCTAATTATTCCTCCTCTTTTAAGTATAGGGTATCTAATAATCTCTTTTTACCCTCTACCATTTCTTCTATTCTATTAACGTATTCTCTAACATCTTTGATATTTGCAAATCTTTCTATTCTATTTTCATCTAAGAAAACAACTTTAGAAACAGCATCCGCACCTAAAGCAATAATAGTTTGCTTATCTTCTATCATTTGAATATTATAAATACATTCTGCGCCTTCTCTAGAATAACCTAAGTTCTCCATATTTCCAACCATATTTTTTTGACGATACATATAATAAGGTTTTAACCCTAATTCTCTAGATAAAATTCTACTTTCGTCATACATTTGGGCTAATTCTTTTTGTTTTTTAACTTGTATTCCTTTTTTTAGAACAAAGTTTTCATAAAGAATTGAAGCTCTCTTTAAAGATAATCCATGAACAGTTAAACTATCTGGCTGCATTTTTAATATTTCTTCTTTTGTATGAAGTACTTCTTTTATTCCTTCTCCTGGAAGTCCTATAATCATATCCATATTTATATCATTAAAGCCCATACTTCTTGCTAAATTAAATTTTTCTACTACATCACTTGAATTATGACCTCTTCCTATAATTTTTAATGTTTCATCATTCATAGTTTGAGGATTTATACTAATTCTCGTAACATTATAATTTTTCATTGTTTGAAGTTTTTCTTTGGTAATACTATCTGGTCTTCCACATTCAACAGTAAATTCCTTTATATTTTTATCTTTAACAAAAGCTTCAAAAGCCTCTTTCATTACTATTTCAAATTCTTCATTATTTACTGCAGTAGGTGTTCCTCCACCAAAGTATACAGATTCTATATTAAGCTTTCTTTCATTAATATATTTCTTCATTTCTCTAATTTCATATATTAATGCTTCTAAATAAGAAGTAACTAACTTTTTATTACCCATTATAGGATTAGCTGCAAAGGAACAGTAAAAACATCTTGTAGGACAAAATGCCATTCCAATATAAATTGCAATACTTCTAGAGTCCTTATTTACAAAACTTTCTTCTGTTTTTGCAATTTCTATACATAATCTGGCTTTTTCTTCTGATGCTAAATGTTTAACCTTAAAAATTTCAATAATTTCTTCTTCTGATTTTCCTTCTTCTAAATATTTAAGTGCTATTTTAGAAGGCCTTATTCCTACTAAAATTCCCCATGGATATTCTTCTTTTGTAATCTCTTTTAATGAAGAAAATACTAATCTTTTAATGTCTTCTTTAATATTTTCAGAAATACTAGATTCATTATAATATTCATTATTAATAAATTCTATCTTATTTTCTAAAATATTAACAATATAATCTCCATCATCTAAAAATTTAATTTCATCTAATGGAAAATAAATATTAAACATTTGATATACGTCATATCTATATTTCATCTCATTTAATTTAATTTTTATTTCCATGATTTCTCCTTTATTTAAAAAATCTCAAACTCATCTTGTAAGAAAGGATTTCTTAATTTTTCAAATCCAATACTTGAAGGTTCCATATGTCCTGGATAAACCTTAATATCTTTATCTAAAACCAACAATTTAGTTTTAATTGATTTTATAAGTTCATTGAAATCTCCACCTATAAAGTCACTTCTTCCTACTGACCCTTTAAACAAAGTATCTCCTGTAAATATAACATCTTTGTAAAGATAACACATTCCACCTTTAGTATGACCTGGTGTGTGAATACATTTTATAGCATCATCACCAAAAGGTAAAGTGTCTCCATCCTTTACTATGTTATATTCTTTTGGAACATTTCCAAAAACAGTTTTATCAGTTTTCATAAAATATATTTCATTTTCATTTATATAAATAGGTGCTTTAAACTTTTCATAAACTTCATTTAATGCTTCAACATGATCAAAATGCCCATGAGTCAATAATATATATTTAATATTACAGTTTAACTCTTCAATGTTTTTAATTAATAACTCTCCATTCCCACCTGGATCTACTATACAAGCATCTTTTGAGTTTTCATCTATTAAAACATAAATATTTTCTTCATAAACTCCAATAGGATATGTCTTTATTATCATATTTTCACCTCATCCATTGATATATTAAATTATAACTAAAAATTTCTACTACTATCTAAAAGTATAGTGACAGGTCCATCATTTTTAATATCAACTTTCATATCTGCACCAAAAATTCCTGTTTGAACTTTTAATCCTGTATCCTTCATCATTTCAATAAACTTTTCATAAAACTTTCTAGCTTCATCTCCACCTAAAGCATTCATAAAGTTAGGTCTTCTACCTTTTCTTGCATCTCCATACAAAGTAAATTGTGATATTAAAAGAAGTTCACCTTTAACATCTAATAATGATAAATTCATTTTATCATTTTCATCATTAAAAACTCTAAGATTTATTATCTTATCTTTAATATACTTCATATCTTCTTCAGTGTCTTCCTTTGAAATTCCTAACAGTACATTAAATCCCTTATTTATTTCACCTACAATTTCACCATCAACTTTTACACTGGAATAGGTTACTCTTTGTACTACTGCTCTCATTTATACCATCCTTTAATTATTCATTCTATAAACATCCATAACTCCATTTAATTTTCTAATTTTTCTCATTAATTCTTTTAATTGTTCTATGGTGTCTATTTTTATCTTTATATTTACATATGCAAGATTTCCTTTAGCTGATTTTGCATTTAAAGCATTTAAAGGCAACTTACTTTCCATAATAATATTCATAATATCTGCTAAAACTCCTGATCTATCATCAGCCTTAACTTGAATTTCAGCCATATATGCCATTCCTTTAGCTGTACCCCATGCTACTTCAACAACCTTGTCTCCATCTTCTTTTATAAGATTTTTTAAGTTACTACAATCTTTTCTATGGACGGAAACTCCTCTTCCCTTTGTAATGTAACCTAGAACATCATCACCAGGTACGGGATTACAACACTTTGCAAATCTAACCATTAAGTTATCTTCACCTTTTACTGTAATTCCAAAATTGCTTTCTTTTCTCTTCTTAGCATTCTTTGATATATTTTCTTCAATAGCTTTACTTAAATTTTCAACATGGCTCTTATCGTCTTTAGATAAATTTTCTTCTTTTAATTTTGCAATAAATGAGGATGCAACTACAGCACCAAGACCAACTAAAGCATATAAATCTTCCATAGAATTAACATTATATCTCTTTATAAACTTTTCATAAGTTTCACCCTTAGCTATATCTGCATAATGAACGGCTTGTTTTTTAAGTTCTTTTTCAAATAACTCTTTACCTTTATTTATATTTTCTTCTTTTTTTGCTTTCTTAAACCATGCTCTTATCTTACTTTTGGCTTGATTGCTTTTCGCAATACTAAGCCAATCCATGTTAGGTCCCTTAGAATTATTAGATGTTAATATTTCAACTATTTGACCTGTTTTTAACTTATAATCAAGTGGTACAATTTTACCATTAACTTTTGCACCAACACATTTGTTTCCTACATCTGTATGAATTCTGTATGCAAAGTCTATTGGTGTTGCTCCATTTGGTAAGTCTATTACAACTCCTTTTGGTGTAAATAAAAATATTTCATCAGTAAATAAATTAATTTTAAACCCTTCCATAAACTCTTCTGCATCTGATGTTTCCTTTTGCCACTCAAGCATATCTCTAAGCCAAACTAATTTATTTTCAAATGACTTTTCCTTATTATCTCCTGAATCTCCCTCTTTATATTTCCAGTGAGCTGCTATACCGTATTCAGCAGTTTTATGCATTTCAAATGTTCTTATTTGAATTTCAAAAGTCTTACCTTGAGGTCCAATTACTGTTGTATGTAATGATTGATACATATTTGGCTTTGGCATAGCTATATAATCTTTAAATCTACCTGGAATTGGTTTATAAATTGTATGTACTACACCTAAAACCTCATAGCAGTCCTTAACAGAATTTACAAGTATTCTAATAGCAGTCAAATCGAATATTTGCTCAATACTCTTATTTTTAGTTACCATTTTTCTATAGATACTATAAAAATGCTTTGGACGTCCATCTATATCAGAATCTATACCAGCCTCATCTAACTTTTCGTATAAATCCTTTATTGTTTTAGCAATATACGTCTCTCTTTCTACCCTTTTTTCTGCTATTTGCTTAACTAAATCATAATATTCCTCTTCATGAAGATATCTAAAGCAAAGATCCTCTAATTCCCACTTTACCTTTGAAATACCTAGCCTATGAGCAAGTGGAGCATAAATATCTAATGTCTCTTTTGCTGTTTTCTTTTGCTTTTCCTTACTCATATATTTTAGCGTTCTCATATTATGTAATCTATCCGCTAATTTTATAATGATTACTCTAATATCATTAGCCATAGCAAGTAACATTTTTCTAAAATTATCTGCTTGTTGCTCTTCTTTAGACTTATATTCCATTTTAGTAATTTTAGTTACTCCACTTACTAAATTAGCTATTTCTTCACTAAAAATATTTTTAATATCCTCATATGTATAATCTGTATCTTCTATTACATCGTGTAATAATCCCGCAACTATAGTGCTTGTATCCATTCCTAATTCCGCCAAAATAGTTGCAACTTCTATAGGATGAATAATATATGGCTCTCCTGACTCACGCTTTTGTTCTTTATGAGCTTCAAATGCAAGATTATAAGCTTTTTTTACAATGTTTAAATCAACATTGGTACAATTTTCTCTTATTTTCTCTAGCAACACCTCTACCATTCGGACTCTCCTTTATAAATAAATATTAAAATAATATTACTCTCAACGAAACATTCTTCTATTCTTTAATGTATACGTTAAGCTTAGTAAATTTTAATCTATAATATCACTTTAATTAAGATTTAATTTCATACTCTTAGTTAAATTAAACATCTTTTTCTATCTTTAAAGATGTTTACAGCGTGTAACTTTAACTTTCCAAATTTCAATTTAGAAAGTTTAAACTAACTTCCATTATCCAAACTGAAAATTTGGAATCTTACTTAAAATCAATGGCTGGTTAAATAAACCAGCCACCATTACATTTATTATATATTAAAAATAAAGGTATTTCAATAAGTTAAATATCATATTTAACTAGTGACATAACTTCATAACCCTTTAATTTTTCTCTTCCTTTTAACTCCGTTAATTCTATTGCAAAGTCTAATGCAACTACTTCTCCACCAGCTTCTTCTACAAGTCTTGTAACAGCCTCTATAGTTCCACCTGTTGCTAATAAGTCATCAACTATTGCAACTCTTTGACCTTTTTTAATTGAATCCTTATGAATTTCTAATACATCTGTTCCATATTCTAAGTCATAGCTTACAGAAACTGTTTCATAAGGTAACTTTCCTTTTTTTCTAACTGGTACAAAACCAATTCCCATTGCATACGCAACAGGTACCCCAAATATAAATCCTCTTGCTTCTGGCCCTAAAATTAAATCTACATTTTTATCTTTTAAATGTTCAACTATCTTATCTATAGAATATCTAAAAGCTTCACCATCAGCTATTAATGTTGTAATGTCCTTAAAGCTAATTCCTTCTTTTGGAAAGTTTTCTATTATTCTTATTTTTTCTTTAAGATCCATATATAATCCTCCATTTACCATTCATATATTTATTATACATTTAATTTTGATTTATTTAAATATTTTGTTATTTGTTCTGCTCTCTCTTTTCTATTAGTGATTAAAAGTTCAATTATTATTCTTGCATTATCCATCATTGTTACCACATTAATAGTTGGTGTAATAACTTCTATTATTTTATTAATAGAATCATCACTTATCTCATTCATATTGTATGCATCCATAATTGACCTTAAACCATTATTATTAGTATTTCCTAAAAATCTCTTTCCCTCTTTAAATATAACACCATTTTCACCTTTTTTAGGCACATTTGCCCATTTTTCACCTATTAAAATTAAGTCCAAATACTTATTGATACTTTTAACATTATAATAAATTGCAATTGCTTGCATTAACTTAAATGTTAATCCACTTATTGATAGGTCTTTATATCTATATTGACATCCCTTTTGATTAGGGTTTATGTATATGTAATCACCATCATATTTCGTGTCTATATTTTCTATAACTATCAAATCTATACCAAGACTATTTAAAAGCTGCTCTTCTTCTTTTGATTTTAAACCAATTCCTAAAGTAATAAGTAACTCGCCACCTAAAAAATGAACATTATTTATTATATCCTTTGAGGAAATTTTCGATTTATTTAAAGAATCGTCATGGACTACGTATTCAATATCTGCATTTAAATATTTCAAAACCAGTATCAGGGATGAAATAGCACATAATCCATCTACATTTGGTATCCCATAAACAACAATCTTTTTTCTATTATTAATTGCTGATACCATACGTTCTATTGCTTTATTCATATCTTTAAGTATAAAGGGATTATATCCAGTTATGTAATTTGGACCATATATACTTTCCCAAAACTTACGCATGACAAACTCCTCCACAATAATAAGAAAACATTTATATTATAATGTATAATTATCTATATTACAAATGTTTTCTGCAAAACTCTTGTAAGTTATAATATTTTTCTTATTTTTCATTGCTATTTTCATCATTTTTTGATATTTTATTGTTTATATTTAAATCATATATAAACATTTTTAAAAAATAATTTTATTTTTGTCATTTTAATGAAATATATATCTTTCTTTTATTATTTACTTTAATATTTTTATATTTGTAATAGATATACTTTAATTACTTAGTAGCACAAAAAAAGAACCGTCATTTTTAACGGTTCTTTTTTCTATTTATAACTCTTAAGCAGCTTTTACACTTTTTTTAGATTTTTTCTTTCCTTTTAATATTACCCAAATAGGTGCAGCTATAAATATTGAAGAATATGCACCTACTGCAATCCCTACTAATAATGGTAATGAGAATTCTCTTACTGTTGGTACAAATATATTAACAGCACCAATTATAATCAATGTTGTTAATGATGTATTAATAGATCTTGCTAAAGTCTTATTAATACTTATATTAGCAATTTCAGTTGGTGTTTTTCTTCTCATTGAACGAACATTTTCTCTTATTCTATCAAATATAACAATTGTATCATTTATTGAATAACCAACTATAGTTAATATAGCTGCAATAAATGGTGTATTTACTGGAATATCAAATATTGCATATACAGATATTGTAATTAATACATCATGTACTAATGCAAGAATTGCAGCTACACCAAAAGCAAATTCAAATCTTATAGCTACATATATAAGCATTGCAATACAAGCTATTAAAATAGCTACAATTGCATTTCGTGTTAATTCTTTACCTACAGAAGCTCCAACTTGAGTTTGTGTAACTAATGCTGAATCTTCTAAAGAATACTTTTCCTTTAATGCATTGAAAACTTCTGCACTTTGAGTTTCATCTAAATCTTTAGCCTTAATTTCATATTGAGTTTTTTCTACTGTTTTTGTAACAGCATTTGGTGCATATTGCTTTACTATTTCATCAGCCTCAACTTTATTAAAATTTTCACCAAGCTCAACTACAAGCTTAGTACCACCCTTAAAGTCAATACCAAAGTTTAATCCTCTAGTGAACATAAAAATTGATCCAATTAAAATAATTGCTAGGGATATTGAAAACCAAATTTTTGTTTTTTCTATAACTTTAAACACCTCATTACCCCCTCTTTACTCTAAAATGTCCTGGCTTACTTAACATTCCCATGTTAACTGCCCATTTCATTAATGTCTTAGTCACAACTACTGCTGTAAACATACTTACTGCTATACCAATCATTAAAGTAACAGCAAATCCTTTAACTGGACCTGTTCCCATAAAGTACAGTACAAGTGCAGCAATTATAGTAGTGACATTTGAATCTACTATTGAAGATAATGCATTATGGAATCCTTTATCAACTGCAGATTTAACAGACATACCATTTTGAAGTTCTTCTCTAACTCTTTCAAAAATAAGAACATTAGCATCAACTGCCATACCAACAGTTAATAAGAAGGCTGCAATACCTGGAAGTGTTAATGCAACCCCAGCTTCTGCAAATATTAATAATACTAAACATACATATAAAGTTAGAGCTATACTTGCAATAATTCCTGGAATTCTATAATAAGCTATCATAAATAGGAAAATTATAGCTATACCAATTAGTCCTGCTTTTACTGCATTTGGAAGCGCTTCTGCACCAAGTTGAGCACCAACATTTTCTATTGAAATAGCTTTAACAGTTACAGGAAGTGCACCTGCATTTATAAGACCTGCTAAATTTTGTGCTTCTTCAACACTGCTACTTCCTTCTATAATAGCATTTCCATCTGTTATAACACTATTTACTTTAGGACTTGAAATTACTTCATCATCCATATAAATACTTATTGTTTTGTTTAAATTATTTGTTGTTGCTTCAGCAAACTTTTTAGTTCCTTCATCATTTAACTTTAAAGAAACTACTGGCTTACCACTAGTGCTATCCATCATAACACTTGCTTCTGCTACATCTTTACCATTTAAAACTTCATTACCTTCTGAATCTTTAAATGTTAAATTTCCTGTTTTAGCTAAGCTATCTACAAGATTTTTGGAATCGTATTCCCCTGGAATTTCAACTCTAATTCTTCTGTCGCCTTCTACTGATACTGAAGTTTCAGCAACACCTAGCTTATTAACTCTTAAATCAATTAATTGTCTTGTCTTTTCTAAATCCTCATTTGTTACGTTTTCATCCTGTATTTCCATTAACACAGAAACTCCACCTTGTAGGTCTAGTCCCTTAGTAATAGCTTTGTTGAATGATTTAAATTCCCATCCCGCTATTTCAAAACCTTTAGCTCCTGCAAAAGCAAATGAAACTATAACAATTAAGGTTAGAATAAATAAAATCGTGCTTCTACCTTTTGCTTTCATGTTTTTCCCCCTCTGTACTATAGTGTACTATTTTGTTTCACATTAATTATATTATGTATATCTTCCAATATCAAGTAACATTAATATTTTCTACAAATTTTCCACTTATTTTTCACATTGTTCCAAAAATTAATTATATTACTATCTTTACTACATTTTTTATTTAATATATATAAATCTTCTTTATTTAAAAGTCAAGAGTTAATAAAAATAAATCCTAAAAAATATTTTATATAAAATCTATTCTAATATTAATTAACTCTTAACTTTATATAAAAGTTCTATACTTAATATTTAATTATTTATCATCAAAATCCATATTTCCAAGTAATGCCGCAAATG
The DNA here is from genome assembly GCF_000320405.1 of Clostridium celatum DSM 1785. Classification (GTDB taxonomy): domain Bacteria; phylum Bacillota; class Clostridia; order Clostridiales; family Clostridiaceae; genus Clostridium; species Clostridium celatum. Next base: position 175,513 of record NZ_KB291650.1, on the reverse strand, counting down.
GATTATCATTAACTTCTTCATTTTCCTTTTGCATTTTCTTCATTATCTTTTGTACTTCTCTTTTATCAACTTTACCTTTTTTATCAAATCTTTTTTCAAATTGAGATGCTTTTTCTCTGAAATTACAATTAGATCCAGTACAAACGTATATCTTTCCTTCCCCCTGTCCTCTAACTTCTAATTTCTTTTTACATTCAGGACATCTTGCATTGGTAACTCTCGCAACATTTTCTCTATATCCACATTCTCTATCTTGGCAAACATTCATAGTTCCATTCTTGCCCTTAACTTCTAAAAGATACTTTCCACAATTAGGGCACTTTTTACCTGTTTTATTATCATGGACAAATTTACTATTTGCTCCCTTTACATCTTCAACAAGAGCTACAGAATAATTTTTCATCTCCTTAATAAAACTACTCCATTCTCTTTTCCCTTTTGCTATTTCATCTAATTGTCTTTCCCATCTTGCAGTTAAAATAGGAGATTTTAATTCTGCTGGTACAAGTTCTATAAGTTGATTCCCCTTAGATGTTGGTATTATTTCTTTACCTCTCTTTTCAATAACAAATGAATTAAATAATTTTTCTATTATATCAGCTCTAGTTGCAACAGTACCAAGTCCACCTGTTTCCCCTAAAGTTTTAGCTGCATCCTTTCCTACATTAATATATTTATGTGGATTTTCCATAGCTGATAATAACGTACCTTCATTAAACCTTGCTGGAGGTTTAGTTGTACCTTTATTTATCGAAACATTTTCTATAGTAAATCTATCTCCTTTATTAACCTTAGGTAATACCTGCTCTCTTATATCATCTTCTAGATTTTCCTCTTCTAACTTATCATAAAGTTTTTTCCATCCTTTAGATAATATAACTTTACCTTTTGCTATAAATCTTTCATTTTCAACTGATCCCTCAATAGTAGTTTGAGTGTATTCAAAAGGTGGTAAAAGAACACTTAGAAATCTCTTAACTACCAAGTCGTAAATTTTTCTTTCTTCCGAAGTAAGATTAGATAAATTTGGTTTTTCTTCTGTTGGAATTATAGCATGATGATCACTTACCTTGGAATTATCTACAAAAGATTTGTTTCCATTAACTTTTGTTTTTAATAACTCATTTGCAGTTATTCTATATTCTCCTATTGCAATTGCTTTAAGTCTATCTGGAATGGTTGCAACTATATCTGTTGTAATATATCTTGAATCAGTTCTTGGGTATGTTAATATCTTATGATTTTCATAAAGCCTTTGCATTATATTTAATGTTTGCTTTGCTGAATATCCAAATATTTTATTAGCATCTCTTTGAAGTTCTGTTAAATCATAAAGAGCCGGTGCAAATTTTTTCTTATTGCTAGAACTTATATTTACTATTTCACCTTCTGCATTCTTTATTTTATAAACAATTTTATTTGCAAATTCTTCATCAAAAATTCTACTATTGTTATCTTTGTTGACCCACGCCAAATTATATCCTTTAGTTTTTGCACTTATTGTATAATAAGTTTTTGGTTTAAAGTTTTTGATTTCTTCCTCTCTTTGAACTATCATAGCAAGAGTTGGTGATTGAACTCTACCAGCAGATAATTGAGCATTATATTTACAAGTTAAAGCTCTTGTTACATTTAAACCTACTAACCAATCTGCTTCTGCTCTACAAACAGCTGCTCTATAAAGATTTTCATATGCTTTTCCATCCTTTAAATTTTTAAAGCCATCTAAAATTGCCTTATCAGTTTGAGATGAAATCCATAATCTTTTAAGTGGCTTATGAACTCCTGCTTTTTCTATAATCCATCTTGCAACAAGTTCTCCCTCTCTCCCTGCATCTGTTGCTATTACTATTTCAACTACATCATCTCTATTCATAAGTCTTTTTACTTCATTAAATTGTTTCCCAGTCTTTTTTAACACTACTAATTTCATGTGTTTAGGCAACATTGGAAGTGTATCCATTTTCCACTCTTTATATTTATTATCATACCCTTCCGGATCCATAAGTCCAACCAAATGTCCCATAGCCCAAGTTACAATATATTTGCTTCCTTCTATATATGAACCTTTATTACTATTACATTTTAAAACCTTTGCTAAATCTCTACCTACTGATGGCTTTTCTGCCAATACTAAAATCTTACTCATACTTTCTCCTTCTTTTCTAGGAATTTTAAATTTATTATATCATATTTTACAAAAAACGCCTAAAATACCTTGCAAATATAATTTTTATATAAAAAATATACTACAAAGGAAGTGATTTTATAAAAAAATGTAATAGAATAATCATTTATATTAAACATAGATAAACTAAATAATATTAATAAAAAAAAATTAGGCTATATCAAAATATCTATATATAAATAATTCAACTAAATTATGAAGCAAACTAGTTGCATCTTAATTTGTATATATTTATAGTTAATTCTGATATAGCCATACTTAATTATAACTTTAACCTACCGATTTTCAGCATTATTTACTATTTTAGTTTTTGCCTTTTTAGCAGTTTTGGGCTTCTTTTCATTTCTATTCTTAGCCAATATTTTCACCTCTCTTTTAATATTAATTCTAAATTTCCCCTATAGGGCTCCTATGTAATTTAATTTACCTAAGTTACTAATTTTATATTTATAAAAACTTAGTTAAATTTATATTGTGCATATTAGCATATAAGAATACTAGAAATATAAACCACTAAAATAAATCTTTCCTTATTTTCTCAAGAAAATTCTCAATATATTATGTTCATTTAAAAATCCCTAGTTACATTTCTTACCCATTTTCCGCTTAGAACCCTTATTACAGCTATTATAGATTTTATTATTTCATCACTTTTTAAAATAAAGAAAACTACTGCAATAGGCCAATTAAATATAAAAGCTGCTAAAAACCCACAAGGAATAGCCACAAGCCATAAGAATACAATATCATTAATTAAAACAAACTTAGCATCTCCACCCCCTCTTAAAACTCCCATCATCAGAGTAATTCCATAGCTTTGAAATATCACTATAATACTCATTGCTGACATAATATTCATAGCTATATTCTTAGTACTTTCTGAAACATTGTAAAAATCAACAACTATAGGTCTAATGATTCCTATTACCATTGCCGCCATAATTCCCATTATTAAACTTAAAACTCCTACTGTATTAGCATACTCTTTAGCTTTTTCATTTCGCCCCTCACCAATTGTATTTCCTATAATCACTGAGGTTGCATTAGAAAGACCAAATATAAATACTGTCACAAATTGAAAAACAACATTACTTATACTATTAGCAGCAACTGTTTCTGTTCCTAGTCTCCCTATAATTATAGAAATCATAGTTGAACCTGTTGACCATAGGAATTCATTGAACAATACAGGAGTACAATTACTTATGAAATCTTTTAGCATAAGCTTGTCTATTTTAACTAAATGCTTTATTCTAAGATTAATTTTTTCCTCAAATACAATCATAAAAATAATAACTATGATAAATTCTGTTATTCTAGCTATTACTGTAGCAATAGCTGCCCCCATCACTCCTAGTCTTGGCATGCCAAATTTACCAAAAATCAAAATATAATTAAATAAGGCATTAACTATTAATGATGATATATAAACAACCAAAGAAATCCTTACAGTTTTTACAGAACGTAACATCATAATAGTACAGTTGGTTATAGCATAAAATATATATCCAATTGATACAATTCTTAAATATGTAACACCAGCTTCTATTACTCTAATATCACTTGTATATATTTTCATAAAGAATTCTGGTAATATCATAGCAATCCCTATAAATATTGCTGCAATTATTAAGCATCCTCTATACATTATTGAAAGTATTTTATGTATTGCATTAACTTCACCTTTCCCCCAATATTGAGATATAAGTATATTTGATCCTCCAGCTAGTCCAAATAACAAAACCATCAAAACAAAAAATAAATTATTTCCAATAGCAGCTGCAGATAGCTCAACTTCCCCCAAAGAACCAAGCATCATAGTATCTATCATACTTACTGCAAATGTTATTAAATTTTGTACTGCTATTGGCAATGCAATACTTATTATTAACTTATAAAAACTCTTTTCCTTGCTAATTAGCATATATTATTCCTCCCTACTTTTTTTCTATTGTTAAAAGTTAATTCAACACATTATTTTATCATGTATTTAACTATAAAAATACTATTATTATACATTAAAATAACTATATCAAAATCTATTTAGTCTATAACTAAAATAAATTTGATATAGCTATTGATGCAAACCCATATAAATTTTATAATACTTTATAAATTTACTATTCTTCAAGTAATTTTTCTATTTCTCTACTTGACTCATGAACTGTAAATATTAAATCTTCATCAATTTTAACCTTACACTCTTCATCACTCTCTTTAATCTTATCCATAGATAGTCCACCAATATTTATCTCTTTATATCTTGTTGGTGCTACTTCTACAGAAAACTTAGAATTTTTTATTCCTGTAAGCTTAATTACCATTTCTCCATTCTCTTTATTTTTAACACTTAAACTTATAATATTATTTCCCTTTAAGGTTTTCTGTTCTGTTGGTGCATTCAAAACTCTTGTTTCACCCTTTATAGTTATAAATCCTCCACTTAGCTTTCTTTTAACTAACAATTCTACTTTTGTTTTTTCTGTAATTTCCTTAAGTAGTTTACCTAATTCATATACTGTCAATTCTCTTTTCATAATAAAAATTCCTTTTCCTATTCCTATATATAATTTTATCTTTATACCAATTTTTATTTCGATAAAAACAAGTATAAAATATTTATATAAATATTTTATACTTGTTCAATAAAAATTTCTATATTATAACTACATTCTTACAAACATATTCTTCTACGCCCTTCTTTAAACTCTTTCATATATTATTTTAGGATTTTTTATATTTTCCAAGCTACATTTAACTATAAGACTTGTAAAATTTATAAGTTTATACCTTATATTCTTATCACATTTAGAAATGCTTTTGTAACTTTTCTTACAGTTTCTTTATTACTAAATACTTAAAGCATATTATATTTATTCAAGTATTTTTATATAACTAATTTAATACTATTACTTTTTCATATTTTAATTTATTATTTTAACATTCCTTATTTATTGTAAATGTTTTATAATTATGTATTATATACTATTTTAGGAGGTTATTTACTATGGGTATAAAAATAAGATTTGCAAATATTGAGGATTTACATCATTGTGTAGAATTGGACCTACATAAAAACATCGCTATTATAGAAAATAAAATTTCTATGAAAGAAGTTATAGTTGCTGAATTTAATAATGAAATTATAGGTTGTCTAAAACTTGAGTATATTTGGACTCATCTTCCTTTTATAAGCTATATAGTAATAAAAAAGGATTTTAGATCTACTGGAATCGGCAAAAAAATGTTATCATTCTTGGAAGATTATCTAAAAGAAAATGGACAAGACACCCTTTTGAGCTCTACTATGACAGATGCGCTTTCCCCTCAAAAATGGCATTTAAAAATGGGATTTATTGAATGTGGTATGTTATGTGGAATTAATGATGATGGTGTTGGTGAAATTTTCTTTAAGAAAAAGTTATAAGAAAATAATTTATTAAAGTTTTGGGTTTATTGCAATTTAACTTAAAATTTATATAATTAATTCTGTAGTTCATTGCAAGTATTCCCTCCACTTTAATAAATTTATTTTCTACATACTTAATTTCTTAATGGATCCTATTTTAGTTAACAAATCGATATATATATTTAATCAAATAAATTATTTCCAAAATGTTATATTTATAGAAAAATAACATCCTTTATTAACTATTAACACTTTCAGCCTTAAACATTAATTACATTAAACTATTCTGCTACCCTGAGCCTCATTACATCCTATATACTCTACAAGTTCTTTGTAATTATTTTTTGTTACTGAGCCACCTATTAATATTTCAATTCTACCATTACTTATTTGTACAAGATTTTTTAAAATATCCTTTCCATCTAAAGCACTAGTTTTACAACCTTTAGTTAAAATTCTATCTACCCCTAAATCAATAAGAGTTTCAATAGCTTCTACCTTATTTTCTATTTCATCAAAAGCCATATGGAAAGTTACTTTAAGTCCTTTTGATAAATTAATAAGTTCTCTATTTCTTTCAATATCAATTTTATTATCCTTAGTTAATATTCCAAAAACAACAGCATAAGCACCAAGTTCCCTACAGATTTCTATATCTTTTTTCATTATTTCAAATTCATCATCGCTATAAACAAAATTTCCACCTCTTGGTCTAATTATAACTGCAACAGGTATATCAAAATTCTTACACGCTAAATTTATCGTTCCATAAGAAGGTGTAGTCCCCCCCTCTTTTAAGTTATCACAAAGTTCTATTCTATTTGCTCCTCTTTCTACTGCCTTTTTTGCATCTTCATAACAACCTACACAAGCTTCTAATACTATACTCATATTTCAACCCCACATTCTCTTAGTTTATATATCAAATCTTTTGTACTTATAAATTGTATTCCTTTTATATTAACCGCTTTAGCACCTTCAATATTTATTAACATATCATCTATAAATATACATTCTTCAGGATTCAGATTATATTCTTCTAAAAGTTTCATATATATTTCTTTTTCTGGCTTTAATAATTTCTCTTTAAAAGACACTATGCCACCATAAAACTCTTCAAAAACTTTATTTTTATTAGTAACCTCTTCAAAAGCTTTACTATGAAAATTAGATAAATAATAAATCTTATAACCATTTTTCTTTAATTTATTTATTAACTCTATTGTTTCCTCTATAGGTCTTAACATATCATACCAATTTTCAAAAGCTAAATCAATTATTTCTGAATTATCTATTACCCTGTTCTTTATTACTCTTTTTGCTTCTTCTTCAGTAATTATACCTCTATCTAGCATTTTCCATTCATTACTTTTAAAAATATTATTTAATGCAATTTCTACTTTATTCTTGTCATTTATTTTTTTTATTAAATATTCCTCTGGATTATAATTTAAAACTACATTTCCTAAATCAAAAATAATATTTTTATACATTCCATCCCCCTATAATTTGTACAACAATATTTAAAATTCAAAAACACCTTAGGAGTATTTTCCTAAGGTGTTTACCCATACGGAAACTAAAATTAAAAACAAAATAAATATTCACTCTCCAGTACAATTTTTATTATATCATTAATTTTAAATTTCATCTCTTCTTTATTTATTGTATAGTTAATTAATTTATCACAATTGCCATTTATCGCCTTAACATATATTGTGTAATTAAAAGGGTTCTCTATAATATTTTCTATTCTTACATCTATAACATTTTGTGACTTTTGATAATCTTCTTTTGCTAATATATTTTCAAATCCATTTATATTCCTATCTTCAGTATATAATTTTATATTATGTGATCTTATTGCAATATAATTCACTTCTTTATCTAACTCATTTAAAGTATTTAATTTAACACCCCACTCCTCTGCAAATATAGTTTTACTATCTATCTTTTTAGCTTTACTTATATTTTTACACCCTGTGAGCTTCGCTTCAGCCAATGAACTTGGTGTTTCAAATAACTGATTTTTATTTCTAATATTATTTGCTTTTCCATTATCAAAAACAATAATTTTATCACTAACTCTAAATGCTTCCTCTATATCATGAGTTACAAAAATAACTGTTCCTTTAAAATCTTTTAAAAGTTCCACTAATTCTCTTTCCATATTAGTTCTTAAATAATTATCTAAAGCAGAAAATGGTTCATCTAATAACAATATTTCTGGTGAAGTTATAAGTGCTCTAGCTAACGCAACTCTTTGCTGTTGTCCTCCTGATAACTGCCATGGATATCTTTTTTCCAATCCCTCTAAATTAAACTTCTTAATATATGTAGCAGATAATCTACTCTTTTCTTTTTTATCTATACTTCCCAAACCAATTTCTATATTTTCCTTAATAGTCATATGAGGAAATAAAGCATAATTTTGAAATAAAAATCCTACTTTTCTTTCTTGGGTTTTTATATTTATCCCCTTTTCACTATCATACAAAACCTTATCATTTATTATTATTTTTCCAGAGCTTGGCTTTTCTAATCCTGCAATACATTTTAATGTCATACTTTTTCCTGAGCCAGATGCCCCTAAAAACCCTATTATTTCTCCATTTCCCTCCATAAAAACATCTAGTTTAAAAGAGGATAAATTCTTATTAATATCTATATATAAACTCATATTATTTTCTCCTATTACCTATAAGCTTTTGTTGTTTATCACTCCAAAAATTTAGTAAAAATATCATTATAAAAGATATGGCAACTATTATTAGTACCCATAATAAAGCTTTATTCATATCTCCACCCTCAACAGCAAAAAATATCGCTACAGGCATTGTTTGAGTTTTTCCTGGTATATTTCCTGCTATCATTAATGTTGCTCCAAATTCCCCAAGTGCTCTTGCAAAACTTAAAACTAATCCTCCAATTATTCCTGGCCAAGCTAACGGAATTGCAATTTTAAAAAATATCTTGCTTTCACTTAATCCTAAGGTTCTTGCTGCTAATATCATATTTTTATCTATTTGCTCAAAAGCAGAACGACATGTCCTATACATCATAGGAAAAGAAACTACTGTTGCAGCAATAACAGTTGCACTCCATGTAAATATAATATTTTTATCAAAACTCATTATTATTTTTCCTATAACGCCATTTTTCCCACATATAAGCAATAAAAAAAATCCTACAACTGTTGGGGGTAATATAAGTGGAAGGGTAAATATTCCATCTATTATCCCTCTTCCTTTCCCCCTATAATTTGCCATCTTATAAGATATAACTATGCCTATTATAAATGTAATAACTGTAGCAACAAATGCTGTTTTTAACGATATCCATAATGGTGAAAAATCCATATAATCTACCTTTTCTTTCTTATTAAACTTTATATAATTAATAGGAATATATTAAAATACACTTATTTAGTATACCTTAATATACTCCTTATGCCTTTAAATTTTATTAATATATTTTTTAACCTTAAAGTCCTTTATATCCATACTTTTCAAATATATCTTGTGCTGTACTGCTAAATAAGAAATCCTCAAATGCTTTTGCTTCATCTATATTTTTAGAATCTTTTATAACAGAAACTGGATAAGTAATTGGAGTATGCTCATTTACCTGAACATTTTCTACTATAGTGACTTTATCACTACTTAAAGCATCACTTAAATATACAAAGCCAACATCTGCATTTCCTGATGCAACCCAAGCTAATACTTCTTTAACATCTTTTGCAAATACTAGTTTGTCAGCAATTTTTTCTTTAATTCCTGTATTGACTAATACTTCATCAGCATATTTACCTGCTGGAACACTACTTGGCTCTCCTACTGCAATTTTATTAATCTTATCACTATTTAAGTCATCAAAATTTTCAATTTCTATACCTTCTGCTTTAACTAAAACTAATTCATTTTCTACTAAATCTTTAGTAGTTTCATCTAAAAGTAAATTTTCATTCTTTAAATTATTCATTTGTGTTTGTCCTGCTGAAATAAATAAATCACAAGGTGCTCCTTGTTCTATTTGTTGTTGAAGAGATCCTGATGATCCATAATTAACTACTAATTTTACATTTTCATTAACTTTATTATACTCTGTTTCAAGTTCTGCCATTACTTCCTTTAAACTAGCTGCAGCAGAAATATTCAACTCTACACTTTTATTTTTACTGTCATCTACAGTTGTATTTTCATTGGTATTTTTATTTCCACATCCAACTAAAAACAAACTACATCCTAATAATAAACTTAACACTTTAAATCTTTTTTTCATTCCACCTTCTCCTTTTAATCATTTTTTGTTACGTTTTATAATGTTTTGTCACGTTTAATACATATTAAATGTTACCATAATATATTCTTATTAGCAATATAGCACTTTACATTCTAGAATTAATTTATAAATAATGTTAAAATTATTCTAATAGGAGGGATAATATGAACTTAGAATCTTCTTTAACACCGTTAGAAGTTGCAGAATTATTAAAAATAACAAAAAACACTGTTTATGAGCTTATAAAACGTGGTGAAATACCTAGTTATAAAATAGGCAAAAAAATTAGAATAGATAAGCATGACGTTGAAGACTATATTAATTCGCAGAAAAATAATATAAAACTATCCAACGCTTACAAAAATGATATTTCTACATATAGTTTTTCAAATGATAATAATAATATTTCACTAAACAATAAATCTCATACCGATCTAATTATTGCTGGCCAAGATATTATATTAGATATATTAGCTAGATACATAGAAGAAGTTATACCTGATTTAAATGTACTTCGTTCTTATAAAGGTAGTTATAACGGTTTATATGATTTATATAATAACAAAGTATCTATTGCTTCTTGCCATCTTTGGGATGGAGATAATGATGATTATAACATTAATTATGTTAAAAGACTTCTTCCAGGTATTCCTTGTGTAATTATAAATTTAGCTTATAGATTACAAGGCTTTTATGTAACTAAAGGAAACCCTCTAAATATAAGCTCTTTTGAAGATTTACTTAATAAAAATGTAAAATTTGTGAATAGAGAAAAAGGAAGTGGAGTTAGAGTATTACTTGATGAAAAACTTAGATTATTAAAAATAAATTCAGATAATATAAATGGATATTATAACGAAGAAACATCTCATTTAGCTGTTGCAAGTAAAGTTGCCAGAGGGGATGCCAATGTTGGAATCGGTAATAAAAAGGCTTCTATGCAGGTAGAGAATATAGATTTTATTCCAGTTCAAACAGAAAGATATGATTTAATAATAAAAGAAAATGATTTAAATAACCCTATATATAAAACAATTATTTCAATTATTCAATCTGAAAAATTCAAAAATGAATTACTTGGCATTGGTGGCTATGATTTAAAAGATTTAGGTAAAATTATATCTCATACTTAAATTCTTTTATTTATTATACTTTAGTAAATACAATTATCTTTTAATAACTATTTGCATTTATATTTGAATAATTCAAATTATAGCTTTATTTAAAAAAAAGAATCTTAGATTTAATCTAAGATTCTTTTTTATTTTATTTACTTTTTCTTCTTCTTAAATAATGCAAATGCTCCAGCAGCAACTAATACTAATGCACCAAATACAACATAAATTGTATTAGTTCCACCTGTATTTGGAAGAGAATTTCCTGGCTTACTTGTATTTCCACCACTTACTTCATTATCAGTTGTTCCATTAGTTGTTTCATCTTCTGGTTTAACTTCAACACCTGGAGTTTGTGGTTTATTTTCTTCTGACTCTTCTTTTTCAAGTTCTGCTATTCTAGCTTCTGCTTCTTCTAACATCTTAACAAATTTTTCTGATACTAAAGCTTTTTCTTCTGCAGTTAATGCATTATACGCAGCTCTTGCAGCAGCAACTCTATGCTTATCATTTAAAGTTATATTAGATATTTCAGGTAATTTAGATATAAGTTCTTCTACCTTTTCAATTGCTTCTTCATCAACTTTATCTTCAGCTAAAACAACTATTTCTGCTGAATCCCTAACTCTTAATCTATGTCCTTCTGGATCTTCTGATGCAAGCCCTATTGCAGATACATTATCTCCAACTTTAATTCTTGACTTCCATTCATCAGCTACACTTGGATTTTGGCTATTTCTGATGTATCCTTCAGTATAAACTCTTGATTCACCACTTCCATCATTAACATAAATATTTTGCCCTTCAATTCTAGTTACAGTACCTGAAACTTGAACTAATAGCCCTTCTTTTTCTTCAAGCATACTATCTGCAGTTGAAAGCTTAGTAGGAGCTACTAAATTTATGTTCTCATCAATTATTTCTAAATCATAAGATTCATTATTAAGAGCAATTTGTGCATCTCCTAAGTATGAAGAAACTTTACCTGTAAGTTTTACTTTTTGACCTAATTTAACTTCTGTTGATGATACTCCAAATACAGTAAGTCCTGCAGTTTCATCTTGTATATATATTACATCAAAGAAAGAATTCCCTGGTGCCGCCGCATTAGATGCAGCTGTAACATATCCTTCAACAACTACTGTTTCACCAAATCTATCTGGATTATTATCACCATCTAAATCTACTCTAACATCAGCAATTTTGCTAACTGGTAATTCAGGTGTTGGTGCTAATTCTCTTAATACCTTGCTTGTTATATCAAAGTTTGAATATACATATCCATCAATTTCAAAATCCGAGAAGAATGTTGCTCCTGAAACAAATACCTTTGCTCCACTTTCTAAAGTTTCAACAGCCAGTCCTACAACATCTCCTTGCTCAATTGGAGTAGCATCTCCTTGCTTATCAGCATCATTACCATAAGTAGTTTCATGCCCTCTTACTAAAACTTCAACATTATTAGTGTCTTCTGGCATAATTAAAGTTGAACCACTATAGAAGCTATAATTTTTACTTGTATCAACATCTTCTAACCATGCACTTTCAGTATTATAATCATTGAAGTATAGTCTGTAGCTTTGTCCACCATTTTCTACATCATCTGTAGCTTGGTCATCATTAAATCTAATTTTAGCTCCAATTGCCTCAAGAACTGAATTTCCTTGTGCTGCATTTCCGTATTCACCAACACCATCACCATAATCTGCCTTTGATGTTATTATGATATTTCCACCATTTTCTGCAAACTTAGCTATAGCTTTAAGTTCATCTTCAGTATATTTTTGTGGAGTTAACCCAACTGAATCCTTAGTTGTGCTTTGAGGATCTGAAAGTATTAATAATGATGCTCCTTCTAAAACTTCATCTGTAATAGGTTCTTTGTTAATCACAGATTTTATACCATTTTGAGTCATTAAACCTGTAAGTGTAGTTATTTTTCCTGAATAATCTCCACTAACATATTGATTTTGATGAGCTCCATCAATGACAACCTTAGAAACTGCACTTGCCTTAGATACTTTTATCTCTATACTTCCTTTAAATTCTCTTTCATTTCCATTGATATTTGCTTTAACTACTACATCAATTTTATGTTCTCCAGCTTTTTCAAATCTATGAGTAAACGTTGCTTTTCCTGCTGTAGCAGATTCTATCTTTTCAATAGTAACTACTTCTGGATCAGTAGCTCCATCAACATAATATTCAACTTTAACATCTGTTAATTCTGTAGCTTCATTATTGTAAACAGTTGTATCAATGCTTATTTCTTCATTTTCTACTACAAGTTCTGTATCACAATCAATTGACTCTATTCCAACATTTTCTCTTTCTCCAACCCATACTGGTGCAGTTACGGCAATATCTTGGTCAGCTTGATCAACTCTTACATAATAGTATGAACTTACATTATTATCTAAAGTAAATGACCAATCCTTAGTTGTAGAATTTATATTATCTATTGATTTTACAACCTTACCACCATCTCCAATAATAGATATCTTTTTGATATTATCTCCACTATCAATATCTTCAACGCTAATATTAAATTCTAAAGAACCTGTATCATCTAATATAGATCCCATTGGATTTCCATTTACAGTATATGAAATTCTTAAATTTTCATCCTCTGTTGCATAAGTTCTTCTTTCACTTATAGCTTCATAAATAGCTTCTCTTGTAAGTTCTGACGCTTCAACAACTGTTCTTGCAGTATTAGCATTACCCCATTTACCTTTATGATTATCTTGGTTATTTGTAGGTGATACATGCCATCCTTTATCAAGAGCTCTTGTGTACTCTTCATATGATGGGAAATATCCTGAACTTCTTATGGCACCTTCACCATTACCAACTTCTATTAATGTAACAACTTCATCTATTGCTGCATCATAATGAGCATAATCTGAGAAGTTACCAAAAGTTTTTCCTGGGTGATTTAATTGAGATAAAGATTCTGGGTACTGCTTTAAAGTTTCATAGTAATTCTTTAAATTCATATTTTTATTTGTTCTAGTTTCAAATCCTGGTGTATTAAAAGTATTTATGTGACCATATCCACCTGTTGAACCTGACCAAGTCATTTCATATCCATAAATAGCAGTAAATTCACCATCTTTGTTATATTTATCTGCTGTAGCTAATCCTAATTGCCACTCCTCACTTGCAGAACCATCTCCCATATTAGCAGCTGTATCATTATCAAACCAGTTACTATGGTCAGTAACAGCTACGAAATCTACTCCTGCAATATTTTTAGCATAAGTATAAGCTTCATCTATAGTTCCTTGCCCATCTGATAAATTTGTATGTGAGTGAAGTTGTCCAAAGTAAAGATTAGTTTCTTGCTTTCCTACAGTAAATCTCCATTCTTTTGTAGTTATATTACCTAAAGTATCTTTTACTTCAACCTTAACAGTATGTCTTCCATCTTCTAAGTCTTCACTAACTGTATATTTAACAGTGTTTTCTTCTTTAACTAAAGCAGATGTAATATCTTTTCCATCAAACACCATTTTAACACTTTCCATGTCTACACCTGATTCATCTTCAAATGTAGCTGTTATTTCTGGTCTTCTGTTATCTCCTACATTTGCTGAGTTCCCTGGAGTAACCTTAACTATAGTTGGTCCAACTTTATCAACTTCTGGTTCTTCTGGAACATCTGGTGTTTCTACTTCTACTTTTGTAAATGTACAAGATGAACCATAAATTTGAACAGTATCACCATATCTCCCAACTGTTCCTACTACATCCACTGTATCTCCAGTTTGTACTTCTAATCCTGATGGAATGAAGTATATATCTAAAACATTATCACCTTGAGTTAATGTTTTTGCTGTTGTATCTAATACTGCACCTTTAATTTCAACATAATATGAATCATAATTTTTTTCTTTTAACTCTTTTATAGTTACTTCTTTCGGAGTAGGTGCAGTTTTCTTTGCTATAACCTCTAACTCTGTAGCCTGTACTTGACGTAACTTATTAAATGTATCTAATGTTCCTGTAATTTCCACTTCATCACCAACAACTATTTGAGAAAAATCTATTTTACTAGAATAATTAGAAATAGCTATTGCTCCTGACTTATCTTGAATATGAAGAGTTTGATTTCTGTCATTAAATGAAACTACCCCTCTTATTGTTACTTCTTCTTTATCTGCTAATTCTCTAGCATTTTTAATAGAAGTTACACCTTCAATTTCTTCTTCAACTTCATACATAGAACTTCTTGGTGTTGGCTCTGCTGCATAAAAATCTGCACTATTATTATTTGTGTCCCAACCATTTGTTTCACCAGATTCTCCACCTAAATTATCTCTACGTTGTACACTAGTAGTACTAGACATAGCTACTGTTGGAGCTGTTTCCGAAAGATTTGCTGATGATCCAACACCAACAAGGTCAATTACTTCATTATTAGCATTAACTATTCTTACCTTACATTCAGCTCCAGCCATCGCTATATTGCCTTCAGCATCATAATGCTCTAGTTCTTCAGTTCCATTACTTCCGGCTGCTTGCTTTATAAGATAATAACCACCGGCTTTTATTTTACCTGTAAGTTCAGTTTCATTCTTTCCAAATTCACCTGTTTTAGAAGCATATTGAACCTTCCAACCAGTAATATCTATTTCTTCTCCCGTAGGATTATATAATTCAATGAAATCATTTTTTAATGTGGCACCAGTATTACCTCCGCCACCATAAATTTCACTTATAACAACATTTAACGCTTTCTCTGCTTTTACAGATTCTGTAGGAAATGTAGCTAGTCCTGTAGTCATTGTAGCTGCAATAACCAAAGCTATCAATCTTTTACTTTTCATATTATTATTCCCCCTATTTACATACTTTTACATCAGTTAACGAATATTATTCTAACATATAATCCGAATATTTGCCAGAGTTTTTTGCGTTAAAGTTCTGTTGAATGTGTATTTTTTTCTCTTTTTTTGTCATAATCCATGTATTTTTGTTATTTTTTATATTATTTTTTGAACTATTCCGTACCTTGCCAAAACAACAAAACATATTAATGAATTTATACTTTTATACTTATTGCAACAAAGGAGCCATAACTTAAATTATGACTCCTTTAATCTTATCTAAAACTATTTTTTCTTACATAAATAACTTCCTATGACTGCAGTAATAGGTACTGCTAAAACTATACCTATACTTCCTGAAATACCTTGTATTAGTTCAATACCTAAAACATCTAAATTTATTAATTTATTATATGGCATATTAGATGAATAAATTAATATTAATATACTTAAAGACCCACCAGCAAATGCTAATATAAGTGTATTAGTCATTGTACCTATTATATCTTTTCCTATATTCATAGCACTCTTAAACAATTCACCAATTGTAGCATCATTATTTATAGAATGTATTTCAAATATTGATGATGCTATAGACATAGCAACATCCATAACAGCTCCAAGAGATGCTACTAATATCCCAGTAAACATTATTCCTTTTATTTTAAGACCAGTATCCTCTGCTATATACATAAGACTTTCTGCATCTTCCATAGTTATTCCTGAAAGATTAGATAAATTTCCAAATATATATGCAATAACTCCTGCTATAATAACCCCACTTATTGTTCCTAAAATTGCAGTTAATGTCTTTTTATTAATTCCTGATACAAGTGATAACGTAACACTTATACTTAATATTGCCATTATTATACCTGCTAATATAGGGTTTACCCCTCTAAACATAAGTGGTAACATTAAAAATATACAACATACTAACGTAAATATTAATGATACCAATGATTTTATCCCCTTAATACCACCAATTAAAATTACTATTACAGCAAATAAAGCCATTAACATATATAGTGTGTTACTTCTATCATAACTAAATATAGTTACAACATTTTCACCATCTCTATCATAACACCCAACTATTACTTTACTTCCAACTTTAACCTTAACATTATAAAGTCTACTTACCGGATTTCCTAGCTCAAACTCTCCACCTTCTAGAGGCCCGTCCTTTATTTCAACTGAAACAGTTTGAAATCCAACTTCTACATCCTCTAAAAATTCATCAGCTTGTAAATCTTCCTCTACAATATTTGTTACAACACCTTTATAATATTCCATTCCCTTATTATATTTATCAGTCAGAAATCCTCCTGTGAATATAAATTTAGATAATAATATTATTATACTACTACATATAATTACTCCAATTATAGAAATTATATTTTTCTTTAGATTGTCCATTTTTACCTCCAAACAATACCAATTTATATTTTATTATTATATACTTTAAATTTTATATTAGTAATAATATCTTTATTTTATTATAATCGACAAAAAAGGTAAACATTTTTATTAAATTTAACATTTTAATTCGTGTTATATTCATTAATTACTTTTCTTTTTATAGTGTTAAATGTTATTTTGAAATATTTTTTAGAAATTTTAATTATATAAAATAAAAATGAGATTATATCAAAAGCTATGCAATTGCACTTTAATATAATCTCATTTTTAATTAATTCTAATCTTTATTTTTCTTTTCCTAAATTAATACCTAACATTCCCGAAAGAATTCCAACTACAATACAAAGAAGAAATTTTATCAAGTCATAAATTCCAAGTGTAGCTTCAGCTCCAAATAAAACTCCTATTCCATATAAGGCTATGTAAAATAATACTCCAACTGCTAAGCCAACTAACCATCCTATATGCCCTTGTAATTTAGATGCAATAATAGTTCCAAGTATCAAGCTCACACTTGTAATCCCAACATAAATACCACTAAATACCGCATCACTAAAGTCTACAAAAGTCATAATAAGTGAAAATACCGCCGTTAACAAAATAGTAATGCTAATAGCACCTATTACTCCTTTAAACACATTATTAAAATAACTTTTCCATTCCATAAAAACACCCCCTTTTACTTCATTTTATGAGGTAAAAAGGGGTATTATTCAACAATTATTCTGTTTCTTTATTAAGTTTTTGAGCAATTGAGTTCTTAGTAACTCTAAATCTAACTCTATCTGGACCTGATTGAATAACCATTTGATCTTCTTCTATAGTTATAATCTTTCCAACTATTCCACCTCTAGTTAAAACTTCATCATTAACTTTTAATGCAGATAACATTTCATTATATTTTTTACTTCTTTTCTTTTCTGGTAGTATAAGTAAGAAATACATTATAGCAAACATTGCTATTAAAGGTAATAATGTAGCTAATAATTGTGCCATTATAATCCCTTCCCTTCATCTTTACTTTATATAGTATATTTTAAATTACATTTTAATAATTACTATGTATTAAATAATATACTTTATTTAATATTATATGTCAATTATCATATGTATACATATGTAAAACATTAATAATTTATTCATATATTTTAACTCTTATTTTTTTATATTCCATTCTTTAAGTTTTTTAGCTTTAAATTCTGCATAATTTCCATTATCTATTGCTTCTCTAATTTCTTCCATTAATTTATTATAGAAGTATAAATTATGTAATACACAAAGTCTCATTGCTAACATTTCTTTAGCTTTAAATAAATGTCTAATATAACTTCTTGTATAATTTTTACATGCTGGGCATTGACATCCTTCATCTATTGGTCTTTCATCTAACTCAAATTTAGCATTCATAAGGTTTATCTTACCTTCACTGTTAAATACATGACCATGTCTTCCATTTCTTGCAGGAAGAACACAATCAAAGAAGTCTACCCCTCTTTCAACAGCTTCTAATATATTTTCTGGAGTTCCAACTCCCATTAAGTATATTGGTTTATCTTGTGGAAGATGAGGAACAACAGCATCAATTACTCTGTACATTTCTTCATGAGTTTCACCAACTGCTAATCCACCAATAGCATATCCATCCATATCCAATTTAGCAAGATGTTTTGCATGTTCTATTCTAATGTCTTCATAGCATCCACCTTGATTAATACCAAATAGCATTTGTTCCTTATTTATTGTTTCTGGAAGAGAATTTAATCTTTTCATCTCCGCAATACATCTATCTAACCATCTATTTGTTCTTGCAACTGAATTTATTACATACTCTCTTGTTGACGGATTTGGAATACATTCATCAAATGCCATAGCAATTGTTGATGCTAAATTACTTTGAATTTGCATTGATTCTTCTGGTCCCATAAATATTTTCTTTCCATCTATATGAGAGTTAAAGTAAACACCTTCTTCTTTAATCTTTCTCATTCCTGATAAAGAAAACACTTGGAATCCACCTGAATCTGTTAGTATTGGTCTATCCCAATTCATAAACTTATGTAATCCACCCATTTTAGCCACAACTCTATCAGAAGGTCTTAAATGTAAGTGGTATGTATTAGAAAGTTCAACTTGGCATCCTATTTCTTTTAAATCCATAGAAGAAACTGCACCCTTAATTGCAGCTAAAGTTCCAACATTCATAAATACTGGTGTTTCTATAGTTCCATGAGGAGTTACAAATCTTCCTCTTCTAGCTTTTCCATCTTTCTTTAATAAAGTATATCTTTTACTCAAAACTTCACGTCCTTTTGCCTTATGTTTTCTATTTTATTATCATTGAATCTCCAAAAGAGAAGAATCTATATCTTTCTTTTACAGCTTCATTATAAGCATTCATAACTTTTTCTTTTCCAGCTAAAGCTGAAACTAACATTATTAATGTTGATTCTGGTAAATGGAAATTAGTTATAAGTTTATCTACAACCTTAAACTTATATCCAGGATAAATAAATATATTAGTCCATCCACTTTGTTCTTTAACAAAACCATTCTCATCTCCAATAGTTTCTAACGTTCTTGTAGATGTAGTTCCTACGGATATAACTTTATTACCACGCTTTTTAGTTTCATTTATTATATTAGCATTTTCTTCATCTAAGTGATAGAACTCTGAATGCATCACATGTGCATTAACATCATCAACTTTAACAGGCCTAAATGTTCCAAGACCAACATGCAATGTTACATATGCAATATTTACACCTTTTTCTTTTACCTTTTCTAAAAGTTCTTTGGTAAAATGTAATCCAGCTGTAGGTGCTGCAGCAGAGCCTTGTTCCTTTGAATAAACAGTTTGATATCTTTCTCTATCATCAAGTCTTTCTGTTATATACGGAGGAAGTGGCATTTCACCTAACTCATCTAACACTTGTTCAAATATTCCATCATAAGAAAACTCAATTATTCTATTTCCTTCTTCAACAATATCTACAACAGTACATTTTAATTTTCCTTCCCCAAATGTAAACTCTGCACCTATTTTTGCTCTTTTACCTGGTTTAGCTAAACATTCCCACTTATCGCCTTCAATTCTTTTAAGAAGTAAAAACTCAATTTTTCCACCTGTTTCAGCTTTTTCTCCAATAATTCTTGCTGGCATAACTCTTGTATTATTTAATACTAAAGTATCTCCTTCATTTAAATAATCTAAAACATCATAAAAATGTTTATGTTCAATTTCTCCAGTTTCTTTATCTAACACCATTAGTCTTGAATAATCTCTTTTTTCCAATGGATGTTGAGCTATAAGCTCTTCTGGTAAGTAAAAGTCAAAATCACTTGTTTTCATTTTTTTATCTCCTAACTTTCAAAAAAACTAGTTTGTCTTTTTAAATCTTTTTTTCCTCTTGTTCTACCTAAATGCTCATAAGCTTTATCTGTAGCAGTTCTTCCTCTAGCAGTTCTTACTATAAAACCTTTTTGAAGAAGATATGGTTCATAAACATCTTCAATAGTTCCAAGTTCTTCCCCTATAAAGTAAGATAATGTTTCTATACCTACAGGTCCACCATTAAAATTATCTATAATAGCTTCTAATATTTTATTATCTACCCTATCAAACCCTTGAGCATCTACTTCTAAAAGTTCCAATGCAGCTCTTGCTTCCTTATAACTTATTAAAGAATCTGAGTAAACTTCTGCATAATCTCTAACTCTTTTTAATAATCTATTTGCTATTCTAGGTGTACCTCTAGATCTTCTTGCAATTTCATAAGCTCCCTCTTCTGTAATATTACAACCTAAAACAAAAGCTGAACGAACTATAATTTCTTTAAGTTGTTCTTCTGTATAATAAACCATATCACAAAGAACTCCAAATCTATCTCTAAGTGGCGAAGTAAGCATACCTATTCTAGTTGTTGCTCCAATTAAAGTGAATTGTGGCAAATCTAATCTTATAGACTTTGCTGCAGCACCTTTTCCTATTACAATATCTAAAGCATAATCTTCCATTGCAGGATAAAGAATTTCCTCAACACTTCTATTTAATCTGTGTATTTCATCAATAAATAAAACATCATTATCTTTTAAAGTAGTAAGTATTGCTGCCAAATCTCCTGCTCTCTCTATAGCTGGCCCAGAAGTTATTTTTAAATCTCCACCCATTTCTTTTGCAATAATATTTGCTAATGTTGTTTTACCAAGCCCTGGAGGCCCATATAAAAGAACATGATCTAGTGCCTCTTCTCGTCTTTTTGCCGCTGTAATAAAAATATTCAATCTTTCCTTAACTTTATCTTGGCCTATATATTCATTTATCCTTTGAGGTCTTAAACTTAATTCACTATTTCCATCTTCCAGCATCTCATCTGGAGTGATAATTCTTTCCAAAGCTATATCACCTCTATCCCATAAGTACTCTTAAACATTCCTTAATAATATTTTCAACACTTTCATGTTTGTTAACTTTCTTTAATGCACTTTCTGCTTCCTTTTCTGAATATCCAAGCGCTAAAAGTGCTCCTAATGCTTCTCCAACTGCATTATTATTAGCTGGTACTATATCCTCAAAGCCCTCTTGAATATTTACATCACTTACTACATCATCTTTCTTAATCTTATCTTTAAGTTCTAATATAATTCTTCCTGCAGTTTTCTTACCAATACCAGGTGCTCTACATAAATGTTTATCATCTTCCATCATAATAGCATATTTTAAATTATTAATTCTACTTATAGATAAAAGTGACAATGCAGCTTTAGCTCCTACCCCACTTATAGAAATAAGTAATTTAAACATTTCAAGCTCTTCTCTATCTTTAAACCCATAAAGGCCTATAAAATCTTCTCTTACTATTTGCTCTAAATAAAGTATCACATCTTCTGAAACTTTTGGTAATTCAGCCATTGTAGCTCCTGAAGTAAATATCTTATAACCTATACCATTGTTTTCTACAATAACATAATCCTTGTTAATGCCTATATATTTTCCCTTAATATATTCGTACAACTAACCTTCCCCCTCTTATGTCTTAACTTTGACAAAGACTTTATCCATAACACTAAACTTTTTTAGTATTTTTTAGTTATTTTAATATTTAAGTCTATCTTCTACTTTAACATTTAAATTAGTTTTTTTCAACAATAAAGAAATATCTGTTCTCTTAAAATCATAAAAAAACAAGAAAAGCAAAGTTTCACCTTTCTTGTTTTTTTATGATTTTTTATTAAATAAAATTTTATTTAAAGAACTCACCATATGGTTCTAATATGTCTAAAGCTTCTACATCATTAAAAATATTATCCACTCTATAATCATATATATTAAAATTTATTTGTGATGACATTAATTTAGATATAACTTCTTCTTTCTCTTCATCAAATACTAATTCTTCTTGAATTTTTTCAATTATATCTAAAGTATTGTATACTTTACATTCACCTTCACCTGCTCCGAGGTTTTGACAAATCGTATTAAAAAACTGATCACTACTATCTGTCAAATCATTTAATTCGAATATATATTTTGAATTATGAACTTTTTTATCATAATAAATATTTATATATCCTTTTGCTATTTCAACATCATCAAATCCCTTTACATCTCCATTAGGCATTACTAATAAATATTGAAAGCTCGGTATAATACTCATATCTTAGCCTCCTTTACTTTATCTTCAGTTTTATTTTCTCCTCTTTAATATAATGTTATACAAGCTTTCTCTTCCTTTACTATATTCCTTTTCCTTTATTATATAAATTTAAATGTATAAATAAATAATTTATATTATATTGCTTATACTTATTCTAATTTTCTTGTTGTTTACATAAATTTTTTTGTGTTTTAAGAAATATAGGCAGTCAAGCTTTCTTTCGCCTCTTCTTTAGTATCGAAACAATTTTTAAATTCTTTTATTCTCTTTAAATCCTCTTGATCTTGCAAAAAACTTATAGGTCTACTATTCTTATATATATCATCTTCACTTTCTATAGTTAATTTGCCTTCACTATCACTTTTATAAATTGCAAAATAACCATCTTTTTCACCAATATAGTATTTATTTGGTTCTACAACAACCATAGTATTTTCTTTTGAAAATACTAATTTTGAATCTAAAAGTTCTTCCAATTCATATCCTTCGGCTAAAAAGAAATTCACTATAAATTGTTCATTTATATCACTATCTATAGAATTTTCCGCTTTAAATTCTAATACGCTTTGCTCTTTTGTTACTATACCATCATCCATTAAAACTATTTGTATTTCATCACTTAAAGCTTGAGTATTATTATATACTGTCTTTTCTTCGCTTTCATATTCATTATTCATTAACTTATCTGTTACAAAATAAGTTCCAAAACCAACAATTAAGAAAATCACTAATATCAAGACTGAAAGTTTAGCTATTTTTTTATTATTATTTTTTAAATTATTGCTATTTTTATCGAAATAATTATTCATAAACATCACTCCTTACAAATAATCATTTCCACATTTAGCCTTTTTATTCAATTTTATAAAAAAAAGCTTAGATTTCTCTAAGCTTCACCATTCAATTGTTAATATACTATATTCTTCATTTTTTAAAGAAACTTTATACCCTTCCAATAACAGCCAATTAACAAGATTCATTATCATTTCACTCTCTTCTTCGTCAATAGCTAAAATTGCACTTATTTTACTTACCCCCATATCTTTTCCAATTTTAATATTTTCTAAAATTTTGTTTTTATTTTCTTCAAATCTATCTTTTATTTCATTATTTTAAAACATCCATTTCCTCCCCCTTTATTTAAAAATTATTTTCATAAAACTCTCTCATTAATATATATATAGTATAAATTTATGAAAATTATTATTTTTTTATAAAAAAACACCTATATAAGTGTTAGTTTTTAACTTTTCTTATATAGGTATAAATTTAAAATTTATGCAATATCTTCTTTTTTCTTAAACATTGTAACTCCAATACCAACCATTGCTAATGACATTACAACAACTTGTGCTGACGATATTGGTGCTCCAGTATTAGGAAGTGTATCCCCTTTACCTGCACTTACATTTTCATCTTTTGATGGTTGTTCTGGTTTAACTTCTGAATCGACTTCTGGCTTAGTTTCTGGTTTAACCTCTGGTTTTTCTTCCGGTTTTTCTTCTGGTTTAACTTCTTCTGATGGAGTATCTATTGTTGTATCTTCACCATCAATTAATAAGTTGTAATTTAACTCTTTAATACCATTTTCTTTCCAATTGTTTATTACTACGTCTCTCATTTCACCAATAATAACATCATCAATATATCCATCAAAATTATAACTATCTCCACCAGTCATTAAGAAGTCAATACTTGTTAATGTATAATATTCATCATCCTTAACTTTAGTTCCATCTGATAATCTCATAGAAGTTATTTCTTTTGTTGCTGAATCATACCATACTGTTAAACCTGAGTATTGTCCCCAACCAAATCCTTCTGGAGCTATTCCATGTTGAATTAACTCTTTTAACTTTGCCCCTGTTACCTTCATTGTAACTACATTATTGTCAAATGGTAGTATTGTATACATGTCACCTAAAGTAATTTCTCCTTTACTTAATGGTGCTCTAACTCCACCACCATTAACAATTGCAACTTGTGTTCCACCTGCTTCTCTTATAGCTTCTGCTATAGTTACTCCAAGTGGTGTAATTCCTTCATTTCTATCATGTGCTAAATCAAAATCTAAATCTACTATTTTTTCAGCTAAAATAGGTGATAATTTCTCATTATATTCATTTATTATAGTTTCTATATTAGCATCTACTGGAAGATTCTCTTCATTATATAATTCTCTTGTCTTAGCTTCTATATCTACTATATTTTTATCATCATCTAAAGTGAACTTTACAGAAGATAATCCTCTTCCATTATATCCAGCTTGAACAACTGGAACTTGTTTACCTGTTATATTATTTGTTACAAAACCATCAACAAATTTATGATTATGTGCTGCAATTACAGCATCAACATCTTTTGCATTTTCTCCAATTTCAGCTGCCTCTCCTGTAATTGTTCCATCTACATTTTCTGTAGCTGGTGAATGTGTTAATGCAACAACTATATCAGCACCTTCTGCTCTAACAATTTCAGAATATTTATCTAATGTTTCAACTATATCTAGGAATTTTAATCCAACAACATTTTCAGCTTTTGTACTTGTTAATGTTTCTGGAGTTGCTATACCTACAAGTGCTATTTTAACTCCATCAACTTCTGTCATTACATAGGCTTGTGCATAGTTTGGTAATTCTCCAGTAGCTTCATCTATTAAATTTGCTGCTACAAATTTAAATCCTGCATCATCAGCCCATGGTTTAATTTTATCTGCACCCCAGTCATATTCATGATTTCCAATAGCTGATGCAACTATACCAATTTCTTTAATCATTTCATTAACTGGCTCACCCATTAATATGTTTGAAATAGCCGTACCTTGATACATATCTCCACCTGATACTGTTACTACTCCATACTTATCATCTTCTACATCTTTAGCTTGATACTCTTTTATAACTCCTGTTAATGTTGCAGCTCCAACATTTTTCCCACTAGCTAAAACATTTCCGTGGAAATCATTAAAGCTTAAAACCTCTATTATTTGTGTAGTTATTTCATTTAACTCTTCTTGATTTTCTGTTGCATTTACTAATTTTGTAGGAGTTATTAACCCTACAGATAACGTAAGTGCTGTTAAAAGTGAAATTATACTTCTTTTGTTTTTTATCATTATTATCCCCCTCATTTTTAGATGAATATTTTTGCCATCTTTTTCTTGCTCTATTGCCATTTTATACTACACGAATATTTTTTGCAATACTTTTATAATAATTCGTATATTTTTTATTTCTTTTTGTCGTTTTTTATCAAATTTCACCCTAATAACACACTCACTAAAACTTTATCATTAAAGTGTTTTACTATCAATTTTATTGCCTTATCGTATATTTTAATGTATAATTTATCATTGAAATATAGACAGTTCGGGAACCTCCTGTCTCTAAACAAAACTAGGTAAAATATTTATGCCTTAGGTTCCTAATAATAATTATTAGGAGGTTTTTCAGATGAAAAACAATTTAACAAAAAGACTTACTAGAACTGCAATAATTGCAGCAATCTATGCAGTAGTTACTCTGGTAATTGCACCATTTGCTTATGGGAATATTCAATTTAGAGTTTCTGAAGTGTTAGTATTACTTGCATTATTTGATCCACTATATATAGGAGGATTAACACTTGGATGCTTAATTGCAAATCTCTTAGGCCCAAATGGTCCAATGGATGTAATTTTTGGTACATTAGCTACTTTTATAAGCGTTTATGCAATTTATTTAACAGGTAAAATCATAAAAAATTACAAAGTTAAATTATTAATAGCTTCTATTTGGCCAACAATATTTAATGGTATTATTATAGGACTAATGTTAAATAAATTATATGCATTACCACTTTGGCTTACTATAGGTGAAGTTGCAGTTGGAGAATTCGTAGTAATTACAATTATAGGAGTGCCATTATTCTTAGCAGCTGGTTCAAGATTTAAAAAGGCAATAACGATGAAATAAATTTAAGGACAATCCCTTTTAAAGGATTGTCCTTTCTTAAATTATATGTTCTATTCCTATTTTCTCTAAATTACTAATACAAAATTCATAATCAAACTATTTTTTCAAATACATTATAAAAAAAAATAAAACATCTATTAGTTATGTTCTTTTTGTAACATATTACAAAATTATGTTATAACTAATAGACATCTTATTTAATGATTTATATTAAAATTTTATTAAATATTATTCATCCCAACCTTCAGGGAATTCTGCATTGTGGTAGACTTCTTGAACATCACAGTTCTTTAAAGTTATAATCTATATTTTACTAGGTTTATGCCTACTTTTAATTTCAAAGCATATTAACAGTTACCTTAACTAAAAACATAAGTAAAAACATAATTATTATATTATAATATAGGCAATATTTAGAGACTTATTTCTTTTTTTATTATTTCAACTATTAAATTTGAAGTGCTTCTAATAATTGTTGGTCTGGTTGTTGATGCATTAGTCTTTTCAAAATCCCCTTTAGTAAATCCTGTTTTTATAGCATTGAATATTATATTTGAATATTTATCTATTCTATAATCAATTCCACTACTCTGAATATACTTATATACTATTGTTAAAATCATTAAAATACTTACTTGACACTTATAGTTCTTTTTATCAACATTTTTATATATTTCCTTGGATAATGGATATTGAATCCCCCTCTTACAGTAAACACAATCTAGCATATTTAAAAAATCTTCAAATGTTGTTTTAGCTAAGTTAATTGCTGATTGAGAAGTTGAATAATCTAACATAGATACTTCTTCCATAAATTTATCTGCATAATTAGATGAGGAATAAAAGTCATCATTAACTCCATATTCATATAAACCTAAAAACACATAGAACTCCTCATGTATTGTTTTATTTTGGAATCTACTATTAGAAATATTCATTACATTCTTTACTAAAGATTCATTTCTAATTTCCTCTAAATACTTTTGAACCCATGAATCAAATTCTGATGCAAATACTATTCCTCTCATTTCTTGTCCAGTTAATGGGTTTCCACCTCTATTATATCTTTTAAATATTTCCCATTCTAGCTCTGGATTATTTTGTACATGTATATTCTCAATAACTAATGTCTTCTGAAAATTAAGCTCATTTTTTATTTCTGTTGGTAAATCTTCAAACTTCATATTATTATATTCTTGTAAATGTTCTAATCCCTTAAGTCTATACTTACCACATAAGAATCTATAAACAGCTCTCAGTCTGTGTTGTCCATCAATTACATTAAAATAATGTATATTACTTCTAGAATTAGAAGCAGTATATATTGTTGGAATTGGAATTCCTAATAATATTGATTCCATTAATAAACTTTCATCTTCTTCATTGAATTTATAATCCCTTTGATAGAAAGGTTTTAATTTTATACCTCCAGCTTCCCCTTTTTCTCCCTTTTCTATTAATTCTTTTATTGATGATAAATTGTAAGTGGATGTATTAGATTTTACACTCCAATCTGCATTACTCATCTTTTTACTTTTAACTTGCTTAACAGCATCCTCTGGTATTATAAGTGCCATATTTCACCCTCCATTATTATGTAACTCAGTTATATTATAACACATTAATATATCACTACACTACAAATCTTTATATTGCAACATCTATATTTCAATACTCTTATTAAAATCTTATAATATCACAATTCACATATTATTTTGTTTTATATTATGTTTCATTATGTCTTATAAACTAATAAAAAAATATATACTTTGTTGCCATTAATGAAATTAATGCAAATACTTCTTCCTTAATTATTTCTTTATTTATGTTCTTTGTATTATAGTTCTTTATAGAGTACATGTAGTGACTATTTAAATTACACTAAATCTTAGTAATTATAATTTATACCATTCTTAATATACTTATATATCATTGTTCAATTTATTTAAATATCAACAAAACAACCAATTTTTCCATTATTAGTATTTACTAATAGTGGCAATGATTTTCTATGTGAATATTTTTCTTCATCTTCATAGTAATAAATACTCCCTTTTCCTTTAATTAATAATTCATTAAATTCTTCCTCTGATAAATTCTTTTCTGCTTCACTTAATGAAATTTTCAAACCTTGTATATATGTTGGTTGTAAGTTCATAACTTTATAAGAATTTGCTTGTTTTATTAAGTTATTTCCTGTTCTTATTTTTTTGATATATCCATGTTCCTGTAATCTTTTTAATACTTTCTTTGCTTTTCCTAATGAAAAATTCCCCCTCTTTGCTAACTGCTCTGCTGATAAAAAGAAAATATCACCCATACCTTGACTATTATCTTTTTTATTAACACACCTAATAATATATATCAGTGCCATTCTTTCATAAACATCTAATTCAATATGTTCACCTTCATCAAATAACCAATTAGGAACCATAAAATACCCTTCTTGTCTATCACTATATTTTTCACCTTGTTCTAAATACAACACCTTTTCCATTTATAAACCCTCCACTATACTTATTGTTTAATACTTTTTAAAAATTCCTCAACACTATAATCAATTCTTATACCTGTTTGTTCATCAACAAAATAAACATCTAATATTATTTCATTTTCTATATCAATTACATGAACTAACTTCATATCTTTCATCCCCCTACATAGATTTAGGTTCAAAGACCTTAAATAACTGTGACTACCTTTTACATAAAGATAAGTTACTTGATGCTATAAATTTGTGACATAAAAAAGACAATGAAACTTAATTCATTGCCTAAATACTATTTTATTTAATTCTTAAATTCATTAATGGACTTGTTTTAACACTTATTTCAACAATATTTCTATCTTCTAATCCCTGTAAATATCTTTTTGTTATACTTATATTTTCATGTCCTAATAATCTGCTTAATGAATAAACATCTAATCCATTTCTTAATTGTGCTTGTGCAAAATAATGTCTGCAAGTATGTGGTGAACATCTTATTTCACTTCTTATTTTAGCTTCCTTGCCACAAATCTTTACTATTCTTTCAACTGCTTCACCTGTCATTCTTTTACCCCTATATGATAAGAAATAGGCATCATCC
The DNA here is from genome assembly GCF_000320405.1 of Clostridium celatum DSM 1785. Classification (GTDB taxonomy): domain Bacteria; phylum Bacillota; class Clostridia; order Clostridiales; family Clostridiaceae; genus Clostridium; species Clostridium celatum. The sequence continues at coordinate 145,567 of NZ_KB291650.1, read as the reverse complement.
TTTATAATACTATCTTTAATGTATTCTTCTCTTGCTCTTTCATATCTTATCATTATCTTTTTAAGCATTGGACTTATTGGAACTACCCTTTCCTTTCTTCCTTTACCTTTAATATAAATAACAGTATCCTTTATATCTAACATACCTAATGTACAAAGTTCAAGGTTTCTAATTCCTGTATCAAATAAAACTGCCATTATACATTTATTCCTTGTTTCAAGATAATTCTTATAGGTGTACACCCCTAGCATCCCCTGTACTTCATCATCATTAAAAGTTTTAATTACTGTTCTTTTTTCCCTTTGCCATTCTACTTTTAAAGCTATATTTCTGTTTATATATTCTTCCTTATAGCAATACTTAAAAAATGCCCTTATATTCTTTAATATATTATTTACATAAACAGAACTTCTTCCTTTACTTAATAAATACTGAAAATACTTTTTAATATGGATATGGTTTATTTCCTCTAATTCAAAAATTTCAAATTCTTGTTTACAGTATTCCATAAACTTTAAAATATTGTTCTTATACCCCTTTATTGTTCTAGGTGTATAATTCTGCACCTGTAATTCAAAAATAAATTCTTTTACAATATCATCTACTAACATAAATAAAAAAGCCACCTTTCAAAAACAAATTATCTGTTAATCTGCTTTGAAAAGTAGCTTATAAATGAACATCATAGTGAAAACTATGCTTTTTGTTAACATTTATCATAATGAATAGGATTTTTACCTACTTCATATTACTTTTACCTTCTGTAAAACATATTGTAAAAACACTGCTAACACTGAATATTACTGCATTTAACAGGATTATTCATCCCATCCTTCTGGGAATTCAGCATTGTGGTAAACTTCCTGAACATCATCATCATCCTCAAGTAAATCTAACATTTTTTGGAATTTCTTTGCTGCATCTTCATCAATTTCAGTATATGTATCTGGAATCATTTTAACTGCTGCTTCTAAGAATTCTAATCCTTCTGCTTCTAAAGCTTCTCTTACTGTTCCAAAATCATCTGGTTCAGTTGTAATTATGAATACTTCTTCTTCATCACTATTGAAATCTTCAGCTCCTGCATCTAAAGCCATCATCATTAATTCTTCTTCATCAAGGTCTCCCTTTTCTATAACAATTTCACCTTTTTCTTGGAACATGAATCCTACACATCCTGTAGTTCCCATATTTCCACCGCCTTTAGTGAAAGCACTTCTTACATTACCTGCTGATCTATTTTTATTATCAGTTAAAGTATCAACTATAACAGCAACACCTGATGGTCCATATCCTTCATATACTATTCTTTCATAATCTACTGCACCAAGCTCTCCTGAAGCTTTCTTTATAGATCTTTGAACTGTATCATTTGGCATGTTAGCTGCTTTTGCTTTTGCTATTGCATCTCTTAATTTAGGGTTGTTATCAGGATCTGGTCCTCCATTTTTAACAGCTATCATTAACTCTCTACCTATTTTAGTAAAGATCTTCCCTCTTTTTGCATCAGCTTTACCTTTTTTGTTTTGTATATTATGCCATTTTGAATGTCCTGACATTATTTCATCCTCCTAAATTTATAAATTATATTAAATAAAATCGATTATATTATACCATAAGAATTATTATTTAACAATTTTCCTACTTTATTGTCATATATTATTCTATTATTTTATATAATCTATTTTCTTCCTTAAAGTATATTTCTGGTTTAGTTTTTTCTATAATTATTTTACCATTACTAGCTTCTGTTGCAACTTTTTCAATTTCTTCTGCAACATATTCCTCTGCTAATATCTTAACTACTACCTTATCTGTATATTCAGTATCTTCTATATGCCAATTATTTTGAGCACAGAAATATTGAACCTTACCTATCATATCATACTCTAAATAAAGTGATACACAAACGCCTTGCACCTTTTCTACCACACCTGCTGCCTTTAAAGCTATAGATGCTCCTTTTGTATATGCTCTTGTAAGTCCACCAGTTCCTAATAGTATTCCACCAAAATATCTAGTAACTACTACAGCACAATCTGTTATATCTGATTTTTTCATAACTTCTAAAATCGGAATACCTGCAGTTCCCTGTGGCTCACCATCATCACTATACCTTTGAATCCCCATATTTTCACCTATAACATATGCCCAACAATTGTGTCTTGCTTGTTTATGCTTAGATTTTATTTCTGCAACAAAGGCTTTTGCTTCTTCTTCATTTTCAACTCTTTTAGCATATCCTATAAATTCTGATTTTTTTTCTATAAAACTATCTTCCCCATATTCTCTTATTGTTATATATGCCACTTCTCTAGTTCCTCCTTAATTAACTGTATTCCTCTTTTTATTTCCTCTTCATTAACCTGTGAAAATCCTATTTTAAAATACTCTTCTCCAACAGTAGATCCTCTATAAAAAATAACACCTGGTGTAATATAAACATTTCTTTTCTTTAACTTATAAAACAATTCTTTAGATTTAATATTCTTATTCTTTAAATGTAAATAAAAACTTAATCCTCCTTTAGGTGGAGTGAAGGTTATATATTCATAAAGTTCTTCATTTATTATATTTTTCATAATATTGTATCTTTTTATATATTCACTTTTTAAATCTTCTATATAATTAATCCAATATCCCTCTTTAATATACATTTCTAATGCTCTTTGCATTAATGTAGATGTTGCTATATCTGTATTAATTTTAGAATTTTGAATACTCTCTCTAAACTTTTCTGGAGTAATTATATATCCAAGTCTGATTCCAGGCAAAAATATTTTAGAAAAACTTTTTATATATATTACTCTATCATCATTATCTAATGCTTTAAATGGTTGATGCTTTAAATCATCACTAAAAATTAATTCTGATAAATAATCATCTTCTATAATATAAAAATCATACTTTTTCGCAAGTTCTAAAATTTTAACTTTCTTTTCTAAACTATAGCTTATTCCTGTAGGATTTTGAAAATAACTCATTACATAAAAACATTTTATTTTGTTCTTTTTTAATATCTCTTCAAATTTCTTTATATTTATTCCATCCTCTTCTATTGGAATCTCAAAAACATTAGCTCTTCTAAACTTAAATACAGATAATGCACCTGCATAAGTTGGTCTTTCAACTGCCACATTATCATTAATATTTAAAATTGCTTTTGATGCTATATCTATCCCTTGTTGAGCGCCTGAAACTATAAGTAAATTATCAATATTTAATTGATTTTCCCAGAAAATCTTATTAATAGTATCTCTTAAATTTGTATATCCAAAAGGCTCTTCTTTGATTAATGCTTCTGCACCATCTCTATCTAAAACTGCGTTTATAACATTCTTAAATTTTTCTATTGGGAAATTAACTTCTTTACTTCCCTCTCCTGTAAAGTCAATTATCTCATTATTTACATTACTTTTTATAAATTTAATTTCTTTTGAGTATTCTTTTTTAAAGTTATCTACCAGCTCTCTCTTTTTTGCAAATGTGCCTGAACCCATTTTTTGATAGGCATATCCTTCGCTTTTCAACTTATTGTAACAGTTTACTATAGTGACGTTATTAACACTTAATTCTTTTGATAATTCCCTTATAGGAGGAAGTTTATCTCCATCCTTAATTACATTAGAATTAATAAGTTTTTTTATATTTTCTGCAATTTGAACATATTTTGGTTCATAATCATTAAATTCAATATGATATCTCTTCATAAATTTCTTTTTATCCCCACAAACAAATTTAAATTGTATTATTACAATTTATTATAAAAAATAATACTTCTTTGGTCAATTGAAAAAGAGTTAAGACACACATAAAAGCACATCTTAACTCTGATACTTAAGTATATTTTATACTAATCTACATGATTTCTTTTGAAGTGATACTTGAAATTAAATTTTGTATAAATACTCCTAATGATAATAATACACAAGCAAACAATACAACTCCACCAACATATGGTATAAACATAATAACTTTTATAAAAATAGTGCCTATTAATGCTGATAAATATAAATTCATGTTTTTAAAAATAATTTCACCTAAAACTATACCTGATACTACCGGTGCTAAATAAATTAAAACACCATAAATAATTAAAGCTATAAAAGCTATAGGTATTCCAATAATGGTTATACATACCAGCAATGCTAATATAGGTAATATAATCAAAGTAGCAAACCCAATTAAAAACGGTAACCATGGCCTATCTATTGTATATTCTTTAGCTTTAAATAAATATCTTTTACACATCAATACTAGTAACAGTGATAATATTAACGCTGTAATTAAACTTAAAATTTTTTCAATAAAAAATGCTCTATTATAAGTATCACTTTTATTCTCATATTCTTTACTTAAAGTAAATTCTATTTTATCACTGTCAAACTCACCTAATATAGTTGGCTCTGTACTTGCTTTAACTTTAATTTCGCCATCGACTTTTGTATTTTCACCTATTATCAACTCATTACATTCAATATTGACATTTCCATATATAATCCCATTTAAATTCACTTTATCAGCACTTATAAATACATCCTCTGCTTCACCTAAAAATTCTACTTCACCTGCTGATACATATACTCCATTAGCACTAGTACCTTCTTTAATATTTATAGTTGCACCTATAGCAGTAATATTTCTATTAATATTACCTCCTATATTCACAGTTGAACCTGCAAGCCTTACACTTCCTCCCACATTTTCTACATAAATATCTAATGTATTTCCTGCAACAATAACATCACCAGCAACATTACCACTTAATTTAATTCCATTTCCAGCAATATAGGCATCCCCTTCAATATCTAACCTTTTATCAACTTCTCCATCTGCCACAAATAAATTTTTCGCACTATTAGTAGATTCTGCAAATGCTTTGATTGAAAAACAGCTTACAAAAGTTAATATCAATACCCCCACTAAACACCTTTTTAACCTCATAACTTCCCCCCATTTTATTATTTTACATTATATGGTAATATTATATTATATTATTTTTCTTGGAGGTATTATTTAAAATGAAAGAAAAAATAAAAAATATTTTTACAGTTATACTCTATATTTTATTTATATTTTTAATTCAAATATTAACAGTTATTTTATATGAAATTATATATACACTGTATTTATTAATCTACAATAAATCTTCCATTTTAAATTTACCAAACATTCTCAATAATGTTGCTATAGAAAATATTCTTTATATAAATTTAATTGCATATGTTATATTTTTTATCACCATTGCTATTATTTATTATATTCATGGTAAAAAAATCACTGTAGATATTTCACTAATAAATACCAATAAAAACACTTTATTACTGACTGTTTTTTAGGAGTATCTATATTATGTATTAACATAGGCTTCTTAGGAATTTTGAATTCATCTACTTTCTTTTCTAATATTTTGGAAAATTTCAATAGTATAATCAATATTTTAACAATAAGAGGTTTACCTGAAACTATATTAATTATTGGTATAATAACACCTATTGCTGAAGAGCTTTTGTTTAGAGGTTTAGTATATAATACACTTCTAAAAAGTTTTCCTATATTACCCACAATTTTTATACAAGCATTTTTATTTGGCATATGTCATGGTAATATTATTCAATGTATTTATACTACATTTTTAGGAATTGTTTTTGGTTATTTAATTTATAAAACAAAATCACTTTATTCATCTATTATTGCTCATATCTCTAACAATTTAACAGCTATAATAGTATTCAATTTTTTACCTAAAAATATAAATTCAATATTAACTTATGTGCTTTTTATAATTTTAGGTATAAGTTTTACTCTACTATTTCTTATTATATTAAATAAAAATAATAAGAGCCGATTTAAAATGGATTCTATTCCATTTAGTAATTTATAAATAAAATTAATCTAAATATCTCACCACTAATTTATTTAACTGAAATTACCTCCAAACTAATGCAAGTACTAAATATAACTTAAATAAATTTTAAGTATAAACAAAAAGTGATGATATATTATTTTTGAAATATTATATCATCACACTTATTATAATTTAGTTATTATTTATATAAGTTATCTTCTATTATTTTATTTGCAATTAACCCTATATTAACTTCTCTAGTATCCATATATACATCAATTATTCTATCAACCAAAGTAACTTCTACATATTCTATAAACTTCCCATCTTCATCTGTATAAGTTATAATATCATAAGTTATAATATCATCTTTTAATTGTTTTTTACTAATCATTTCTTCCTCCTAGTACACTCTATATTAAAATTTTTAATCTCCTTATATCCTATCATATAAATAAAAATGACTCCATACAAATTGCATAGAGTCATTTACATCACACTTTAAGTTTTATTTCTAATTATTAATAACTATATTTTCTTTCATATATAGTTATTAATATAAATGCAATTATTCCAAATACTATAGGTCCAGCTAATTGGAAACCAGTTGAAATATAATCCTTACTTTCAATTGCTGGTTGTATTATTGTAAATATGTTTGCAAATCCAACTGTAACTATTACAACTACGGCCCAGAATGTAGCCATTGTCTTACTCTTAAAGAATATGAATGGTTTTTTAATATTATCATTTTTCTTAAAATATATAAATGCTATAGCTAAGAAAACTGTAGGTATAGTCATAGAAACATTACCCATAAGTATTAAATAATCTAAGAACATTGTAGATTTACCACTTGTTAACACTGCAATCATTATAATAGCAACAACTGTTATACATTGAACCCACATAGCTCTTACAGGCATGTTATTTTCATTTAATTCAGTCCATTTCTTTGGCCAAATTTCTTTTGGTGTTCCTTCAATTAATTGCTTAAGTGGTGAGTAAATTAATGTAAAGAATGCTCCAAGTAATGCTAAAAACATAGCTAAACCTATATATCTAGCAAACCAAGTTCCCATTATTTCTATTCCTGCTTGTGAAAGTCCAAATACTTTTCCAAGTTCAACTCCAAGATTTTTAATTACTACATAAGAAACGTTAGCCATTCTAACATCTGGTGATGAAAGTACTGCATCCCAATTTGTAAATAATCCTACCATTAATATCGCTAAAGAATATCCAACACCAATAACTATTGCTGATATTTTAATTCCTCTAGGGAATGTTACATTAGCATTTTCAGTTTGGTCAACAAGACCTCCAACTGCCTCTAATCCACCATATGCAAATATAGCAAAAACTAAAAATCCTAATACTGCTAAAACTGATCCATAAGCTGGATTTGGTGAATGTGTAAATTGTGCTAAGTTTAATGGTTGTGCTGCTTTAAATCCATTGGCAAAAAATACTATTAATGATCCTACTATTAATAATACATTGGCACTAGTTACAAAAATTCCACCAACAGATGCAACCTTTGATATACTACTCATTCCCTTTGATGATAAGAATGTTATTAATATAACAAAAATTGCACCTAAAATACCTAATGTTTGCGTAGAGCTCAATCCAAACATTTCCCATGTTGATGTTTTATCAACACCAAAAATTAAATTTGAAAGTGGAACCCATATTGATGAAGAAACACTTACCATCCATACAATATAAGATGTAAACCACATGAAAGTTCCTATGAATGCAAACTTTCTTCCAACTGAGTTCTCCATCCAAGAATAAATTCCACCTTTTTCTTCCTTATATGCAGCTCCAAATTCTGCCATCATAAATGCATATGGTATAAAGAATGCTATTGCACCAAATATATACCATGGAATAGCTGAATATCCCATAAGAAAGAATGCTCTTGGAATATTATTAAACCCAAATACAGACGTAAAAATCATAAGTATTAAGGCTATCAAAGTCATTTTTCCTTTGTTTTGTTTACTCATTTGTTTTTCTCCTTTGTTTTATTTATTTCGACAAATTACGTCATACTATATAATATCAGATTTATTTTATATAGTACAATATATTATTTTGTTATTTAAATAAAAATACAATTAAATTAACCTTAATATAAATCTATTTTTAATATTCGGATAAGATTATTTTTTTCAATTATAAATATTTTATCCTTTATTTTATAAAAATGTCCTATCTTTTTCTTCATGATATTCAATTGAAATTAAATATATAAAATTACTTTAATTAAATCTTATATATATTAATAAAAATACTCCTTAAAACAATTTATTTTAAGGAGTATTTTTATTATGCTATTATATTTACAATATAATCTTTAGTTTTATTATAACTTTCATCATCTACTTCAACAATCATAAAAGTTCCATTTTCCCTATAATCTTCTTCTAATACTCTTCCATTTCTATGCAAGAATGATGATATATCACTTTTATCATATGGTATTAAGAATTCACATTTTTTCATATTATAAGGTAAGTTTTCTTCAATTAAATTTAGAAGTTCATTTAAATTTATTCCTTCTCTAGCTGAAATTTCAATAGTATTATACTCAGCTGTTGCTTCTTTAACAGTTGCTATTTGTTCTTCTGTAGCTTTATCAATTTTATTTAATACTAAAATAGTATCCTTATCTTTTGCTCCTAATTCAAACAACACTTCCTCTACTGCTTTTATTTGTTCTAATGCAGTATCACTTGAAGTATCAACGACATGACATAAAAGATCAGAGTATATTACTTCCTCTAGTGTTGATTTAAATGCTTCAACTAAATCATGAGGTAATTTTCTAACAAATCCTACTGTATCTGTTAATGTTATTACACCTTTGTTTTTAAGCACTATAGCTCTAGTTGTTATATCTAAGGTAGCAAAAAGCATATCTGCTTCAAATACTTTTTCCTTACCTATAACTTCCTTTTGTGCAGCAACATCACAAAGGGCATTTCTTAAAGTAGATTTTCCCGCATTAGTATATCCAACTAATGATACTTTTGGAATACTTTCTTTATTTCTCTTTTCTCTTTGAGTTTCTCTTATCTTTTTAATTTTTTTAAGTTCATCATTTAAATCATAGATTTCTTCTTTTATATGTCTTCTATCTGTTTCTAACTTCTTTTCACCTGGGCCTCTAGTACCAATACCACCACCAGTTCTAGACATAATAGTTCCAAGCCCTTGAAGTCTACTCATTCTATATTTAAGTTGAGCAAGTTCTACTTGTATTTTAGCTTCTCTACTCTTCGCTCTTCTTGCAAATATTTCAAGTATAAGCGTTGTTCTATCAATTACTTTAGCTCCTATTGCTGCTTCAAGATTTCTAACTTGTGATCCCGAAAGTTCATCATCAAATATAATTACATTTGCTCTTAATTTTTGTCTAAGTTGAGCAATTTCAAGAACCTTTCCTCTTCCTATATAAAATGCTGCATCAATTTTACTTCTGCTTTGATAAACACTTTCAAGTACTGGTATATCACAAGCTTTAGTTAATTCCTTTAATTCTTCTAGGCTTTCTCTTGTATCTGAACCTACCAAAATAGCTTTTTCGCCCTCATCTTCAATTATATCTTTCTCCTTTATTAGAGAATCAATATAATTTATTTTATTTAATATATGAATCTTACTTAAATCTTCTAAAGCTATATTTTGTATTTCTTCATAATCTAACTTATCATCTAATACAGTTAAAAGACCTAATGAACAATCTAAAATTTTTCCTTCATAAATTCCAATTGCTACAATAGCATCTAATTTTAGCTTTAATAATGCACTTATATCAAGGGCAGATAGGTTACTCATTCCATTAGGATGAGTATGAATTATCCTAACACCTGCTAATTTTTTTTCTCTTATATCTAATGTTTCAATTTCAACTGATGTTGAGTCACCTATTGCAATACTTCTTATATTTCCTCTTCTATCTATAGCCACACTTACTTCTCTTTCAATAAATGCTGAAACTCTAGATATTGTTTCTATTATATTTAAAGAGCATACTTCATCTTTAGGACATTTTGCCTTATAAAGAGCTTCTAACTCTTCTAAAGCTGACTTTTTAACTCCATCTATATTTCCATATATCATCTTTTCACCTCATTTTAAGACTTTAAATATATTATTTAAATTTATTATAATTATATACAAATAACTATATATTAAGTAATTTTTCATTTTATTTTATCCTATTCCAAAGTAAATGTAAACATAAGTGAAACTCCAAATTTTAATTTGGTAAGTTGAACTTACTCATTCGACGATTAGGAGAAGGAGTTTCCTATTTGTATTTAATTTTATATTTGGTTACTGGAACTTACTCCTTTGACGTTTAGGAAAAGGAGTTTTCTATCTCTATTTAGTTTTAACTTTTAAATTTCATAGTTCAATATTAAAATTCACATATAATATATTTATTAGCGATAAAAACCTTCTTTAATTTATACTAAATTTTCAAGTTAACAATTTTCGCTAAATAAATGTAATATTTGACTATATCTTAAATTTTAAGTTGCAAATTTTGAAAATTATTGTTAATATTTAAAATAATATTATTAATAATTTTTCTTTCATATATTATAAAAATTGTATTGTATTAACGGAGGTTTTGACATGGAAGATAAGAAGCGTAATATTCTTTTTTCTCAAGAACAAATTCAAGAAAGAGTTAAAGAATTAGGTAAGCAAATAACTAATGATTATGAAGGTAAAGAAATTTATGTATTACCACTTTTAAGAGGAAGCTTTGTTTTTGGTGCTGATATATTTAAAGCTCTAGATTTAAAAGCAAAAGTAGGATTTATGACTACTTCAAGCTATGGTCATAGCGAAGTTAGTTCTGGTACTGTAACTGTTGTTAACGACATTCCTGACAACATAGAAGGCTTAGATGTTTTAATAGTTGACGATATAATCGATACTGGTTACACAATGGAATTTGTTATAGATCACGTTAAAAAACTTGGTGCAAAATCAGTTAAAACTTGTGTTTTATTAGATAAACCTTCTAGAAGAAAAGTTGATTTAAAACCTGATTATTGTTGCTTTGAAATTGACGATTTATTCGTAGTTGGATATGGATTAGACTACGAAGGTTTCTATAGAAATGTTCCTTACGTATTTAATTGGGAATCATAAAAAATAACAATACGTTAAAAGCTAGTTATATCAATAGTTTAACTAGCTTTTATTTTATATGTTTTTATGCCTTTGTGTACATTTTGTATCCAATGGAATTATTTTTATGCTGCTAATCAACCAACTCTCCAACTTCCCTTATGCTCTCATTTAAAACTTGATAATTTTCAATATCAGTTCTAAATATTCTATTATATCAGCAGAAAAATTTCTATATCATCAATACTTATTCCATCTTCATCAGTTGCTTCTAATGTTTCTTGTATCTCAATATCTCTGATTTCACCTTCTGTATTACCTTTGCTGTTACACCCATTAAATAAAACTACTCTTCCTATAAGAGAAGCAATTAAAATCCTCTTCATCATATTTCCCTTTTAATTAATAGATTATATGAACATAATCCCTTATTATTCAATCTTTCCTATATGCTCCCGACTAACAATATCTTTTTAATTAACGACGCCTCCTTTTAATTTATTTTAGTCGTCAAACTTAAAATACTTTTCCAAAGGAGGCCTTTTTTATTCACTCATAGCTAGAAACTTTCTGGAACTACAGGTCGAACCTGTGGTATTATAAACACAAAAGAACCTTTTAAAAAGAGTTCTTTCTATATTTTTTTAATAACCAACACTACTTAAACCATATTGAATTTGTTCATCTGTAAATCCTTCATATTGTAATTGTTGATATAATCCATCTCTACTAAATGCCATATAATCCATGTAGTTTTTAGCTGTTTTAGCGCATTGTTGATTCCAATCTACATCAATATTATCTACTGCGTAAGTCGCTGCTTCTGTAGAATATCCTTCATATTCCAATTGATGGATTAAACCTGACCTGCTAAATGATGTAAAGCTTAAATAGTTTTTAGCTGTTGCTATAGCATTAGTCTTTTCTATTAAATTAGCTTTTTCTTGTTTTTCTTTCTCCTCTTGTTCTTTCTTGGCTTGTTCTTCTTGTGCTTTTCTCTCTTCTTCTGCTTTCTTTTCAGCTGCAGCTTTTTCTTCAGCTTCCTTTTTAGCAATTTCTTCTTCTTCCTTCTTAGCTTTTTCAGCAGCTTCTTTTTCAGCTTTTTCTTTAGCTATACGTTCTTCTGTAGCTTTATTTACTTCAACTATTTTCTCATCTACTAATTTCTTTTCTTCCTGATCTAAATCTAAATAGTCTTTAGCTTTATCTACTTGTGATTGTAAATTCTTAATAGTCTTATCATCTTCTACATCTTGTTTTTTTAATTCCCCATATTCAGTTTCTAATTCCTCATATTCAGTTTCTAATTCACTATATTTAGATTCCAATTCTTGATATTCAACACTTTCAGTAACGGATTCACCGCATCCTACAAAACCAACTACGCTTAACACTAATAAACTAACAAATAATTTTTTCATAAACAATCCCCCATTCATTTATAAAATTTAATTTTTGCTAGCTTTTGTTTATTAGTTTATGTTCTTGTTGTTTAGGTTCTTTAAAATTTAATTTCCTAACATTTCATTATATGCTTCTTCCTAAACATTTGACGATACCTTTTTTAACAAAATAATGTTCATTTTCAATAATTGTAATCCTCAAATTCACATCTAATTAACATACATTATTATCTGCTCAAAAGATAAATCAAATATTCTACATCTGTAGCTTCTGTTAATAATTAAGGATTATTCAAAGTACGCAAATCTTTGCTTAATACCATCTTTAATCTATAGTGCTTTTGTATTTATGCTGACAGCATTTTAAATTATATTTCCATTTTTCAAAGTTATAATCTGTTAATTTACCAATTCCCAAAAATCCTTTTCCACTTTTAACACCTACTCGTGCAATACTGTTTTATTAATATCTTTGTCATACCTATTCCCCTTAAATTATTAAACTTGAATTTTATAATAACTCTTTAGCAGTTAGCCCAAATGCTTTTGCAATAGCTTATATTTTTTTAACTTGGACTGTTTCTATCTTATAAATAAAACTCTCATTGAACTATATTCAGTTTTCGAAGAACATCCATTTGTTAAATTAATTATCTCAACATTTAGAAGCTTTGCATATGAACTAAAGCTGACATGTTTTAATTAAATTGTAAGTTATTATTTTAATTTCACTAATAACTTTGTAACTTGCTTCTTAAGTTAATTATCATACTTTTTTATTGTTTGCTTGGAATAATTTACGAGTAGATAATATTACCAACAGACAGTTCAGATGAAAGCATTGAAAATACTAGCTTTGATCATTATGTTGCCCAGCAGAACATCCATCAGATGACCTACTCCAAATAAATGAAATGCTTATCCTAAATTCATAAAATGGCTCTATTGCTAGCTTTTTAACATATTAATGAAAACATCACATACGATAGAAAAAAAGTCCAAACTCTTAATTTGAATCTTATTTAAGTTCCAGCCTCTCCTTCAAAACTACTTATATCAATGTTTTTCAGACTTTTAATCTTTAGTACTTATATAAGTACTAAAGATTAAAAGAACTAATATAAGTACTTCAACTATGGTTGAAGGATATTGTTGTTTTTTATCTTTTATAAGAATTAAAAGAAGAATCTTCTCAAGTCTTAAATGATATTTTAGAGTGGTTTCTACTGCTCTATTTTTGTGTGCATTTTGTATCGAAACAAATAATTTGATACAAATTTATTCAATGATAAATAACATTAAATAATATGTTAAGTAACTTTACATAAAAGCTAATAACATTAGTTAATTTTTAACAACATTAAAATTCTCTAAGTATTTAATTGAGAATCATAAAAAAGTGGCAAAAGCCACTTTTTTATTTTAATTATTACTATTCATATTTATAGCTGTATCCGGAATCTTACCAACAATTATAGTATCTGAAACTGGAATTTGACATGTAACATCAATATCCTTACTTTTAAATGGTACTACAATTCTCATAGTAGTTTTTACATCTAAATATATCTTATGTCTAGTTTGATTTATTCCTGCACTTTCAAATACAGATTCATATGATGTATTTATGGCTCCAACCTGCTGAATCTTAACTGTTATTTTAGGTCCTAAGTTGTAAAAAAGAACGTTATTAGTTATATACCCGAATGGAATTTTCACACTTAAATCATCTGAACTTTTTAATCTTTCATTACATTTTAAAACAACTTGAGATGCTAAAGAATTTTGCTTTACTGTATCTGATCTAACCATTGTAATATTTCCTTCTAAGTCTTTATCAATATGTATAATATCATCATAATTAAAGTTTTCAGAATAGACCTTTACACTTTCTTCATTAATTATTTTTGAAACTTCTGCCTTCATTTCAATTTCTCCAACACTTAATACCATAGGTAATATTCTTTTATTGATTAAATATAGAATAAAATTCATTAATATTATTAACATTATTAGTAGAATTAACTTAAATGGAAATGGTCTCTTTTTAGGTTTAAACTTTGGAATACTTTTTTGTCTTTGAGTATAATATTTCATCTAACCACCTAGCATAGTTATTATTTTACTATTACAATTAATATGCTATAATATAAAAGAATATTATATTTTTTTATTTATTAAAAGGAGGAAGAGATGGCTAATAATTCAAATGAACAGCAAAAAAAATCAAGCACTTCTAAAAAGTTAAAGAAAAAACCATCTAGAGTTAAACGTTTTTTAAAATACTTTTTTTTAACGATTTTAATAATAGTATTATTAACAGGAGTAGTAGGTGTTGGATATATTTATGCAGTAATTAAAACTGCACCACCATTAGATATAAATGCTATTTATAATTTAGATGAAACTTCTATGCTATACGATGATAAAGGTGAATTTATAGACAATTTACCATCTATTCAAGAAAGATACGTAGTCGAAGATTATGACACACTTCCAAAAAATTTAGTTAATGCATATATCGCAATTGAGGATGAACGTTTTATGACTCATGGCGGTATAGATGTAAAAAGAATATTAGGTGCAGCTACAAGAGATGCTTTAATTATCTTAGGTTTAAAAGATGGTGGTATTCATGGTGCTTCAACTATAACTCAACAATTAGTTAAAAATTCTATATTATTAGAAGAATCATCTGCAGAATCAACACCACTTGATTCTATTAATAGAAAAATTAAAGAAATTGCTCTTTCAGTACAACTTGATAAAGAATTAAGTAAAGAAGAAATTATGAGAGCTTATTTAAATACTATTCCATTAGGTGGATATCTTTATGGAGTTGAAGCTGCTTCTAAATACTATTTCGGCAAATCAGTAGATGAGCTTAACTTACTTCAATGTGCTTATTTAGCAGGTATTACTCAAGCACCTTCATATTATAGTGCTTATAATACTGAAGAAGAAGATTATCCCAATACTTATATAAATAGAACTAAAACAGTTCTTGATAAAATGTTAGAACTTGGTTATATATCTCAAGAAGAACATGATAGCACTGTTGCTGAAGCAGATGCAAATAATTTTGCTTTTTCAACTACTGATACAGATTATAAATTAAATCAAGAATGGTTTGTATACCCTGCTCTTGATCAAGTTAGAACAGATTTAAAAGAAAAATATAAATATACAGATGATGAAGTTGATAAACTTTTTGTAACTGGTGGACTTAAAATATATACTACTATGAACACCGAGCTTCAAAATAAAGTTCAAGCTGTATTAGATGAAAGAAGTAATTTACATGTAGAACAATATAATGGTGAATATATTGAAGAATACTCTGAAGAAGGTGTTCCATTATTACAAGCTGCTGCAACTGTAATTGATTATAGAACTGGTCAAGTTAAGGTTTTAATTGGAGGTCGTGGAGATACTCCACCGGGTTCAATTAACAATGCTTACTTTGATCATAAATCAATAGCTTCTACTACTAAACCGCTTACTGTTTATGGTCCTGCTATAGATACTAAAGTTATGACAGCTGCAACTCCTATAGATGATACACCTATATCAACAGAATTAATTAACAAGTATGGATTTAATACCAATAATCCTCCACAAAATTATAATGGTGTTATGGATGGTTATATAACTCCTAGAGATGCTATAACTTATTCTAAAAACTTAACTTCTATAAAAACTGTTGATAAAATTGGTTTAAATACAGCTATAGAATATGGTGAAAGAGCTGGTCTTAAATATAGTGATGATTCTCATACTATGTCTGCTGCATCAATGGGGCAATTTGAGCAACCTATAGGTGATAGAGATGGTGGTAATACAACTATATTAGCATCTGCATTTGGTGCATTTGGAAATAATGGTGTTAGAATAGAGCCTATACTTTATACTAAAGTTGTAGATGCTAGTGGAAAAGTTATTTTAGAAAAAGAAGCTACACCAGTTGTATTATTCTCACCACAAACAGCTTATATAATGTATAACATATTAAAAGATCCGTTAGTTTATTTTGATGCCAATGGTGCTAAGTTTAGTGATATGCCTGTATCTGGTAAAACAGGAACAACTAATAATGTTGACTCTTTCTGGTTTGCAGGTTTAACTCCTTATTACTCTGGATCAGTTTGGATTGGATATCAAGATCAAACACCTATGGGTAATGGATATAGTTCATCTGCAGCTGATTTATTTGGTAGCGTTATGAGCGTTGTTCACGAAGGACTTGAGTACAAAGAAATTGATGAACCATCAGGAATAGTTAAAGCTGTAGTTTGTAAAGACTCTGGAAAACTTGCTACTAATCTTTGTAGTCAAGATCAAAGAGGTAATAGAGTTAAAACCGAATTATTTATCGAAGGAACTGAACCAAAATCTTATTGTGATGTGCATGTAGCAGTACAAGTTAATAAAGAAAATAATAAACTAGTATCTGATAATACTCCTAAGAGTTTAATAGAAACTAGAGTATTTATAAAGAAACCAAATGCATATTATGGTGCAAAGGATTATGCTTATGTTGTCCCTACAGAACTGGATGATACAAAAGCTCAAACAACTATAAATCTATCTCAAATTGGCTTAAAAGCTAATATGGATTTATATGATGCTATAGTTTTATTAAATGATAGAAAAATTAAATATACATTTAATGGCCAATCAGTATCTGGTAGCTTATCACCTGGACAATATATTTTAACAGGATTTACAAGCGAAATTCTTGAAGACGGCACTGTAACCCTTACTATTTCAAAATCTTCTTCAAATGATACTTCAATAGGAAATAATCCTTCTGAAGATAACAATAATTCTTATGAAAATAATAATGGTAATGATGATAGTAATGATAACAATGATTCAAACTCTTCAGATAATATTGATTAATATTTAAATATTATAAAAATCATATATTCTATTCAAAATAAAAAGCATCAAGTAAGAAATTAAATCTTACTTGATGCTTTTATTATATTTAATTGTATTATTTTAAATTTCCGAAATATAAAGTATATATTCTTTATAACTAGCTTTGTAAATATTTACCACAAAAAAACTATAACTTTTTTAATAAATTATCCTGTTAAATTTGATATTTGAATTGTTTTCTTTCACATTATTCATTTTTTTATCGTTTTCTTGCATATTTGATACTAAAAATATTTTTTATGAATTTTTTAATTATATTTCTTGCATTTTTTATTTTTTTCCTATATACTATAAAATATAGAATATTACTTAAGATAAAAAAGGGGGAACATTCCAATGGAAAAATTTAATACTTTTATTCTTTCAATCAATGATTTTCTATGGACATATATCCTAATAGCAATGTTAATTTCTATAGGCGTATACTTCACATGGAAAACAAAATTTGTGCAATTTACAAACATTAAATCTATGTTCAAATTACTGGGGGAAGGCACATCTTCAAAAGAAAAAGGTGAAATTTCATCATTCCAAGCATTTTGTATTGGTACAGCTTCTAGAGTTGGTACAGGAAACTTAGCTGGTGTAGCATCTGCAATTGCAATTGGTGGGCCTGGTGCTGTATTTTGGATGTGGCTTATTGCATTAATAGGTTCTGCTTCTGCTTTTATAGAATCAACTTTAGCTCAAATATATAAGGTTAAAGATGGAGATAGCTTTAGAGGTGGTCCTGCTTACTATATGGAAAAAGGCCTAAAGAAAAAATGGATGGGTGTTACTTTTTCAATATTAATAATAATTTGTTTTGGTTTTGCTTTTAACTCAGTTCAATCAAACACAATTACAGCTGCTTTCGATTCAGCTTTTGGTATAAATAGAGTTTTCCTTGGTGTTATAATCACTATTGCTTCAGCAATTATAATTTTTGGTGGCGTTAAAAGTATAGCTAAAATTTCAAGTATAATAGTTCCTATTATGGCTGTAGCATATATCTTAGTAGCTTTATTTATTATAATAACTAACATAACTCAAATTCCAGCAGTATTGAAAATGATTTTTGCTAATGCTTTTGGTGTAAAACAAATTATTGGTGGTGGAATTGGTGCTGCTTTATTAAATGGTATTAAAAGAGGATTATTCTCTAACGAAGCTGGTATGGGATCAGCTCCTAATGCTGCTGCTACTGCTACTGTTTCACACCCAGCAAAGCAAGGATTAATTCAAACTCTTGGAGTATTTACTGATACACTAATAATATGTACTTCTACAGCATTTATAATACTTTTATCATCTGATACATTAGTACAACATGCTTCTTCAAATAATATTCCATTAGGTGATATAGCTGGTATAGAGCTTACTCAAATAGCTGTAGGTTCTCAAGTTGGAGCATGGGGGCAATACTTTATTGCATTTTGTATTTTCTTCTTTGCTTTTAGTTCAATCATTGGAAACTATTATTACGGAGAAACAAATATTCAATTCATATCAAACAAAAAAATATATCTTTACATATACAGAATATTAGTTGTTGGTATGGTTTTATTTGGTTCTGTAGCTTCAATGAAATTAGTATGGAATATAGCTGATGTATTTATGGGTCTTATGGCAATCCTTAACTTAATAGCTATAGTATTACTTAGCAAAATTGCTATAAAAGCATTAAAAGATTATAACGAACAAAAGAAAGCTGGTAAAGATCCAGTATTCTACGCTTCTTCAATAGAAGAACTTGGACCTGAAGTTGAAGAATGGAGAGAAAATGAAAAAAGCTCTAATATAGCTTAAAGAAATACCACTATGCTTTTTAGCATAGTGGTATTTTAAATTTTTATATAATACTAATTATACATACTTATCTACAGTACTTAATGTTTTTAATACTATCTATTTTTTTATTATTTTAACCTTTTCTTTTTAATACACATTCCACTAATCATAATAATATTAGCTGATATAATGATATAAATCGAATTTACACCACCTGTAATAGGCAATTTTTCATTTATACCTTTTGACTCTTCTATACTTCCTTTTGAATAATACTTTTTTTCATCTTTATTTATATAATTATAGCACTGACTTTCCTCTACTACTAGCAAATTTTCAACCTCAAAATTAATACCTTCATTTTTCCATAATTCCATTATTGAATTCCTAATATTTATATTATTTTCCATAACCTCTTCATTATTTGCAACGCTATTCTCTGTTTTGCTAGATAGCATAAAATCGCTTATCAAAACTTTATAGCTTCTATTCATATCTAAGCTTGTTCCATTAGTTAGTTTTATAGACGTTACTCCTTTTCCTATTTCTCTACTTTCATCATAATATACATTTATTCCTGCAAATTGAACACACTCATTATCATTTAGTTTTATTTTATCTTCTATTATATTTTTAATTTCTTCACCCGTAAGATTTATAGTAACTAATTCATTATCATAAGGTACTATTGTATATAAATCCTCTACTGTAACCTCACCTTGCTCTAACCCTCCTGTTATTTCTCTACCATCAATAAGAACTATATCTGTATTTGCTATTCTCCTTAGTGACTCTGCAATAACCATTCCAATGTAAGTTAATCCATTATCTTTGTCATAGTCTAAATCTCTATCTAAATAAGCTATTTTTTCTAATAATATATCACTTAATTCTTCTTCATAAGACTTTATTATCCTTTCCATATTGTCATTAGCTATAATTTTTTCATCTGTTTTACATATTTTTTCACTAATACCTTCTACATTAAGCAATTTTCCTTCTACATTAAAAGTAAATTTGAGATTAGATAATCCTTCTCCATTACCTCCTGCTTCAACTATAGGTATATTATTAACACTCCCCGATATATACTTACCATTACTTCCTGTAATTATAGCATCAACATTATAAATACTCTTTGCCAGTTCAGTGACTTCTCCTTCTACCTTATCTGTTATTTTATTTTGTATTGCTTCTAAATATCCTAAAACAACAACAGCATTTACCTTTTCTTCTTCTTTTAACTTTTTAGCATATTTATTTATAACACTTTCCGGAGATATAAACTCTAAATTTTCAATATTTTCATCTTTTATTCTAGAAACTATTTCTGGAGTAGTTACTCCTATAACTCCTATTTTTAAACCATTGCTTTCAATAACTGAATATGGCTCTATCCAACTTATTGGATTTCTACTTTCTTTATCTACTATATTAGCTGCTAAAAAAGAAAATTCCCCTTCTCTCTGCCACGCCTTTATTTTATCAATTCCTAAATCAAACTCATGTATCCCAATTGAGGATACTGTCAAATCCATTTCTTTTAAAAATTCTGAAACTGCTTTGCCATATGTAAGTGTAGATATAGGTGCTCCTCCATAAACATCTCCAGTTGAAACAATAAATGAATCATAATCATCACTTTTTAAACTTTGCTTTTCTTTAATTAAAGTTAGAAGTTTTGCAGCTCCAATACTTTTATCACCTTCTTGTAAACTTCCATGAAAATCATTAAAGGCTATTATATCTATAGTTTTATCTGAAACCTCTATTACATCATCCCAAGTTATACTTTTAATAATTGGATTTTTCTCATCACTTGATTTCATAATCTTTAACTTTTCTTCATTAATTAATCGCATTGCTACTTCTCTTTTTTCGTTATCATATTTTACCCCAGTTAATTTCCAATTTTCATCTACATTTCTCTTTATTTCTCCATTATTTACATTAATAATATAGTCAAAAATCAAATCTCTTATAGCTGAAATTCTATAATTGCTAGTATCACATATTTTTTCATAGCTTTCTCCATGAAAAACACTATTTATTTCAGAATCAATTATAGATTTAGAGCTTAAATTATTTATTGCTAAATAAACTGTATCATCATCTTTAACTTCTTTTTTATCTTTTTCAAAAATTAAATTCTCAATTCTATCATTTATATCATTAGAAATATTTATTTCATAACTTATTCCATCAAACATATAATATTGATATATTTTTCTTTTTTCATTTAAGGATATTGTTAAATCCCCTTCTTGAAATTTATTGTAAATTGCAACTGACCATTCCATCAATTTTTTAAGCTGTTTTCCTGTAATTTTTATTGTAGAAAGATTATTATCATTTCCATATATATTATAAATATCTGCTTTAGTAATATTACCTTCCTCAATATTAGAAGTACTTTCAAATATATTTGCTGCAGATACATGATATATATTATCAACATCAATATCTAATTCTTCTAATTGTTTTCTACTATAATATAATTGTACTTCATTTATAAAATCAGTTAACCCTTGATCACTAACTATAGATTGCGGTATACCTTTTATATTATCCTTTTCTACTAAATCTTTATCTAATACTCCAATCTTTTTTGTAGCATCTATTACTAATCTCTCATGATAACTCTTAACTTCTTCTGTTAATTCTTCATCCTCTATAACACTTGCTGTTGGTATTATTTCACTTTCCTCATTAACTATTTTATATTCATTATCTATTTTTTCTAAGGTTATTTCTATTTTTCCAATACTTTCACCATTACTATTGGGTTTAATTACTATAGCATTATTAATTTTTTCTACTTCTTCTATTTCACACTCATCACCTATTACTATAGCAGATATATTATCATATCTCTCCGCAATTTTTCTTATCAAATTCTCATCTGAATTTTTCTCTTCTCTTACACTTATATTAGCCGATAAAATATATAAATCAGCTCCACCTTTTGACTTTATTTCATCAATTACTATTCCAACCTCATCAATAGGATTTTTTAACGTACATCCATTTAACTTATTATCATATTTCTTTTCAATCTCCGGCAAAACAATACCTATTATTGCAACTTTAATATTATTATCTAAATCCTTTATAGCATATCCATCAAAGACTCTCTCCCCATTTTTATATAAATTAGAACAAATTATATTTACTTTATTTTGTGATTGATTTTTAAAACTATTTACTTTATCTATACCTAAATTTAATTCACCTTCACCTAAATTTAATACATCATATCCAATTTTATTCATAGCTAAAATCATTGGATTTTCTTTATCTTCTGAGAATAAATTACTATAATTTCCTCGAATACTATCACCATTATCAATTATCACAGTATTTTTATTATTGTCCATTTCTTCTTTAATTAAAGTTGAAATCTGTGTAAGCCCACCATCTACATTCATATTTTTAGAATATTCATAAGCTGTAAATTTTCCATTTAAATTACTAGTTGCAATAATTTGAATCTTTAAGTTTTTATCTAATTTAACCAACGCATTTATTTCATTTAACGATAATATATAAATTATCATAGTTAATAACGTAGTTATGAAAATTTTCCTTTTACTCTTCCTCTTTATATTCATTTTATACCCCATCATATATACTAAAAGGTTATAATACATCAAATAAATTATGTAATTTAAAGTTATTACATACTTATTATACCATAAATATTATCTGTAATCATTTACAGCTATGTATAAAAGCAAATTTTATATTAAATATAAACAAAAAAAAAAAATTACGAAACAATTTTTGAAATCTAGAAATTAAATATTTATGCTTTCATAAAAGCAAATCTTAATTTCTAAACTAATTTTGTTTCGTAATTTAATTAAATTATTTTTATAATTATTTAATGTAATTTCTTAATTTATATTATTCCAACTATCTCATTAATATCTTTAATACCTTGTTCAATGCAAAATGCTTCCATTTGTTCAATAATTTCTTTTCCAGCCATTGGATTAAAGAAATTAACTGTTCCTATTTGAACTGCCGAAGCTCCAGCCATCATAAACTCTATCGCATCTATTCCTGTTGTAATTCCACCAAGCCCTATAACTGGTATTTCTACAGATTTAGCTACTTCATGAACCATTCTTAAAGCTACCGGTTTAACAGCAGGACCTGATAATCCTGCATATACATTATTAAATATTGGCTTTCTCTTATATGGATCTATTGCTAATCCTTTTAATGTATTTATAAGTGATATAGAGTCAGCTCCTGCTTCTTGACACTTTATAGCCATATCTACTATATCTTCAGCATTAGGTGATAATTTTACCATAAGAGGTTTATCTACTATTGATTTAGCTTTTTTAACAACCTCATAAGCTACTTCAGATTTAATTCCAAAAGCCATTCCCCCTGACTTTACGTTAGGACATGAAATGTTAAGCTCTATCATGTCTATCTCTGTTCCTCTAAGCTTTTCTAATGCAATTTCATAATCTTCCATGCATCCACCACCAACATTAGCAATTATGTTAGTACCAAGCTCTTTCATCTTTGGAAGTTCTTCTCTTATAAATCTATCTATTCCTGGATTTTGAAGACCAACTGAATTCATCATTCCAGATGGAGTTTCAAAGACTCTAATGCCATCATTTCCAGCCTTTTCATTTAAAGTTAATCCCTTTGATGATATACCCCCTAAAATTCCTACATTATAGAAATTATTATACTCCACTCCAAAACCAAAGGTTCCTGATGCTGCTATTACTGGATTTTTAAAGTCTACTCCATTTATATTAACTTTTAACATTTTATCTTCTCCTTTGGCTTATTATAATTCTACATAGTATCCATCAAATACTGGACCATTTTTACATGTTCTTTTATTTCCATCTTTAGTCTTACAAGTACACACAAGGCATGCTCCTACTCCGCAAGCCATATGCTTTTCCATTGAAACATATACTTTAACTTGCTTTTCTTTGCATATTTCAATTACTCTTTTCATCATAACTTCTGGACCACAACAAAGTACTGTATCATAATTTGTTACATCTAAAATTTCTGTTACAAAACCTTTATGACCATGCTTACCAGTATTTGTTGAAACAAATGCATCATCAACATATTCTTTTATTTCATCTATTAAATATATATCATCTCTAAATCCAGCATAAAGTTCCATCTTAATATCACTTTTCTTTTCTCTTAACTTTTTAGCAACTTCAAGCATTGGTGCTGTACCAATACCACCACTTACTAATGCTACTTTACCTAATTCTTCTTCTAAGTTAAATCCATTTCCAAGTGGGCCATTTAAACTTATTGAATCACCTTCTTTTAATTTAGCATATTCTTTTGTCCCATCTCCTACTACTGCATATACAAAAGTTAATGTATCTCCATTAGTTTCACAAACACTAATTGGTCTTGGAAGTAAAGTTGCTCCATTATGCTTTAACATATAGAATTGTCCAGCTTTAGCTTCATTTTTATCTTCTACTACCATTTTATATATTCCATTTTGAATTTCTTCATTTACTAATATTTTGCCTTGTGTATACTTCATAAATTCTTTTCCTCCTAAAGGTTATTAACTGCAGTTCTTATTTCATCTCTCATTCTAATTGCTTCTCTTCTTGCACATGCAGCAAACTCTTCTGGTTTATTTTCTTTCTTATATGCTAAAAGAATTGCTCTTGATGAATTTACAACTCCACCATTTCCATCTCTTAAATATAAAGCTACATCTTCAGCCTTCCCTCCTTGTGCTCCGTATCCTGGAATTAAGAAGAACATATCCTTATATCTTTCTCTTATTTCTTTTCCTTCTTCAACATGAGTACATCCAATTACTCCACCTATTGCTGAATATCCGCATTCACCCTTAACATTTTCTCCCATCTTAGTAAGCTTATCACCTACAACTTTATAGACCTTACTACCATCTTTAGTATCAATATTTTCTATATCTTCTGCTCCTGGATTTGAAGTTCTAACTAATACAAATACACCTTTATTTCCACTTTCCATATATGGCATATATGGTTCTATACTATCCATCCCCATATATGGACTTAATGTTATGAAATCTGCTTCAAAATCACCACTAAAATGACCCTTAGCATATTGAGTTGCAGTTGCCATTATATCCCCTCTTTTTATATCTGAAATTATAATAGCATCTTTTTCTCTTAAATATTCTAAAGTTCTCTTATATGCTAAAAGCCCTGCAAGTCCTAATGCTTCATAATATGCAATTTGAACCTTATAACATGATACAACATCTAAAGTTGCATCTATAATTTCTTTATTATATTGAAATATTGCTTCTTCAATTGATTTTCCCTCTAAAACATGTTCTGGTATATATTCAACAGCAGTATCAAGACCTAAACAAACTACTCCTCTTTCTTCAACTCTTTTATATAATTTATCTATTATTAAACTTTTCATAAAACTTACTCACCTTTCGCTTTTTATACTATACTAAACTTAAACATTTGTACTATATATTACTTTTCCTGCTTTTATAGTTGCTATAACTTCTCCATAATACTTTCTTCCGTGGAATGGAGTATTTTTCCCTTTTGATACAAAAGTCTCTCTATCTATAACTACTTCTTTATTTAAATCAACTAATACTAAATCTCCATCTTTTCCAACTGTTATTGTTCCTTTATTCATTCCAAGAATATTAGCTGGATTTTTTGACATTAATTCACTTAATTTATTTATGGAAATACCATATTTTTTTACAAGCTCTGTATAACAAATACTAAATGATGTCTCAAGCCCTACCATTCCTGGTGCACCATTTTGTTTATCTTCTTCAGTATGTGGTGCATGATCTGTTCCTATACAATCAACAGTTCCATCCTTAATACCAGCTATTATAGCATCAATATCCTCTTGTTTTCTTATAGGAGGATTTACTCTATAATTACTAATTTCTGTTGTTAGTCCAATATGATGTGGTGTTACTTCACAAGTAACATTCGCACCCTCACTTTTACTTCTTCTTATAGCATTAATAGATTCTACGGTACTAACATGAGCCATATGAAGTCTAGCACCAGTAACTTTTGCTAAGTATAAATCTCTTATTGTCATTAAATCTTCTGCTATTCTCATGTCTATTTTAGAAAATGTTTTATCTTCTGCATGAGACATAACTATCCAATTATTTTCTTTAGCCTTCTCCATAGCTTTCATCATTATGCTAGAATCCATTACTCCAACACCATCATCAGTTATTGCAACTAATTCCTTATCATTATCAAAAGCATTTAAGTGTTCTATAGACTTTCCGGCAAAATTTTCTGTTATTGAAACACATTGATGAACATCTATTAATCCAACCTCTTTGGATCTATTTCTTACATACTCAACAACTTCTTTGCTTGAGCATATTGGATTAGTATTGCCCATTAAGCAAACCCCCGTATATCCACCTTTAGCTGCAGCCTTAGAACCACTTTCTATATCTTCCTTATTTGTTAATCCCGGTTCTCTAAAATGTGCATGAGTATCTATAAAAGACGGCATTAATGTTAATCCATTTGCATCTATAATCTCTACATCCTTTTTATTTAACTCAATACCTATTTCAGCTATTTTCCCATCTATTATTAATACATCAGCACAAAATTCTTCATGTGCATCTACGATATTAGCATTTTTAATTAGTAAGTTCATAAATCTACACCTCACTTGGATTTATTATTTGTTCACAATATTCACATTTATAGCTTCCCTGTGTTCTATCCCACTAATGTAAAACTATGAGGTATATATTTTTCATCTGAAGTTATGCAATTTGGATTTTTACACTCAATAATATTCTCTACTCTTTCTGGAAGCTCTGGTTTAATTTTATTAACTATAACTTCATTTCTAACTTCATTAATTGTTATTCCTGGTGAAAGCAAGCCCAATACTGTATAATTAATTTTTTCTATATTCTCTATCTTTATTATATCTTTTTTACCCATTTTTTTGCTATCTGCATTTATTATTAGCGCAACTTGATGACCTAATTTATCTAAATTAAGATACCTAAATATTTTAACTCCCATTCCAGCTTTTATATGATCAAGCATAAATCCATTTTTTATACTAGTTATTTGTAACATTACATTACCCCCAATAATTTAGCTATTAAAGCCATTCTTACATACATTCCATATTCAGCTTGTTTAAAATAGACAGCTCTTTTATCACTATCTACTTCCGTAGCTATTTCATTTACTCTTGGAAGTGGATGCATTACAATCATATCTTTTTTTGCTTTATTCATTTTTTCCATATCTAATATGTAACTATCCTTTAATCTTAAATATTCTTCTTCATTAAAGAAACGTTCTTTTTGAATTCTTGTCATATATAAAATATCTAATTCACTTATTACATCTTCTATTCTTTCAACTTCTTTAAATGTTATTTTATTTCTCTTTAAAATTTCTTCTCTTATATACTCTGGAATGACTAATTCCTTAGGTGATATTAAAATAAATTCTATTTCTTCATATCTTGACATTGCTGATATTAATGACTGAACAGTTCTTCCATTTTTCAAGTCACCACATATCCCTATCTTATGTCCATTTAATTTTCCTTTTTGAGATTTTATTGTTAATAGATCTGTTAGTGTTTGAGTTGGATGTTGATGTCCTCCATCACCAGCATTTATTACTGGTACATTTGAATACATACTTGCAACCTTTGCTGATCCTTCCTTTGGATGCCTCATTGCAATAATATCCGAATATATGGATACCATTTTTATAGTATCTGCTAGTGTTTCTCCCTTTGCACTTGAAGTAGAATTTGGTTCAGAAAAGCCTAGTACATTACCACCTAATTTCATCATTGCTGATTCAAAACTAAATCTTGTTCTTGTACTTGGTTCATAAAAAAGTGTAGCTAATATTTTGCCATCACAGATATGTGAAAATTCCTTTGGATTTGAAATAATTTTTTCTGCTAGTTCAAAGATTTCGTTTAATTCTTCTTTTGAAAAGTCCATAGGACTTATTAAGTTTCTATTATTCATTTTACGTCACTCCTTTTTAACATCACAGTGTTAAATTTAAAGAACAAAAAACCTTCCTTTAATTTAAAGGAAGGTATAGTAATCCTATAATATTGGTATCATTACAACTTCCTTATGAATCTCTCAGGATTCCTTTAAAGGTTCTTTTTTCATAGAATATCACTTCTAGAAATAGTTGTCAATACATTTTTATTTCCAATTATTCATAACTTCATCCCACATCATTTTACCACATTTAGCTAAAGATACTGTTCCATATACACTATTTGGTACATCTTGTGATAATACTGTAAAAGCAAATCTTCCCTTAGGTAATTCTAATAGTGCTGTATCATTTTCAACACCTTTTTTATCTCCAGTTTTACTTGATATTTCTACCTTTAAATCATCTGGTATATATAACGCAATTTTATTTTTTATTTGTTGTCTTCTTAATATATCTATTAGCATCTGTCCATTTTCCTTATTTAAAAATGTTCCATTAGCTAAATGTTTCCATATTCTTGATAAATCATATGCTGATGTAAAATTTTCTACCCCTTCAACGTTTATTCTTTCATCATTAGTCTTTCTATTTAATTTAGTATTTTTTAATCCCATAGCTAATATATCTTCATTTATTTGCTCCATACCAACAATATCAATAATCTTATTTGCAGCTGTATTGTCACTTTGTATTAACATTATTACTAAAAGTTCAAATACAGTATATTCTCTTTCATTAAACTCATGGATTATTCCAGTACCAAAAACTTTATCTGAACTTTGAATTTTGATCTTATCCATAAAATCAACTTTCTTATCTTCTACAGCTTTTATCAATGAAACAGCTATAGGCAATTTCATACATCCAGCAGCAACCATAGAAACGTTTTCATTGTACCCATACACATATCCACTCTTTAGATCCTCAAAAAAGAAACTATATTTTCCGATTCTTGATTCTAAATATTTCTTTATTTCTTTCATAATACCCTCCTAAATCCACTTATTCTAAAAATTTCTTTACTCTATATTTATTATAACATATTGTCAGAATATTTTGAAGTATTTCATTATTTTTTTACTATATTTTTTAATTGCCATATACACTTTTATTTTTTACTTTATATAAATAACTATACTATATATTCTTAAAACAACTGTTTTATTACTTAAATAAGACTGTACCAAAACAATCATTTTGGTACAGTCTTATTATTATTCTGCAAATGTTATTCCTATTTTCTTAGCAACTTGTACTAATTCTCCTTCTGGATTAACCTTCTTAGTATTTTGGCCTATTACATTTTCTAAAGTATCACTAGATATTTTATCTCCTTTTAAGCATACCATTTCCCCAAAATTACCATTCATCATTAATTCAACGGCAGCAACTCCATATCTAGTTGAAAGGATTCTATCATAAGTAGATGTATTACCACCTCTTTGTATATGTCCTAAAACTGTACATCTTACTTCATGATCTTTTATTAATTTTTCTAAGTCTTCTGCAAGCTTATTACCAATTCCTCCAAGTCTTATAGGATCTGGACTATCTGCTACTATTTTAGATACTACAACCTCGCCATCCTTTGGCTTAGCCCCTTCTGCAACTACAATTATTGTAAAATTCTTTCCTTGCTCTTCTCTTTCCTTTACTTTTAATGCAATTTTGTTTATATCATATGGCATTTCTGGTAAAAGAATTATATCAGCAGAACCTGCAATTCCTGATTCTAATGCTATCCATCCAGCATTTCTTCCCATAACTTCACAAAGCATAATTCTATGATGTGATTCAGCTGTAGTATGAAGTCTATCTAAAGCTTCTGTTACAACATCAATAGCTGTATTAAATCCAAAAGTTACATCTGTTGAGGATAAATCATTATCAATAGTCTTAGGAACACCTATAACCTTAACTCCTTTTCTAGCAAAATCTCTAGCTGAAGTTAATGTTCCATCTCCACCAATAACTATTAATACATCTACGCCTTCTTTTCTCATATTTTCAACAGCAACATCTGAAACGTCCTTTTTTACCATTACACCATTTTCTTCAACTGTATAATCAAATAAATTATCTTTATTAGAACTATACAATATAGTACCACCTCTATGTAGTATTCCTGATACACTATCTAGAGTTAAATTTACAAAATCATTATTGTATAAACCTCTATATCCAAATTTATATCCTATCACTTCTATTCCGTAGTTTAATATTGCTGTTCTTGTAACTGCTCTAATTACTGCGTTTAGCCCTGGACAATCTCCTCCACCTGTTAATAAAGCTATTTTTTTAATTCCTTGTTCCATATAAATATCCTCCCATTAAAATAATTCCCCATTTACTTTTCAACAAAATGTACTTTAAGATCCTTTTACTTTGCATACATTTACAAAATTTCAATCTTTTTCCTTATTTAATAATATCATAAATTTTTAAAAGTGAAAAGTATATTTTTTTATCATTTCAGAATTTTCTATAAATTTAATAGTTTTTTTATATTTTTAATATTAAACAATAAAAAAATAAAGAACACTAATAAAACTTTCTATTAGTGTTCTTTATTTAAAATATATTAATTTATGCTTTTAATATTCCTATCTTTTTTAACTTATTTAATATACTAATTCTAATGTTGGTACAGTAATTACTGCCCCAGAATCATTTGCTACAACATCATAAACCTTCTTTATTTTATTATAATTATCAATTATTGTAGCTTTAGTTTTTTCATCTAATTCTTTAGGCATATCATCATACGCAGATTCAATATTTGCATACGCTCTCCATACATCTTCCTCTACTATCATATAATAACAAGCTGCATTATTTAATGTTAAAACATCATTCTCATTAACCATAAATGCCTTTCTTATAAATTCTAATGCTTTTTCATTATCATTTTCATTAAAGTAAATAGTTCCTAATGCTCTATAATAGTTTTCATTTTCTGAGTTTACATTTATTGCTTCTTCTAAATCTACTATTGCATCTTCAAACTTTTCTTGATGTACATCTAACATAGCTAATTTATAATATATCTCATCTGTTTTAGATACAAATGGCTTTGCTAAATTGTAATACTCTTCTGCTTTAGTATAATTTGCAACAACATCAGCATAATAATCACCTGATTTTAACATGATATTAATAATTAAAAGGTTCTTTCTCTAAAGCTGTTCTAATATATGCATCTACATTATCTAAAGTCCCCAATGCATTCATTATGTTAGGAATTAATATTCCATAACTATTTGGATAGTTTCTATTTTCAACTATACTTTCGTTAGCTTTTTCAAAAGCCTTATTATAATCACCATCATTATAGTAATCTATCGCTGTTAAATATGAAGCTATATATGAATCATCTTCTGTTTCACTTAATTCTTTAACTAACTTCTTTAACTTACTTTTATTATTCTCACTTATATCTATTGATATTTTTATCAAATCACAATTTATGTTGTTTACTTTGTTTAATGAATCATTTAATATTTCATTAGCGATTTCTTTTGTTTCTTCATCCATTGAATATATTTTAGCAATAAACATATTTAATGCTTCTTCTGGATTTTTTTCATTTAAAAATTCTAATTCTGATAATAAATCATTCTTATCAAAAATAACCGCTTGCTCTATTACATCAGATACTTTAATTTCATTTGCATCATTATAATAGGCTTCTTTTAAAGTGTTTATTCCCTCATTAACATTTCCTAAAATAAATTGCATTTCTGCTAATATGGATAAATCATATGCTGAATCTCTATCTACCGGATATGCTTCTACTATTTCTTTTGCATATGTATTTTTATTATTTGCCATATATACAGTAAACATAGTTTTTAATAGTGGTTTATAATCATTGTATACCTCTAAATAATATTCACCTAAACTTAAAGCCTGATCATTTTCACCATTCATAAAGAATGTAAATATAACTTCATTTACTAATTCCTTATCTTTCTCTAAATACTTTTCCTCATCTTCTGCTACTAATTTATCTTTTAATATCATGGCTTCTTTTAATAAATTGTTAGATTCATTAAACTTTCCATTTAATGAATATATCTCTGCAGCTTTTACTTTATAAATTGGCCAATCTTCTTTTTCCTGCATCTTAATATACTCTGCTATTGCATTATCATATTTACCAGCATAATAATATTGCTCCGCTGTATTTGTGGTGATACTAAATGTTTCTTTTCCCATAACACTCTGTATGCTCACCATAACAGCAAAAACAAAAAATAGTGATAATCCTATTATTACTATAGCTTGAATATAGTCTTTTTTATTATCTTTCTTTTTTAAAACACTTTCTTCATTACCAAATTCACTAGTAATTTTATTTTTATTATCCATAACTCCTCCATACTTATTTTCTCATTTCTACAATATTCTTTATTTTATCAGATAATTCACTTTTTTTCAAATATACTCTTATCTTGGAAATTCCACGTTAAATCTTACTATTTTCTCTATGACTTGTTCTTAAATTTACTCTTCCGTTTTAACTTTTATATTATATAATTTAAAATAATCATATAATCACATATAATAACAAACAAGAAATGCTATTATATAAATATTCATTTAAATTATTTATTTGTAAATATCTACTCATATTAAACGTAACACTAAAATTGTAAAGTAAAAGAATATGGAGCCTTATTAAAAGTTATATATTAATTAACTTAAATTTATTAAGTATATCAATATATATTTTTAATAACTCTCCTTTACTTTATCAAAATCTTAATTTATAAGCTAATCTTTTTTTATAAATTTATTTTCAAGTATGGCTACTGCTTCATACATTAAAAATGCAATTACTGATAAAATAACTATACTCATCATAACCATATCTAATTGAGCAATTTGTCCACCATATATTATTAAGAATCCTAATCCTTCTCTTGCAACTAGAAATTCTCCCATAATAACACCAACCCATGATAAACCAACATTTATCTTTAATGCTGATATTATAACTGGTATTGATGCTGGAAATACTAGATATCTCAATGTTTGAAGTTTATTCGCTTGAAATGTCCGCATTAATAATAACTTTCCTTTGTCAACTTCATTAAATCCAGATAATACACTTATTATAGTTGTTACTAAAGATATTAATAATGCTATAACAATTATAGCTGGCGTTCCATTTCCAACCCAAAAAATTATAATAGGAGCTAGCGCTACTTTTGGAAGAGCATTTAATACTACCAAATACGGTTCTAATACTTTAGATGCTGTTTTTGATGCCCATAATAATATTGCAATTATTACACCAATTACAGTTCCTAATGTAAAACCTAATATAGTTTCATAGCAAGTAACCAAAATATGTCTTCCTAATGTTCCTTCATTTATAAAATTCATTAAAGATTTAACTATTCTACTAGGGCTTGATGTTAAAAATGGATCTATCCAACCAACTCTCGCTGCAATTTCCCATAGTGCAATTAAAGCAATTAAAATAAATATTCTTGTTAAAGTAATTTTTATTTTTTCTTTTTTTACTCCTTTTAAATAAAGTTCATGTTCATTGTTTTTTTCCATCATCAAGTTCCCCCCATAACCTTCTAAAATAAACATTAAATTCAGGCTCTTTTCTCTTATCAAAAGGAGTTGCATCTTTATTTTTAAACTCAATTAAAACATCATCTTTTATAGTCGCTGGTCTACTAGTTAGTATTATAACCCTTTTCGACATTACAATAGCTTCTCCTAAATCATGTGTTACCATTATTGCTGTCTTTCTCTCTTTCTTTATAATTTCATAAACATCATCTGTAACATTTAATCTACTTTGATAATCTAAAGCTGAAAATGGCTCATCTAAAAGTAATACCTCTGGTTTTAAAACAAGGGTTCTAATAAGTGCTACTCTTTGTCTCATTCCTCCTGAAAGTTGAGTTGGCTTATGTGATTTAAATTTTAATAATCCATAGCACTCCAACATTTTATCCGCAAATTCTATATTTTCTTTTGTATATATATTCTTTATTTTTAGTCCAAGTAACACATTTTCTCTTACTGTAAGCCATGGAAATAAATAATCTTTTTGAAACATATATCCCATTTTATCTAGATTAGTTTTTATTTGAGGATCATTATATTTCACTTCACCTGATGATGGAGTTAAAATTCCACTAATTATATTTAATAATGTTGATTTTCCACATCCGGATGGTCCTATAATACTTATAAATTCACCTTCATCAACTGAAAAATTTATATTTCTTAAAGCCTCTGTTACTCCTTCAATAGTATGATAATTCATATTTATATCTTTTATTTCTAATAGACTCACTTTACCACCACCCCTTTACCTTAATTAAAAGTTAATACTAATTATTTAAAAATCTCACCACTACTTTAGTTGGTAGGGTCAAATTCAATTTTCCAAATTGTCTATACTCATTTTGAGTTAAATCTACAATTTCACTTATCTTAACATTTAGTAAAATAGAGGTTGTGCAAGCTATTTTGCTACAACCCCTTTAAAATTTACTTTATTGCTTCATTTGCAAAAGTGTTATTTACAATAATGTTAAAATCCGGTCTCTCTTTTATTAAACTGTCGTCATAACCTTGTATAATGTCCATAAGTCTATTTAAACCATCTTCAGAAACAACAGGGTTTTCAGCATAAGCCTCAATATCTTTATAGTTTTTTATAACTTGTACTATAACATCCTTATCAGTACCTGGGAAAAATGAAATAATTGAATCTGCAACTTCTTCATCTGTATGTTCTTTTACCCATTGTTGACCTTTATAAATAGCATTTGTAAACTTTTGTATTACTTCTGGATTTTCATCCATATATGACTTTGTTGTATAAAAACAGGTATATGCGATATTTCCCGCTGATTCTCCAATAGATGCTACTATTTTTCCACCACCATCTTTTTCAAGCATAGTTGCTGTAGGTTCAAATAATGCTACATATTCTCCTGTTCCTGACTTAAAAGCACCTGCTGTGGCTGTAAAATCTATATTTGTAACCATACTTACATCTTTTTTAGGGTCTAATCCATTTTGTTTCAAAACATATTCTAATGCCATCTCTGGAATTCCACCTGGTCTTCCACCTATAAGTTCTTTACCTTCTAATGACTTCCAATCAAAATCTTCCTCTTCACTTCTACCTACTAAGAATGAACCATCTCTTTGAGTAAGTTGTCCAAATACAACTGGATAGTCCTCCCTACCTTGATTATAAATATAAACAACTTGTTCTGGACCTGAAAATCCTATATCAACATTTCCACTTAACAATTGTTGCATTGTTTTATCTGCACCTTGTCCAGTTGATAAATCTATTTCTAGCCCTTCCTCTTCAAAAAAACCTTCATTTATAGCTACATACATAGGTGCATAAAAAACTGATCTTACAACTTCATTTAACCGTACTGTTTGTAATTCAGCCTTTTTTTCTTCATTTGAAGTATTAGTATTTTTATCAGTTTTTCCACACCCCATAAAAGCTACTCCAATAAATGCAACTACACCTACAATAGCTAAAAACTTTTTAAAAACTTTACTCATAAACCACCCTTCAGCAAAACTTCTATAAATTACTATGCTTTATAATATGACTTACAATTGTATTTTGTTAATTAATGGAGCATTTTATATTAATAATTGTCTAAGTATCTTATTTAGTAGATTTACTTAATTATTATTTAATGTTAAAATATTTTTATATCAATTTATGGAGGTATTTGCTGTGAAATTTTTTAGAGAGTCTATATTAATTTTATCTATTTATTTTGCTGGAGAAATAATTTCAAAATTATTTAATCTACCTATTCCCGGTAATATAGTAGGAATGATATTATTATTTTTACTTTTAATAAGCAATATAGTTAAATTAGAAAAAGTTGAAAACTTATCTAACTTTTTTTTAGATCACTTAGCTTTCTTCTTTATACCAGCAACAGTTGGACTTATGGTTTCATTTGAAGCATTAAAAGGTAGTCTATTAAAAATACTACTTTTATGTGTACTAACTACAGTTATAGTAATTGTCGTTACTAGTTTAACTGTTCAATTTATCTGCAATAAAAAATCTAGTAATAATGTACATAATAAAAAACCTAAAAATAGTACTAAGAAAGGAGCCTAATATAATGAGTATTTTTACTGACAATATGTTTTTTGGAATCTTTATTTCTCTAATTGCCTTTGAAATTGGATTATTAATATACAAAAAAACAAAATTTCCTCTTTTTAATCCACTTTTAATTGCTTCTCTATTAATAATTTGTTTTCTAAAAATATTTAATATTGATTTTGATACATATAATAAAGGCGGTCAATTTATAAATATATTTCTTGGGCCTGCAACAGTTATATTAGCTGTACCTTTATACAAACAATTTAATTTACTTAAAGAAAATTTTATTCCTATAATGAGTGGTATTTTAATAGGTAGTTTAGTTAGTATACTATCTGTAATCTCCATTGCATTATTTTTAAATTTAGATAACACTTTAATAGTTTCCTTATTGTCTAAAAGTGTTACTACTCCAATTGGAATCGAAATAACAAATAGCCTTGGTGGAATTTCTTCTATTACTGTACTGGCTATTGTTGTTTCAGGAATCGCTGGTTCTGTATTAGGACCTATAACATTAAAGCTTTTAAGAATAAAAAATCCAATTGCTATAGGTGTATCATTAGGTACCGCTTCACATGCTGTTGGTACAACTAAAGCGTTAGAAATCGGTGAAACTGAAGGTGCTATGAGTTCTTTATCTATTGGAATTGCAGGAATTATAACTGTCTTTTTAGCACCACTATTCTATACCTTATTAACTAAATTTATTTAAAATTAAAAAGCTATCTATATAAACTTAAATTAGTCTATATAGATAGCTTTCTTAATTAATAAATTCCATTTTCCAATTATAATATCCCGTATTCTCATCCTTTTCATATCTTAAATAAGCTGAAAATAACGTTCCCTTTTTACTTCTAAGATTTCTAAAACCTACTTTTCCATTTTTCAAAAGTAATTCAACCATTTCCTTAGTAACTTTTTTCCCCATAGATTCGATAAACTTATCATTTTTCCAAATAGTATATTTGCAACCATTTTTCCAATTTACACAACCAAATCCCTTTTCACCTTCAATAATTGAATTTCCACACACAGGACATTTTCCTACTTCTTCAGCTCCATTTGGTATTTCAACCTTAAATTTATGTAACATTGAGCTGTCGTTTTTTATTTTTTCAACGGAGTTCTTAGTAAATTCAAATATTAAATTTAGGAAATCTTCTTTTTTAAATTTTCCTTTTTCTATATCAGCTAAGGTTTTTTCAAGTCTCCCTGTATATTCTAAATCTAGAAGCTCTTTTGCTGGAAATATCTCAACTATTGTTCTTCCAAGTTCTGTTGTAGTTAAACTCTTTCCCTTAGTCTTAATATATCCTATATCTTTTAACTTCTTTATAGTTTCAGCTCTAGTTGCTGGTGTTCCTATACTAAATCCACTTAAAATAGCTTGCATCATTTCTTCTGAGTTTGTTTCATCATCAGAATTTTCTTCTTTAAAACCTTTACCACAAGTTTCCATAACTCTTAAAAGCGTTTTTTCTGTATGATATTTAGGTGGCTTTTTAGTAACTTTATTAACTTTACTATCTACTATATCTAAATTTTCACCTTTTTCTACTAAAGGTAAAATTGTATCCTTAGTTTCAATTTTTTCTACTATTCTCCACCCTTTAATAATTTCAACTTTCCCCTTAGAAATAAATTCACCTATACAAGCTTCTTCATTTACTTTAAATGTAATTTTAGTTTCTTCAAATTCAGCTACAGGCATAAACTGCATTATAAATCTATTTTTAATAGCATTATAAACATACTGTTCTTCAGTACTTAATCCCTTTGGAATAACATATGTTGGTGTTATTGCACTATGGCTTTCAACCTTTGATGTATCAAAAACCCTTTTTGATTTAACAAACTTAATTTCTTCCTCGTATGGTAATCCTTTTTTATGTGTTTCTAGTACTTTTTTGGCTTTGTCTACTAAACTTTCCTCAAGAACACTACTTGCTGTTCTTGGATATGTTATAAGCTTCTTTTCATAAAGTCCTTGTGCAACCTTTAAAACTTTATCTGACGTCCATCCTTTATATTTACTTGTAATATATCCTTGTAGATTTGACAAGTTAAATAGCGGCTGCGGATATTCTCGTTTCTTTTCAATTTCTTTATCTACAACTACTGCTTGTTTTTCCTTTAATATTTTACTTATACTATCTAGGTACTCTTTCTTTTCAAATTTTTCTGTTCCCTTTTCATAATAAAGGCTTTCAAATTCTATATTATCCTTAGATTTTAAATTTATTAATAACTTATAATATGACGATTCCTTAAAATTTTCTATTTCCTTATCTCTATCATAAATTATTTTTAATGTTGGTAATAATACACGTCCTATATTTATAGTTTTTCTTTCACTAGCACCATATCGTAGCGTTGCCACCGATGTTAAGTTAATACCTATAGTCCAGTCTGCTAACTGTCTCCCTATTCCCGCATCTTGAAGAGGCTTCATTTCACTATTAAGCTTTAAATTAGCCATTCCTTTTTTAACTTCATCTTCTGTCCATTCATTAAGAAGAAGTCTATATATAGGCTTTTTTATATCATAATGTATAAATAATTCATCTGATATAACTTGCCCTTCTCTATCAAAGTCAGTTGCAGATATTATTCCGTCCACATCTTCTCTATCTATTAATCCCTTAATTATATTAATTTGCTTTTCTGCACCTTTATCTACAACTTCCCTGTTGCTACTATCACATTTTATCTTATACTTAAAATTATTTGGTATAAAGGGGAACTTCTCCATTCTCCATCCCTTCATATTTTCATCATAATCTTTTGCATCATATAATTGAAGCAAATGTCCAAATGCCCAAGTAACTAAATAGTCTTCCCCCTCAAAGAAACCATCTCTTCTTGTCTTTATCTTAAATGCATCTGCTATATTTTTAGCGACAGATGGTTTTTCCGCTATAATTACTTTCTTCAAAATACTCTTCTCCTTAAATATAAAATATACATTTCTAAGTGTATATTTTATATCATTTAAATTTATAATTCAAATGATTATTAAAATAACAAAATAATTAAAAAGTTAAAAATGGCAAATAAAATTAATTTACCCCTTTTAACTTTTACCAAATTTGTTTAAATATATTCCTTAATTAAAATTACATTTCATTAAATATCCATATATATAAGCTTAAATATGATGCAAATGATACCCATAATATATATGGAATCATTAATATACCAGCTATTTTATCAACCTTAAAGAACTTTACTATAGTAATAACTATTAATATAAGTAGTAATATTATTAAAATAAAAGAAATTCCATATAGTCTTAAATTAAAGAATACTATAGACCAAAGAAAATTAATTAATAACTTAATAATATAATAAAAATATCCATCATAATCTTTTTTCCCAGCTTTATTATTCATATAAATTCTATAAGAAGCTATTCCCATCAAAGTATATAATATAGTCCAAACTATTGTAAAAACTATTGCTGGTGGAGTTACTATACTTTTCTTTAATGTATCATATGTATTCATTGAATTTTTAGTAAATAAAGTAATTATAATAGCTCCAGCTAATGGAAGTAATATATTTTTCATCAATGCCATAATATCAAATTTATTATTATAGCAAAATATATTTCTTAATATACCTTTTTGTTTTTTATTTTTTTTCTTTACCTTCTTCTTTTCTTTCAATACTAAACACCCCTCATTATTATTACTACAAATATATGTTTCATAACATTAAATAATGTTCAGTAAATTATAAATGATAAAATATTATATAATATTATTTATCCAATTTAATATATCCTCAATAACTTCATCCTTATTATTTTCATTTAACATTTCATGTCTGCCATTTTTATAAAGCTTATATTTTAAATCTTTTATCCCTAAAGCTTTATAACACTCATATAAATTAATTATTCCTTTTCCAAAATCTCCTACAGGATCTTTATCTCCAGCAAAAATATAAACTGGTAAGTCCTTAGGAATCTTATTTAAATTTTCTTTCTCATTTATTTTCCATAATCCTCTTATTAAATCATAATAATATGAGGTTGTACAAATAAATCCACAATATTCACTATCAATATATTTATCAACCTCTTCATCAACAGAACATAACCAATCATAATTTGTTCTAGTTGGTTTAAATTTATTATTAAAGCTTCCAAATGATAATTTATCCATAAGCTCACTCTTTGCTTCTCTTCCTCTTATCTTCATTTCAACCTTTGAAATTACTATTCCTAGTCTTGTTATGTAATCTGGCCTTCCATTTGTTCCTGATAAAATAACACCATCTAACTCATCTCCATATAATTCAATATATCTTTGACTTACAAAAGAACCCATACTGTGTCCAAATAATATTAAAGGCAAGCCATTATTTTCTTTCTTTATTATATCAGTTAGTTCTTTAACATTTTCAACAAGTATATCAAATCCTTCATTATCAGCTATATATCCTCTTTCTTCTTCACTTTTAGCTGTTTCTCCATGCCCTCTATGGTCATGTGCATATACAATAAATCCCTGTTCCGAAAGCTTATTGGCAAAATAATCATATCTACATGCATATTCTGTCATTCCATGGGATATTTGTATTATCCCTTTAGCTTCACTATTCGCATCCCATTTATAACATTTTATTTCTTTTCCTTCTTTATCAACAAACGAAAATTTTTTCAAAACTTCCATCTCCTCATTAGTTTTTCTTATTATTATCTTCCTATATATAAACATCGTCAATATTAACTAATGTAATGTTAAATAATTATTCATTTTTTTAAAATTTATTTTTATTTTTTTTAATTTAATTTAAATATCCTATCAAGATACATTTGTTAAACCGTAAGTTTGTGTTATACTATTTTAGTATTGATGTAACATTTAAAACAATATTATAATTTTGTTTATAATATTACTTTTATATGATTATAGTTCAATATTATTGTTAATAATGTAAATAAATTATTGTAGGTGGTGAAGGAAATTAGTATTAAGTCAATCGTAAGTATATTAGCAACAAAATTCACATTATTTCTAACTAAAACCATTTTAAAAGGTGGGACTACTTTTCCTGGGAGAGTAGCTCTAAAGCTAGATAATAACATTTTATCTAAAGTCTCTAAAGGCTATAAGGTTATTTTGGTAACAGGAACTAATGGTAAAACTACTACTACAAGCATGATTTATAACATCCTAAAAGAAAAAGGTCTAAACGTAATAACAAATAACACAGGTGCTAATCTTTTCCCTGGAATTGTTACTACTTTTGTAGGACACTATAAGTTCTTTAACAATAAAGGTGAAGATAAATATGCAGTAATTGAAGTAGATGAGGCCAATTTAAAGTATATAACAAAATATCTTACTCCTGAAATAATAACTGTAACAAATCTTTTTAGAGATCAGTTAGATAGATATGGTGAGGTATATACTACTTTAACTAAAATTTTAGAAGGAATAACTCTTGTTCCTGAAACAAAGCTAGTTTTAAATGGTGATGAATCTCTTTTAGGTAAACTAGATGTAAAAAACCCTTGTATTTTTTATGGATTCAAAACTGCAATTAATGAGAATAAAACAATAGATGTTAATGCAGATTCTAAATTCTGCAAATTCTGTAAAACGCCTTACAGTTACAACTTTGTTACATATAACCATTTAGGTGATTACTACTGTACAGGCTGTGGCTATACTCATCCACAGATAAAATATGGTGTTGATAAGATTATAGAACTAACAGCTGAAAGTTCTACTGTTAAATTTGGTGATACTGAAATATTCTTAGGACAATCTGGAGTTTATAATATTTACAATGCTCTTTGTGCCTATGCTATTACTAAAGAACTTAATGTAGATGATGCTACTATAAAAAAATCTTTAGAAAGTCAAAGTTCTAGCTTTGGTAGACAAGAAATTATAAACATTGATGATAAAGAAGTAAAAATAATCCTAGTAAAAAATCCAGCTGGATATAATCAAGCACTCGATACATTGTGCCTAAATAAAGATGCTTTTTCATGTGCATTCTTACTTAACGATAATTATGCAGATGGTAGAGATGTTTCTTGGATTTGGGATGTTAACTTTGAAAATTTAGCCAACGTAAAATTAGATGAAGTTTATGTTTCTGGTATGAGAAGCTTTGATATGGCTGTAAGACTTAAAACAGCTGGGCTATCCCCTTCAAGCTTTGTTATAGAAGAGGAATATGAAGGCTTAACTGAAAAAATCAAAAATGGTAAAAATAAAAAATTATATATCCTTGCAACTTATACTGCAATGATAAATTATAGAAAGTACTTACACTCTAAAGGTTATATAAAAAATCTTTGGTAGAATAGGAGGATATTATGGAATTAAATATATGTCATCTTTATCCTGATCTTTTAAATGTTTATGGTGATGTTGGTAATATATTAATATTAAAGCATAGAGCTGAAGAACGTGGTATTAAAGTTAATGTATCTAATATTTCATTAAATGATGAATTTAATGCAGATGATTATGATATTGTATTCTTTGGTGGTGGCCAAGACTATGAACAAACAATAGTATCTGATGACTTAATGGATAATAAAAAAGATGAATTATCTAGGTATATTAATAACGGTAAAGTTCTAATTGCAATTTGTGGTGGATATCAATTACTTGGTAAGTATTACACTGCTCCTAACGGAGAAAAAATCAAAGGATTAGGTATACTAGACATTTATACTGAAGCTGGTGACACTAGATTTATAGGTAATACTGTTATCTATAATGAAGAATTTGATGAAACTTATGTAGGTTTTGAAAATCACTCAGGAAGAACTTATCTAAATGGACTTAAGCCTCTTGGTAAATGTGTTCATGGGTATGGTAATAACGGTTCTGATGGATATGAAGGATGTATTTATAAAAATACTTATTGTACTTATTTCCATGGTGCACTTTTAGCTAAAAACCCTGAGCTTGCAGATAGATTTATAAAAACTGCACTTGAAATAAAATATTCTGAAGTAGCTCTTGAAAAATTAGATGATACTTTAGAATTAAAAGCTAAAGAAGTAATGATTACTAGATTAAATAAATAATTAAATATTATAAATACGGAGAGATTATAATGAGAAAGAATTTTTTCAAAACAATTGTTTTATTTATTTGCTTAACATTAATAGTACCATTTATATCTACTGTTAATGTATTTGCAGCTACAAATGATGCTCCTCAAATAATTGGAGAATCGGCAATTACTATGGATTTAGATACTGGTGAAATTATTTACTCAAAAAATGCTGATGTAAAACGCTCACCAGCAAGTACTACTAAACTTTTAACTTCTTTAATCTTTGCTGAAAATAAGAGTAAAAGCGATTTAATTCCTTATACAGATACTTCAGCTTCTCTTACTGAAACTACTTTAAGTGGTTATTTATCTGGCGGAGCAAAGCCTGGAGATACTATGACTGCTGATGATGTTATGAAAGCTGTTATGATTTTTTCTGCAAACGACGCTTCAATTATGATGGCTGAATCAGTAGCTGGTTCTGTAGATGCTTTTGCAGCTATGATGAATGAAAAAGCTAAAGAACTTGGTGCTGTAAATTCAAACTTCATTAATCCTAATGGGTTAGAAGTTAACAATACTACTCACAATGTAACTACAGCTTATGATTTAGCTCTTATAGGTAAAGCAGCCTATCAAAATGATTGGATAAGAGAAACTATGGAATTACCTTCAACTTCTGTATCAATTAACGATGCTAAAATAATAATAGATACAAGAAATAAAAATCTTGGTAAAGATGGTAATGTTGGTGGTAAAACAGGAACTGAAACTATGGCTGGTCATTGTTTCGTAGGTTACTACACTAGAGATGGCAGAAACTTAATTACTGTTGTTTTAGGTTCTGAATATGGCGCAGAAGGTATTAACGTATTTAATGATACTAAATCAATAGCAGATTATAGTTATAACGCCGAAAAAGTTCCTTTTAAAACTGCAGGAACTGAAATTGGTACTACAGAATTAGAATATAAATTATTTAGATTCTTCGGTCCAACAAAAACAATAACTGCACCAGTTGTACTGGATTCAGACATAATGTATTATGATAATGACTATAATTCAGCAAATGCTAAAATTGAATTATCTAATACAGACTTAGATGCTTGGAAAGTTGCTTCAAACAATACTGTTGATTTAACCTTCTCTATAGCAGGATATAATGAAACAGTTCAAGGTAGTGTTCAATTATCTACTGGTCAATTATTAAAAGCTAATTTCCCTATATATGCAGCAGCTGTGCTTGCTATAATAATTGCAATAGTTTTAATAGTTGTAATTGTTAAATTGATTTCAAAATCAAATAGAAGAAATAGAAGAAGTAGATATTACAGATAATCAAAAATGGCAAATGAAGGATTAAACTATTATCACAATTCCTTTAATTGCCATTTTTAATTTTTTAATTAGTTAATTTTTTAATTTAATTATTTAGATAGTTA
The DNA here is from genome assembly GCF_000320405.1 of Clostridium celatum DSM 1785. Lineage (GTDB taxonomy): Bacteria > Bacillota > Clostridia > Clostridiales > Clostridiaceae > Clostridium > Clostridium celatum. Next base: position 100,793 of record NZ_KB291650.1, on the reverse strand, counting down.
CCCTTACTCTATAACCCCAATTTTAAATCTCTAAGTCTTACTTTACCTAATAACTCTTATTTCTTGATGGTTTACCTTATCTTCATTGATCTTCTTGTAACTTTATTATTCTTTATGTTATAATCGTAAAGATAATTTTGAAAAGGTGTGAAAAATATGAATGAAAAGGTAGACTTTAAAGGTAGCGTTATTTTAAACCCAGTACCTGTTGTCTTAATAACTTCAAAAAATAAGGAAGGTAAAGAAAATGTTTTTACTGTAGCATGGACAGGAACCGTTTGTACTAAGCCACCTATGCTATCAATCTCAGTAAGACCAGAACGTCTTTCCTATGAATATATAAAAGAAACTATGGAGTTTACAGTAAATCTTCCTACTTCTAACATGACTAAAGCCGTTGATTACTGTGGAGTTCGTCCTGGTAGAAAATTTGATAAAATTAAAGAAATGAACTTTACAATGAAACCTGGTACTAATATCAATGTACCATATATTGATGAATGTCCTGTTTCAATTGAATGTAAAGTTAAAAGCATAATACCATTAGGTACTCATGATTTATTTATCGCAGAAGTTGTTGGTTCTCATGTAAATAAAAATTTAATGGACGAAAAAGGTAAAATACATTTTGAAAATGCAGATTTAATAACATATTGTCATGGAGAGTATTTTAAAATGGATACCGAAGCTTTAGGTAAATTTGGTTACTCAGTTGCAAAAAAACCTTTAGCCATAAAAAATTCTCAATCAAAAGATGCTGAAACTAGTGTTAAAGTTAAAAATTCATCTCCATCAAAAGAAAAAAATAATAAAAAATCTAACTATAAAAAAAGTTCAAAAAAGAAGAATTCTTCTAAAGCAAACTTAAAGAGTAAATCTAAAAAAACATATATTTCAAAGAAAAAGAATAATTCTACTAAATAATGAAAGGATGATTTTATGTTTATAATTTCATATAAGCTTCCATATGCAAAATTAGACTCTACAATTGAAACTTTAGCAATAAACGATATATATAACGTATTCTATGAAAATCCTTTAGAAATAACTACAGACGATTACGGATATGGTTATTTAGAAAAAGAAGATGAAGATATAATATTAAAAGTTGCTTTTGAAGATAAAAAAGAATATTTAGATGATTTTATTAAAACTTTAACTTCACTTTTAAATATGGATTACATAAATATAGAAGAAAATAATTATGATTATACTACATATGATTTCCCAGCTATACATTTAGATGATACTTGGGTAATTGCAAATCCAGAAGAAGATTTTGAAGATAAAAAGAAAATTAACTTTATATCTCAAGGAGCATTTGGTACAGGACTTCATGAAACTACACAAGACATATTAAAATTAATATTAAATGATTTAGATTTAAAGAATAAATCTGTATTAGATATAGGAACTGGTTCTGGAATATTATCAATTGCTGCTTCTATCGCAGGTGCTTCTATAGTAGATGCTGTTGATATTAGAGATATAACAGATGAGGTATTATTAAATTCTTCTTTAAACAATCTAGAAAATATTACTCCTATTGTTGGAAATATCCTAGATGATTCCTCTCTAATTACTAATAATTATGACTGGATATTCATAAATATCGGTGGTGAAGAAACTAAAATGTTTATGAATTTTATTAAAACTCATTTAAACACTAATGGTACTATTTTAGTTTCAGGACTTGTTGAATGGAGTTTTGATGAAATAAAGGAAAATGTAGAATCATACGGATTTAAATTACAAAGTAAACATCAAACAAATGAATGGGTTACGGCTATTTTTAAATAACAAAAAGGCAAAGGTTAAATCTAACCTTTGCCTTTAATTTTATCTATAAAAAAACTTATAGATGTTATAATTTAAAGTCACTTTATCTACATATTTTTTAGTTTCCTTAAATGGAATATAAGTTAAACTTTTACCATCTATAGAATATTCAGGATTTTTAAGCCATTTTGTAACATTTCCACTTCCACCATTATATGCAGCTAATGCTAAGCTTAAATCATCAAATTCACTAATTAAATTATTTAAGTACCAACAACCAAACTCAACATTCACTTCTGGATTTAAAAGCTTCTCTGAAGAAAAATCTTCAATACCTAATGTCTCTGAAATCCATTCTCCTGTACTATCCATAATCTGCATTAGTCCTTTTGCACCTTTATTTGAAATTGCATTTTTATTAAAATTGCTTTCAGCCTTAATTACAGACAGAACTAACAGGGGATCAACTTCATATTTCTCACTATACTCATTAACTATATCACTATACTTATACGGGAAAATATATTGCTTTACACCATATACTGAAGCTAAAGCAAGTGAGACAATAATAATAAGACTAATTATTATTTTTTTAAAATTCATTTACTCTCCCTACTTTAAATAGATTTCAAAAATTCAATAAGTAAGTCTACTTGTGCTTTAGTCTTAGGTAACGTATCATTATTTTCAATTATTATATTAGCAAAATCTCTTTTTCTTTCTAAAGGCATTTGAGAATTTATTCTATTAATTGCTTCATCCCTTGCTAATGCATCTCTAGCTCTTACCCTTTGAATTTGAGTGTTACTATCCACCCACACTAAAATAACATAATCCATATCTTTATGCAACTCATTTTCTATTAAAGTAGGTGCATCAAGAATTATTATATCAGCGTTTTTTTTCTCATAGTAATCTATTTTTTCGTAAATTTCTCTTTTTATATAAGGTAATATTATACCTTCATATTTCTTTCTTTCCTTTGGAAATCTAAAAATATGATTTCCAAATTCTTTTCTACGAAATTCTCCTCGCCAATCAAAAAATCCTGAGCCAAAATTTATCTTAACCATTTCTAATATTTCAGGATACTTAACTAATACCTCCTTAGCTATAGTATCTGCATCTATTACATTAAATCCAGCTTCTTTTAGCATAAAAGATACTGTACTTTTACCAGAACCTATTCCTCCTGTTAATCCAATTTTAATCATACTTACCCCCTATTTAGCATCATACCAAGTATTTCCTATATTAGTATCAACCTCTAAAGCAACAGACATCTTAAGTACATTTTCCATTTCTTCTTTTACTAAAGCTTTAACTACTTCAAGTTCTTTTTCCTTAACATTTAAAATAAGTTCATCGTGCACTTGCAATATTATTTCACTTTCTAGCTTTTCTTTGTTTAATCTATCATAAACTTTAACCATAGCAAGCTTAATAATATCTGCGGCACTTCCTTGAATTGGCGCATTCATCGCTAATCTTTCACCAAGAGCCTTTACTATTTTATTAGAAGATTTTATTTCTGGTATAAATCTTCTTCTATTTAAAATAGTTAATACATAGCCCTTTTCCTTTGCTTCCTCTTTTGCACTTTCTAAATACCCTTTAATCTTTGGATATCTATCAAAATAAATTTCCATGTACTCTGATGCTTCCTTCTTAGTTATCTTTAAATCTTGTGAAAGACTAAAATCACTTATTCCGTAAACTATACCAAAATTTACAGCCTTAGCTCTACTTCTCATAATAGATGTAACCTCTTCTACAGGTACCTTAAATACTTCTGAGGCAGTCTTTGTATGAATATCACTATGATGATTGAATGCATCTATCATATTTTTATCATCTGCCATATGTGCAAGTACTCTAAGCTCAATTTGTGAATAGTCACAAGATAATAGAACATCTGTATCCTCTTTAGGTATAAATACCTTTCTAATTTCTCTACCCATTTCATACTTCACAGGTATATTTTGAAGATTTGGCTCTGTACTTGAAAGTCTTCCTGTTGTTGTAACAGTTTGATTAAAACTAGAATGTATAGCACCGTCTTCATCTATAACATTCTTAAGGCCTTCTACATAAGTAGAATTAAGCTTAGTTATTTGTCTATAATAAATTATTTTTTCTATTACAGGATGTTTATCCATTAATTTCTCTAATACTTCTGCATTAGTTGAATAACCTGTCTTAGTCTTCTTAATTACAGGTAAATCTAACTTTTCAAAAAGAATTTTTCCTAGTTGCTTTGGTGAACTTATATTAAACTCTTCTTCACAAAGTTCATAAATTTCTTTTTCTGTTCTAGCTATTTCCTCTTTAAATTTAACTGCAAGTTCATTTAATTTTTCTTCATTAACCTTAAACCCAACAGCCTCCATACTAGATAAAATACTTATTAATGGATGTTCACAATTATAATATAATTCATCCATTCCTTCCTTGCTAATCCTATCTTTTAAATAAGAATATAATTCATCCATATTTGCTACAGCATTACAAATTAAAGTATCTCCTTCACCTTTAACTTCTTTAGTTAAGTATTCATTAATTAATATTTCTAAAGGATAGTTACTTCTTGCTGAATCTATAAGATATGCTGCAACAGCAGTATCAAATATAAAATTCTTTATTTGTATATTAAACTTATTTAAAATAGTTATAATATTTTTCCCATCATGTATAACCTTAGATATAGATTCATCTTCCATAAAGCTTTTAAGTATTTTTATAGCTTCTTCTGAATTTTCCATAGATATAAGTTTAAAGTCTATTAAGATAACTTCATTTTCAATCTTTAAGTAAAGTTTATCTAATTCTATTTTGGAATAAAGATTAGCATTTGTAGTGCTATAGCCTATATATGTTATGTTACTCTTTTTACTTAATTCATTTTTAAATGCTTCTATAGTACTAATTTCCTTTATTTCTAACCTTTCTTCTTCATTAGATTCTTCATCTTCACCTGGTAGTTTAGCTAGTAGTGATTTCATTTGCAACTTAAAGAACATCTTTTTAATTTCTTCCCTATTATAAGAATCCTGACTTTTTATATCTTCTAAGTCAAAATCTATAGGAACTTCTGTCATTATAGTAGCTAACTTTTTACTAAAAATTGCTTGCTCACTATAAGTTTCTAAATTTTCCTTAAGTTTTTTACCACTTATTTCATCTATATTAGAAAGTACACCTTCCATAGAACCATAAGTTTGAATAAGCTTAAAGGCTGTCTTCTCTCCTACCCCTGGAACTCCCGGAATATTATCTGACTTATCTCCCATAAGACCTTTAACATCTATATATTGTGTTGGAGTAACTCCAAATTCAGCTTCAAAAGCTTCTTTATTATACACAGCAGTTTCAGTAACACCCTTTTTAGTTATAACAACTTTAATGTTATCACTTGCAAGTTGAAGAGCATCTCTATCTCCTGTTACTATGAAAACTTCAATTCCATGACTCTCAGCAAACTTTGCTAAAGTTCCTATTATGTCATCTGCTTCAAAGCCGTCTATTTCATAAATATTAACTGCTAATAAGTTAAGTAATTCTTTAATTATAGGGAATTGTTCGCCAAGCTCTGGAGGCATCTTTTTTCTACCAGCTTTATAATCTTCATATTCTTTATGTCTAAAAGTCGGCGCTTTTCTATCAAAGGCTGCAACTATATAATCTGGTTTTATTTCTTCCTTCATTTTAAAAAGCATATTTGTAAAACCATAAACTGCATTAGTATGTATTCCTTCACTATTTGTAAGTGGTGGTATTGCATAAAATGCTCTATTCATTAGACTATTTGAGTCTAAAATAAGTAATCTCTCCATTTATTCCTCCAGTATTTTGACATTTTAAATCATTAGTTTTACAGTATATAACTTATAAACAAGAAATTTAAAATTATATAAAAACATTAATTTAAATAGTCCTATATTTTTATAGTATTATTTAGTAATTATATCATATTTATCTTAAAATATACTAAGTTCTAATTCTTCTGATAAATCTTTTAATATGTGGATTCCACCAATACTATTTCCTTTAGAATCTAAAGCTGGACCATAAATTCCTATGCCATATCTTTTAGGTACAGTAGCTATTATTCCACCACCAACTCCAGATTTTGCTGGTACGCCCACATGAACTGCAAATTCTCCTGATGCATCATACATTCCACAAGTAACCATTATAGTTTTTACTATTCTACATACTTCTCTTGAAATTAAAATTTCATCACTCCATGGTGCAATACCATCATTTGCAATAACAGCTGCAAATCTCGCCATATCTTTTGCTGTAGCTTCAATAGAACATTGTTTAAAATAAAGATCTAATACTTCTTCAACATTTCCTTCTAATATATTAGAGCTTTTCATAAAGTAAGCCAAAGATCTATTTCTATCTCCTGTAGCCTTTTCACTTTCATATATTTCTTTATTTATATCTATGCTAGGATTATTTGTTGCTCTTCTTAAAAAATTTAATATCCTTTGTAATTTATGATCTTCATTTTCTCCAAAAATAAGAGATGTAGTTACTATTGCTCCAGCATTTATCATTGGATTATATGGTCTATCTTGATTTCTAATCTCAAGATTAACTATACTATTAAAACCCATTCCTGTTGGTTCAACATTTACCTTTTTAAATACATTTTCTCTACCGTTATCATTAAGAGCTATAATTAAACTAACAACCTTTGAGATACTTTGAATAGTAAATTTAACATCACTATCTCCAGCCCAATACTCTTCATTATTTTTAATGTCTACAACACAAAGTCCTAGTGCTTCCTTATCTGCCTTTAATAGCGCAGGTATATATGATGCAAGCTTCCCTTCTTCTGTATATTTTTTATTTTTTTCTACTAAGTTAATTAATAAATTTTTCATTAGTTTCTTCCTTTTCATTTATTCTTGTAATACTAATTATAGTTATTTTTTTTATGGCTTACAAGATGTTGCAAGCCATAAAAATTCCAAATATAAAAGTCAAATAATATTATATCACTATAAAACTTAATAATATTATTTTTATTTCTATAATTTAACTTATTAAATATGTTATAATATTAGCGATTACTAATATTTAGGAGGGCTATATAAAATGAATAATAATTTATTAAGAAAATACGCATCCCTTGCAGTAAGTACTGGGGTAAACATTCAAAAAGATAATATATTAGTTATTAATTCACCAATAGAAACAGCTGAGTTTGCTAGGCTTATTGCTGAAGAAGCTTACATAAGAGGTGCTAAAGACGTTGTTGTACATTATGCTGATCAAAAGCTTAGTAAAATAAGACTTTCTAACAGTTCAATTGAAACTCTATCTGATGTTCCTGAATGGGTTGGAGAAAGCTATAATTATTATGCAAGACAAGGAGCTTGTTTTATTGGAATTTCTGCAAGTGATCCAGATGGTCTTAAAGGAGTTCCAATGGAAAATATAGCAGCTTCTCAAAAAGCAAGAAACGAAGCTGTTAAAGAATATCGTGAAAGTACAATGTCTAATAAGTGTCGTTGGTGTGTATTATCTGTTCCAACTCTTTCTTGGGCTAAAAAGGTATTCCCAAATGCTACTAATGATGAAGCTATGGAAAAATTATGGGATGTTATTTTTAAAACAGTAAGAGTAGATAATGAAGACCCTACTTTAGCGTGGGAAAAACATAATTCTTCTTTAGCTGAAAAAATTAAATTTATGAATGATAATAATTTTAAAAGTGTACATTTAACTAGTTCTAATGGAACAGACTTAAATATAGAACTTCCTGAAGGTCATCTTTGGGCTGGTGGAAGTGAAGATGATGTTAATAATATTCCTTTCAATGCAAATATGCCAACTGAAGAAGTATTCACACTTCCTAAAAAAACTGGTGTTAATGGTATAGTTTATTCAACTAAACCTCTTAGCTATGGTGGAAATTTAATAGATAATTTTTCTATCACTTTTAAAGATGGTAAGGCTATAAATTTTACTGCTGAAACTGGATATGATGTATTAAAGCAAATGCTTGATAGCGATGAAGGATCTAAATATTTAGGCGAAGTAGCTTTTGTTCCTTATGATTCTCCAATTTCAAATTCTGGACTTATTTTCTTCAATACTCTATTTGATGAAAATGCTGCTTGTCATTTAGCCTTTGGTAGAGCTTATTCTTCTTGTGTTAAGGATGCTGAAAAATACTCAGAAAAAGAATTAGAAGAAATCGGAGTTAATGATTCTATAATTCATGTTGATTTTATGATAGGAAATAATGACCTTAATATTACTGGAATTAATAAAAATAATGAAACTATTCAAATTTTCTCTAATGGAAATTGGGCATTTTAAGTAAAGTTCTAAATTTTAAATTCAAATAATTAAATCTTTAATTTAGTTATTTGAACTTACCTACTTGATTATTTAGCAACTTACTCTGCTGATAAGCTGAATTTTCTTTTAAAAATATTGATAAAAAAGAGTGTTTACAAATAAACACTCTTTTTTTACTATTCATCTTAACACTTTCCTATTATCAACATGTATATAACTTTTATTATGGTTCTATCTTTTGAGCTGAATCTGGTCTTGGATTATCTTTACCTAACTTTCTTGACTCCTTTGAATATCCAACCTCATTAGCTGTTTCCTCTCTCATTTTTCTCATTTCACTTCTTGTCTTTTGACCTGACTTTTTATTATCTTTAGAATTCTTATTATTTTTATGAGACATAATTTTTCCTCCTTTGCTTTTATAATTATTTTATGTTGACTAAAATAATTTATGCCTCTAAATCCAAACCAATATTTGGACCTTAGAGGCATCCTTTTACATTGTTTCTAATGTCTTTCTTATTTCTTTAATAAAGTCATATGTGTTTACAGTTTTAACTTCTTTTAAGTCTGTAAGAAGTGCTAAATCTTTAGTCATAACTCCCTCTTCAATAGTTTTAATAGCAGCATTTTCTAGCTTGTCTGCAAAACTAACTAACTCTAAATTAGAGTCTAATTCTCCTCTTTTTCTTAAAGCTCCACTCCATGCAAAAATAGTTGCTATGGAATTAGTTGATGTTTCCTCTCCTTTTAAATGTTTATAGTAATGTCTTTGAACTGTTCCATGAGCAGCTTCATATTCATAATATCCTTCTGGGGATACTAAAACTGAAGTCATCATTGCTAAAGAACCAAAAGCAGTTGCAACCATATCACTCATTACATCACCATCATAATTTTTACAAGCCCAGATAAATCCACCTTTAGATTTTATTACTCTAGCTACTGCATCATCTATTAGCGTATAAAAATACTCAATATTTGCTTCTTTAAAACGTTCTTTATACTCATTTTCAAATATTTCATAAAAAATATTCTTAAAAGTATGATCGTATTTTTTAGAAATAGTATCTTTACTAGCAAACCATAAATCTTGTTTTGTATCTAAAGCAAAGTTAAAGCAACTTCTTGCAAAGCTTTCTATTGATTTATTAGTGTTATGCATTCCCATAACCACTCCACTATCATTAAATTTATGAATTAATTTTCTTTTCTCCTCTCCATTTTCATCTGTAAAAACTAATTCTGCTTTTCCTTTTCCTTCAATTTTCATTTCAACATTCTTGTAAATATCACCATAAGCATGCCTTGCAATAGTAATTGGTTCTTTCCATGTTCTAACAAATGGTTTAATTGAACTTACTGTTATTGGTGCTCTAAAAACTGTTCCATCTAAGATTGATCTAATAGTTCCATTAGGACTTTTCCACATTTCTTTTAAATTATACTCTTTAATTCTATCTGCATTTGGAGTTATTGTTGCACACTTAACTCCTACCCCATATCTTTTTATAGCTTCAGCAGCCTGTACTGTTACTTCATCATTAGTTTCATTTCTATACTCTATCCCCAAATCATAATATTCTGTTTTTAATTCAATAAAAGGTTTTAATAATTCATCTTTTATCATTCCCCAAATAACCCTAGTCATTTCATCTCCATCCATTTCAACTAACGGAGTTGTCATTTTTATTTTTTTCATAAATATAGCCCCTTTTTATTTATTTTATTTTTTAATATCAATATCCTAATTATACCATATTTTCAAGGTAAATCAACTAACATTTGATAGTATATATCCTTTTACTTGCATTTATATTATATATATATATTTTTTTATAGGCATTATATATTATTTATGAATTATTTTTATTTTTTCTTGCAATTTTTTTAATTTATTTTTTACAAACTTTAAATTAAACATATAAAAAACACTATATATAGCTAAACTAAATAAACATTTTGTTATAGCCTTATATAGTGTTATAAACTAATTAAATTTTAAAAATTATTCTCTACTAATCTACATCTTCATAGTCAACATCTATAACTTTACCTGTGTAATCTTCATTTGAAGAACTTGGTTCATAAATATCATTATTTTGCTTATATGAAGAAGTATATGTTTCATTGTTTTCTTTTTTATTTTTCAATCCTAAGCTTTTTCTAACTTTATATACTATGTACGCTACCAATGCAGCAACTAAAACATATGGCAATATAAAGCCTACAAATCTAATAATAGCTATGAAAACCACAATTCCAAATATTGTCCATATAATCGATTTGAAACTACTCATTATAACCAACCTCATTTTTTAATAATATTTTATCCATAGCCCCATTATACTATGAAGATATATTTTTTGCAATATAAGTTATTTATTATTTTTTTATAAGGTTATAAATAACTTATATTTCTAAAAAAACTGCATATTAAAAGTCATGTAACTTATTAATATGCATAAATTTAATTTTAATACTATGCACTAATATTAGAAGCTTCTTCTAAATTAGACATATCATTTTTTCTTTTCGCAATTACAGGTAATATAAATCCTAAACCTATTAATATAAATGGAGTTGCCACATTTAATGAAACTTGGAACCACCATTCACCAGTAAATGCTTCAACACTATTTGGGAACATCCCCATTATACAAGCAAATGCAGTAAATGCAAAACACCAAATTCCTATTGTCATTGCAATCTTATCATTTTTAACAAATTTATAATCTGATTTATATTTATCTGCTGCCTTTTTAAGACCTATAAAGGCTAAGAATACCCAAAGATATCTCATTGGCATAACTACAGAATTTAATTGTAATAACCAATCAAATAATGAATTCATATCTCCAATACCAAGTGCAGGTACTATTATAAGTATTCCAACTAATATAGCTGTCATCATATAACCATTAATCGGTGCACCATACTTATTAGTTTTAGTTAAAGCTTTTGGTATAAACTTTCTATCTCCATCTGCTAAAAGCACCTTAAGTGGAGCATCAATTGAGAATACTAATGCAGATATTTGTGCTAGAAGATTAGCTAATGCGTAAATAATTATGAATAACTTACCAACGCCATAGTATTCACCTAGCATTTGGAATGCATAATACTGTCCATTCATTTTTAAATCAGCTGGAATATTATTTGCATCAAACATCATTGCCATTGCTACTGAACCAAGTAATGCAGAAACTGCAACCATCATTGCTAATGCAATCATCCCTTTTGGGAAGCTTTTACTTGGATTTTTCATATTATTTACATATGGTGATATCTTTTCAGCTCCTCCAACTGCAAATACTAACATTGAAAGTGTTGTAAAATATGAGAAATTAAATTCTGGCATCATATTTTTAAATTCAAAGCTAGTTGTTGCTGGTTGTATTCCTCTTATTGCAGGTGCAGCTAACATTAAAACTACATATAATAAAGACATAACAAATACAGAGGTACCTGCTATTGTTCCTATTAATTTAAGTGAAGTTATACCTCTTGATGCAACCCATAAGAAAAATAAAAATACTGCTAAAGTTAAAAGTTGAGCAATTAATGGATCCATACCTTTAATAAAATTACCATCTTGCTTTACAGTCCACCCTAAAGCTATTAAAGCAGCTTGTGGCTTTTGAGCTAAATATGGAATATGTACAACCCAGTATGTCCACCCTGCAAAATAAGCTAAAGTAGGTCCGAATGTACCCTTTATCCAAGAACTTACTCCCCCTTTACTTTCTCTAAATACAGAACCTAGTTCACCTACCATTAAGGCATATGGTACAAAGTATAAAGCTATCATAAGTACCCATGAAACTACTACTGTTAATCCTTGATTGGCAAAGTTATTTACAACATTACCAAAACCCCATACAGATACAAATGCCATCATAGCTAAGTTGTACCATCTTAGATTTCTCTCTTGTTCATTCATTTTATTTCCTCCTAAGTAAAATATACTCTTTAATAATACAAAGTAAGTGCCTTTTTGTCTATAATATATTACTCCAATTTACTAAAACTTTTTATTATTTTTTGAATAAAAACTATACTTTCTATAGGTCTTTTCCCAACAGAAGTCTCTGAGGCTAACAAAAATCCATTTACTCCATATTTTATAAAATTGCAAATACTTTCTACTTCTGTAATATTAGGAGTATCCTTTTTCATCATACTATCCAATAAATGTGTTGCTACTATTATTTCCTTTTTTAATTCTTCTTTTTTCAAACTATTCAATAATTTCATTTCTCCAATTACAGAGTTAATCAATCCACACTCTGGTATTAAATCTCCTCTTGCAATAACTATTCCATCACTTACATTTAATATATTTTTATAATTCTCTAAGCCAGTAGTTGTTTCTATTTTAGAAAATATTTTCACTTTATCATTATCATAATTACTGTTTTTTATAAACTTTCTTATTTCTAAAATTTCTTTATCATTTTCTACAAATGATTGTGCAATAATATTAATATCCTTATTCAATGCCCATTTTAAACATTCTTTATCTCTCTTAGATAATATTACTTCTCCATTATTTATACCCGAAATATTACATCCCTTTCCACCTCTAATAATTCCATCATTAATAGCCTTTGCCTTCAAAAAAACTTTACCTTTATCTACAATCTCAAACTTTATAGTGCCATCCTTCATAGATATATATTTTATATCATTATTTTTTATAATATCTGACTTTAATGTTAATGGTATAATCTTTTCATAAATATTCATACAAATGGATTCATAAATATCTTCACTACAAAATAGAATATTTTCGCCCTTATTAACCTTAAAAACTTTATTTATTTTTTCAGACACTCTTATCTTTTTGCCACATAAATCAGCCATAATAGAAATATCCGACTTTATATTCCTTGCTTCTTCTATTACAAACTTAAACTGTTCTTCATAAAAGTGAGAAAAATTCAATCTTAAAGTATCTGCCCCATTATAGATAGCTTGCCTTATTATTTCCTCATTAGCTGAATTTGGTCCTATGGTTGCAATTATTCTCATTAATACTCTATCCTAAAATATTGATTACAAAATATAATATTATTATTGTTTATCAATTATTACTATGTTTCAACACTTTATTATCTAAAAAATACATTATTTTCGAAAAAGTTATTTGTTCTAAAAATTTAATTAACAGAATATTTATATGTATAACCTATTTTAGGAGGATTAAAATGAAATACATAAAATTCATTATTTTAATTTTATTAATTTCTCTATTACCTAGTTGCACTTTTAATGACCCTAAATATTTAAATTTAAAAGAAAAGCCTAATATTTATTATTATTCAAATGAAGTATATAAAAACCTTAAAAAGGATAAAAAATTTACTTTAAAAGTCTTTGATGTTAATTATTATCAAGAATATATAGTTTCTCCTGAGGACTATGATATTTTATTATCTTTTTTAGAATCATTAAATATGGATAATTATAATAATGATATTGATATATCTGAAAAAACAATCACTTATAAACTAATTGTTGAATTTGAAGATTCTAAATATCTTTTCAATGCTTATGATAATAATACAGTTACTCTTTTCCCTTGGGATGGAAATTTTGCAGAAGATATAATTACTATGGATGGTGTTTCTGAGCATAATAATATTTATTCATTTTGTCTTTATGTAATTAATAAATCTCATAAAAATAGCCAGTAATATTAATCCTCTTGATTAATATTACTGGCTATTTATACACAATTAAAATTTATTTATATAATTTATTTTATTTCTTCTAATAATTCAAATACTCTTTTATTTTTAAGTGGATGAAGTGCATATGGTGCAATTTCATTTAATGGCTTTAATACAAAATCTCTTAAATGCATTAATGGATGAGGAGTTATTACAAATTCATCATTACTAACTATATCATCAAATAAAACTATATCTAAATCTATTATTCTTGGTCCCCACTTAACTTCTCTAACTCTTCCAAGCTCAAGTTCTATTCTAAGAAGCTCTCTCATAAGCTCTTGTGGTGTTAAATAAGTTTTAATCTCTAAAGCACCATTTAAAAATTCATCTTGATCCTCATTTCCCCACGGTTCTGTAGTTATAAATGAAGATACCTTAGATATTTTTATACCTTCAATTTCTTCTATCTTTTTCATAGCATTAATAAAGTTTTGTTCTTTATCTCCCATATTACTTCCTATAGTAATATATGCCTTATGTCTACTTCTAGTAGTCTCAACAGCAGCATAATCTAAATGTCTTCCTATAGGTGCCCATGGCTTCTTTAATAATACTTTTACTTCATTAACTATAGAATAATTATCTAATACAAATTTAGCGATTTTATCTACTACCGTTTCAATCAAATCTATACTTTCACTTTGAAATAAATCTATTACCTTATGACATAAGTCACCATAATGAACTGACTTTGTTAAATCATGAGTTTTAGCACATTCTTTAATATCTAAAGAAAGTTCTAATGATAATATAAATTTTTGACCTAAAACTTTTTCTTCTTGAAATAAACCATGATTTGCAAAAATTTCAATATCTTTTAAATATATTTTATCCATTACTTTTACCTACTTTACTCTTAATATTGCATCAGTCATTAAAGCTGCTCTTTTATTTTCTAATACATCATGTACTCTTACAAACTCTAAACCTTTCATTATTCCCATAACTGTAGTAGCTACAGTGCCTTCCACTCTTTCTAATGGCGGTAAATTTAAAGTTAGTCCTATCATTGATTTTCTTGAAGTTCCTAAGAGTACAGGATATCCCATTTCTTTTACCTTTTCACAATTGTTCATAACTTTTAAATTTTCCTCATAAGTTTTTGTAAAACCTATACCTGGGTCTAAAATTATATTTTCCCTTTTAACACCATTTCTTAATGCTATATCTATACTTTCTTGTAAATCATTAATTACATCATCTATTAAATTTACATATGGTATATCTTTTCTATTGTGCATTAATATAATTGGTACATCATACTTAGCTGCAACCTTAGCTATATTTTCATCATATTTAGCCCCCCAAATATCATTTATAATATCAGCTCCAGCTTTAACTGCCTCTTCTGCTGTTTTACTTTTATATGTATCAATTGATATAGTTATATCCATTTCTTTCTTTATGGCTTTTATTATCGGGACAACCCTTCTTATTTCCTCATCTTCACTAACAAAGTCTGCTCCAGGTCTCGTAGATTCTCCCCCTATATCTATTATATCTGCTCCATCTTCCACTAACTTTTTAGCTTGAGCTACAGCAGCCTCTATCTCATTAAACTTCCCACCATCCGAAAAAGAATCTGGTGTAACATTTAATATTCCCATTATGTAAGTTCTTTCACCTAATTTGAACTCCTTATTCCCAATTCTCAAAATAAAACCTCCCTCTAACTATATAATTAATCTTAACTTTTCAACATCACAACTGTTAATATGTAATTCTAAAGTTTTTCTTTTCTTTGCTCCAATAACATTCGTTTTCTGCTTCACATCTAAAGCATTGTCTAGATAATTTATCTGCTTTATAAATTATCTCTTCAAGTTTGTTATCACTTTCTTTTCTATGATTGGCTATTCCATTTAAAATTACATCAATTTCATCTTTTGTAAAATCTGTTCCCTTTAATATTTCAACACTCATTTCTACACTTGCAATATCATGATTAGTTCCATCTTCATATTGCTTTACTCTTCCTATATCATGTAAAAGCCCTATTGCATAAATTACGTCTTTAGAGTAATTTAATCCTTCCTCTAAAGTCATAATATAAGCAATTCTTGAAACATTCATAAAATGCTCCATATCATGTTTACAAAACTCTCTCTTTTCTTCATATTCTTCAAGTTTTACTATTGCTTCTTTATAAGTATTATTATTAATAATACTATTTACTCTATTATTACTCATTTTATAATTCCTCTCATCTTTAAAGGCCTACCATATAAAATTATTTAATAAAATTCATAACTTCTCTTCTAAGTTCTAAATTTTCTTTAAAGACACCTCTATACGTAGTTGTTACAGTCTTGGCTCCAAGCTTTTTAATTCCCCTCATAGTCATACAAGTATGTTCTGCTTCAATAACTACCATTGCACCTTCTGCATCTAAATATTTCATTAATGCATCTGCTATTTCTGTAGTTAATCTTTCTTGTAATTGAGGCTTTTTTGCATATAAATCAACAGTTCTTGCAAGCTTAGAAAGCCCAACTACCTTCCCTTTTGGAATATACGCTACATGAGCTTTTCCAAAGAAAGGTACTAAGTGATGTTCACACATAGAAAAAAAGTTAATATCCTTTTCTATAACTAAATCATTATCTTCAACGCTAAATGTTTTAGATAAAATTTCACTAGCATCTTTACCCAACCCTTCAAATATCTCCATATACATTCTAGCAATTCTATCTGGAGTCTCTATTAAACCTTCTCTAGTTACATCTTCCCCAACACCTTCTAAAATTAACTTAACACCTTCCATTATTTTTTCTTTATCCATTACTTGTCCCCTCCATTTATTACATCTTCATACTTTTCTCTTATTTCTCTTGAATATGAAATATCAAACTTAATATCATCTAGCTTTGATACTCCTATTATTCCTACCAATGAATTTGTTAAAAATATTTCATCACTATTTAAAAGTTCTTCTTTTGTTATTTCTTTTTCAACAACTTCAAAATTACTTATTACCCATCCCCTAATAATTCCTGGTAATAATCCACAAGAGATTTTTGGCGTAAATATTTTATTATCTTTTATAATAAATACATTAGTTGTACACCCTTCAGCTACAAAACCTTTTTCATTTAAAAATATTGTTTCATTAAAACCTTCTTTTTGACATATTTCATATTCTATAATATTTTCAAGATAATTTAAAGTTTTAAAATTGACAATTCTTGATGTAGAATTTCTTAAAACCTCTGAAAATCTAATATTAAAGCCATTTTCATAATCTTCATTTTTATATTTAATTTCTCTTAAAGTATATATTATATTTTTTTCTGTAACAGTTATTTTTAATGCCTTATTTTTTATATCATTATTTTTTATAAAATTATAAACTTCTTCATAACTTATTTCTTCACCTAAATTTAAAGCAAGTATACTTTTATTCAACCTATCTATATGTTCTTTCAAAAATATAGCATTAGCATTTACTAAAATAGTTTCAAAAACTCCTCTTCCGAAAAACAATCCGCTATCTATTATAGCTAAATCCTCTTTATATATAACTTTTCTCATTATAATACCCTCATTAAAGCCTTAGCCTTATCTAGTGTTTCGTTATACTCATCATCTTCAATAGAATCATATGTTATTCCACCACCAACACCAAAATAAGCTTTATTATCTTTTTTAACTATAGTTCTTATTGCTATATTAAAATCCGAATTTCCTCTAAAATCAAAATATCCTATAGCTCCTGTATAAATATTTCTCTTAAGCCCTTCTAGCTCTTCTATTATTTCCATTGTTCTTATCTTCGGCGTTCCTGTAATTGAACCTCCCGGAAAACATTCCTTAATAAACTTAACGGCTGAAACTGTATCTTTTAGTTCACCTTCTATAGTTGAAACTAAATGAAATACAGTTGCATATTCTTCTAGCTTAAATAATTCAGTAACTTTTACAGTATGTGGTTTACATACCTTACTAAAATCATTTCTTTCTAAATCTACCACCATTAAAAGCTCTGCCTTATCTTTTTCACTATTTATAAGCTCTAATCTATTTTTTTCATCCTCATCCTTATTAGTTCCTCTTGGTCTTGTCCCCTTAATCGGTCTTGTATGTGCTTTATTATCCCTAATTTGAATAAATCTTTCTGGAGATGAGCTTATTATTTGAAAATCATTAAAATTTAAATAGGCTGAAAATGGTGCTTTATTTATACTTCTTAATTTTTCATATATATAAAATGAATCTTCATAATTATTGCAATAAAATCTTTGTGTCATATTTGCTATGTACATATCACCAGTAGAGATATAGTTCTTCATTTTTGTTATTGCATCTTTATACTCTTCTTTTTCAAAGTTAGAGTAAAATACAGTATCACTTTCTTCTTTAACCTTTATCTCTTCCTTTTCACTTCCGCTATGTATTTTTTTAATTAAATTATGTATTCTTTTATCATCCCCATCGATATCAGTTATATATTTTTTATTATTTTTCAAATCAAATGCTATAATGTTTTTATAAAATATAAATCTAAGATCTGGTATATTAAAATCTTCTTTTGAAGTATTAGGTATTTCTTCTATTATTCTTCCTGCATCATAAGAAATATATCCTATTGCTCCTGAAATTAATGGAATATCTTCATTTTGTAAATCTACTTTATACTCATTAATTAAATTTTCTAGAATTTTAAAAGGATCCCCTATTGTGTAACTACCATTAATATATGCCTTTTCTTTATAGCACTCAAAAATCAAAAATGGATTTACTCCAATAAAAGAATATTTAGAAAGATTTTCATCTTCTTTTGAACTATCAAGAAGTATAGTATTTTCTTCTCCTTTAAATAAATCATATATTTCAAATGCATTTAAATTGCTGTCTAACTCTACCTTTATAACCCCCACTTAACTTCCTCCTAATGTCTAATTTATTCAAAATTTAAAACTATTTATCTCATATCCTACTTACTATAAAAACTCTATTCATTAAGAATTCATCTTATTTTTAGTTATATCTATAAAGTTTTTTAATATTTTATGTCCTTCTTCTGTCATTTCAGCTTCTGGATGAAATTGAACTCCATGTATTTCATATTCTCTATGTTTTACTCCCATAATAATACCGTCATCTGTTTCACTAGTTATAACTAATTCTTTTGGTATAGATTCTTTATCTATTATTAACGAATGATATCTTGTTACTCTTAATGGATTTTTAACTTCTTTAAATAACTCTTTATTATCATGCTCTATATAAAATATTTTCCCATGAACTGGTTCCTTACCTTTGATTACTTCTGCACCAAAATAATGGCCTATACATTGATGACCAAGGCAAATTCCTAATATAGGTAACTTCCCCTTAAAATTATCTATTATCTCAAGACTAAGTCCAGCTTCCTTTGGACTTTTAGGCCCTGGTGATATAATTATTCCATCTATATTCATTTTTTTAATATCTTCAATTTCTATTTTATCATTTCTATAAACTATTACCTCTTCACCTAATTCTTCAAAGTATCTAACTAAGTTATAAACAAAAGAATCATAATTATCAATCATTAAAAGCATTTTTCCCTCCATTTTTTATGTTGCATTATTGTTGAATAAATTATATCATAGCTTTATATAGTTCAAAACTATTAGTTGAAAGGAGTTAAAATTAATTATGGTAATATGCGATTTACATACACATTCGACAGCATCTGATGGTAAATTTTCTCCAAGCGAAGTTGTAAAAAAAGCTTATGATAGAGGTGTTAAATACTTAGCTCTTACTGACCATGATACATTATCTGGAATACAAGAAGCAAAAGAAACTGCTGAAAAACTAGATATTCACTTTATCCCTGGTGTAGAACTTTCTACTACTTATAAAGGTGAAACTATTCATATACTAGGTTATTTTAGAGGTGATGATTATAAAAATGTAGAGTTAAATAATTTTCTTGAAGATTTAAAAACAAAGAGAATTGCTCGTGCTCATGAAATCGTTAGACGACTAAAGAAATTCAATGATATTGAAATAGATGTTAACGAAGTTTTAAAAAATGGTAAAGATACCATTGCAAGACCTCATATAGCCAAAGCTATAATGGATGCAGGGTATAATTATACTAAGGAATATATTTTTGATAACTTTATAGGTGATCATTGCCCAGCATATATACCTGCAAATAAATTAGCTACCGAAGAAGGAATTGCTTTACTTAGAAAATATAATGCACTTGTAATATTAGCTCATCCTGTATTACTAAAAAAATTACATGTACTTGACGTTCTTCATCTTGATTTTGATGGTATTGAAGGAATTTATGGTCTTAATACAAAAGAAGATACTGAAAGATTCTTAAAGATAGTTGATCAAAAAAATATATTAACTTCTTGTGGTTCTGATTCTCATGGATATGAAGAAGATGATAAAAAACATGGTTTCTTAGGATCTCAATCAATTGAAGAAAATAGACTTAATAAATTTATAGATGCACTAAATAATTAAAAATAAATGGCAAATGATAAATTAAAAATTATCATTTGCCATTTACTTAATTATTCTTCTATTAAGAATGCTTTATAGCCTCTCATTGTTTCATAAATATCAACCTTACTTGAAACTTCCCATGGAGCATGCATATTTTGTAGTGCAACACCACAATCTATAACTTCCATATTATACTGTGCTAAAATATAAGCTATAGTACCTCCACCTCCTTGGTCAACTTTACCAAGCTCTGCTGTTTGATATGAAACATTATTTTTATCCATTACCTTTCTAAGCCATGCAATAAATTCTGGATTTGCATCATTACAGCCACCTTTTCCTCTTGAACCAGTATATTTACTAAATACTAATCCTTTTCCAAAGTATGCTGTATTTTTCTTTTCACATGCAGCTGGATAATTTGGATCATATGCAGCTGTAACATCTGCTGATAACATTAAAGAATTTGCAAGAGCTCTTTTTAATTTTAATTCTGAATATTCACCTTTTCTATCCATAACTTCAGCTAATGAATTTTCAAAAAATCTTGAATGCATTCCGGTTGCCCCAATACTTCCAACTTCCTCTTTATCTACTAATAAAATAACTGATGTCTTACTTACAGTCTCAACATCTAATAAAGCCATTAATGAAGTATATGCACAAATTCTATCATCTTGCCCATATCCCATAACCATGCTCTTATCAAGACCTAAATCTCTTGCTTTTCCAGCTGGAACTATTTCAAATTCAGCTGAAATAAAATCTTCTTCTTCAAAATCATACTTTTCTTTTAAGATAGCTAAGATATTAGCTTTAACAGCTTCCTTTTCTTCTCCTTTTAATGGAATATTTCCAACTAAAACATTTAAATCTTCACCAGCAATAACTTCACTTGCTTTCTTTTGCATTTGATCTGCTGATAAATGAATTAAAAGATCTGATATACCTAATACTGGATCTGTATCATCTTCTCCTACAACTACATTAATTTTAGTACCATCTTTTTTAACTACTACTCCATGTAATGCTAAAGGTAGAGCAATCCATTGATATTTTTTAATTCCCCCATAATAATGAGTATCCATTAAAGCTAAATCACTATCTTCGTATAATGGATTTTGTTTTATATCTATTCTTGGTGCATCTACGTGAGATCCTATTATTCTCATACCACTTTCTATTGGTTCATTTCCTATTAGATATAAGACTAAAGACTTATCTTTATTATTACTATAAACCTTATCTCCAGCCTTTAATACCTCATTATTTTTAATTATATCTTCTAAATTCCTATATCCTTTAGCTTCTGCAAGTCTTATAGCTTCAAATACGCATTCTCTTTCTGTTTTTCCTACTGAAAGATAATTTTTATATCCCTCACAAAAATCAAAAAGTTCTTTTTTTCCCTCTTCTTCGTATTTTAGCCATGCATTTTTTTTATTTTCTTTAGTCATAAAGTACCCCTCCTAAAATTATTACTTATTCGCTTATTTCACTCATCCTTTGTTCTATAATATCCACTGGGGTAACATCTGACATTAATGAATGTCTATAATTACCTGCAGCGGCTTCTATTATCACTGCAATATTTCTACCTGGTCTTACAGGTACTCTTAATCTTTTAACCTTAACACCTAATATTTCTTGTGTTTCGTTATCTATGCCTAATCTATCATAATCTCCATCATCCTTCCAATGCTCAAAATGCATAACAAGATTTATATCCTTTGATGGAAGTATTGAACTTAAACCATAAAGAGAAGATATATCTATTATACCTATACCTCTAACTTCAAGCATTCCTATAGTTATCTTTGGAGATGTTCCAATTAGTGCCCCATCTATTTCTTTTATATCTACTGCATCATCTGTTACTAGTCTATGACCTCTTTTTATAAGCTCTAATGCAGTTTCACTTTTACCTATACCACTTTCTCCTGTAATTAATATACCTATACCATATACATCAACAAGTACTCCATGTAATCTTGTTTCAGGAGCAAGTTTGCCTGCTAAATACATAGTTAATTTACTTATAAACTTGGTTGTAACAACATCTGTTCTTAAAAGCCAAGTTTTAGTCTTTTTAGCAGCTTTCAAAAATTCACTATGTGGTTCTAAACCTCTTGTCATTATTACACATTTTGAATTAAAGCTAAAATATTTATTTACTCTTTTTCTCATAAGTTCAACTTGCATATCTTGCAGGAAGCTCCATTCAGCTTTGCCTATAACTTGAATTCTTTCAGGTGCAAAATAATTGTAAAAACCAGCTAACTGTAACCCTGGTCTGTTTATATCGTTAACAGATATTTTTATATCCTTTTCACCTTCAACTAATACTTCTAAATCAAAATCTGCAATTAATTTTTCTACAGTAACTGACAATATTAATCACCCTCTAATTTTTTCTATTCTTAAGTTCAACACCCGCTAATTGTACTTTAAAGTTTGCTTTTACATTATCTATGTATCTTCTTCTTAGAATTTGTTGTTCTTCTTTTTCTTGCTCATTTAAGCCTTCTTCTTTACTCTTTTTATATAATTCATTTATTCTTTTTATTACATCATCTATTGGTGCATTTGTATAATCCATAATTTTCATCCTTTCGTAAACAATAATTGAATTTATAATGAAACACTTTTTCTTAGTTTCAAATTGTACACTGTATAAATTTCCACTAACTAAAGTTAAAGTTTAGTTAAATTCTATATTAGTAAATTAAAATTTAGAATCTCACTATGAAACAACTTCAACTATCCAAATTACCAAATAGGTAAGTTTCACTAGCTAATTCATCGATTTATAGTATCAGTTAAAACTCGGAGTTTTAGTTAAGTTCGATTTGCTAAATTACACTTTAGAATCTCACTTATGATTATTTTACATTTATTTCTTATTAATATCAACTTTATTATTTATTATTTCACAAATTTATTTTTTTCGTCATGTTTTTTTATTTTTATAAGCTTACGGAATTTATTTTTTACTTTTAAAAATTATATTTATCTATCGACATACTATAACATTTTATACTGTCATCACTTGTATTTTTTGTTTACCGATTAATATTTTACCTTTATTCCAAATAAGGTATAATATTCTATATAATTCTAATTTTTCTACAAAGGAGGTCATTTTGTGAATAAAAGCAGTCTTAAAAGAAAGATAATTTTACAAAAAATTACTTTAAATCTATTACTTAAATTTTTATCACCCAGAAATTCCATAGTTATTTCATTATCTCAAATTTTAGACAAGCATATTAGTAATTATCAAAAACTAATATATAAACGTTATAAGAAAAGACATAAGAAAAAAGTACATCTTTCAAAATCAAAAGCTGCATAAGAAAAAACACCTCAATATTGAGGTGTTTATTTCTAATTAATATCCCAACATGCCGGTGCTTAAATATTCACACCTGCAGCTCGCAGGTGGGTTCTGCGCAACTTGCTTCTGCCATCTTCTGCATATTGGAAGCCCGACATCCACAAATATGTTGCAAATCCCGTAATTATAATGTAGGTTGAACATTATAAGCTTAACGCACATCTCAGGATTTCTATAATTTAATTATATCAAATTTATCTATAAATTCAATGGTAATTTTAATCTTTTTTCTGTTTTTTATATAAATAATCTTCTTATATTTTCAAGTCAATAAATTTTATATATTAATATTAATTTTAATCTTATGAAAGGAATTCTCTAACTACATCCTCTATAACAACATCACTATTTTCTTCTGAAAATAATGCCATAAACTGAACATAATCTTTTGTTTTTTCAGTCATTTGAATTGCCATTATTTCTCCTTCTAATTCAGTTTCATCTATTATTTCTTCTATAATATCTAAAACTTCATCATTAGCAAAATCATAAAGATAAGTAAAGTAATATTCATTAAGCCATTTACTTGAAAATTCCTCTTCATTACTTTCTTCATTTGCAAATGCTTTTGCTGCATCTAAAACATCTTTATCAAAATCAAAGTAAAAGTTAACTAAAGTAAAATCTTTACCTTTTTTTAATACTTCAACATCCCCTAAATCATTATTATTTAATATATTTACTATTTTGCTCTCTTGCACTCTTATTTATCTCCTTAATATTTTAATTTATTATACTCTTTCTTTACAGCAATAAACTCTTTATCATCTTCAACTAAATTTAATTCTTGCTTACCATCTACTTCATCAACTCTAAATACATATATATCTTCTGATTCTTCATCATGAGCAGGTGCTAATAATAGATATTCTTGTTTTTCTAAATAAATTCTAGCAATAGCTTCAAATTCTACCTTATTCCCTTCTTCATCTAAGAAAGTCATTATTTCAACTTCATCTTTTTCAATTAATTCTTCTCTTTCATTAGTCATATTTCTATTCTCCTTTGTTTTTAATGATATTATACTATAATAAAATTTGTTAATCTATAGGTGTGTATAAATATATAAATAACTAAAAATAGCTATAAAACATTAATCTAACCAATTTAATCTACCAAATAAAGTCTTTCTTTGCAACAGCTTGATATATATTTTTTTATTTTATTTTCAGCTGCATCTCTTCTTGCATGTACACAAACTAACCTATTACATTTGCTACAAAATATTTTATATCTATACTTTTTTAAAGCATTTTCTTTATTATTATAATATTTAAATTTTGTACTATCTGATATATTACTTTTTATACAACACTCCTTAAAAAATTTATTATGCCCATTGCTTTTATTAGTTGTTGTATCACAATAATAATGTAAATATTCATGTATTATTACTTCTTTAACTATACTTTCTTCATAAGCTCCACTCACCAAATCCTGGGCAAATACAAATTTAATAGGCTCTATTTTTCCATTATTGTTTTTAAAGAAAAATGCTCCCATTCTTTTTTTTGCTCGTTTCGATATTTCAACCTTTATATTACATGGATAATTCCACTTACTACCAATTTCATCGATAACTAATTTTATATCTTCTACTAACCAAATTTTATTCATTACACTCTCCTTGAATTATATTTATTAATTATATACAATATAATATAATTAACAAACATTAACAGAATAAATTTAAAAATTCTTAATATATTATTTTAGGTGATTTTATGATTGATAATATAAATTCTATTTTTAAAAACTATACTTCTTATATCAATGGTTGGGAAAACTACAAGCGTGCTTCTGTTACTATACCTTTAGTACAAAAAGACAATAATATTTTTATACTCTTTGAGGTTAGATCTAAAACTTTAAGATATCAACCAAATGAAATTTGTTTTCCCGGCGGAAAAATTGAAAACGATGAAACCCCTATAGTTACAGCCATTAGAGAAACTTCTGAAGAATTAGGTATAAATGAAAGTAATATAAATGTTATATCTTCACTTGATATTTTCATTTCACCTTTTAATATTTTAATCCATCCATTTTTAATTGAATTAAATAACATTGCCAGTATTAATACCAATGCTGAAGAGGTAGAAAAAATATTTTTAGTTCCTTTAGATTATCTTTTAAAAACAGAACCCTTAGCCTTTACTAATAGCATAAATATGATACCACATAATGATTTTCCTTATGACTTAATTCCTAATAAGAAACAATATAAATTTAATACAGGCTCTTATGAAGTTCTTTTTTATAATTATGACGGATATGTTATTTGGGGATTAACAGCAAGAATTTTATATAATTTTATATCAGTTTTAAAAGCAAAAAACTATCAGATTCCCTGATAGTTTTTTTATTTATATATATGCAATATCTTTTTCTTGTGTCAAAGATGTACACGTTGTGTAACTTAAATTTCTCAAATTTTAATTTTGAATTCCACTTATTGTTGTGGATTTACTTCATTACTATTGTCAGTTGTGTTATCTGTGTTTTCATTTGTTGCATTTGCATCATTAGTATTATTTTTTATACCTTCGTTTAAAGTTAAATTTTCAAAAGAATTAGTTATAATATAATTTCCATCTCCAACTCTTATAAACTTAAGTGAAACTTTATCTCCCATTCTAGTTAAAGCTACTTCTCTTGATGTTTCAGTTGAAACTGAAAATAAACTATCTTCTCCCTTAAGTTTTATATCATAAATACTAGATCCTTCTTTAACAACAAGTCCAATTCTTTCAACTTCACCTTCTAATGCTTCTTCACTATTACTTCCCTCTAAAGAAATATTAGTATTAGTTAATGCTTCTAAATATCTATTTAGTGTTGCTTGAAGCGTATCACCAACAGCTACTGTATTATAATTTTTAACATTAACCATTGCATATTGCTTAACAAGTCCATTAGAATCCTTTAATGTCATAAAGTATGTTGGCTCTGATTGAATATTTATTAAATATGGGAAAGTAGCAGTATATCCATATTGTTGGACTTTACCCTGTGCAGATTGCATACTTGCAATTTCTGTAGCCCCTGAAGTCTTATACATAGTAGTTTCTCCAGTTCTAGTGTTAGTTATCATAAATCCAACTAGCCCTTCATCATTACCTACAGATGTTATTCCTGTATAATAATAACATGTATCATCATTAAATATTATATTCATTCCTTGAGTTGGCTTTAATTTATCTTTATCACTGAAATTTAGTATACCATGTACTAATTCACCCCATTTATTTAAATAATTATTTATATAATTTGATGGTTGAATTCTATCGACCCATTCTGGAGTATTTTCTATATCATAAATATTAGTTTCACCAGTTTGAGCATTTATTATTTCTGTTCCTATAGCTTTACTTTCTACTATTCCAATGGCATTATCATATCTTGTAATTACCCAATAAGGATTTCCCTCATCATCTAATTCAAAAGTATAATCTGTATGTCCAGCTTTCATATCCTTTAAATATGCATGTCTGTCTAAATCACTAAAAAGATACGCTGATGGAATATATTTTAAATGTATTTCTTGTCCATTTAATTCAGTAACTAATTGTACATCATTTTGATTTGTAGCACTTACTTTAATGTATCCCTTTGTACCTTCTCTATTAGTAAACCATTTAAAGAATGATGAATGTTCTAATGGACCTACATAATAAAGTTGTCCATTAACACTTTGTAACGATAAATCACCTATAGTAACCTGACTTCCTAGGCTAGGTATTTCCCCTAACTTCTTATCTGCAAGTTTATATGCTAAATCTTTATCTATTATTGGAAGCTGTTTCAAATCCATATGTTCTACTTGATTTGAAAATTCTACCTCTTTTACATCTCCAATTAAATCTCTATGAGTTTTTGCCATAAATATAGGACTTAATGCTATACTTGCAACTACATATAATGCTCCAACTCCTATACCTACTCCTATATATTTTTTATTTAGCTTTATTGCACCATATGCAACTGTACATAAAACAAAAGGTGCTACTAATACTAATGCACTTAAAGAAAAATCTAATATTAATTTACTATTAAATGCAAGTAATATAAAGACTAATAAATAACTTCCTATTAACCATTTAAAATATTGCTTAAAACTACTTTGTAAATTCATTTTCATCCCTCCATGGTGATATTATATTCCTTATTAAATATTATTTCAATACATTTTATAAATTGTTAAAAACTTTTTTTATAAGTTTTTGTATACTTCTTATCTTTATTTCATAACTGTTTTTATATCTCTATAATTTTTATTGATATACAAAATATAAAATACAAAAAAAATGCCAAAAGCGAATTTTATTCAATTCGCTTTTAGCACTTTAATTTCTAAATATTATGTACATTATATAAGAAGCATATAATAAAACAAATATTATTCCATGAATTCTACCTAATCTTTTTTCCTCATCTTTATTAAAGAATACTACAATTCCTATAAATAAAGTTACTACAATTAAGAAAACAAAATCAACTATTAATGTTGATGATACTAATATAGGACTAATTACCGAAGAAATACCTATTATTAATAATATATT
The DNA here is from genome assembly GCF_000320405.1 of Clostridium celatum DSM 1785. GTDB lineage: Bacteria > Bacillota > Clostridia > Clostridiales > Clostridiaceae > Clostridium > Clostridium celatum. The sequence continues at coordinate 72,537 of NZ_KB291650.1, read as the reverse complement.
AAATATATTTGAACCTAAAATATTCCCAAGTGCCATATCTTCTTCACCCTTTAATGCAGCAACAGCTGAAGTTACTAATTCAGGTAAAGACGTTCCCATAGCTACTATAGTAAGACCTACTAACTTCTCACTCATTCCCCATGCTGTAGCTATTGTTGATGCTGAATCAACAACAATATTTCCCCCAATAACAATACCAGCTATACCAATAATAATTTTTAATATACTCTTCCCTATATTTATATCTTCACTAAGTACTACCTCAACTGAAATTTCCTCATCTAATTTATCTACTTTAATAACATTACCTTTTTTAACACTCCATACTAAAAATCCTATATATGTTACACATATAATTAAAAGTATTATTCCATCTAGCCTTGATATATAGTTTTGTCCACCAAAAAGAATTCCATTAAAGGTTAAAATTAAAAATAAAATAGTTATTAAAATATTAATAATAAAATCTTTTTTTATTGTCTCTTTTTTAATAATTAACGGCATAATTATTATTGTAACACCTAGCACCATAAGAGTATTAAATATATTAGATCCTAATACATTCCCTACTGCAATATCATTGCTTCCTTGAATAGACGATATTACACTTACAGCTAATTCTGGTGCACTTGTTCCTAAAGATACTATAGTTAATCCAACTATAACAGATGGAATACCAAGTTTTTTAGAAATAGCTGCTGCTCCTGATACAAAAATATCTGCCCCTTTAATTAATAGAAAAAATCCTATGATTAAAAATATATAGTCCATTGATTTCCTCCTATTTAGTTGTTATTACGAAATTAATCCTCCAGTCATTACTATGATATTTTAGCCTATATAGTATAATCTTACAAATTAATTTTTTGTATATTTTTATTTACATATTCCTTAAATTTCCTCTCAATTTACACTCTATATAGATTATATTAAATAATTTTCACCCATTATAATTACAACTTAATATTTTATTTAAAAATATATTTTTATAATCATTATGTACAGTATTGAAATAAAAATACAAGTAAATTAGTTAAAATTCACACAAAAATACTAGTAAAACTTAAAGTTTACTAGTATTTTTCTATTAAAAATTATTTTATTTTCAATTAAATATATCTATAATATACGATTTATAATATTCTTTGAAAGTTCCTCTTCTGCAACTATATACTCATTATGAAGTGCTCTAGTAAGTGCAACATAAAGTAACCTTTGATTCAAAAGGTTATCTGGATAATTTTTTTCTGTAGGGTTGTAAATTATTGTTCCATCAAACTCTAATCCCTTTGTTAAGTATGAAGGTATTATAATAACATCTGTTAAAGGTCCATGCTTTTCATTTCCTTTTATTAAGGTAAATTCTATATTAGTATGCTTTTTAAATTCTCTTTCTAACACCTTACCTTCAGCATAAGTTTTTGTTATGATTGCGATACTATGCTTTCCTTGATCCTTTAATTTATCTATTATTTCTTCCATAATTCTAATAGATTCTCTTCTTGATGCTGTTTTTTTAATTTTAGGTTTATCACCATGTCTTAAAACTGGTTTTGCAGTCTTTAATCCTAATCCTTGTGCCTCTAACGCACCTTTTGCAAAATCTATTATTTCTACAGTTGATCTATAGCTTTGACTTAAAGATATAAAGGTAGCTTTTCCATCAAAAACGCCTTCAGTTATATCTTCCCATGTTCTAATCCCTTTATAATGATAAATACCTTGTGCTAAATCTCCAACTAAAGTTAAAGAATTTCCTTTTGATAGTTTATTTATTAAATATATTTGGAAAGGACTATAATCTTGAGCTTCATCTACTACAATATGTTTATATTTAGATTTCTCATCTATTCCTTCTAATATCATATGAATATAAAACAATACCGGTAAATCATCTTCATCAATTATACCTTTTTCATTATTTGATATTGCTTCAGCCTTTATATATTCTGCTAAAGATTTTGGTATTCTATTACCTGTTGCAATTTCAAAAACTTGTTCGTCCTTAAACAAATTCATATATATATCATTACAGGTTATTCCTCTCCAATTTTTAAAGTATTCATTCATTACCTTTTTAGCATCATGTCTTATATATTCCTTAAGATTATCTCTTTCATTATAAACTTCTATTAATTTATGTCTTCTTTCTTCTCCATCTTCTAAATTCTTTTTTATCTCTTTAATTTTTAACTCCCATTCTCTATCTATTTGGATAACTAAACTTTCAACTTTTTCTTTTACTTTTAAACTTAAATATCTCTTTATTTCGTCTTTACGTTTATTTATTGGATAACTTTGTAAGTCTTTTAAATATAACCTCATTATTTCTCTTTTGGAAAATAGTATATAGTTTGCAATTTCTATATCATTTATTTCTAAAGAACTTCCTTCAAGCAAGGTTATATATCTATCTATTATAGTTTTAAATATTAAATTACCTTTTACCCTAGATGCATTAACTATATTTTTTTTATCTTTATTATCTTCAAGTTCTATTAGTTCCTTTAACTTATCATCCTTACTTCTTATTTTTCCTTTTAATTTTAGTTCTTTTATTACTAATTCTTGAAAAGTAGTCTGCTTAACATCATTAGAACCTAATGTCGGTAGTATTTCTGAAATATAATCTAAAAATAACTTATTTGGTGCTAATACAAGTATATCTTTTCCATCCATTGATTCTCTATATCTATATAATAAATACGCCAATCTATGCAATGCAATGGTTGTTTTCCCTGATCCAGCAGAACCTTGAACTATAATTGGTAAATTTTTAGGCCACCTTATAATATCATTTTGCTCTTTTTGAATAGTTGCAACAACTTCTTTAAGCTTTTTACCTCTACTTTCCTCAAGGTTTATTTTTAAAAATTCATCAACTAATTCTGAACCTTCTGCATCATTAATAATAATTTTATTTGTGCTTTCATCAAATATTTTTTCTAAGTCATTATTATTATAAAGAAATTTTCTTTTTAAGTTTAATTCTCCTTCTATAACGCCCATAGGTGCCCTATAATATGCTTCTCCACCAGTTCCACTATAATAAAGATCTGCAACTGGAGCTCTCCAATCAACAACTATTTCTTCCCCATCTACACTAGATGATATTCCTTTTTTGCCTATGTATATATTTTCTTCATTTCCAAACTTTTCACTAAAATCAACCCTTCCAAAATAAGGTTCCCTTAATGCTTCTTCATAATTTTCTATTTCCTTTTTTAATAAATTATATATTTTTTCTGTATTTTCTTTTTCTTGATTATAATTTCCCTTAGATTCTTTAGTAAGCATTTTAAGCTTCATTTCTATTTCATCTTGATATTTTCTTTTTTCTTCTACTTCTCTTAATATATCCTTACGCTTTTGGTTAAGAATTTCTCTTTCTAAAGCTATTCTATCATTCATATGTTTTCTCACGACCAATCCTATTTTTATTATATTATTTTATGCAACATTTAATAATAATCCACTATACCACTTTTGTATAGTCATAATTATTTATAGTATTGCCTATTTTACACTTTTTTATTTCATTCTTCCTATACTAAAACTATTTAACTTAAATACCTAATATAAATATATTCACTAACTTATTGCAAAAACAAATTACGAAGTAAATCATTTGCAAATTTTCACCTTACTATTTGCCACTAATTTTACTTCGCAATTTTTTGTATATTAAATATAATATTTTAAATGCAATTGAACTTTATTTAATTATAAATATAATAAAATAATTACTGCATGATTTTATCATTATATATAATACCTAATTTTTAAAGGAGTGTATAGGTGCTGGAATTCTCCCTCCCCTATTAATAAACTCCATAGAAGAATATTTATTTATATTCATAACAGGAGCTGTTCCAAGTAGCCCACCAAATTCAACTAAATCTCCAACTTTGCATCCTGGTGCTGGAATAATTCTAACAGCAGTTGTTTTATTATTTATAACACCTATGGCACTTTCATCTGCAATCATAGCTGAAATTGTTTCTGCAGGTGTATCTCCCGGTACTGCAATCATATCTAATCCAACTGAGCAAATTGCTGTCATAGCTTCAAGCTTTTCTAAATTTAGTGAACCATTTAATACTGCATTTATCATTCCTACATCTTCCGATACCGGTATAAATGCACCACTTAATCCACCAACATGACTACATGCCATTACTCCACCTTTTTTTACAGCATCATTTAAAAGAGCAAGTGCTGCCGTAGTACCATGCGTTCCTACTACTTCAAGTCCCATAGCCTCTAATACATGAGCTACAGAGTCTCCAATTGCTGGTGTTGGTGCTAATGATAAATCTACTATACCAAAAGGTGTTTTCAACCTTTTGGCAGCCTCATGTGCTACTAATTGTCCAATTCTAGTTATTTTAAAAGCAGTCTTTTTAATAGTTTCTGCAACTACATCAAAACTCTCACCTTTAACTTTTTCTATAGCTCTTTGAACTACACCTGGTCCACTTACACCTACATTTATTATTCTATCAGCTTCTCCTACGCCATGAAATGCTCCTGCCATAAATGGATTGTCTTCTACTGCATTTGCAAATACAACTAACTTAGCACATCCAAAACCTTTCGACTCTGAAGTTAACTCTGCAGTTCTTTTTATTATTTGTCCTATTTCCTTTACCGCATCCATATTTATTCCGCATCTTGTAGAACCAACATTTACAGATGCACATACTTTACTTGTCTTAGCTAATGCTTCTGGAATTGAATCTATAAGTATTTTATCACCTTTAGTGTATCCCTTATGTACAAGTGCTGAAAAACCACCAATAAAATCTATACCAAGTGTATGCGCAGCTTTATCTAAAGTTTCTGCGAATTTAACATAATTCGTTTCATTTGTTGCTCCTGCAATTATTGAAATAGGAGTAACAGATACTCTTTTGTTTACAATAGGAACACCAAACTCATTTTCAATTTCATCTCCCACTTTCACTAAATCTTTTGCACAATTAACAATCTTATTATATATTTTTTCTCTAGCTTTATCTCCGTCAGAATCTATACAATCTAAAAGAGAAATTCCCATAGTTATAGTTCTTATATCTAACTTTTCTTCTTCTATCATCTTAATGGTTTCTAATATATTATTTGTATTCATTGCTTTCCCCCCTTTACTGTTTTATAAAGTATGCATTGATTTGAAAATTTCTTCTCTTTGTATTTTTACTTCAACACCAAGATCTTTTCCTCTTAGTTCTAACGACTTTTTAATTTCATCAAAACTATTACTACTTAATTTCAAATCTAGCATCATAATCATGGTAAAAAATTCACCCATAATCGTTTGATTAACATCTAATATGTTAACATTTAATTTTTCGAGTTCTGCACTGATTCCTGCTATAATCCCTACTTTATCTTTCCCTATTACAGTTAATATAGCTTTCATTATAAAATCGCCCCCAATTTATTTCATCAAAAGGTTATATATAATATAAATGTAAAATTTATACAACCTCTATTTTATTCTATCCTATTTGAAAGTTAGATGTCAATTTCTAACATTATACTTATAATAATAATTATTTATTTTTTAGTAATACTATATTTATAAGGTAGGTGTTCACTATGTCAAAATCATCAAATACTAATAATACATATTCAATGTCTAAAATAGGTAATTTTACTAAGAATGCAGTTCAATCCTTTGAAACTGGAATTGTAAAAGAACATAATTATCTAGAAAAAGTTAAAAATAATCTAGATAATAAATAAAAAAAGGAGTCCATATAAATGGCCTCCTTAAAGAAATTATATACTTATGGTTATTTCTAACATATCATCATTTAATCTTATATCTAAATTTCCCTTATACTTTTCAACTATATTTTTAATATTATGTAATCCAAAACCTCTACCTTTACCCTTAGTTGAAAATTTAGCTTTTGTTAAAGAAGGTATAGTTTTCTCATCAAAATTATTTACACTGTTGGCAACTTTAATTATATGTTTATTATTTTCTAATACTGTATGTATATTTATTTTAGCATTTTCACATTTGTTAGCTGCTTCTATTGCATTATTTAATAAATTACTTAATATAATAGTTAATTCACTATCATCTAATGGTATGTTCTCTAAATCATTTTCTATTTTATGTTTGCAATTAATATTATTTTTTTCAGCTTGATTAATTTTACTTAATAATACTGCCTTTAATATAGTATTATTTATATCTGAAAGTGTATTTAATAAATTTTTATTTTCAAATATATCACCTATGTAATTTTTAGCTCTATCTTTTAACTCCTCTTGCTTACATACCTGTATCATACAATATAATATATTCAAATGATTTTTATATTCATGCTCACTTGATTTCATCTCATCAATAAGTTCTTGTATAAGTGGATTTATACTTTCTTTTATTTCTGACTTTTTATTTTTAAGATTAGTTCTATACTTATTTATAAAGTAAAAAATATTTAAAAATATTGCTGTAAAGCTTAAAAATCCTAACTCTATTAAATATTCATTTAAAATAGCATTAACTTCTATATATTCATTTAAAATAGTATTAACTTCTACTGCTAATCTAATAATTAAAAAAGCTATTAATGTATTTATACATATAATAATAATATCATTATATTTCTTTATAAATTTATCTATTTGTAGATCTTTATCCTTTGTATAAAGGTGAAAAATACTTAATAGTATTACTAACACTACTATAAACCATATAAAACTAATACTATCTGAAAATTTCCCATCAAAAAAGGCATAGGAAATCCCTATAAATGTACCAAGAGAAATTAATTGAACTAATAACGCTAAAGCTGTAGATAATATAATTTCTACAAAATTAACTATAATATCCCTATTTACTCCTATATTTGTAATTATAGCTAGTATTAAAATAAAGGCTAATAACATTGAAATACTAACTCTATCAACCATTATTACAGGTATACTTGCTATTAATGTAATAATACTACTTCTTGATATATTATATCTAATACTATTTTTATTAAGAAAAACTAAGTGATAAATTAATACTATACTCATCGCTTCTACTATTTTATAAACACTTTCCATTTAATTCCCCTATCATTTTTAAAATTTTGGTAATATCATGAATATTTTACCATACCATGTCGAAGTTTTAAATAATTTTATATACTTTTTTGTCATAAAACATATATTTTTCTGTATGATTATACTTTTAATCTATCATTTCTTCTTTAAATGTACATTTTAATGAAATTTAAATTTTTTATTAGTTTTTGTTGAATTTTTGTATTATAATAGTATTGAATAGTAAAGGAGGAATAATTTGGCCAATATTTTTATAAAAAAACAATTAGATTTTATTATTAATAATACTGGAAAAACTGATATTTATGAAATAGATAAAATAAGATACGGTTTAGAAGTTTTTTATGGAGAAATTTCAAAGTTAATTGTAATGATACTTATAGCTTTAATTTTAGACAAACTTCCTTCTTTTTTTATAATGATTACTTTATTAACATTGATTAGACCTCATGTAGGTGGAAGTCATGCTAAAAGTTTTATTAGCTGTATGATTCAAAGCAACTTATTGTTTTTAATAATATATTATTTAGCTTCTATTATTCCAAGCATAAATATATTTTTACAATTTTTCATTATAGTATTTTCTATAATAATTATTAGAAAGTTTAAACCTGTAAGTCCATTGAGAAAAACTGTAAATACTCAGTATAAAAACTTAAAATTTAAAAACATTGTCACTTTAACACTTATAACTTGGTTCATTGTGTCAAATTTAATACTTAACAATTATTATATTAATTGTGGAATATTAATTATATTATATATAATTTTTGATTTTTTAAGGGAGGTATATAGAAATGAAAAAAAAATTAATGGTTAATTTAGCTGCTTTAATGTTACTTGTAACGCAAGGTGTTTCTGAACTTGCAAGATTACCACAAAGCTTTTTACTATGGGGTGAACCAACTCCACCAATGGAAAAGCCTGAAAAATAAGTATAGTTCTTGTTATAAAAAAATAAGCTTTAAATTATACTATATATTTTAAAGCTTATTTTTTATTCTAATTTAAACTATTAGTTTTTATTTCATAAATATTACTCTTATATTTATAATATCATCATCTAATGATATTTGAATTTTTCCTTTATGCTTTTCAACTATTTGCTTTACATTATATAGACCATAGCCTCTACCTTCCCCTTTTGTGCTATAACCCATTTTAAATATATTAGATAAGCTTTCGGCTTTTAATCCTTCAGTGTAATTTCTTACATTTATAATATAAGATTTGTTATCCTCTGAAATATCAACTTCTATTTCTTTTTTATCAATAATACTAGTAGCTTCAATTGCATTATTTAATAAGTTGCTTAATACTACAGTTAACTCTGAATTATCAAGTGAAATATCCTTTAAATTACTATTTACTCTATAATTATATTTTACATCTAATTTTTCTGCCCTTTGTCCCTTATTATAAAGAACAGCCTTAACTATAGTATTTTCAACATCTACTAGCATTGAAAACTCTTCGCTATCATCTACAATACTAGATATATATTCTTTTATTTTACTTTTTACCTCTTCTGGGCTAGAAATTTGAGCAATACTCCAAATTGTATTTAAATGATTTTTATATTCATGTTCATTAGCCTTAACTTTTCCCATTAAATCATTAATAAGTGGATTAAATGATTTTTTTATCTCACTTTTCTTTTTTTCATTTAAAACTTTATATAAATATATATAAAAATAACAATTTATTCCTAGTAATATTAACCCTAATACCGTTACCTGAATAACAATTTCAGTATCCATTAAATCATTTGATGCTAAAAGTTTTATAAATAAAAAGAATACAAAAAGATTTAAAATTATTATATTAATACTTTTATATCCTGAAAGAAATTCAGACAATCTTATTTTCTTTCCTAAAGTTGTAAACCTAAGTAATAAAACTAAAGAAATCATTATTGTCGTTATTAAAATATAATATGTAGTTAAACTTACATCATCATTGCCTAATATTAAATGCATTATAAAAGTAGCTATCAGTTCTAAAACTAATACTACTATAAAGCAAACTAACAATTCTATAAAAGTAATTATAGTATCTTTATCTTCAAGTTTACTTATCATAATTGCAATTAAAAATAACAACCCTACCAGAGTAATTAACTGATCTGACTTATAGACATTTACTGAAAAAGTATATATAACAGATGTTATTATAGCAATTAAAGTTTTAATTTTTATTCTACTAAATAATTCATTGTTTATTAATATATTATATATGAATATTCCTGTTAATATTTCAACTAATGATATTATAAACATTCCAGTATCCACTATTCTATTCCCCCCATAAATGCTTGTCTAAATGTGTAACTAAGTAGAATTTTATCTTCTATCCCCCTTAAAGATATATTCCAAGTTTTTTCATAAGTTTTTTCAATTTCTAAAACATAATCTGTATTTACCGCAAAAGATCTATGAGTTTGTAATATTTTTCTATCATCTAAAATTTTAATAAGTTTACTTAAAGAAGTTCTTTTAAATTTATAAACTCCATGAACAGTATGTATGTCACAAACCCTTCCTTCATACTCAATATAAATAATATCATTATGATATAATTTTACAGAAAGATTAGAATCTATATCTATAAAGGTATATTTTCCTTCTCTACTATTACTTAAAAGTGATGCATTTAAAAATACATTAATAATTTCTATTATCTCCTTTTCCTTAAACGGCTTTACTATAAAATCATAACAATGAACTTTTTTAAATGCTTCAATAATATGTACAACCTCTCCAGTTAGAAAAACCATCCCCGTTAATTTATACTTTTCATATTCTCTTATTTGTTTTGCAAGCTCTAATCCTGATGAATTATTTAAATTAATATCTATAAAAAATAAATTTATATCCTTTTCATTTATTAATTTAATTGCTTCATCTATAGAACCTGCCTCGTATATTCTTACATCTATAAAATTCTCCTTTATAATTGATGCTAAGGCTTGACGTTGTATCTTTTCATCCTCAACTAATAATATATTCATCTGTAGTCCTCCAACATATACCTATATGACTATATTATAATATAACTATACATAATTTGCTATATTTCGAGTAAATATTTAAATTATTATAAAATAAAAAAAACTACTTATCGTAGTCTTTTTTATTTATGATTTAAAATTTAACTCATCTATTATCTTTATTAAAATTTATAATTTAATATCATATACAATTACAATTTGCAAAATATTCTTTAGCAATTTTAACACTTTCCATTGCATCTTTTGCATAATAATCTGCATTTATCTCTTTTGCATATTCTTCTGTAAGCACAGCTCCACCAACCATAATTTTAGCATTTAAATCATTAATTTTTAATAACTGAATAGTTTCTTCCATACTTTTTACAGTGGTTGTCATAAGAGCACTTAAACCTATTAATTTTACATTTTGCTCTTTAGCACAATTTAATACTTCTTCTTTATCAACATTTTTACCCAAATCTATCACTTGAAATCCATAGCTTTCAAGCATTACTTTAACAATATTTTTACCAATATCATGTATATCTCCCTTTACTGTTGCAAGTATTATCTTTTCACTATTTATATTATCACTAATTTTTATATTATTTTTTAATATTTCAAAAGAACTTTGTACCGTTTCTGCTGAGGATATTAATTGCGGTAAAAATATTTGTCCTTTTTCAAATCTTTCTCCTACAATATTTAATGCTGGAATAATATGCTTATTTATAACATCTATAGGTTCATTTTCTTTTAAAAGTTCTTTTGTTACTGTTTGTGCTTCTTTTTTTAATCCCTTTATTATTAATTCGCTTAAGCCACTATTATTTTTATTTTCTGCTACAACTTCTTTTTTAATTTTATTTCCATATTTCTCTAAGAATTTACTCCCTTTTTTATCATAATTATATAGCAATTTAAAAGAATCTATCACTTCCATCATTGCTTCTGAATTTGGATTCATTATAGGTAAATTTAATCCTTCTTCTAATGCTAAAGATAGAAAAGTCTTATTTATTATTTCTCTACTAGGCAATCCAAATGATATATTAGAGACTCCTAATACAGTTTTTAAACCTAATTTTTCTCTAATTAATCTTAATGCTTTTAAAGTTTCCTTTGCACTTTGTCCATCAGCAGAAACTGGCATTACTAATGTATCTATAAATATATCTTCCTTTTTAATTCCATAGCTAATTGCTCTATTAAATATCTTTTCTGCTATCTTGAATCTTTCTTCTGCTAACGCTGGTATTCCTTCTTTATCCAAAGTTAAACCAACTACAGCTGCACCATATTTCTTCACTATAGGCAGTAATTTATCTAATATCTCATCATCTCCATTAACAGAATTAACTATAGCTTTTCCATTATAATATCTAAGTCCAGCTTCTACAGCATCTACATTAGTTGAATCTATTTGAAGAGGTGTATCTAAAATTCCTTGTAGGGATTTTACCGAATCTCTAATCCATTTTACTTCATCTATTTCTGGTAATCCAACATTAACATCTAATATAGAGGCTCCAGCTTCTACTTGCTCTATTCCTTGCTTAAGTATATAATTCATATCATTATTCTTTAGAGCTTCTTTAAATAATTTTTTACCTGTTGGATTTATTCTTTCACCTATTACTTCTACACCATTTATTTCTATAAATTTTGAAGGACTACATACAGCTGTAAAACTCACTTTAGGTCTAGAAATTATTTCTTTACTATTTATTAAAAGTCTAATTGAAGATATAAACTCTGGAGTTGTACCACAACATCCCCCTATAATAGATACACCTTCATTAATTAACTCTTCTATTCCTTCTGTAAAATCTTCTATTGAAATATCATATATTGCTTCTCCAAAAATTATACTTGGAAGACCTGCATTTGGTTGTACCATTAAAGGTAAGTTAGTATACTTTTTAATTTCTTTTATTACTTTTAAAATTTTATCTGGTCCTAATGAGCAGTTTACCCCTAAAGCATCTACACCTAATCCCTCTAAAGTAATTGCCATACTACTTGGTAGACACCCTGTAAATGTTCTACCATCCTCTTCAAAACTCATAGTACAAAATACAGGTAAATTACAATTTTCTTTTGCTGCTAAAATAGCTGCTTTTGCTTCATACAAATCTGTCATGGTTTCTATAAGGATTAAATCCGCTCCAGCCTTATGCCCTATAATTATTTGCTCTTTAAAGATTTCATATGCTTCATCAAATGATAGAGTCCCCATTGGCTCTAATAACTCTCCTATAGGTCCAATGTCTAATGCTATAAATGCATTGGTATCTTTTGTTGCTTCTTTTGCTAATGATACTGCTTTACTTATTGTCTCTTCTACAGAATAGCCACTTTCTTTAAGCTTTAATCTATTAGCTCCAAAGGTATTAGTAGTAATAATATTTGCTCCTGAATCTATGTAAGATTTATGTATCTTTATAATCATATCTTCATGACTAAAATTTAATTTTTCAGGATTTTCTCCTAACTTTAGACCATTTTTTTGAAGCATTGTTCCCATTGCCCCATCAAATAAAATTAATTCTTTATTAATTAATTCCTTAACTCCCACAATTACTTCCTCCCTTTCTAAAAACACAATTATTATATTTATTACATTTAGTACAGTCTCTCTTTGTCTTTTGTATTTTCCCCTTACTTAATCCAATAATCGCAGTTACTGATTTTCTTGGAAACAATATATTATGCTCTGTAGTTGTAACCCCTATTCTTTTGCTTGCATCAGTTACGCTTAATATTTTTTCCTGTGAATCTAATGATAAATCCCCATATCCAGGACTATATCTTGAGGTAATATTTAAATTGTTTTTCTTTGCAAATTGCTCTATATCATTTTGAATATTATCACAAACTTCTTCAATATAAGTAGTAGCACATGAATCTAAAACTATTGACTTTGTTAAACTAATCTTCTCATTGAGTATAATTTCTCTTTCGATATTTAATCCTAAAGTTACTACCATTAAGGCACATTTATCACAATGCTTTAAATGATTTTTTATATCTTCACCCTTTAAAACCAATGTAGTATCCTTTATTAAAATACCTTCATCATTATTTTCTATATTAAAATATCCATAAACATATTTAGGATCACTTTTTACAACTACTGTTTCCCTACATTCATCTATAAGTTCTTCAAGCTTTTCATCAATTATCTGTCCCCTAAAACCTAAGTATCTTAAAACTTCATCCCTATTTACCATTTAACTACCCCACTTTCAATAAAAATATACCTAACTTATAAAGAGCTTATCTGTCTAAAAAATTCATAACTTTATCTTTAGGAACTGCTATAATTTCGCTAAGCTATACATTCTTTATGAAATCATATCAGTTCCTAAAATATTATAATAGTATTTTTCGATTTAGTTATTCACCATAAATATTTAGGGAAAAACCTTTATTTAGTGCCTCTTTTGCATATTCTTTAGCTCCAAATAATGAAAGATCTCTATAATTTCCACATTGTATTTCATTTGCTGCTGGAATTTCTTTTGCTTCTAATATTTCTTTTAAAGCATTTTCTACCGCTACTTTTATTTCTTCACTATCTCTATTCCCAAATATACTTAAATAAAATCCTGTTCTACATCCCATTGGTGATAAATCAATTATTCCATCTAAATTTTTTCTAAGCTCAAATGCTAATAAATGCTCTAATCCATGCATTGCTGCTGTTCCAAAAGCCTCCTTATTAGGCTGTAAAAACCTAATATCAAATTTAGTTACCTCATCACCTTTAGGGCCATTTAATAAACAACATTTTCTTATATATGGCGCTTTTACCTTTCTATGATCTAATTCAAAGCTTTCTACTTTTTCCATAATTCATTCCTCCTAAAATTATCTATTTATTAATAGAATTAATAATTGAACTGATACTATTATTAATTTTCCTAGCAACATATGCATTATTCATACTATATAAATGTATTCCATCTACTCCACTAGAAATTAAATCTACTATTTGTTCAACAGCATATGCAATTCCTGCATCTCTTAATGCTTCTTTATCATACTCATATCTTTCCATTATTTTAATAAACTTCTTTGGCATATTTACACCACATAAAGATGTTATTCTTTCTATTTGCTTTTTATTTACTACAGGCATTATTCCTGCTTGTATAGGAGATTTTATACCTAATTTCTCTTTCTCTTCTAATAAATTGTAGAAATGATTATTATCAAAAAATAATTGTGATATAAATTGTGATGCTCCACTTTCTTCTTTAATCTTTAAATGAAGCATGTCCTCTTTTAAATCTCTCCCCTTTACATGCCCTTCAGGATAACATGCACCAAGTATGTTAAAATCTCCTCTTTTCTTTATATGAGAAATTAATTCATATGCATATTTAAAATCCCCTTTATGATTCCCCCCCTCTGGAACATCTCCTCTTAAAGCTAATATATTTTCAATACCATTAAATTTTAAATCATCCAATATAATATTTATTTCTTCTTTTGTTGAATTAATACAAGTTAAATGTGCAACTGACTCTACACCATACTTATTTTTTACTATTGATGATAACTCTGTTGTTTTATTTTTAGTTAAACTACCTCCTGCCCCATAAGTAACGCTGATGTAATCCGGTTTCAAATCTTTTAGTTCTTCTAAAGTTGAGTATATAGTATCAATAGATGATGTTGCTTTAGGTGGAAAAATCTCAAAAGAAAATACTACCTTTTTACTTTCAAATAACTCATTAATTTTCATATAAATAGCCCCCAATCTCATAAATAAATTACTAATTTCTTAACTAAAAATTATTTTTTAAGCACAAAAAAACCTAAAGGATATTTCCCTTAGGTTAATATAATTCATGCCTATAAAATATCCTTATCTATCAGCCATAAGCTGTTGGAATTAGCACCACATTAATATAGTTAATAGGTTGCCGGGTTTCAACGGGCCAGTCCCTCCACCACTCTTGATAAGTTTTAATATATTATACTATTTCTTTACATTCTTGTAAATAGCTTTATTATTTTATTAGTAGTAATATAATTGATACTATGCTACAAGTTAAACTTATTATACTTATATATGTAACAACTTGGTTTGTATTAAATCCTTTTGCTTGAAGTCTGTAATGTATCTGACTTCTATCTGCTTGATATACTGGTTTTCCTTCTGAAAATCTCTTAAATACAACAAATAAGTTATCAAATATAGGTACTGCAAGTGCTAATATAGGTATCATCAAACTCAATATTGTTGCTCCTTTAAAAGCACCATCTAAAGCAATTATACTTAAAATAAATCCTAAAAAGTTTGCACCTGAATCTCCCATAAATATCTTTGCTGGATACTTATTATAAAATAAGAAAGCTAATACTACAGCCCCTAATATAAGGGAAAATAATAATGATGTAGGTTGAACTAATATTATAGCAGTTGTTGCAAAAGTCATTGCTGATATAAATGATAATCCTCCTGCTAATCCATCCATTCCATCAGACCAATTTATAACTGTTGTTACTCCAAAAATCCAAGTTATAGTTAAAATAAACTGAACTATTTCCGGTAAATGCAAGTATACCCCAGTTAGTGGATTGGTAAAGCCTTCAAAAGATACTCCTGATTTATATACTATAACTGCTGCTAATAATTGTATTATTAATCTTGGAGTTATAGCAAATTCTTTTCCAACGCTCTTATAATAGTCATCTACTATTCCTATTAATAAAATTAATAATGCTCCTACAAAAATTCCATACTTTTCATCAAAATTATTATTACGAAGTATTATAAAATATGCTGTGAAAAATCCAATAAACATAGATATTCCACCACAAAGAGGAATTTCACCCCTATGCTTTTTTCTACTAGTAGGTTTATCTGTAAAATTATATTTAAATGATAACTTCATTAGTAATGGAGTTATCAAAAATACTATAGAAAAAGCAATAATTATAGCTATGAAATAATTCATTAAAACTCTCCTTGTTATATCAACTTATATTCTTCTTACGTATTCTATAAGCATTATACTATTAAATCTTCTTTTTATCAAATATATAATTTATATCCATAATATGAAAATAACAGGTATAAATATAGCTTTATACCTGTTATCCCTAGTGATAATGTGTTTAAGTAAAACTAATTATTTTTACTTATACCGTAGACTTCATAAGAAGATACTTATTAATACTATTCTGCAGCTCTTGCTTGAATCATATCTTTAACTTTCATAAGTCTAGTTAAAGCTCCTCTTTCATTTTCATCAAGTTTCATTCTTATAAACTTAATAGTTTCTTGTAATTGAGGAATTGTCATATATTCAAGAGCATTAACTCTTCTTCTTGTCTTTTCAATTTCATCAGCCATAAGCTGTGTTGATTTTTCAACTTCAGCTAATTCAAGTAACTTTGGAAGTATTGACTCTAGCTTACCTATAGCATCATCTAATTCAGAAGATGTATTTGCAAAACCATATGGGTAAATGCTTCCTTCACTATCTTGTAATTGTCTGTGGAATTTCATTTGTGGAACATTAACACTCATTATGTTTTTTGTTCCTACTTCAACAGATACGCTATCTTTTGGATAAGCAACTGCTTCTTCTAAGAATTCTGAACTCATTACAGCACTTGCCATAACGAAATCTTTAAAAGACCCTTCAAGTTCAGCTTCTACCGATTTTCTAAGTTCATTGTTATATTTAACAAGGTTAATGAATTGTCTCATTAATTCATCTTGTTTATCTTTAAGAAGCTTATGCCCTCTTGAAGCTGTAGATAGTCTTTTCTTCAGCTTAGATAGCTCCATTCTAGTAGGATTGACATTTAACTTTGCCATATTCTACTCTTCATCTCCCTTTGGCATATACTTTTCAAGATATTCATCTCTGATTCTCTTAAGTTCTGTCTTAGGAAGAATCTTAAGTAATTTCCAACCTAAATTTAAAGTTTCTTCTATTGATCTATTTGTTTCAAACCCTTGAGAAACATATTGTTCTTCAAAAGCTTCTGCAAACTTAGCAAATTTCTTATCTGTATCTGATAATGCAGATTCACCTAAGATTGCTGATAATTCCTTAGCTTGCTTACCTTGTGCATAAGCTGAGAATAATTGGTTCATTGTATCAGCATGGTCTTCTCTAGTTTTTCCTTTACCGATACCCTTATCTTTAAGTCTTGAAAGTGATGGTAGAACATCTATTGGAGGCATAATTCCCTTTTTGTATAATTCTCTTGAAAGGATTATTTGCCCCTCTGTAATATATCCAGTTAAATCTGGAATTGGATGTGTTTTATCATCTTCAGGCATTGTTAATATTGGAATTTGAGTGATTGATCCACCTCTTCCATTAATTCTACCTGCTCTTTCATATAATGTAGAAAGGTCAGTATATAGGTAACCTGGGTAACCTCTTCTACCAGGAACTTCCTTTCTAGCAGCTGATACTTCTCTTAAAGCTTCAGCATAGTTAGTTATATCAGTCATGATAACAAGAACATGCATATCTTTTTCGTATGCTAAGAATTCAGCAGCAGTTAATGCCATTCTTGGAGTAGCTATTCTTTCGATAGCTGGGTCAGAAGCAAGGTTCATAAATAATACAGCATTATCTATAGCACCAGTCTTCTTAAATTCATCAACGAAGAATTGAGATTCTTCGAATGTTATACCTATAGCTGCAAATACAACGGCAAAGTTAGCATCTGAATTTAAAACAGTCGCTTGTCTTGCTATTTGAGCAGCTAATTGTGCGTGTGGAAGACCTGAACCAGAGAAAACTGGTAACTTTTGTCCTCTAACAAGTGTATTTAATCCATCAATAGCAGATATACCTGTTTGTATAAACTCTGATGGGAAATTTCTTGATACTGGGTTAATTGCTTCCCCATTTATATCTAATTGCTTTTCTGGTATTATCTTTGGTCCATTATCAATTGGATGACCCATACCATCAAATACTCTACCTAACATATCTTCTGATACACCAAGTTGAAGTGGCTTACCTAAGAATTTAGCCTTAGTTCCTTTTAAGTTAATTCCTGAAGAACCTTCAAATAACTGAACCATTGCTTTAGATCCATTAACTTCAAGAACTTTACCTCTTCTTAATTCACCAGTTTGTATTTCAACTTCAACTAGTTCATCATACTTAACGCCGCTAACACCTTCAACAACCATTAAAGGTCCAACAACTTCTGTTACTGTTCTATATTCCTTAAGCATTAAGAACTCCTCCTTCGCTAATTAAAGTATCGATGTCAGCTCTTAATTCAGCAGCAATATCATCCATCTTAGCAATGTCATCTTCATGGATATACTTACTTCTTGCAATTTTATCTCTTACTTCTAAGTTTAATACCTTATCTAAGTAAATCCCTGCATCTAAAGCTCTTTCAGCTTCTTTTCTGAATAATAATACAAGCTTTAACATTCTATATTGTTTATCAAGTGAAGTGTAAGTATCTATTTCGTGGAAACCATTTTGTTGTAAATAGTCCTCTCTTATAGACTTAGCAACTTCTAATTTTAATCTATCTTTTTCTGATAATGCATCAATACCAACTAAACTTACTATTTCTTGAAGTCCTGATTCTTCTTGAAGTAAAGTCATAGCTTCTTGTCTAAGACTTGACCAATCATCAGCAACTGTCTTGTTTAAGTAACTATCTATAGTATCAGCATATAATGAATAAGAATTAATCCAGTTTATAGCTGGGAAGTGTCTCTTATATGCAAGTTGAGCATCTAATCCCCAGAAAACTTTAACTATTCTAAGTGTTGATTGAGTAACAGGCTCAGAAAGGTCTCCTCCTGGAGGCGAAACCGCACCGATTGCAGTAACAGCACCTTGTCTTCCATCCTTACCTAAACAAACAACTTTACCAGCTCTTTCATAGTAATCAGCTAGTCTTGAACCTAAGTATGCTGGATATCCTTCATCCCCTGGCATTTCTTCAAGTCTACCAGACATTTCTCTTAATGCTTCTGCCCATCTTGAAGTAGAGTCAGCCATGATTGATACTGAGTATCCCATATCTCTGAAGTATTCAGCTATTGTGATACCTGTATATATACAAGCTTCTCTGGCAGCAACTGGCATGTTTGAAGTATTTGCTATAAGAACTGTTCTCTTCATTAGAGATTCACCAGTTTTAGGGTCTTTTAATTCTGGGAATTCATTAAGAACATCTGTCATTTCGTTACCACGTTCACCACATCCAACGTAAACAACTATTTCAGCATCTCCCCATTTTGCAATTTGGTGTTGAACAACTGTCTTACCTGCTCCGAAAGGACCTGGTACTGCAGCCGCCCCACCCTTAGCTACTGGGAAGAAAGTATCTATAACTCTTTGTCCTGTAGTCATTGGTGCTTCTGGTTTTAATTTTTGTGCAAATGGTCTACCTTTTCTTGCTGGCCATTTTTGCATCATTTGAACTTCTTTGTCTCCCTTTGCAGTTTCAATAACGCAAACTGTATCAACAACTGTGAAGTCTCCTGATTTTATTTCTTTAATAGTACCTTCTATTCCGTAAGGTACCATTATTTTGTGAAGAACAACTGCAGTTTCTTGAACTGTACCAATAACATCTCCAGCTTCAACCTTATCTCCAACCTTAGCAACTGGCGTAAAGTTCCATACTCTTTCTCTATTTAATGAAGTAACTGAAATACCTTTTGTTAAGAATGGTGATTGAGCTACTTTTTCAAATGCGTCTAGTGGTCTTTGTATACCATCAAACATTGACTCTATAAGTCCTGGCCCAAGTTCTATACTTAATGGTTCACCAGTTGTAACAACTGGGTCCCCTGGCCCTATTCCTGTAGTTTCTTCGTAAACTTGGATAGATGCCTTATCGCCTCTCATTTCAATGATTTCTCCGATAAGACCCTTTTCTCCAACCTTAACCATGTCGTATATATTTGCTTCGTCCATTCCTTCAGCAACAACTAAAGGACCTGCAACCTTGATTATCTTTCCGGTCTTCAAATCTCTAACCTGCCTTCCTATAAAATATTTACACCAACAGCTTTTTCCACACTATCACTAATTCTCTTTGAACCTATATTTAAAGTTCCTTGATTGCTTGGAATTAATATTACAGCAGGAAGTATTTGCTTATTGTAACGTTCAATTGTTTCTTCAATTGTAACTGCAACTTGTTCTGTTACAAAGATAACTGCATATCCATTCATAGCCATTCTATCGACTGCAATTCTTGCTTCATCAGCTTCTACTACTGGAAATACATCAATTCCTAGAGCTTTAAAAGCTAAAACTGAGTCTTTATCGCCAACTACTCCGATTTTCTTATACATATATATCACGCAGCCTTTCTCTTATTACTCCTTCAGCAATATTATTAAGCTTTCCTACCATAATAATTCTTATTATTTTAATTTCTGTTTCTTTAGCATAAATGTATGATAATATTCTTTCTGGTCCAAATGATACAAGCTTACCACTCTTCATTATATCCATTATATAGTTATCACTTAATTTTTCTAAAAGATTTGCTGAATTGCTAGCTATGTAACCTTCAACACCTTCTTTTATTAAATCTGAATATATGCTAGAGCTTAATTTAGAAATAATATTTTCAGGTGTCTCATTTATTATAGATACTAAAGTATCCTTACTTATTGATCCACCCTTTACTAGCACTTCATTTGCAAATTCTCTTCCCTTACCTTGCTTTTTAATTCTTAGTAAAGTCTTAATATTTGTAGAATCAATAATTGCAT
Source organism: Clostridium celatum DSM 1785 (assembly GCF_000320405.1). Taxonomy (GTDB): domain Bacteria; phylum Bacillota; class Clostridia; order Clostridiales; family Clostridiaceae; genus Clostridium; species Clostridium celatum. The sequence goes on along the minus strand of NZ_KB291650.1, from coordinate 51,724 downwards.
TTACAAGCTTATCTGTAAACTTATAGTTTAAAGATTTTTTAATTTGAACCAACTCGTCAAACATATATTTATCTACTATAATATCAATATTTTGAGGATCTTTGTTTGTTTCAAAATCAGCTATTACTTCTAAAACTGCTTTTTCTACATTTCCCTTTAATTCTCTAAAGTTATCTGTATCAATTTTTCTCTTTAGCTCATTTAAATCTTCTCTTCCTAAGTCTATTAACATATTAGAAAAGTCTTTATTTAAGAATTTTCCTTTTAATAATACCTTTATATTGTGGTACTTATACTTAGTACTCATAAGATCTACGATTTCTTTTACTGGACAAAGTTCATAAACTAATTTATATACTCTTTTAAGTTCATTACTTAAAATTTCTTCATAATCACTAGCTCTTTTAACATTGCCCATTAAATTTGCATACTCAGTTTCCCCAAGTATTTTTAAAACCTCATCAGCAGAATTTGCTTCTAGCATTCTTTCTACTTTGGCTTTATCAAGGAGTCTTGTTTCCAATACCCAAATTCTTGAAAGAGCTTGAGTAAATTGCATTACATCCATACTACCCCTCCTTAATTAAATAACACCTTTGCTACTTCAAACTCTAACTCATCTCTTAATGAGCTTACTAAAGCTTCATAAGTGCTATTTATTTCTATGCCGTTATTTTCTAAAATGAAACCACCTTTAAAGTTTCCAACTGTTTCACTTAAAGTAATCTCTGCATTTACTTTTGAATTTAATTCTTCTATAAATGATGCATTTACAAATTCTAATCCTTGCTTATTTAGGATTAAGTTTTGTTTACCACTTAAATTCATTGAAGAAATTGTATTTCTTACAAAATTTAAGAATTCTTCTTTAGAAAGCTTAGTTAATTTATCTATGCTTTTTTCAAATACTTCATCTATAATTTCTTGCTTAACAGCTAATTTATTATTTCTAACCTTTAATTTAGCTCCTGAAATTACTCTTTCCTTTTTAGATTTAGCTTCTATTTCAGCTTTTTCTAAAATTTCTTTTGCAATTTCATTTGCACTACTTTCTTTTTTAGAAACAATTTTGTTTCTTTCTTCTTGTGCTGTAGCTAAGATATTTTCCTTTCTAGCTTCTGCATCCTTAAGGATCTTAGAAGTCATATTCTTTACATTTGACATATTTATATCTCCAATCTTATATTGTCAGACTTATTACATTGCCATACTTACTAGCATGAATGATATAACGAATCCTAATAATGCATAAGTTTCAACCATTGCTGATAAGATGATTCCTTTTGTATTGTGTTCTGGTCTCTTAGCTAATATTTGAATACCTGAAGCAGCAACTCTACCTTGAGCTATACCTGAGAATAAACCTGCTAAAGCTATTGGTAAACAAGCACCAATTAAGTATAAACCTTGTTCTAAAGACATTCCTGAAGACATCTTAGTGTAAGCAACGAAACCAACAACGAAACCGTATAAACCTTGAGTACCTGGTAATAATTCAAGAACTAATGCTTTACCGAACTTTTCTGGTTCTTCTGTAACTAATCCTGAAGCTGCTTCCCCAACTAGTCCAACACCTTTAGCTGAACCTATACCTGATAATCCAACTGCTAATGCAACACCTATAGCTGCAAATATTAACCCACCGTTATTTTCCATAAAAAATTGTATCCATGTCATATTCATTTTAAAATCCTCCTAGTTTTCTTTTAAATTCATATATTTTTCTGATGCTTTAAATGGAGTAAATGCTTTTCCTCCACCTTCATAGAATTTTGAGAAATATTCTACGTATTGTAATCTTGCTGTGTGAACATATGCTCCAAGTAATCCAAGTAATAGATTAAATACGTGAGCTGCTACGAACACGAAAGGTAATAATATAATTGCTGGACCAGTTAATGATTTCATTAATAAGTTTAATGCTCCTGCAATACATCCACCTGATAATCCAAGTGCCATAAGTCTTGTATATGATACTAAGTCACCTATATAACTTGTTATTCCATATAAAGCATATAGCCCTTGCCCAATTTGAGCTCCTTTTGTTTTTTCTGCTCTACCACCAGTTAATACTATAACAAGCATACCAAATATCATAGCAGCTATTGCAATATATTTAACTACTGATGGCCAACCTAACATTATACAACCAGCTAATACACCAATTGATATTAAAGTTATAAGCCATGAACCAACATCATAAAATGCATCTTTAGGCTTTCCTGATTTAATAAGTGTATATGCTTTTATACATAAACCAAAGAATATTTGAATAACACCAAATACTATTGAAGCAACTAAAAGAGTATTAACATCTTCAGTTGGATTTATAAGTCCTGGTATTTTCACAGCATCACCAAAGAATGATCCATAAATTAACCCTATAACTATAGTTGGTATACTTAAGAATAAGAAGAATCTTGCGAAATCTTCATTTTTCTTATTTAGCTTTAAGAATTTCATTGCACAAAATGCAGCTATTAACATTACTAATCCATATCCAACATCAGCAACCATCATACCAAAGAATATTAAGTAGAATGGTACTAATAATGGTGTAGGATCTACTTCATTATATTTAGGCAGGCTGTACATTTCTGTAACAGATTCAAAGGTCTTATTCAGTAATCCATTTTTAAGTTTTACAGGAACTTCTTCAACCTCATCTTCCTTAACCTCTTCAAATGCAATGTAATATTCATCTTTTAAGACTTCGTTACATATATTTTGAAGTTCTTCATTTTTCTCTACTTCACACCATCCTTGAATAGTAACAGTATTAGTAGTTCTTAAAAAATTATTTGAAGCTTTATATCTTAAAACTTGATTTGAAAGATAGTCATAAACTAACTTCATTTTCTTAAAATCTTCTTCAAAAGAAGCTATTTCTTCTTTAATAAAGAATATTTTTGATTTTAACTCTTCTATTTGATGAGCATTGTTAGTAATTACCACTTGCGGCACTTTATCAAATTCAGATTTAAATGAGCTAAATCCAAATCCTCTTAAAAGTGATAATGTTTCATCATATTTTTCTTTTTCCACTATAACTAAAACATTAGTATCACTATTGCCTCTTGAGATAATTTCAACATATCCTGCATCTAAAGCTTTTGTAAGTTCTTCTTCACATTGCTTGGAAATACTTCCCACAAAGCTACTTACCATTTTCAACTCATTTAGAGCTTCAAAAGAAATATCTAAGGCTTGCCATGGAGTTAAAACTTCAATTTCGCCTTCTAGCTTAGTAATTTGGCCTTCTATAGCGTGAAGCTCATCTTCCTTTTCCTTAACCTTGTTGTAAATTTCAAGCCAGTTAATTTTATTAACTGCATTTTCTAATTCCTCAATAGTTAAGTCTTCCTTGTCATCCTCTAATGCTTTTAAACCTGACTTTTTAGGCATATAGCTATTTAAAAAGTCTAGAGTCATTTTAGCCTTTGATAAATCTTCTTCATACTTTGCTATGTTTGAATCTACTTCATCTTTTGAAAGTGATTTTAAATATTCGTTAGCTTCTAGTAAATTCTCATCTTGTAGATTTATAAATTCTACATTTGAAAATCCTTGTAATCTTTGAAGTAACTCTTCTTTCTTTGATTCAAAGGTTAGCAAAGTGAATTTGTTCATCTTAACTATTGCCATGAATCTTCACTATCCTCTCAACAACTATATTAATAGCATTATCTTTTATTTCTTGAGACATATTTTTTATAGCCTCAATTTCTTTTTCACCCATCTCTAAGATAGGTTTAGCTTTGTTGTTTCCTTCTTCTAAAGCAGCATTTAATAAATCATTTGCTTTTGTTTTTGCAACGCTTATTATTTCATCATATTTAATGTTTGCTTCTTTAGTAGCTTCATTTACAACTTCTTTAGCTTTTTGATTTGCTTCAGAGATCATTTCTTCTGCTTTCTTTTCAGCCTCTTTTATCTCATTAATTGCTTCTAATGCCAAAGTCTCACCACCTTTACTGTAACAACTTGGATAATATAAATATTAATACTTTATATAGTATTAATTACTTTTTATCTCTTTTTATTATACACGGTTTTAACAATTTTTCAACTTTTTTTTGTTAACATTTCCTAAACAATATTTTATTTTTATAAATATTACTATTTTGTGAATATTTTTCTCTTATATTTTTTTGCTGTTATTCCCATTGGATTTTACTTACTTTATTTGTTATATCTATGATATCGCCCTCATATCCTATTAAGAAATAACTTCTATTTTTATTAATAACCTCTTCATCAATAAACTTATTGATATCTACACAAAAACTTTCTATGTAATAATCCTTAAAAGAATACTCCTCTCTAAATATTTCTTTAATTTTATGTTCCTTTTCTTTTTCAATATCGCTTTTTAAGAAATCTGGCATCCCTCTTCTCTTATTAAATTTTAAGTAGTCATATTTTATTATGTCACGTAAAATATTACTATCTAACTTTGTTATTTCACTATTAAAATCTAAAAATACCTTGTAATATTCACTATTTCCTATGTTTCTATCAAAATACCCCTTTAAATCAAAGTAGTTTCCTAGCGCTAAATAAAAATCATACGGAGTGTCAAAGGATTTAATTAAGTATTTAATTATATTATTAAACTTTTGAGAATTATAATACTTATCTACCATATGTTCTACTTTTTTTAATACTAACAATTCATCATAAGATACATCTTTTGTTTCTAAAATTTCATATGGTGGAAATGGTGAGTATTTCATTCCATATTCCTCAGCCTCTTCTCTCATAGAAGATCCTCTAAGTAATTTTAAAAATCCTAATTGAATTTCTTCTGGTTCAATACTGTAAACATCATTAAAAGATTTTTTAAAAGATACTATATCCTCACCTGGAAGTCCTGCAATTAAATCTAAGTGTTGTTTAATATTTCTTATTTCAAGTAACTCAACAACTTTTTCCTTTATATCGCTAAAGTTAACAAATCTATTAATCCTACTAAGTACATCATCATTAGTTGTTTGAACTCCAACTTCAAACTGAAATCTATCCTTTGGCGCTTTTCTTAAAAGCTCTAATTCTTGCGGCTTTAGTATATCTGCTGATATTTCAAAATGAAATTGAGTTTTAGTATCTGCATTTATTAAAAACTCCCATATTGCCATAGAGAATTTAAAATTACAATTAAAAGTTCTGTCAACAAATTTAACTAACTTAACTTTTTTATCAATAAAGAACTGTAGCTCTTTCTTAACTCTATCAATATCTAAGAACCTTACACCATGAGTAGTTGAAGATAAACAATATTTACAATTAAATGGACATCCCCTAGACCCTTCATAATAAACTATTTTATTATCTAAATTTTCATCTTCCTTGTAAGGAAATACTATTTCATTCATATTCATAAGAGGTCTATTACCATTAGCTATAACTTCGTCATTTTCTTTAAAGTATAGACCTCTAATATCTTGAATATTTCCTTTACCTAATTTATATTCAATAAATTCCCTATAAGTTTTTTCACCTTCTCCACAAATAATATAATCACCTTCAAGTTCTTTTAATATATTTAAACTATCATATGATACTTCAGGCCCACCATAAAGTATTTCTATATTCTTATTAACTATTTTAATAAGTGAAGATAATCTTTTTACCATTTCTATATTCCAAATATAAGTTGAAAAGGCTACTACATCAGGTTTTTCTTTAATTATCTCTTCTAAAACTTTTTCATCTCTATCATTTATAGAAAACTCTCTTAAAGTACAGTCATAATTAAGATCTTCTGTAAATGCTTTTAAATATCTTATAGCTAAATTGCTATGAATAAATTTAGAATTTATTGCTGTTAATAAAACTTTCATTTTTCTTCCCCTTGTTAAATAATTTTTTCTGCTTTTATAAAAAATATATCCTCCCATACTTTTTCCTCTTTTATCTCATATATTGGACTTATTATTTTCTTTGTATCCTCTATATTCGACTTGACTATAGGATTTAAATTTTTAAACTCAAATTCTTTTATCTTGCCTCTAGGCAATACTGCCATTACATTACTACTAAAAACTTCCCCCATTTCTTTATTGATATCCCAAATTAAAATTTCTCCACCTTTCTTAACATATTTACTAACTTCTTTAACTAGGTTCGCTCTTTCTCCTTCTCTCCATATGCTACTTAAAGAAAAAAACATAGTACAGGTGTCATATTGTTCTACCATTTTACTTTCTTTAATTTCACATTCCACATAATCTACACAAACCTCTTCTATTACATCTTCAGAAATGTTATATATAACTCCATAGCTTTCCCCAACATCTAAAATATCACCTTTTACTCTAACATCTGTAAGATTTAATATTATTGTTTTTCCCATAAGATTCTCCTTTACATAATATAAATTTTTCATTCTTTATTGTTCAATATAGAACTACTATAAATTTATTATGTAATGAGTAAAATTATGTTATTTTTATTTAACTCCTCTTAAATTTCTCATATTCACATATTACAATACTTCTCCAATATAATGCAAAATTTTTTAATTTTTATATAAAAATTTTACAGCTATGTTTTAACACTATTTACACAGCTGTAAAATCCTTACTAAATCTCTATTATATATTTTTCTTATTTCTTACTTCTTTTGTATTTATACAATAAACATATCAAAATTATTATAAGAAAATTAATTAAAAATATTAGCATAAATTTAGGTATATTAAATCCAGTATTATTATTTGCAACTTCTACTTTATATACACACCCTATGTTATTATCTAATATATAAATACTAGATTTATAATATTTTATCTTTTTTATATTACAATTATCATTTAATGCTATTATTTCCCTAACATATCCATCTTTATCTTTTGCATAAACAATATTTTTCTTACTATCTGCAAAAATAACTGTGTCTTTAACTAAAAAGTTACCATCATCATCTATAGCTAATCCTCTTAGAGATGAAACTGAAGTATGCTGATACATAGGTCCTAATGTAACTTCAGTAGGATGATTTGCTATAACAAAGGAAAGTTTACTATCTTCATCTGCAAATCTAGGTGAAATAATTGGATCTCCACCACTAAAATCTGGCCATCCATACCATGCCTTCTCTTTTATTTCATAAATATAATCAAAGTCATCCTTTACTGGTCTAACACCACTATCCTCCATTCCACCAACTATTGCTATCATCTTTCCCGAACTATCAAAGTCTAATCCTTCTATATTTCTAAGTCCTGTTGAGTAAGTAATTATTTCATTTGATATCAAGTTATATTTTAAAATTGATGCATTACTTAAAGCTTCTTCTTTAATTTTTTCTCCTTCATTTATAATTTTACCAAACTCACTAAATGCACTCGTTTTAGTATTACCATAACTAACACCAGTTGATATCCATTCAAAAGAAGCTTTATCAACCTCTCCACCTTTTTGTTCTACTACTCCTGAGTTAGTATTAGATCCAATTGTAATGTAGAAATCATCATTATTTATTATTATTTTAGTTTCTTTATTCAATCCTTTATTCGGCATATTTTCCACTAACTGAATTAACTTTTTATCATCTTTATAATACCTTAAAATATCATTTCCTGTTGCTATTATAATATCTCCTTTATAGCAGGCAATATCATAAATATTAAAGCTATCTTGCTTTAATAAAACTTCTTCCTTGTTATCTTTAATTACCTTTATATAATCTTTATAAGCTATATATATATTACCTTCATTATCAAAATCAAAAGAGACAGCATCTATGCAATCTTTTATATTTATTGACCATTCTATATTTGAATAAATTAAATTTAAATTATATTTATTACTGAATTCATATATACCAAAAGCTAAAGTTATAACTACTGTAGCTAAACATAAAAATTTCAAAAATCTTTTCATCTCAACTCCCCCTCTTTATTAATAATTTATATTTTTAACATATGAATTATTACTTAATACAAAAATTTATATTAATCATATTCCTTTATTTTACTGAATAAGTATTAATGTAATTTAACATAAATATCATTTATATGTATATTACTTATTAAATATAGTTAATTAAGCTTGTATACTCACTTAAGAATTATCTTTTTAAAACTTAAGTTTCATTAACAAGGCTATAATTTAAAATCTTACTTAGGGGGGAATCTATTTGGAAAAGGATAATTTCTTTAAAAACTCATTTTTTTTAACCGCATCAAATATTACCACTGGTATTTTAGGCTTTATTTTTTCTATTTATTTATCAAAGATTAGTGGACCTGAAGGTGTGGCACTTTACGGTTTAGTAATGCCTATATATAACCTTTTTATATGTCTTATGACTGCTGGCGTGATTGCTGCTATCTCTCAACGTTCTGCAATATATTCATCTAAAGGCGAATATAATAATTTATTTAAAACAATACGTACAGTAGCTTCCTTTAATATAATCTGGGCAGTTATAATAGGTATTCTAGTATTTATATTATCTCCTTACATAAGTAAATACGGAATACAAGATACCCGTACATTAAACGCTATTAGAGTTACTTGTCCTGCAATGATATTTATAGCTCTTTCCAACATATTAAAAGGATATTTTTATGGTATATCAAAAATAGTAGTTCCTGCTTTTGTTGACATCTTTGAAAAAGCTATGAGAATAATTATTATAAGCTTATTAGTTTATGTATTTAAAGCACAAACACTTTCTTCTTTAGTTACATTAGCGTACGTTTCACTAGCACTTGGTGAGTTGCAAAGTTTACTTTTGCTTTATGCTTATTATAAAAAAATATCAAAACAACTTCCTAAAAGCTATGAAAAAACAGAAAGTAGAGCTCAATTACTTTTTAATGTTTTAGTAATTTCACTTCCACTTTGTTTAAATGGTTTTTTATCTAATGGCTTTTCAACTATTTCAACACTAATAGTACCACGTCAATTGGTTGCTTCTGGTATTGATTATAGCGCGGCTCTAAATTTAATAGGAAAATTTTCTGGTATGGCTCTTACTATAGTTACTTTTCCCCTAATAGTTGTTAATTCTATAAATTCACTTTTAGTTCCTGATTTATCTAAAAGTATAAGTGAAGGAGATTATTATAATGCTACACATAGAATTAAAACAGTTTTAAAGATAGCCTTTTTACTAGGAATGGCAACTAATATTATTTGCTTGGTAATACCTGATTCTTTAGGTATGATGTTTTTCGGAAGAGATGACTTAGGACTTTATATAAAACTTTCTTCATTATCAGCACCAATTTTTTTCACCGCTAATACAATGTTTGGTATTTTAAATGGTCTAAATAGACAAAGTATAATCCTTAGAAATTCTATTATAGTATCTGTAGTCGAAGTTATTTGCCTTTATACATTAACTGCTATTCCTAGCATAAATATTTTTTCTTATGCAATAACTATATGTATTACCTCATCCATTAGCTTAATAATAAATTTACATGAAGTAAAAAAGCATATCGATCTAAATATATGCACGGCTAACATTATTATCTTCTTTCTTACAGGAGTTTTAGTATTTCTTATGATAAGATTATTTGCTAACAGACTCTTAGGCGATTTATTTATTACTAAAAACATAATAATTTTAGTTTTAACTTATGGAATTTTTGCTTATTTAAGTAGATTTGGTATAGACGAAGATTTTTAAAAAATTTCCTAGGAAATCTTTTAATCATAAGATTTTATTTCACAAAAAAGAGTTTGTAGTTAATTTCTACAAACTCTTTTTATTATTTAAAATATTACATTTTTTTACGTAAAAATCTTGGTAATAATGTAAATAGCTTAGGTGAAAACCCATCTAAGTCCTTTTTAGTTATTCCACCTAAGAAAATAGAAATTAATAAATATACAATTCCTCCTATAGCAACTAAAAATAATACCATAAAAGTAATTGAAAGCCTTCCACCTTCAAATATATTTATTAATCTATTAAGTGGCATTCTTATACTATAAATAACTATCCCCATTACACAAGATGATATAAAAGGAATTATGGCAAGTCTTATTACAGGAATTTTAATTCTAAATATTCTTCTTAATCTATTTTGATTTATTATTGCTGGAATTAAAAATGTAAAGAAAGTTGCTATTACAGCACCTAAAATATTTATTTCCTTAATACCAACAAGTAAAGATTCTATGACTAATTTAATTACAACACCTATAAAAGCTGTTGTTAATACTAAATATAGCTTATTTATACCCTGTAATATTGTATTTTGAATAGTTGTAATAGACATTAAAATTAATACTACTGACCCATACATTAGTAAATTATATCCATTTGTAGATCCAAATATCATGATATATATTTCTTTACTTAATATAGCAAGACCAAATGCAGATGGAATTGTTATTAAATAAGTTAATTTATAAGTATATGCAATTTGTACTTTTAACTCTTTTCTATTCCTACTTGTAAATGCCTGAATTATTTTTGGGAATACAGCAGAGCTTAATGCAGTTACTATGGCTAATGGAACGTATAATAACGTATTATAAAATACTAAAACTGCATATCTAATACTAGCCTCACTCTCCGTAAAACCTGAATCTAATAATTTCCCTTTTACAACTATAGCATCAACTAATGAACTTGCATTTTGCATACCTGCCACTAATATAATTGGTAATCCATATGCGATAAGCTTTTTTAATATTTTTTTATCACTTAATTGCTTATCACTATTATCATTTTCTATAGCCTCATCTTCATAATCATATTTATTATATATATATATTATGTATACTACAGCTATAATGGCCCCTACAGTAGTTCCTACAGTTCCTCCTGCGCTTCCCCATTCAATACTTACCTTAATTAGTAAAAATGCAAAAACTAAACTTATTACTATATTTGCTATTTGTTCTATAACTTGAGATACTGCTAAATTTTTCATATCTTCAATTCCTTGAAGGTATCCTCTATAAGCTGCTAATATACAGCTAAACAGTATAGTAGGTGCCAAAAATATAAGAGATAACGATGCTCTTTCCCAATCAGTTGCTTTTGCAAGAGGCTTTGCTATCAATATAAATATTACTGTTATGGCTCCACCTATTATAATTAAATATTTTCTTGCAATTTTCATAGCTCTTAATGCATCTTTATGATGTCCCATTGCTCTAAGTTCAGAAACAACTTTAGTAACTGCTGGTTGTGCTCCAAGACTTGTTATCGCCAGTATAAATACAAAATAAGTATAACTTGCTTGATATATTCCTATTGCATCGTCTCCAATAATTGCCTTTAGTACCGGAACATACGCAGCTGATAATATTTTAACTAATATTCCCGCTACAGATAATATAAGAAAACTACGACCCAATGATTTCTCTTCCATAACTTACCCCTTTTATGTTATATAGTTACCCTAAATACATCCTTTCTAATCTTTTTAAACATTGGAGGTAGAGATTCTGCTATTGTCTTATTCTTTAAATATTCAAGCTTTCCTTCTCCACCTTTAAATATAAGTTTATATGCATAAAGGTATTGATAATTTAATCCAAACTTATTATCAAAGAATGAATTAAGTTTTTTATCACCATATTTAAAATCACCTATAATTGGATTTCCTAAATGAGCTAAATGAGCTCTTATTTGATGACTTCTACCAGTTATTAAATCAATCTCTAAAAGTGAAAAACTTCCACAAGTTTGTACTGTTTTAACTTCCATAGCAATTTCTTTTGTATTAGGTTTCTTTTCATCATAAACTTTAGATATATTTTCATTTTCATCCTTAGAAATATATCCTTTATATAATCCGTCTTTAATTTTGCCTTTAACTAACGCATTATAATATTTCTTTACTTTTCCTTCTCTTATCATTTCATTCATAGTTCTTAATGCTTCGAAATTTTTACCAAATATTACAACACCTGATGTATTTCTATCTAATCTATTACAAGGTGCTGGAGTAAATGTTTTTTCTCTTTCTGGTATATAATCCCCTTTATTATTTAGGTAAGATAATACATAATCTGTAAGTGAAGGCTCTGCTCCCTTTTGATCTGGATGAACTAAAACTCCAGGCCATTTTTCAACTATTAATATATTATCATCTTCATAGGTAATCATTAGCCCACTTGCATTAACTTTTATAAATGTATCTACTTTCTTTTCTTGCTTACTTTGAAGATATTTGATTTCGATAACATCACCTAATTCTAAAGAGTAATTTTCTTTCTTTTTAAGCCCATTTACTCTTACATCACCTTTTCTTAAAGCTTTAAAAATTGCACTTAATGGTACATCCTTTAAATACTTTCTTAAAAATTTATCAAGTCTTTGACCTGCTTCATTTGTTCCTATTTCAATTTTCAAAAAATCAACTCCTATAACTTATCTACTTGTATATATTTTCCCCATTGTAATAGATTAATATTATTTTCTCATCTTGTCAAATAATCCACAACAAATTCACATTGTATAGCTACCCCTAAAGATAAACATTCTTCGTCTATATCAAATAAACTATTATGTGCTGGATGAATTATTCCTTTAGTTTCATTCCTACATCCTAAGAAATAAAATACAGCCGGAACTTCATTTGCAAAATATGCAAAACTTTCAACTCCCATTTTAGGATTTTCTTGAACCTTAACTCCTTCTTCTCCTAATACTTTCTTAGCTGAACTTTCTAATAAAGAAACCATAGTATCATCATTATATAAGCAAGGATAAGAATCTTCTATTTCAATCTCAGCTTTAGCTCTAAAAGTCAAACAAATGCCATCAACTATTTCCTTTAATCTTTTTTTTGCAAACTCTCTATCAGTCATACTCATAGTTCTTATAATTCCACTTAAAGTAACTTCTCCTGGAATTATATTAGGAGCTGTTCCCCCATGAATACTTCCTATTGTCACTACTGCTGGATTTAAAGGATTTATTTCCCTACTTACTATATCTTGAAGAGAAGTTATTATATGCCCTGCTATTACAATTGGATCTACTGTATCTTTTGGATATGCCCCATGTCCACCTGATCCTATAATTTTTATGCTAAAAGGATTGGATGCTGCATTAACAGTTCCTCGTCTTACTTTAATTTCTCCAGAATTAAAACATTCATCTACATGAAGACCACAAATAGCATCAACATTTGGATTCTTTAACACACCTTCTTCTATCATATTTTTGGCTCCACCTGTAGTTTCTTCTGCTGGTTCAAAAATTAACTTAACAGTTCCACCAAAAAGTTCTTTATGCTTATTTAACAAAATACTAACTCCTAATAATATAGCAGTATGTCCATCATGACCACATGCGTGCATTTTTCCACTTATCCTAGATGAATATTTACAACTCTTTTTATCTTCAATAGGTAGGGCATCTATATCTGCTCTCAATGCAACAACCTTTTCATTCTCTAATTTCTTTTCACCTCTTATTATTCCACATACTCCTGTTTTAGCAAATTCTTTATACTCTATTCCTTCTCTTGTCAATATTTCTTTTATATATCTAGAAGTGTTTTCCTCTTCAAATCCTAACTCTGGATGTTGGTGTAAATACCTCCTTATACTTATTAACTCTTTTTCCATGCTTATTGCTTCATTCTTAAAATTCATATTGTATCCCCCAATTTAAATAAGATAAAATTGTGTCAAATTATAAATTATATATATTATTTATATTTAAAATTGTATATTATGATAAATTTGACACAATCTACTAAAATTATATATTATCAGATATTATTTTTCAATTAATTGCTTATTTTAGTAACTTTTCCAATTGATAAAGTCTAAGCCTATCACTTTGTTCAAAATTTTCACTAGACCTTCTTTTCTCTAATAACTTCATATATTCATCATATTGCGCATCACCAAGTTTTTCTCTTATTACATTTAATTCACACTCTCTAATATACTCTCTTTCTTCTTGAGAAATCACTTCATAATTATCTAATTTTTCAATTATACCTTCTAAGTTCTTCTTATTTTCATTAGTTAAAAGGCTTTCATTTTTTTCAATAAAATTTTTTATTTTTTCAGCCTCCTTTGGAGATGCATAAGCTCCAATTGTAAATATATTTAAAGTTAGTACTAATGAAATTATAACTAAAATAAATTTATTAGTGTTTTTTCTATTCATAACAAACTCTCCATATCTTTATTTTATAATAATTATTAAATTATTTTCCATTAGTATTCTTAATGAAAAACTTCTAGGAATATCATTTTTAAAATCTAATGTAATTCTATCACCTTCAATATTTTTTACTTTAGCATCACCATATTGCCTATGATATACAAAATCTCCTTTTTTAATTCCATAGTTAGTAACATTACTTTCCTCCTCTAGTTTACTTTCAAAAATAAATCTAGACACATCACTAAATTTTCCTCTAATATTCTTTGGCGTAAATACATACAGATTTTCAATCGCTCTTGTCATCCCTACATAAAATAACCTTCTTTCTTCTTCTATATTAGTATCCATTGAAGATTTATGTGGTATAGTTTCTTCATCACAATTTATTATAAATACATTTTTAAATTCCATACCTTTTACACCATGTATTGTACTTAAAACGACTCCATCCGATACAACTTTACTCTTTTCTATTTCATCTTTTACATTTTCAACATGAATCAAAAATTCATTTATAGTTTTAAATCCATCAATGGCACCTTTAAATTCTTCAACTATATCCTCTAAATCACTAAAACTCTGATTAAACTTACTTGCATATTCCCTTAAGTAATCTATATATCCTAAAGTCGAAATTATACATTGCACTGCACTACCTAATGATACTTTATTTAAATAAATTATATCCCTTTTTAAATCATCTAATTTCTTAGCTTGAAATGGTGGTATATCCTTTTTAGTAATTAATATATCAAAACAATTTCTTTCTTCTAAATATGTTTTTACATAACTTATATTATTTTTACTAACATATCTAAATGGTTTATTAATTATTGAAACAAAAGCATCTCTATCACACATATTAATTGATAATTTTAAATAATTAATAATATCCTTACATATAAAGTGTTCAAAAAAGTTATATCCCTTATCTAATAATACAAATGGTATCTTTCTTCTTGAAAAGACATCTATAATACATCTAGCTTCCATATTAGTTCTATATAATACTGCATTATTTTTAAAGTCTTCATTGCTAAAAGATTTTATTATACTTGCTATTTCTTCTCCTTGAATATTTTCATTGTACGGTTTTATCAGTTTAATTATCCCATTCTGTTTATTAAATGCTATTATTTCTTTATTATTTCTACCTTTATTATATGCTATTATATTTTTAGATATTTCAATTATATTTTTCTTACTTCTATAATTAATAGATAAATAAACCTTCTTTCCATCTTTAAATACCTTCTCAAAGTCTACCATATACTCTGGTTTAGATCCTCTAAATGAATATATACACTGATCTTCATCTCCTACTGCAAAAAGTTCATTTTTCTCTCCATTCATCATTTTCAAAAACTCAACTTGAAGTTCATCACAATCTTGAAATTCATCAACTAATATATATTTAAATAATCTCTTATATCTCTCTAGTAATTCATTATTATTTTTAAATAAATACAAGGTTCTAACTGATAAATCATCAAAATCCCAAAGCTTTTCCCTTTCCTTATAGGTTTCATATTGTTCATAACAAGCCTTGAATATTTCTATAGAAGTTGATGGCTTAAAATTCTCCAAGTTTCCTAAAGATGTTTTGTATAACGATATATTATTTAATACCTCTCTTACTCTATCATCATTTACATCATCAAAATATTTTGATAACACGCCCTTAATTATTCCATGGCTTTTATTAGAATCTATTATTTTTATTTCATGTCCCTCTCTTAATAAAATCTTATAAAATAATCCATGAAATGTTCCAAAAAAAGGTGCATCTTCTTTATTAAATATATTTTTATATCTTAATTTCATATTTTCTGCTGCTGCTCTTGTAAAAGTTATCACTATAATATTAAAAGCTTTTACACCTCTATTTTCTATTAAATTATTCACTCTATTTATTATTACTGTAGTTTTTCCTGAACCTGGTGCTGCAACTACTAAGACATTTTTATCATTTATATTTACAGCTTTTTCTTGAAATTTATCTAATTGTATTTTCATACTAACTCCTTTTTTCCTTCGATACTTTTAATTATTACCTATAATATAAATAACTATATTGTAATAATTTATATATAGTTGTACAATATCTTTAGGTATTTTTCAATATAAGGAGATTAAAATGGAAACTTTAATGAGATTCGATGTTACTAACGAGAGAAATCTTACTATGCTTGTGGATTTCTACGAATTAACAATGGCAAATGGATATTTTAATAAAGGTGTACAAGATAGAATAGCCTATTTTGATATGTATTTTAGAAGGGTTCCAGATGGCGGTGGATACTGTATAATGGCTGGTGTTGACCAACTTATACAATATTTAAACAATCTAACCTTTACTGATTCTGATATTAAATATTTAGAAAGTAAAAATTTATTTTCTGAAGAATTTTTAAATTACTTAAGAAACTTTAAGTTTTCTTGTGATGTTTGGGCAATTCCTGAAGGTAATCCTGTTTTCCCAAATCAACCTTTAGTTACAGTGAGAGGACCTGTGGTACAAGCTCAATTTATCGAAACAATGATTCTTCTAACTATTAACCACCAAACTTTAATAGCAACTAAAGCAAATAGAATTTGTAGAGCGGCTGATGGTAGAACTGTCATGGAATTTGGTTCTAGACGTGCTCAAGGATATGATGGTGCTATTTATGGTGCAAGAGCTTCTATAATAGGTGGATGTGATTCAACTGCTTGTACTATAGCTGATAAATACTTCAATGTTCCTGCAGTTGGTACAATGGCACATAGTTGGGTTCAGTTATTTGATACAGAATTTGAAGCCTTTAGTGCATGGGCTGAAACTTACCCAGATAATTGTTCTTTGCTTATAGATACTTATAATGTGTTGAAATCTGGTTTACCTAATGCTATTAAAGTATTTGATGAAATCCTAAAACCTCTTGGTAAGAGACCTAAAGGAATTAGAATTGATTCCGGTGATATTACCTATTTAACTAAAAAATGCAGAAAAATTTTAGATGCTGCTGGTTATGAAGATTGTAAAATTATAGTTTCTAATTCTTTAGATGAACATATAATTAGAGATGTATTATCTCAAGGTGCATGTATTGATTCTTTTGGAGTTGGTGAGAGACTTATAACTGCAAAATCAGAACCTGTTTTCGGTGGTGTATATAAATTAGTTGCTGTTGAAAAAGATTCAACTATAATTCCAAAAATAAAAATTAGTGAAAATAGCGAGAAAATAACTAACCCTGGTTTTAAAAAGATTTATAGATTATTTGATAAAGATACTGATATTGCAATTGCTGATATAATTGCTTTAAATGACGAAATTATAGATGAAAATTCAGAACTAGAAATATTTGATCCAGTTCATACTTGGAAAAGAAAGAAAATTAATAATTTTTATGTAAAAGACTTACTTGTAAAAATATTTGAAAATGGAAAACAAGTTTACTCATCTCCATCAGTTTTAGAAATTAAAGAATTTTCTAAAAAGGAAACATCTAAACTTTGGCCTGAAATATTAAGATTTGAAAATCCACATACTTATTATGTAGATTTATCGCCAAACCTTTGGAATTTAAAACAAGAATTACTTATAAAACAATCTAAATAGAAAATAAGGATGAAACTTCAAGTTTCATCCTTATTTTTTTATTTAATCTTTGCTTATAAAGCTTATATCATTCTAATTTTATCTTATAATGTATTAACAAAATAATACTATTTTTCTATCTATATTTGCCATAAGATGATATCATATAATCTAAATTTTCATCTTTTGAATATGCAAATTCTTCGTCTATTACATCCTTAAATACTATTTTTTCAGTTAATAAATGTTCAATAAATGGACATGTTTCATTATTATTTTTTATCGGATTCATTGGACATTCTTTATTACAACTTATATTTTCTTTTTTACTTGACCAAAAAGGACATTTACTCATAACCCACAACCCCCACACACCGTTTGTAAACGAATTACAAGGTAATTATATACCATTTTATATAAAAAATAAACCTTTTATTTATTTTTTATACATTATATTAATAATATACCATATTTATTATATAAATCAACATTTTTCCTTATTTAATATACAAAAAGCCTCCCTTTTACAGGAAGCTTTCTTTATTATATTCTTTTAAGTGCTGTATTCTTAGCAACTGAAATATTTATTATTTCATTTTGGAATGCTTTTAATAAAGCTTTTTCTAAAACTTTTTCTTGATCAAAATTTTCTATATCTCTACATTCTGCAAATACTTTATTAAGTTCTCCATCTACATTTGTATAAGTTAATGTAACATAAGGCTTATCGTATTCTACTTTTTCAATTTTTAATCCCCAAGAAATTTGAGCATAATCTCCATCTACTGATAGACATGTAAGTTTCTTTAATTTTTCACTTTGTTCTGTTGGATCATTAATTATTAGTAATTCATCGCCTACTTTATATTTAGACATAAATAATCTCCTCCTTTTATTACTCGCTTCTATTACATTTTAATATTTTGTGTAACAAACCAAAGAAATATGTAGCATTTCTTATGATATTTCTATTTCAATTTAACATATTAAGTATATTTTTACAATAATAAATTTGACTAAATATTTTTATTATTTAATAAATATTATTGACAAATAATTGTATTTAGAAATATAATATAATTAAATTATTATAGGAAGGTGTCTATATATGGATGATATCATTTTAACGTTTAAAGAAAAAAAACTTAAATTAACCCCTCAAAGACTTGCTGTTTATCAATATTTAAAGGGAACTTTAGAACATCCTTCAGCAGAAACAATTTATAAAGCTCTACAACCTAACTATCCAACTATGAGCTTAGCTACAGTTTATAAAACTCTAAAAACTCTAGTAGAAATAGGCTTAGTTCAAGAATTAAATGTTGGAGAAGGTAATTTTAGATATGATGCAAATTATCATGAACACGCTCATGTTCAATGTGTAAATTGTGGCAAAGTTGAAGATATAGATTTTATAGATTTTTCATCTTTAAATAATTTAGTAGAAGAAAAAACAAATTATAAAATTAAATTTAATAAATTATTCTTTTATGGAGAATGTAATGAATGTTAGTAGATTTTATCTGCTAACATTTTTTTATTTTTAGTATTTATAACAAACTATTTACATATATTAGACTGAGGTGATATTATGTCCAAATTTATGGTTTTGAAAAATAATACAATTTTAATAATATCTATAGCTATTATCTTTATTTTAATTAATATCTTTTTTTTATTTAAGTTTAAATCTACTTCTACATTTTCCCATTTTGAAACTGTACATAATAAAGTAGAATTTGATTTTGATGGAGATGGTAACGCTGATACCCTAAACGTAATTTCTAACAACTCCACTTATTCATTAAACTTTAAAAGTTCAAAACTTGATATACTATTAAAAAGCAAAAAAAATGATTATTCTCTACTTGATGTTTCACCTTATTGTAATATTAAAATTCAAACAGCTCATTTAAGTAGAAGTAATATCCCAGAAGTAATTATCATGGGAATTAAAAATAATATTCCTACAACATATATTTTTAAATGGAATGGATATGATTTTGAGGAAATATTAATGTCAAATAAAAACATATTTGGAATACTTGATTATAATAATTCTAGAACACCTAAAATATTAGACACTCTATCCGATAAAGGAAATGAAAGTACTAGTGGATATATTTTAAACAATAATACATTAAAAAATATAAATTTTTCTTCTCCCTCAATCCCTTCCCTGGGCGAAATTCAAATTCTTATAGATTTGATACAAGCTGAATATGAACTTAGTGAAACACCAGATATATTTAGCTCCTTTATTTCTAGTGAAGAACTTTCATTACTTTGGAAGTTGGATAAAGAAACTTTTCACTATACTTTCATTAATGGCTATTTTTTCGATTCAACTTGGGATGAAGAAGGGTATCCAACCACAATTTATTGGATACTATCCTTTAAAAAATCTACTTATACAAATCCAGATAATAAAAATAGTGAAATTATAATTTCAGCTAAAGTAGTTCTAGATGAACTAGGAGAGTTTAAAATTTCATCATTAAAAAAAATTTAATTATTTATATATTTAAAAATTAAAAGGTCGCATTATAAATGCGACCTAAAAGGGGGATGGGGGGGTTTAGCTTTCATGAAGATTTCTCTTCATATGCTATAGGAGAATACTTCTCCGGTACATTAATATTATTTACAGTTCCATTTTTTTTATACATAATAATTAATCATCAAAAACTCCATTATTATATGAGTCAATTACCTTATCTATAAAAATTGCTTTATCTCCTGTTACAATGCTTCTAATGGCCTTCAACATTTGTATGTTTTCATCATTTCTTATTGGATTATTTACTTCACTTCTTACTGAGCTATCTCTATCATCTTCCATATCACTATTATTTTCTTCACTATTTTTACTCATATTGCTATTATTTCTTTGATCCATATTTCCCATCATATTTTGTAAATTTCCTAAATTGAAATTATTAAAATCAAATCCTTGTGTGTTCATTGACTGTAACATGCTATTAATTTGGTTCATATCAATATTACCAAGCATACTCAATAACTGATTTGGATTTATACCAAATGGATTATTAAACTGTTGTCTATTGTTCATATTATTCATATTATTATTTACATTATTATTCATAGAACTTCTATTATCACTATTAATTTCTCTTCTAGTATTCCTATTTTTATGTTTCCGCTTTGACATTTACTCTCCTCCTATTACAAACTGCCTTACTCCATTATATGTAATTAATTTATATATGTTATAAAAAAGGGCATTTTTTTGGAGGGTTTAACAAAACCCTCCATCCTCTTAACTAGCAGCAGCAGTTACTTTCACAGCAGCAATTGTTTCCTCCGTAGTTACCTCCAAATAGGTTTCCGTAGGATCCACCACATAGTAAGAATAATAAGATAATTAAATATGAGCAATTGTTGTTAAGAATGCCTGAGCCACAAGCTATAAGCAAGAATATAATTGGTGCAACACAATTATTTAAACCACCAAATACATTACCACATCCACCAACATTGTTTTGATTACAACAACATGGTTCACAACATGGTTGACAGCATGGTTGACAGCAACAATTCTTTTTATCTCTCTTCTTTGACATAGTTATTTATCCTCCTTCCTACCTCTAATATAATCCACCACAAGCTCCATCGAAGCCTGTGCCGTATCCAAATCCATTACCAACTCCATTACATCCATTGCATCCATTACATAAGAATAAGATAACTAGTAAGAATAAATATCCTCCACCACAATTACCTAATCCACCAAATAAGCCACCTTGTCCATAGCCACCACCGCAGCCACAACTATTTTGTGCACATCCATAGCCTGTATTTCCACCACATGCACCTGCATTAGAATAGAAAAGAATTAATAATATCCATATCCAGCTTCCAAATCCACAGCCATTAACACCACAGTTTCCTACCATTCCACCTGGATTTACTGGAGGATAATCTGGACATTCACATGAGTTTAATCCATCAATGATATCATTCATTTGCATACTATATTCCTCCTAAGGATCAGATTTTATTTTTTTGTTTTTATACTATATACTATTCCGTATTATATTATTTGACACAATTTTCATCGATTCAAATTTACTAAATTTTATTTTTTATAAAATAAAAAGCTACCAAACGGTAGCTTTTTACTATTCAACATTATCCATTTCTTCTCTAATAGCTTCTTCTGATAAATCTGCAAATATATTATCTATTAATTCATCTTTTCCTTTTTTATTTAAAGATGAGAAGAAGTAAAACTTATCTGTATTTCCAAGCCCTAAAGTTTCCTTTATTAACTTTCTGCTCTTTCCTAATTCATTATTGGATAACTTATCACTTTTAGTAGCAATTACAATACAATCATAATCATAATGCTTAATCCACTCATACATCATTATATCATCAGCTGTTGGCTTATGTCTTGAATCAACTAAAAGTATAACTCTTTTTAATTCGTCTCTATCTGTAAGGTATGTCTCTATAGTCTTACCCCAACTTTCCTTTTCTTTCTTAGATACCTTAGCATAACCATATCCAGGTAAATCCACTAAGTAGAAATCATCATTTATTAAAAAGAAATTAATAAGTCTAGTCTTACCAGGCGTTTGAGAAACCTTAGCAAGCTTTCTTCTATTTGTTAAAGCGTTTATTATAGAACTTTTACCAACGTTAGATCTACCAACAAAGGCAATTTCATTTCTACCATCTATAGGATACTGATTCCTTTTTACAGCAGATATAATAAACTCCGATTTTTTAATTATCACTATACTCAACTCCAATTAATGCTTCTTCTAATACCTCTTCAACATGGCTTGCAAATATTAAATTTAACTTACCTTTTATTGAGGCTGGTATTTCATCTACATTTTTTTTATTTTCTTTAGGTAAAATAATTGTATCAATTCCTATTCTATGAGCAGCTAAACATTTTTCTTTAACTCCTCCAATTGCTAGAACTCTTCCTGTTAATGTAACTTCTCCAGTCATTGCAATATTTCCCTTAACTTTTCTTTTAGCTAAAGCTGAAACTAGTGCAGTAACTAACGTTACACCTGCAGATGGTCCATCCTTTGGTACAGCCCCTTCAGGAACATGTATATGAATATCATTTTTCTTATAAAAATCTTCAGGAATACTATATTTTTTAGCATTAGCTCTTACATAACTATATGCAGTTTTAGCTGATTCTTGCATTACAGCTCCAAGCTGACCTGTTAATTCTAGTTTTCCATTTCCTTTCATAACAGCTACCTCTACTGGAAGTGTATCTCCTCCATACGCTGTCCATGCAAGTCCAGTAACAACACCAATTTTATCTTCCATTTCTGATTTTTCAAACTCAAAAACTACTGGTCCTAAATATTTCTCTAATCTATTAGCAGTTATAGTTATACTATCTTTTTTAGATTTAACAAGTTCTGTTATAGCTTTTCTTATAACCTTATTAATTTGGCGATTTAATCCTCTAACTCCTGATTCTCTAGTATATCCATTAACAATTTCCTTAATAGCATTATCAGAAATTTTAATTTTATCTTCAGCTATATTTAATTCTTTTAATGCTCTTTTTATTAGATGATTCTTAGCTATATTAAACTTCTCTTCATAAGTATATCCACTTACTTCTATAACTTCCATTCTATCTAATAAAGGTCTTGGTATTGTATCTAAAGAATTAGCTGTAGTAACAAATAAAACATTAGATAAATCTAAATCTACTTCTAAAAAAGTATCTCTGAATGCTTTATTTTGTTTCTCATCTAAAACCTCAAGTAATGCATCTGCAGGACTTCCTTTGTAATCTTGACTTAATTTATCTATTTCATCAAGTAATATTAAAGGATTATTTACTTTAGCTTCTTTTAAAGCATATACAATTCTTCCTGGTATTGCTCCTACATAAGTTCTTCTATGTCCTCTTATTTCCGCTTCATCTTTTATTCCCCCTAAAGAAATTCTTACAAATTTTCTATTAAGAGAGTTTGCTAAGGAATTTGCAATGGAACTCTTTCCAACTCCAGGAGGCCCAACTAAACAAAGTATAGGTCCTTTTAATGTTTTAGTATATTGCTTAACAGCTAAATATTCTAAAATTCTAGTCTTCACTTCATCTAATCCATAGTGTTCTTCATCTAACATTTGAGAAGCTTTCTCTATATCAAAAGAATCCTTAGTTGCCTTACCCCAAGGCATTGCTAAAATCCAATCTAAATAATTTCTTATATTATTAGCTTCACCAGAACCAGAGGTTTTTAATCTATTTAATTCATTCTTAGCTTTTTCTTTTGCTTCTTTAGACATTTTTAATCTATCTATTTTTTCCTCATAGGCTTCGATTTCTTTTTTATCTTCATCTTCACCAAGCTCTTCTTGAATAACTTTTATTTGCTCCCTTAAAAAGTATTCCTTATTAGCCTTTTCAACCTTGTCCTTTACTTTTTCTCCTATAGACTTTTCAATAGTTATAACTTCAATTTCTTCATCAATAAAAGCAAGTAGTTTTTCTATTCTCTCATGAATATTAAGAGTTTCTAAAATTATTTGTTTTTTTGATTCTTCTAATTGTATATATGCAGCAATTAAATCGGTAATTTTACCTAAATTTTTCTCATGACTCATCATTTGAAGTACTTTACTATTGTCGCCTTCTGTTGCTTTAATATATGCTGAAAAAGCCTTCCCTAATTGATTTCTAAATGCAATATCCTCTGTGCTTTCTACTTCTTGTGAATCTTCTTCAACCTTTTTTATTAAAGCTTTCATATATTTATCATTTTCTACTACTTCTTCTAATGTAGCTCTTTCAACGCCTTCTACTAATACTCTAGTAACGTCTTTTGGTAGCTTTAATATTTGTTTTACTTTACATATAGTTCCTATAGAATAAATATCATCATATCCTGGTTCTTCAATCTCAGGATCTTTTTGTGCTACTAAAAATATTTTTCCACCTTGTAACATAACCTCTTCAAGAGCTTTTATAGACTTTTCTCTTCCAATATCAAAGTGTATTATCATATTGGGAAAAATAGTTATACCTCTTAGTGGAATCACAGGCATTTCAATTAAATTCTTATTCATTTTCCCCCTCCATTCAAATTTTCATTATACTACTTCTAACTTTTCTAGTATACACATAATATTTAACTTTTTCAACTTTTTAAGGCTCTATTTATTATAAAGTATAAAATATTAATATAGAACCTACTATGTATATCAATTTAATAACTAAACTCCCACTTAATTTAATTGCAATAAGGAAGGGTATTAAAGTAAATAAAATTTTGACGTCAAAGTATTTATTTTATTAGTTAACATTTTACTTCTATACACTTCCTTCAAATAATTTTATTTACTTTTTGCTGATAATATATCTCTTTTGCTATTTAAAATTTCCACACTAGATATATCTATTGCTTCTTTTATATGTTTTATAGGTATAATTCTAACACCTTCATATTCTAGAAATGCTTCATTCCAATTTGCTGCAGGTATAATAACTGTTGTTGCACCAGCCTTTTTAGCAGCTAATATTTTAGCATTAACTCCACCTATAGGATTAATATTTCCAAGCAAACTAATTTCTCCTGTAATAGCCACATCATTTTTTATAATGCTATTAGTTATGGCACTATATACAGCTATAGATATTGCTGCTCCTGCTGATGGACCATCAACAGGCATTCCACCTGGTATATTTATATGAATATCAAACTCATCACATTTCAAATTAAATACATTATTCAATACAGTTAAAACATTTTGAACAGATGAATATGCTGTACTTTTTCTTTTAACCTTCTTATTATTCATTGATATTTCTTCTTCCTCTATTATACCACTTATCTTTAACTCTCCTTTTCTTCCAACAATCTTTTTAGCTGTAGCTTCAATCTCCATAACCATTCCTATATTTGCTCCATATACTGCTAATCCATTTACAACTCCAATTTGTGGCTTTTCATTTATTTTCTTTTCTGGAATTTCTGTGTATTGACCATTTTCTATAACCCAATTAATATCTTCCTCTAATATTTTTTCTCTTTCTTCATTTATTGCTATTCCAGAGCATAATTGAACTAAATTAACAACTTCTCTTCCATTGTTACAATGTCTACTTATAATGTCTAGTCCTTTTTCTGAAACTTTAAGTCCTACTTTTTTAATTGAATTTTCTGCAATTTTTCTAATCTCATCTGTATTTAAAGCTCTAAAAAACACCTCTACGCATCGCGATCTAATAGCTGGAGCTATTTCCTCTGGACTTCTAGTTGTCGCTCCTATAAGTCTAAAATCAGCCGGTAAACCATTTTCAAATATTTCTCTAATAAACCCTGGCATATTAGGATCTTCAGAACTATAATATGAACTATCCAAAAACACCTTTCTATCCTCTAATACTTTAAGTAATTTATTCATTTCAATTGGATGTAGTTCTCCAATTTCATCAATAAACAATACTCCTCCATGTGCCTTAGTTACTGCTCCAGGTTTAGGTTGTGGTATTCCAGCAATACCAAATGCGCCTGCCCCTTGATATATTGGATCATGTACTGAACCTATAAGAGGATCTGCTATTCCTCTTTCATCAAATCTAATTGTAGTTGCATCTATTTCAATAAAATTTGCATCACTTCTAAAAGGAGATTTACTTTTCTTTTTTGCTACTTCTAGAACTAATCTTGCAGCTGCTGTTTTACCTATACCTGGCGGACCATATATTATAACATGTTGTGGATTAGGTCCACATATTGCTGCCTGTAGTGCTTTAATCCCTTCTTCTTGACCTATTATCTCTTCAAAATTACTTGGTCTACTTTTTTCTGTTAAAGGCTCTGTAAGGCTTATACTCCTCATTTTCAAAAGTTTTTCCATTTCTTTTTTATTTTCCTTATCTACAATTGTAGATTTCGCATGATTTGCTTTATTATTATTAAATAAATATATAATAAATAAAATCATCATTATTATTTGAAGAACAATTACTAGTTGATTCATACTTTTTTAATTTACATAAAAATTATGTAAATATTAACCTCCTTTACATTTTGTTATTTTAAGTATTAACACAACTTAGTAGTTATATTCTTATTTAACCTTTAAAATTTTACATATTTTTCTTTGTAAAATTATAAATAAAAAAAGAGGCTATTCAGCCTCTTTTTAAGCAGTTTCCATGCCCTTTTTCTTTTTAGTTTTTTTACTTTTAAGAAGCGGTCTACTTTCATTTTCCCCTAATCTTATAACCTCTGGGAAAGTCTTAGACTTAATAGCCTCTTCAGTTATAACAACTTTAGTAATTTGTTCATCTGAAGGAATTTCAAACATAATATCAATCATTATATCTTCAACTATAGCTCTTAATCCTCTAGCACCTGTTTTTCTTGCTATAGCTTCATCTGCAATAGCTTTTAATGCTTCTTCAGTAAATTCTAATTCAACATTATCTATTTCAAACAACTTTGAATATTGCTTTACTAAGGCATTTTTAGGTTGACTTAAAATATTAATTAGAGCATTTTGATCTAAAGACTCTAAAGAAACTACCATAGGTAATCTTCCAACAAACTCTGGAATTAATCCAAACTTCAATAAATCTTCTGGTAAAATATTTTTCAATACTTCTCCAACATCTTTCATTTCTTTAGATTGAATTTCAGCACCAAATCCCATTTGGCTTACTCTTGTTCTCTTTTGAATTATTTTTTCAATTCCATCAAAAGCACCACCACAAATAAATAATATATTAGAAGTATTTATTTGTATAAATTCTTGATGTGGATGCTTTCTTCCTCCTTGAGGAGGCACAGAAGCAGTTGTTCCTTCTAAAATCTTTAATAAAGCTTGTTGAACCCCTTCACCTGAAACATCTCTAGTTATTGATGGATTTTCAGATTTTCTAGCTATCTTATCAATTTCATCTATATAAATGATTCCTCTTTCAGCTTTTTCAACATCATAATCGGCATTTTGTATTAGTTTAAGTAAAATATTTTCAACATCTTCCCCAACATACCCTGCTTCAGTTAATGTTGTTGCATCTGCAATTGCAAATGGAACATTTAAAAATTTCGCTAAAGTTTGAGCTAAAAGTGTTTTACCTGAACCTGTAGGCCCTAAAAGTAATATATTACTTTTTTGAAGCTCAATATCATCATCTATTGTATTAGATTTAACTCTTTTATAATGATTATAAACTGCAACAGATAATGCTTTTTTTGCTCTATCTTGACCAATTACATATTGATCTAAATATGCCTTTATTTCTGATGGTTTTGGTAAAGTCGTTGTATCTAACTCTACATTATTTTCTTCAAATTCATCTTGAATTATATCTGAACATAAATCTATACACTCATCACAAATATATACACCTGGACCTGCAATCAATCTCTTTACTTGATCTTGATTTTTACCACAAAAAGAGCACTTTAATTGTTTTTTATCTTCAAATTTAGCCATAACCTCACCTCACTTTGGCATAAGCTTTGCCAAAAATACTACTTGTTATTAATTTTATTTCTCTTAATTACTTCATCAATTAAACCAATATTTAATGCTTCTTCCGCATCTAAGAAATTATCTCTTTCACACATTCCTACCATAGTTTCATAATCAACTTTACCATTTGTTGATTCTGCCATAATTCTAGTTAAGTTTTCTTTAATTTTTAATATTCTTTTTGCATGAATATCAATATCAGTTGCCTGACCTTGGAATCCACCCAAAGGTTGATGAATCATAATTTCACTATGTGGAAGTGCAAATCTTTTACCAGGAGCTCCTGCTGAAAGTAAAAATGCTCCCATAGATGCAGCCATACCTATACAAATAGTGCTTACATCACATTTTATATATTGCATAGTATCATAAATCGCCATCCCTGAAGTTATTGAACCACCTGGACTATTTATATAAAGATAAATATCCTTTTCTGGATCTTCACTTTCTAAGAATAATAATTGTGCTACTACTAAATTAGCTGTAACATCATTTACTTCTCCACTTAACATTATTATTCTATCTTTTAAAAGTCTTGAGAATATATCGTAAGACCTTTCTCCTCTTCCTGTTTGTTCTACAACATATGGTACATAATTGCTCATTTTATTTCCCTCCTTCTCTTATAAAACCCTTCATATAATAATATATCCAATTTATTATAAAGTAATTATAATAAAATTATATAAAATTTACTTTATTTTGTTAATAGAATATTTTAATAATTGCCAGAATTTCTTCTGGCAATTACAAATAAATTATTTATTATTTTCAAGTAAGAACTTCATTGTTTTGTTTGTAACAACGTCAGCCTTTAAAGCAGCTGCTTGACTTTGAAGTAAAAGATCTACCATCTTTTCATCTTCTTGTGCTGAGTACATTTTAGCAACTTCTTTAGCTTTTTCTCTTATTTCTTCTTCAGTAGCTTCAAATTTTTCAGCCTTTTCAATTGCTTCTAAAACTAAATCAACTTTAACTTTAGTTCTAGCATTTTCTCTCATATATTCTCTCATTTTATCTGCGTCAGTACCTGTGAATTGGAAGTATTGTTCTAAGCTTAATCCTTGATATTGTAATCTTTGTTCAAGATTCTTAACCATCTTATCTACTTCTTTTTCTACCATTACTGCTGGAACATCAACTTTAGCATTTCCTGCAACAGCAGTTATAACAGCTTCTTCGAATTCTCTTTCTGATCTAGTTTCATTAGCTGCTTCAAGTTTCTTAGTTATATCTTCTTTTAATTCAGCAAAAGTATCAAATTCTGATGTTTCTTTTGCAAATTCGTCATCTAATTCTGGTAACTCTTTAAATTTTACTTCTTTTATAGTAACTTCGAATTTAGCTGGTTTACCATTTAATTCTTCTTTACCATAGTTTTCTGGGAAAGTAACATTTACTTCTACAGTATCATTTACTTTAGCTCCTATTAATTGTTCTTCAAATGTATCAATGAAAGTCTTTGATCCGATTTCTAAAGAGTAATCAGTTCCTTCTCCACCTTGGAAAGCTTCTCCATCAACAAATCCTTTGAAGTCTATAACAGCAATGTTTCCATTTTCAACTGTTCCATCTTCTTTAGTTTCTATTCTTGCACCCTTTTCTTGCATTTCTTTAAGCTTCTTAGAAACTTCTTCTTCTGTAACCTCGTAAGTTTTCTTTTCTATTGATAATCCTGTATATGCTCCTAATTCAACTTCTGGATAAACAGTTACTTCGGCAGTATATACAAAATCTTTACCTTCTCCAACTTCAACAACATCTACCTTTGGATAATCTACTGGTATTATGTTATTTTCTTCTAATACTTTTCCATATGATCCTTCAATAGCAAAATTTATTGCATCTTCTAAAAGAACTTCAATTCCATAATATTTTTTTACCATATTCATTGGCACTTTACCTTTTCTGAATCCTGGTACGTTGAAATGTTTAACATTTTTCTTATATGCTCTTGTTAAAGCTTCGTTAAATTTTTCTGCTTCAACCTTTACTTCAAATTTAACAACATTTACATCAATTTTTTCCATTTTAGCTTCCATTGTATATTCCTCCTAGAAATAGTATGTCTTATTTACTTAATACAACTAGCTTATTATAACACATTTAAACTAATTTTTACAAATGTTTGTTCAAAAAATCTCTTTTCTAGCAAATAATTTTAAAAAATTATATTTTTGCTTATTAATAATCGAACACTCTACTAATTTTAAGCCAATCATTTAAATAATATCCACTTGTATATATATTAAACATAACTATTTATTTTATTATATATATTTTTTATTAATTTTTAATTTCATTTTTTAATAAAGTATAATATATTACTTAATACTACTAAATTTGATAATGCTTATAAAAGATAATATCCTCAATATTATGTATATTCATACTTACACTTTGTTTATCTACAAACTTCTCAATAAGAGATTTAATATATCCAGTGTTAAATTTAAAAAATATTACCAAACCTACTATGATTGCAAATAAAATAATCCCTATTAAACAATTTATTCTTTTACGTCTTTTTCTCATAAGCCTTTCATAATCTCTACTAAATATACTAGGCTTAGCCATTTTATACCTCCTAACTTGTATAAAAATTTCCATGTAATAAATTTACCACAAACTCTTAAATAAAGAAACATTTTTTTACTTTTTATACTTTTATTTTCATTTTTGTCTCAAGAAATTTTTACCACATCATCTTTCGACAAAGCTATTTTTTTCTACAACAACATTTTGTTTTACTATTTTCAGTCTTATTTTCAAAACATATTCCACTATTTTTTGTTTGGCAACATTTCTGAAAACCATTTGATTGCTTATTACAACAACCTTTCTTACAAGTATTTATACCTAATTCCTGCATTTCCTCTGTAGTTAATTTAGCTTCATTTCTTGAATAAGACTCATATTCTGGTGTATCTTTCAATATATTTTTTATATTTTTCATCAAATTACTCCTTCATTTTCATATCTTTTATATGTTTTTATTATTAATTCTATCATAATAAAATAAAAAAAATATTTTTTTTATTTTTTTTGTAAAATTTGTTTGCTTTTATTTTAAAATACTGTATAATATTTATATAGCAAATATTATTAAATTAAATATATTTATTAAACATTGCCCATACCGCTCTATAATTTTATTATAGAGTTTTTATAAAACCCCACACAATCACTTATTCCCTTTCTTAAGTGATTGTAATCCCTTAAACCTGCACTAAAGTGCAGGTTTTTTATTTTGTACAAGTTTTTATTCCTTTTATTAGCTTAACAAAAAAAGTTGTGCAACTATTTATTTGCAACAACTTTTTTACTTTAAAATTAATCTAAAACCTCAATTTTTTGAATATCATATACGTAAAAGCCTTCATTATTATTGTATTCTAA
Source organism: Clostridium celatum DSM 1785 (assembly GCF_000320405.1). GTDB lineage: Bacteria > Bacillota > Clostridia > Clostridiales > Clostridiaceae > Clostridium > Clostridium celatum. Next base: position 20,135 of record NZ_KB291650.1, on the reverse strand, counting down.
TGAAAGTAAAAATACTCCATTATTAGCTGTCTTTAAAAATGGAAATAATTTTTTATATATACTATAACTAATATTTGTTACTAAACTTGCTCTATATTTATTATCTTCATATTTAAAATCACTTTTTTCTATTTCTACATTTAAATCCGTTATCTCATAATTATTAGAAAATAGTAACGCCTTTTCATTTATATATTCATACATCTTATTTTTTGCATCTTCTGTAGCATTGGAAATTAATTCACTATTTCTTTCATTAAGAGCTTGAAATGAGCTATCATAAAAACTATATACACTTTTATTTACTTCATCAGTTAACTTATCATTTACCATATTAATATCAAGTTTAATATAGTTTTCATTTTTTATATTAACACTTTCACTTTTTAAACTTCCCCACGGAAATTCTCTTTCTATATAAATGCTTACATTTTTATTTTCAGGTATAGGTCCAAAGTTTTTAATATCATTAACCTTCTTTAAAGTATCCTTGTTATTAATAAAAACTTTAGCATCATCAAAATTAGAATATAATGTTATAAAAATTGCTGGTACATTAATATTAACTTTACCATCATCCATTGCTGTAAAGTTAACAGTTTCATTTATATTTCCATAATCAGTTTTTAACTCATAGCTACATTCATACTTTCCTGGAATTAGATCTATTGTTATATTGTCTTCTATAACTTTTTTAATACCATCTATATTAAGTTCTATTCCCTTAACATCTGTTTGAAAAGTAATAGCTACTGTTTCTAAATCTATGTAGTATTCTTCTTTTAAAAAACCGCTTTTACTTTCAATATAAAATTTATTTGAATTATTATTGGCTTTTAGTTCATTAATAACACTGTCTATATCTTCTTCATTATCTCTATAATATTTTATTATTGGCTCTAATTCTTCTACTTTTGCTTTTTTATCATTTATCCTTATAATATTTGAAAGAGTCTTATAATTTTCTTCAATTAACCCTTTCCTAAAGCTTTCTAATATACTTTCCTTACTTTTATAAGAAAACTTAGGAACTAGTAATATGCCTAATATTAATATAAATATAATTATACCTATCTCAAACTTTCTTTTAAGAATGACTTTTTTTATTCCTATATCTTTCAAATTAAGCAAATCATATTTTAACATTTTTAAATAACTAAAATTTTTTTTTCTTATATCAATTATTTTAGCTTTTAAGTTATTTTTCATATATTACTCCAAAATATCTATTATCCATTTACCACATTCTACACATTTATATAATCTTATAATAAATATGTCCATTCCACTTCCGCTTATTATATCTTTATTTACTTCTATTTCTTCTTTAGTTACAAATTCATCCTCATCATTGATGAAACCTTGTATTTCAACTATATAGTTTTTATTAGTCTTATTACAGCAATCATTTTCACCAACACATTCAATTTCATCATAAGATAAATTTGCGCTAAGCTCTTCTACGATAGGAATAATGTCTTCAAACTCACTTATGTTATCTAAAAAATCTTCCTTATTAAATACTAAATCATTAATTTTAAATAATTCCATTATATATTTCTCCTTTTAAGTTATTTATAATCATAATATACTAATTTACTTACTTTATTCAACATATTATTTAATTTTATCTCTTTATTCCCTTAAAACTTCTATATTTATAATTTAAACACTTCTTTAAATATGATTTTAAATCTATTTTCTCATTTATTGTTGAAAAATTTGTCTTTTTATATTAAATTAAAATCTGTACTATTTATTTGCTAAATAAATTTTATAAAAATATTTCTAAACGAAAAATATTATGTAATTTTATATTTGAGGTGAAACATATGGAGAGAAAAATGACTGCTAGTGAAAAAACTAGACGACTTGTTATTATAGGAGCACTTGGCGGAATTTCTATATTTCTTGGGGTAAGTGGTATAGGGATAATTAGACTACCTTTATTTAGCATAACTGTAATGCATATTCCAGTTATTATTGGTGCCTTACTTGAAGGTCCTTTTGTTGGTGCCGCTATAGGATTAATTTTTGGTTTATTTTCAATGTATCAGAACTTCACTGCCCCTGGATTAACTTCCTTTTTATTTTGGAATCCAATAATAGCTTTAATACCTAGAGTTTTAATTGGAATTGTTGCATATTATAGTTTTAAATTATTATCAACTAAATTAAAAAACACAGCTATTTCCGCAACCATATCATCTATTTTAGCAACATTAACAAATACAATTGGTGTACTTGGATTAACTTATGTTTTATATCTTGATAGATACGCTGCAGCTAAGGAAATTTCTCGTGATGCTGTTGCTGGTACATTGCTAGCAGTAGGATTAACTAATGGTGTTCCAGAAGCTATTGCTTCAGCATTAATTGCCGTACCAATAGTTGTAACAATGCTTAAAATGAAAAAGAAGTAATTATAAAAATACTTATAAATTAAAAAATTTATAAGTATTTTTATTTTAAACAAATTAACCAGTTACTTCTTAATGTTTTCTTTTTTTCCTAAATTGCCTTAAATTTAATAGTTTATATAAATTAGCGTTACATATAATACTAGTGTAAGTAAAATCAATACTTACTAAATCAAACAAATATTAATTTATTTTAAAGGAGGGTCTTTTATGGCTCAAAAGTTAGTACCTGAATCAAAAAACGGATTATCAAAATTCAAAACTGAAGTAGCAAGTGAAATGGGAGTTCCTTTTACAGACTACAACGGTAACTTAACTTCAAAACAATGCGGAAGCGTTGGCGGAGAAATGGTTAAGAGAATGGTAGAACAATACGAACAAGGAATGAAATAAACTAACTAAAAAATAAGTTAATAGCAAAAACAAGAGAGTGTAAATATTTTACACTCTCTTATTTTTGCTATTACTTATAGTTATCTTAATACTTTAATTTTAATATATTTTCCCTACCACTACTTCTACACCATAATGATCTGAAATTATTTTTTTATTTTTCCCATTAAATATAACTTTAGAACTAACTATATTTACATTTGTATTAGTTAATATTAAATCTAACCTCTTCTTTTCTTTTTGATCTTCCCATCCTGCAATTTCACCACTTACTGTTATTCCATCATCACGGCTTTCTGCAGTAGTATAGGTATCTATAATACCCTTGTTTATTAAATAATCATACCCTTCATTTTTAACCAAAGCATTATTATTAAAATCTCCCATTATAAAAGAAACATTTTTATTATTTAAATTTTCAATAAGCTTATCTGCTTGATATCTAAATGGTTCTAACTCATCATTCCACCATCCTGTATGACAACTGTAAAAATCAATATCTTCACCATTTATATTAATAGTAGCCTTAATAATGTTTCTACTTTTATAATTGCTTTTTTCATTACTTTTTGAAATATAAAAAGATTTATACTCCTTAATTTCATGCTTTGTAAATATACATAACCCTTCTTCATATATATCATAGCCTATATGGGAGTAATCCCATATAAAGCTATATTTTTCTTCATCAATAGATTTTAGTTCTTCAAGTAATAGCTTGGCAAAATTATCCTCTTTAATGATACCTTCAGTAATTTTTGCTTTTATACTTTGACTAACTTCTTGAAGGGCTATTACATCGTATTGATTTTTCTTAATTATTTGTGCTAAATATTTAATCTTTTCAAGTTGATTTTCTTCTTGCCAAGAATGACAATTTAAAGTTAAAAGTTTCATAACTAAACTCCTAAAATATCTTGAATATTAGATTTTATTACATCTGCTTTTGGTCCATATATAGCTTGAACACCACTATCTTTTAATATTAATCCAACTGCACCATTTTTCTTCCATTCTTTCTCTTCTGCTACTTTACTTAAGTCTTTAACTGTAACTCTTAAACGAGTCATGCATGCATCTACATCTTCAATATTTTCTTTTTCACCTAATAAAGATATTATCTTAATTGCTAAGTCATCATTAGATGAAGCTTTATCTGCAGCTACTTCCTTAACTTCATTTTGATTTTCTTCATCATCATAATTTCCTAAACGTCCTGGTGTTGGAATTTTAAATTTTTTAATACAGAAATTAAATACTCCAAAATTAATTCCAAAGAATGCTAAACAAGCAAGTACAAAATTAATTACATCTCCAACTAATCCTGCATTAATAAGCATTGGTATACGTGTTATAAGTTCTATAGCTCCAAATGCATGAACTCTTAAGTTGATTATATCAGCTAAAGCAAAAGCTAATCCTGTTAAAATTGCATAAACTACATAAAGTACTGGTGATATGAACATAAATAAGAATTCTATAGGTTCACTTACACCTGTTAAAAATACTGCTAATCCTATTGATATGAACATTGATTTATATTTTTTCTTTTTATCAGCATCTACATTTTTATACATTGCAAGTGCAACCCCTAATAATGATGCAGTTGATAAAATTACTTGCCCAACCTTAAATCTTGCTGGAACCACTGTTGCTAATAAATTGTTGTATTCTGTCATATTGCCAGCAGCTTTAAAGTTAATTAAATCTGTTATCCAAGCAAACCATAGTGGGTCTTGACCAGCAATTACTGAACCTGCTGCAGCTCCTGTTAGAGATGTATAAACACCGCCTAATTCTGTATAGTTAACTGGAATAGTTAACATATGATGTAATCCAAATGGTAATAATAAACGTTCTAATGCTCCATAAACAAATGGTGCTAAAACTGGTGCCGTATCTTTTGAATTTGCAAGCCAAATACCAAAGTTATTTAAAGCACCTTGAGCAAAAGGCCATACTATTGATAATATAACAGCTGTAATTGTTGACCATAAAATAACCACAAAAGGAACAAATCTTTTTCCATTGAAGAAATTTAAAGCTTGAGGTAATTTATTGTAATTGTAATATTTATTAAATAATGCAGCTCCTAAGAACCCAGAAATAATACCTATAAATACTCCCATGTTAAGTGCAGGTGATCCTAAAACACTTGTAAAATAATCTGGAACTGTTAATGTTGCACCTAAAAGTGATTTAACTGTTGCAGTACTATCTGCTAACATTTCACTACTTACACCAAATATAGCTCCTGTAATACGATTAATTAATACAAATGATAATAATCCTGCGAAGGCTCCTCCAGCTCTTTCTTTAGCCCATGATCCCCCTATAGCTACTGCAAATAATATATGAAGGTTTCCGATTATTCCCCATCCTATATTATCCATTACTCGTGATATTCCTTGCATTATTTCTGCATCAAAATACATACCTATTAATTTACCTAAGGTTATCATTAAGCCAGCAGCTGGCATAACTGCAATAACTACTAATAATGCTTTACCAAATTTTTGCCAAAAATCAAATGAAAATAATTTTCCTTTTTTATTTGCTTTACCCATTCTTTTATTCCCCTTTTTACAATTTTATTTGATTTTACTTAATTTTTAATCAGTTATTCTATAAAGTCTAGCTTCATAAGGCTTCAATTTTATTTCTTTTATAACGTCATGTTTTTCAACCTCATAGTTGTTTATTAATAAATTCTCATATTTCAATTCTTCATCGTATGAATAAAGTACTTCATCATGTGATAAATTAACTATAACTATAAATCTTTCATTTTTCATATATCTTGTATATGCATAAATCTTGTCATCATCTTCAAGTATTAAGTCGTAACTTCCATATATAAGAGTTTTATTTTCTTTTCTTACTTTAATCATTTTTTTGTAAAAGTTTAATATTGAATTTTCATCATTTATTTGTGCTTCTACATTTATAGTCTTATAATTTTCATTTAAATTAATCCACGGTTTTCCTTTTGTAAATCCTGAATTTTCTTTATTATTCCATTGCATAGGTGTACGTGAATTATCTCTAGATATTGCCCAAACAAACTTTAATGCTTCTTCTTCAGTCAATCCTTGCTCCATTTTTTGTTTATAAATATTTATACCTTTTACATCATTATAGTCATATATAGAATCAAATTTAACATTTGTCATTCCTATTTCTTGCCCTTGATATATAAAAGGTGTTCCTTGTTGCATAAAATACATAAGAGCAAAAGCTGTAGCACACTCTCTCCAATAATCTGAATCATTACCCCAGGTAGATATAACTCTAGGTATATCATGATTTTCTATATAAAGAGCATTCCATCCATTTCCATCTAATGCTTTTTGCCATTTTGTTAATACTTTTTTATAATTTTTTACATCAAAATCATTTTCACTTTCAGCTCCCCATAAATGAAGATGCTCAAATTGGAATATCATATTAAACTTTCCATTTTCATCTCCTACCCAAAGGTCTGAATCCTCTGCATCAACACCATTTGCTTCTCCTACAGTCATAATATCATAATTATCAAATGTTCTTTCTTTTAACTCAGCTAAATACTTATGTATTCCATTTACATTCATATGCTTATCAAAAGATTCTACATATTCTAATCCTTCTGGATTTGGCATATCATTTAAGCCTTCTTCCTTTTTTATATGGCTGATTGCATCTACTCTAAATCCATCTATACCTTTATCTAACCACCAATTTATCATTTCATAAACAGCTTCTCTTACATCTTTATTTTCCCAATTTAAATCTGGTTGTTTTTTGGTAAATAAATGTAAATAGTATTCTTCTGTAGTTTTATCATATTCCCAAACTGAACCTTTAAAGATACTTTCCCAATTATTGGGTTCTTTATTATCTTTACCTTCTCTCCATATATACCAATCTCTTTTAGGATTATCTTTAGATGACTTAGATTCTATAAACCATTTATGTTCATCACTTGTATGATTTACAACTAAATCAATAATAAGTTTCATATTTCTCTTATGAACTTCATTTAATAGTTCATCAAAATCTTTCATAGTTCCAAAGTCATCCATTATATCTTTATAATCACTTATGTCATAACCATTATCATCATTAGGAGATTTATACATTGGACATATCCAAATAACATCAATACCTAATTCTTTTAAATAATCCAGCTTTGATATTATCCCTTTTAAATCTCCTATTCCATCATCATTAGAATCTTTAAAACTTCTTGGATATATTTGATACCCAACAGCTTCTTTCCACCATACTTCTTTCATAAATAAACACCTCACTATAATGCAATCGCTTGCATAACTTGTCCAAATAATATGTACAGAAATCTCTGTACATATTTTTTAATTCATCTTTGTATAATATTAATCCAGGAACCGTTTCCATTTTTGTGTTTATAAAATCGAAACAATCTCTTTCTTATGTATTTATAATAACATCAAAAGAAATTGTTTACAATAAGTAAAACGAACCATTTTACTTCAAATTTTAAGATTATATTAGATTATCTTCATTTTTCTTAAATTTATGAATTTATGCAATCGGTTGCACAAAGTTTTAATCCTCTTTAACTTGATTCTCTTTCTATAAATTTAGTTTCAATAACATGATATCCCATATTTTTTTTACCCTCTAACTTATCTATTAATATTTTAGCTGCGTAAAATCCTAATTTTTCAGAATTAATATCTACAGATGATAGTGATGGTTTTCTATAACTAGCCAGTGGAATGTTATTAAATCCAACTACCGAAATGTCTTCTCCTACTTCTTTTATAGCATTTTGTACTCCAAAAGCAAGAAGGTCATCTGTAGTTATAAAAGCTGAAACATTATTTTTTTCCAAAATACACTTTGCTGCTTTATATCCTTCTATTTCTGTAAAATCGTCCATTTCAAATATTAATTCTTCATTTACTTCTAAACCTCTACTAAACATTCCTTGCTTATATCCATTTAATCTGTCTTTAGAAACATTTAATTCTTTCTTTGCACCTATAAAGGCTATTTTTTTATTGCCTTTATCAATTAATCTTTGTGTTAACTGATATACAGCTTCAAAATTATCATTATCAACCCATAAAACATTTTTTATATCTTCTGGTCTGCCTATAATAACAAAAGGAAATTTATTCTTTTTTAAATGCTCAATAGTTTTATCATCACTTTTAGCATTAAATAAAAATAATCCATCTACTATATTACCTTCAGTAAACTTCTTAATCCACTGTTCATTTTCTTCTTTAAATGTATACATAATATAATAATTTTCTTTTTGTGCACACATACTTATTCCTTTCATAGCTTGAACAAAAAATGGATTTTCAAAAGAACTTTCTGCACCTTGTGGTAATATCACAGCTAAAATTCTAGTTTTATTTTTTGCTAATCCCCTTGCAACTATACTTGGTGTATAATTTAGTTTTTTTATAGCCTCATTTACTCTTTCCTTTGTTTCCTCACTAATTTTATCACTATTAGCTAAAACTCTTGAAACAGTAGAAGTTGCTACTTTCGCTTCTCTGGCTACATCTTTAATTGTTACTTTCATAATTTTACATCCTTCTAAAAAATTTCTCATTTAACCCTTATTATATTATAAAGCCTATTTTAAATAAATAAAAGCATCTAACAATAATAAAAGAAGATATCAAAATATATTTGATATCTTCTTTTATTTACATTATTATATTCTTCTGTTATCTGATAAAATTATATCGCTTATTTTTTGTAGTTCATAAATACCAACTTTACCATCACCATCTAAATCATACTCTTTATTATTTTGCCCATAGTATCTTGATGCAATGGCTAAATCTTTTAAATCAATAACTCCATCATTATTAAAATCAGCACTTTTTTCTTCTTGAACATTTTCTCCAAATGCTTGAAGTTCTAAAATAGAGTATCCGTTATTGCCACCTCTTTTAACACCTTGGAATTTAATATATCTTATATTTTTTAAGTCAAATTCACTTACAACTTCTGTCTTTGTATTGCTTGTTATATGAGAAACTTCTTCAAAATTAACTCCATCAATGGATGTTAATATCTTATATTCTGTTGCTGCTTCTGCAAATAACAATTTGACTTCACTTATCTGTTTAACTTCTTTTAAATCAATTAATAACCATTGATTATCACTATTTTGTGATATCCATTTAGAATCGCCATTTCTACTATCACCATCTACAGCTCTCCATTCTTTAGTATAAAGTAAGCTATTAGAAGAAGAATATGCATCTGCCCCACATGCTAAATTCAATTTAGCATTTTTATCCCCTGCTATCCATTCCTCTGGCATTGCTGTATTATAAACTTCAATATTATCCATTTGTCCTTTTAGATTTTCCCCAATTTTCTCTAGTGGTAGTACAAATGTTGCATGAAGTTCTTGTCCACTTATTATATTATTACTATGATCTCTATATGAGTGTAATTGCTGTACAAATTCACCATTAACATATAATGCTAATGCTTGGAATGTTCCAACTAAAGTTATTTCATTCCACTCCTCTTCTTTTACTTTAAAATCAAAATCTTGTTCATAGAAGCTTCTTCTTATAGATAAAGTTCCATCTTCTTTAATTTTTAATTCACCATCATATCCTGCAAATAAATTTATTGTTTTTCCTAACTCATCAACCTTAACATCAAATGTTGCTGTATATGGGTAAGTTAATGATTGTAATGGCGTTTCTAAAGTAGTGTTTCCTTTAAGAGTAAGAACCTTATTATTTTCTACCTGTACTACTTCACCATTAACTATACTTGCATCATACTTATTTAAACTTGAATCACTAGCTGTTTCATCTTCAAAATTATATTTTACTACTAATTCATTTTCACTTACTATTTCATTTTGTATTGTTGTATTAGGACCTTCCTCTAACGCATTAAATGTCTTCATAAATTCAAGATAATCTTTATCTTCTCTTGTACCACTCCAAGTCTTTTCACCAACTGTTGCAACTGCTGGTAATAACCTTTCGTGTAAATCTGCTTCAACTATACCTTCCATAGATTCATCTCCCCAAATTGCCATTTTCCCACCTAGCAATTGTGGTTCACCTAATGGTAGCTTAACTCCATTAAAATCATTTGGTTCCCAATTATTATATACATTTTGAGTATTCATAAAATCCTTATGCCATCTTGAAGGTGTAATATAAGTGAATGGTTGTGGTACATTTACTATCTCATAACCTTCTTTTATTCTTGCATTTACATCTTCCCAAGCCATGCTCCAAACATCAATGACAGTTCCTTCTGGTAGCATTGTTGTTCCTGAAAATTGCTTTAATGATCCCCAAACTCTTGGTGTTTTACCTTTTTCTAAAACATAATTACTCATTTCAGATGTATATTGTCTAAATTTATCTCCAACACTTGTATCATATTCATCTATTCCAAGGTGAACAGTATTTCCTAAAAATACTGGCTCATTTTCATCAGTTCCATCGATAAATTCATCTAATAAACCTTTTATAAGATTTTTACCATCTTCATTTTCTATATCTATATGATCAAACCAATATTTAGTATTGTGTATTGGAGTTCCTAGCTCTCTCATATATTTTGTAAATGGAAGCGAGTGAGCTGGACTATCTATTTCCGGTACTACCTCCATCCCATAATCCATAGCCATAAGTTCAAGTTCTATAAATTCCTCTTGTGTATAATATGGATCATTTAAATCACTGTTACTTGGTTTTAAACCTGGATGTTCTTTACTCTCTAATCTAAATGCATTATATACATCATTCCAAGCTTCTGGATTCTTATAATCTCCATCAGACCATTGATTATCATTTAAATGCAAATGGAATTCATTAAGCTTATACCAAGATAATATCTTTGCATAATCTCTTACAAATTCTATTCTCATAGGCATTCTAGCTACATCTAACATAACACCCCTAATCTCATATTTAGGATAATCTCTAATTATTCCACAAGGAATATTTAACTCATCCTCTGCTTGCCATAATATTTGTAATAAAGTAACTGTTCCATATAAATTTCCTGTATACGTTGGTGAATATATTTTTATACTATTGTCTATAATTGTAAAATATCCTTCTTTCCCAAGATCATAGCCATTTTCATCAATAGATTCTATATAAATATCACCTGGCTTTACTTCTTCTTCTGAAGAAACTTCAACTACTTCTAATTCTATATCAGTAAAGTATTTTAAATCATCATTAAATAAATCAGCAACCTTATTTAAGTCAACATTATTAACATCATTTATTAATATCCTTGAGTTTTCAGTTAATGTGAAGCTTCCATTTAAACCATACCATTCTTGTAAGCTTGGTATTACTTTTGGCACATCATTTTGCTCCGAAACCTCTGGGAATATTTCAGGATATAAAGAAGATTTTCCCGGAATTGTTACTACAATATTTTTTGTAGCAGTTTTAGTATCATCACTTTCTTTATATACTTCTAATAATATAGATACATTTGCATCATTTATATTATGTCTAGTTATTACTCCATCATTAGTAACTATATTTTCAAACTCACTTCCTCTAACTCTAATACCAAATCCTCTTGGTACTTCTGGTAAAGTTAATTCTGTAGTATCTATAGTTATTTCTCCTAATGTTGTAATACTATTGATAACTTGTTCACAAGTCATATCTAATTCAGGTATATATTTTTCTCTTCCAATAACCTCTATTTCTCTTATAGAAACATTATTATAAGCATTTGCATTTCTTTCAGCAATAAATACTCTTAGATATCTTCCTGTTTTAACTTCAGCAAATTGCACTGTATCAACTAAATTTAAAGTATCTCCAGCTTCATGAATTATTGTTTCTATATCTTCAAAGTTTTCTCCATCATTAGATATTTGAATAATAGCATTTTCTGCCCAAGCCTTTTTATACCAATGAATATTTACGCTATCCATTTCAACAATTTTTCCAAAATCTATAGATACCCAATGAGTATCTGTTTCTGTTGGTATTACTGGCATTGTAGGACTTGCCCACCTTGAATCATCACTTTCTTTATCCCCATCTATAACCTTATCAGCTGTCCATACAGTACTATTATTTTCTACGGCTGATACAGTGGCTTTTTTTCCTTCTGCAATATTACCTTCTTTTATTTCATAACCAATAACTTCAAGTTCTCTTATACTTACTGAAGTCCATTGATTTCTCTTAGTTATATATACTCTTATATATCTAGCACTTTCTTGTTCTACATCAACAATATTAACTAAATTTTTATTAGCCTCATCTTTACCTAATGGATTAGTAAGTAAAGCTATATCTGTCCACTCTTCTCCATTATTTGATTTTTGAACTTTAAATTCAGTTCCATAGGCCCAATTTTGCCAGCGTATATTTATTTCTTCAATAATATATTCTTTTTCTAAATCTACATATAACCACTGTGGATTACTATCTGTAACTGTAGCACTAGACCATCTTGAATTATCATCTGTATAATCACCATCTACAGCTTTATCTCCTGTAAGGCTTGAAGTTTCTGTTCCTGATACCTCTACCTCTTTATTTAAGGCTAAATTTATTCCATAAGTATCTTTAACTTCTGCTTTAACTTCATTAGCAAAAATATTGGTTATTGGTGATATTAACATATTAAATAAAAATATTATAACAAATATTTTGCAATAAATTTTTAACTCTCCTTTTTTCCTCATTATAACTTCCCCCTTAATTAGTTAACTTCCTTGCATTACTATAAAAAATACCTCCTTAAAATTGTTAGTTTTAAGGAGGTCTTTTAATCATCCTCTAGTCTATTCTCTACATTGCAATAAATTCCTTAAATTTATTTATTTAAAATCTTATCTACTAATATAGCAATATCTTCACCGTTAATCTTTTTATCCCTATTCATATCAAATATTTTAACAGTTTCCCAATCTTCACTTTCTGAAGTTTTACCAAAGTTTTTAGAAAGCATAGCAACATCACCTATATCATTTTTACCATTGTTATTAAAGTCGCCGCTATTTTCTTCTATAATTTCCTCTGCTTCTTTAATAAACATAGCATCTGCCCAATCAGAATGGTCGTTACCGTTGTGCCCAACTTTATCTGCTTCTAGCTTAACTTCTTTTACTCCTTCAATATCTAAATTAATAAATTCTGCTGGAGTATTATACATCATTTTTGTACTTTCATATGCTAAAGTTCCATCTAGGTATACTCTGAATATCATACCATCACTATTATTGCTTGCTTCTCTATCATTACCAATATAACTTTGGAAGTACTTATATCCTTTACCTTCTACATTGTAAATTATAGTAGAATCAGTATGAGTACCAATACCTTTCTTAAATGTTACTACTTCATCACCAATTAATAATCTTAATGGATTTCCATCACTTGACAAGTCTTTTTTTATTGTTGACCATCCTACAGTAGCACTTACCCAATCAATATCGCTTGTATAATCACCATCTGCAACATTAATATTGGCTTTTACTTCTACCTCTACACCCATTACAGTAGCTTTTCCTACAACACTATGAACACCCTCTATACTAAATATATTGTTGTCAATTTCATTCCAATTAACATTTACATTTAATTTAGTATCATCTGTAAAATCTACATAAATAGTTTTTGGCATTGTAACTTCATTACCTATTTTAGCACTTATACTTTGTGTAGTATCTTTAAGTTCCTTTATAGTTACTGTTGCAATAGCTTTTTTATCTGTACCATTAATAGTACCTTCAACTTCAAAAGTTCCAACTGTATTATATTGATCTTCTGTTATCTCATTCCAAGTTACAGTTGCTTCTTTACTTAATCCCTCGGTAGTTGTTACAGTGATATTTGTTGGTAATTCTGGCTTACTACCCTTTAAACCACTTAGTGATATTTCTTGATTATCGGCTAATTCATATGGTAATGCTAATTTATTTATATCCATAGCACTTTCTACATTTGTATTAATTGCTCTAAGTCTCATTCTATAAGTGTAATTTTTATTTGATTTAAGTTGGAATTCATCATGTGGTCTTGCTCCCCAAGCATCATCTCCACCAAGTCCCATTTGCTTATAGTTAAGATTTACTTCAATATCACTACTTCTTTCAAGTTGATATGAGTGTTTTTTAGAATTAAGCTCCTCTTCAGTATAATGAAGTGCAGACATTTCTATTACACTATCTCCTGAAGCCATTAATCCAATACCATCACTATTAGTTAATGTTACCCATCTTACATCTGTTTTATTACCCATTTGTTGTGGTTCTATATAGTCAAAATATTGATTATCAACAGTACTTTGATATACTCCAACATCTGTACTCATATTTCTATCCCAATAATTTTCTTCTGGTCCTCTTCCAAACCACTCTATATTTTCAAAACCTTCTGGCATTTTTAACTCCATACCTACTGCTGGTATTTCTGGTAAACTAGAAGAACCTGGCTCCAGATTTGAAGTTATAACAACATCACCATTTCCATAAATATTTATAATATTTGTATATTTAGAAGCTGTTGAAGTTGGAAGTGTTGAATCTACTTTAATAGTAATAACTTTATCAGCTTGTTCTACAGTAATATTATCTATTGTTCTATTTTGACCTGCAAATTGCCATGTTGCTGTTCTACTTGGCATACCATTTTCTCTATCATTATCATTTGGAGTTCTCCAAAAATCTGGAATTATTGGTGAACTTAATAATTCCGTTTCACCATTTTTAAATGAATCAATATTTCCAGTTGATTTATTTAAATTAACTTCAAAACCTTCCCCTTTAATATTAATATCAGTTTCACTTTCATCTACTACTAAATTTTCCATGGCTTCAACATCAACAAAATCTTTTCCTTCTTCTGTAAAGCTAACCTCAAATTGTTGTTTTGCAACTTCATGGCCTGCTTCTGTCCACTTAGTAGCTGCCTTTTCTTTAAATCTTACAGTTACAAAATATTCTGATCCATTATCAATAGCTTCCGGCGCTGTAAATGGAATAACTACTTCTTTAGTTGTAAGTGGTTCAATATCTAAATCTAAAGTTCCTTCTTGAATTCTTTCACCATCTTGATATAACTCCCAAACTGCATCATATTTACTTACATTAGTAAATAAGCTTTCATTTTCTATAGAAATTACTCCATTATTAATATCAATATCTTTCATTTCAATATCTTGATAGTGATATTTAACATCTATCAATTGTGGCTTTATTGTTCTATCTGCATTAAGTAATCCATTTGCACAGAAATTATCATCGTTAGGATTATCTCCCCAATCTCCACCATATGCAATAAATTGACTATCTCCACTTGGATTATTTGTTTCTAGATTATCAAAATCTACCCATAAAACTGAATTATCATCTGGAGTCCTTGTTTTATCATTTAATTCATCTAAAGATAATGCTCTGTTATAAACTCTTACATTGTCTATTACAGCATTACTTCTTCTATTTTCTTGTGCATCTCCACCAATAGTTATAGGGTAATTAGAAGTTGTTATACTTCCTGTATATTCAGTTGAAGCTACTTCTACACCATCAATAAATAACTTAACACTTTCTCCATCAAAAGTCCCTGCTATATCATGCCAATTTCCTACCCAATCTTCTGGTAAATTAGTTGTTGCTGCTGCTACCCATTGAGTCCAATCTCCTGGTTTATTAGCATCATATATAAAGAATTCTAGTGCTCTATTTCCTGTGTTTTTGTAATTAATAGTTTCTTTAATTGCAAATTGAGTGTCTCCCTTTGCCACAAATGTGCTATCACTTGTAGTATTTTCTGGTTTAACTGATACTTCAACAGTTAAAGCATTTCCTATAATATTAAGCTTTGAATCATTAGGTAAAGTAGCATATCCTTTAAAAGCATTTCCATTTAACCCTTCTGCTAAAGTTCCATTTTGAATAGTAACGTCAAAAGAATTTTTACTTGAATCCTTTATAACCGTTTCTTCTTCTATATCTTTGTATAATCCTTGATCTACAAAATCCCATATAAAGCCACCTTGAAGGTTATCATGTGCTTCAAAAGTTTCCATATAAGAATTTAAGTCACCTATACTATTTCCCATAGAATGAGCATATTCACAAAGAATTACTGGTTTACTTCTGCTTGCATATGATGCTAAAGCATTTGGATGAGAATACATCATACTATATACATCTGATGCTTTTGTTTCTGAATTATAATCACCTTCATAGTGTACTGGCCTTGTTGGATCATTTTCTCTTATCCAATTTGCCATATCTATAAATGCTTGTCCATCTCCAGCTTCATTTCCTAATGACCACATAGTAACTGATGCATGATTTTTATCTCTTTCTACCATACTCTTTATTCTATCTAAAGTCATGGCTGACCACTCTGGTCTACTACTTGGTAAAAGATCAGAAGTTCCTCTTGTAGCATGTGACTCTATATTTGCTTCATCTACAACATATAAGCCATATTCATCACATAATTCAAGCCAAGCTGGATTATTAGGATAATGAGAAGTTCTTACTGAATTTATATTATATGATTTCATTATTTCTATATCTTCTATCATACTTTCAATAGAAACTGCTCTACCATCAGTTGGATCTGTTTCATGTCTATTAACCCCTTTAAAGTAAATAGGCTTACCATTTATAAGAATTTGTCTATTTACTATTTCCATCTTCTTAAAACCAAACTTTGTACTTACAGCTTCTTTTTCATTTCCTTCTGAATCCTTTAGTGTAATAACTGCAGTATAAAGATATGGAGTTTCTGCTGACCATTTTTCAGGACTCTTAAGTTCTTGAGTTAAATTTACAACTTTTCTAGTTGCATCTTCATTATAGTCTGTAGCATCTGTAAAATCTGTTGAAACAGATATTGGAGAATCTAATACTGGATTGAAGTCTTCATCATAAATCATTGCTTCAACAGTATATTCATCATTACTTTTTAAATAATTAGTTAAATCCACCTCAATATCTAGTGTTGCATCTTCATAATTTTTATCTAAATCTGCTACTACACTAAAATCTCTTACTCTAACTTCTGGTGTTGAATATATAGAAACATCTCTAAATATACCACTTAATCTTATAAAGTCTTGATCCTCTACCCAACTTGCATCTGACCATCTAAATACTTGAACTGATATTACATTTTCACCTTCTCTTAAATAATCAGTAATATCAAAGTCCTTAGCTGTATAACTATCTTCTGCATATCCAACCTTCTCTCCATTTATCCAAAGATAAAATGCTGATTCTACTCCTTGAAAAGATACATATACTCTTCTATTAGCTTCCCAGCCCTCTGGAACTGTAAAGCTTCTTTGATAAGTTCCTACTGGATTATATACAGTTGGTGCAACACCAGCTACTGGAGTTTCTATTCCCTTCCATGGCATTGTTATATTTGTATATATAGGATAATCATATCCTTGTGTTTGCCAGTTGCTTGGAACTTTTATTTCTTCCCATCCACTAGTATCAAAACCATTTTCGCCAACTTCTGTTGGTCTTAAATCTGGTTTATCTACTATATTGAAATCCCATTGTCCATTTAATAACATATGATAATCAGAATCAACTCTAATTCCTCTTTCTGCTATTGTTTTCTTTTCATAGTCTAATGCTGTAGCACTATCCTTATATGATACAAATGTAGCATGGGCTTCCTCCCTGTTTATTTCATAAACATCAGGTTGGTTTTTCCACTCCTCTTTCGTTTCTGCAAAGGCTTCAATAAATTTTGTAAAATTTCCATATACACCTTCACTTACAGATACAAAAACTGTAGATGCAACAATTAAAGAAATAATTTTTTTATTTTTTCTTATCATAGTTTCTCCTCTTTCCTCCATTTTATTTGAAATTATCCCATTATTTATATTTAACAAACTTTTTGTAAAACCTTTACATTTTAATCATCATCACAATAATTTTATACTTTTCAGCAATTTATTTACATATATTGTATTTATCCATTTATTTTCCTTATCTAATCCTAGCTATTTAAGTAAGAACTTTATAATTTATATAAATAAAAAATAACACTCTTAACCTACTCATAGATTTTGAATGTTATTCTTTAATATTTATTAATATTTTACTGTATTATATTAATAAATTATTGTATGTTTTTTTATTTATGTTATATACTACCTTTTCTTTTTTCATATTTATTATATAATATTATAATAATACTACTTTTTAGGAGACGATTAATTTTATGAATAATATTTTAACAAAATCAAATATACAAAAATTACAGGAAGAATTAGATTATAGAATGACAGTGAAAAGAGCTGCTATAGCAAAAGAAAAACTTATAGCTGCTGCACATGGTGATAGATCAGAAAATGCAGAATATAAAGCTGCTTGTGAAGAATATAGAGAAAATGATAATAGAATTCAATATTTATTTACTATGATTTCAACAGCTACTGTTATTGATGATGAAATAGTTGATAAATCAATTCTAGGTATAAATAGTAAAGCAAAAATCAAATTTTTAGAAGATGATTTTGAAGATGAAATAACTTTAGTAACTACTTTAGATGCAAAACCTGAAGAAATGCTTATTAGTATTGAATCTGATTTAGGTAAAGCTTTAGCTGGTAAAAAAGCTGGTGATATAGTTACTGTAAATGCACCTGGTGATAATTACGAAGTAAAAATTTTAGAAATACTTTAATATATAATTTATATATTAAAACAACCACTTACATAACATAAGTGGTTGTTTTTATTTTATAAACTTATTTATAAAATATAAAGATAATTATCTATACTAAACTAAATATCTTAAGAAAAGTGTAGCTAATCCTAAGAAGAAGAAGAATCCTAATACATCAGTAAAAGTTGTTACAAATACTGAAGATGCTAATGCTGGATCTACCTTAAACTTCTTTAATACTATTGGAACTAAATATCCTGAAATAGTTGCTACTACCATATTTAAAATCATAGCTACTCCTATTACAATTCCAAAAATAAAGTTACCTTCCCATATATATCCTAATACACCTATTATAACTCCTATTGTGGCTCCACATAAAACACCTACACCAACTTCTTTAAAGAAAACTTTCTTCATATTTTTAAAATTTAATTCTCCAAGTGCAAGTCCTCTAACTATTATTGTTAGTGTTTGTGTTCCAGCATTTCCACCCATTCCAGCTACTATAGGCATAAATGTTGCTAATGATACAACCTTTTCTATTGTTCCTTCAAATATACCTACTACTGAAGATGCTAAAATTGCTGTAACTAAGTTAATAATAAGCCATGGCAATCTACTTCTTATAGATTCTTTTAATGTTCCATCTACCTTTTCGCCTTCATCTATTCCTGCAAGACGATGTATATCCTCTGTAGTTTCATCTCTTAATATTTGCATAACATCATCTACTGTTACAATTCCAAGTAATCTATTAGAGTTATCAACTACTGGCATTGTTAAAAATCCATACTTTTCAAATCTATGTCCTACTTCTTCTTGGTCAGTATTAAAAAGTATTCCTTCTATTTTAGTATGAACTATATCTGAAATCTTAGTGTCAAAGTCCTTAGTTACAAGTTCCTTTAATGATACTATCCCCTTAAGTTTATCAAACTTATCTACAACATATAAATCATCTATATTTTCATTTTCTTGACCATATTTTTGTAAATATTTTAAAGTCTCACAAACAGTCATATCTGTTTTTAATGATATAAACTCCGTAGCCATTATTCCCGCTGCAGTATCTGGTGCATAACTCAATAATTGTCTTACTACTCTTGCATCTTCATCTGTCATCTTTGCTAATATCTTATTTGCCTTATTTTCATCTAAAATACCAAGTAAGTCTGTTAACTCATCTGATGACATTTCTTCAATTATATTTTTTTGCTTGTTTTCTGAAAACTCCATTAATATTTCATATTTTTCATCAATTTCAGCTTCATCAAGTATATCTGCAATAAACTTTTCTGGCAATCTATTCAATATATCTTTTCTATCATCTACATTTTCATGTAATACATCTAAAACATCCACTGGGTGTATATTTTCTACATATTTAATAATGCTGCTTTGTGGAGCATGTAATAAAAACTTTCTTAGCTCTTCTTTATTCATATTTAATTTCATAGCCTACCTCCATATTTACATAGGAAATAAGACATCTAAAATAATATTCTTAAATAATTAAGCTAATTTAAATTACTGATATTTATGACTAATTTCCTATATAATCTGTATTTAGTTTTTACATAATTAATATTTCTACTCAGATACGAATCCATAATATCACCCCCAAAATCGAGTAGGAGGAAAATAATTATTTTAT
>NZ_KB291649.1:50279-140620 GCF_000320405.1 Clostridium celatum DSM 1785 | reverse complement strand
GGAGCAATTTATTGCTCCTTATTTTTTTATTTAAATTTAACGTTGTAGTAACGCTCTAGAACTTCCATCATATTATTAATATAATCAAGCTGTTCTTGAGAACGATTTAATCCTTTTTCTAAAATTGCAACAAAGGCGTTCTTACACTTATTAATATTTTTATAGTAATCTCTAGATATTTTCCAATATTTTTGAGGAAATGCTAAATATGCTAATATATATTTTAAATCAGATGAATTAAGATCGTTAATTGACATATAATGATTTAAAACATCTATTGTTAAAGCAGAATTCCAATTAGTATTAGGTCTTTTTAATAGTCGCCTCAAAAAGTATGCAATATCATGAGCACAATAATCATATTTGCATTTATCAAAATCTATAATCCAAATATCTTCATTAGATGAGATAATTATATTTTTATTAACATAATCACCGTGGCATAAAGATGTGCTTAGATTGTCCATTTTAATAGATGAAGAAATCTCAAGTGAAAGTTTAGCAAGTTCTAAGTTACTATTTAAATTTTCTAAAAATATTTTAGAAAATTTATCATTGTAGTTATTAGCTAAATTAGCATTTTGAAGTATGTCATTAAAGTGTTTACTTATTGATAAGTGATAATCCTCAAGGCCAAAACGTTCTTTACTACCAGGTATTGATGTGAAGTTTTTAGTAACTTTATGTAGTTTAGCAAGGGTTTTAGATGAAAGCCTGACATCGTAAATGGAATCAAAATTACATTTCTCTCCACTAACCCAAGGTGTAAGGATAAAAAGCATATTTTCAAAATAAAAAAACCTATTATTATCTTTAGTAGGTAGTAATTTAGGAACATTAACTCCATTTCTATAAAGCCATTCCATAGCAGAATATACAAAAAGTAAATTTTCTTCATCATAATAAACTTTTTTTAAGCAATAGCTTTTATTATTTAATATAACTTTAAATACAGCACGTTGTTTATCTGTGTCTTTAAACTTAACCATAGTGATATCTGCATTATATAAAGAATATGCAGGTAAAATATATTTTTTTATATTTTCTATACTAATAATATTATCTTGCTCACTCATTATAAAACTCCTCGTATACTTTATTATTACTATATTATTATGAAAAATTAACAAATATACATAAAGAGAGTGTGCAATTGTATTTTATAATATATAAAATAAAGGATTTTTGAGAAAAATATAGAATGAAAAAATTAGAGGTGAATAGAATGGATATAAGAGAAAAAATAGAGGTCAATGAAGGCTTGACTTTGCTTTCACAGGCTATTCATAGTAAGGATAGCATAGGTAGAGTAAAGTATGAAGAACAAGATAAAATTAGAACTTGCTTTATGGTTGATAGAGATAGAATTATTCATTGTAAATCCTTTAGAAGGCTTAAGCATAAAACACAAGTATACATACGAACATTTGGAGACCACTATAGAACTAGACTTACTCATACATTGGAAGTTTCTCAGATAGGTAGAACTATTGGTGTAGGAATAGGTTTAAATGAAGTTTTAATAGAGGCAATTGCATTAGGCCATGATTTAGGGCATGTTGCTTTTGCACATAATGGAGAAGAAGTGTTAAATGAATTTTTAGAATCAGGGTTTAGGCATAATGAACAAAGCGTCAGAGTAGTAAATAGATTAGAGAAAAATGGATTAGGATTGAATTTAACCCATGAAGTTATTGATGGAATATTAAATCATAGTGGATTAGGACAAAAGGATAATATTGCACGTACATTAGAAGGTAGAATAGTAAAATATAGTGATAAAATTGCATATTTAAATCACGATATTGATGACTCCATAAGAGCAGGCCTAATAAGTGAAGACGATTTGCCCAAAGAAGCTATAAGAGTTTTAGGTAAGGGTCATTCAGAAAGAATAGAAACACTAGTAAGTGATATGATAACAGAAACAAAAAAAACTTTAGAAAGCGGAACGTATGATATAAGCCAAAGCAAAGAAGTAAAAGAAGCAATGGTAGAACTGAGGAAATATATGTTTAAAAATGTTTATTTAGGAGATGTATTAAAAGAAGAAAGAAATAAAGCAAAATTTATTTTACATCATGTAATTGAATATTTTTATAAAAATCCAGAAAAACTTCCAGAATTGTATAGAAAGATAATAAATGAGGAAGGATTAAAAAGAGGTGTAGCAGATTATATAGCTGGAATGACTGATGATTATTGTATTTCTATGTTTAATAAAATTTATGTGCCAAAGTTTGTAATTTATTAGTAAAAAAGTTGTATAATACAAAAAAATTGGGAACAATAAATTTTGTAGAATAAAAAGGATTTTAAGATTTAAAATAGAATAAATAATAATAGAGTTAAAAGCTCAATAAAAATATAAAAGGAAAGACAAAATAAAATAAATTAATTTTTAAAATAAGAAGGAATTTATAATATTGTGTCGAATTATAAAGAATGGATAAAAATTTTTTATAGTAAGGAGGGATCTCCTTGCAGATTTCTGAAGAAATTCTAGAAAAAATTAAATCGCAAAATGATATTGTCGATGTAATATCAGAAAGGGTTAGACTTAAGAAGGCTGGTAGAAACTTCACTGGTTTATGCCCTTTTCATAACGAAAAAACCCCATCGTTTTCAGTATCACAAGAAAAACAAATTTATAAATGTTTTGGTTGTGGAGAAGCTGGAAATGTAATTTCTTTTGTTATGAAAGATAAAAATTTACCTTTCATAGAGGCAGTAAAATATTTAGCAGGTAGAGCTAACATACCTTTAGAATTTGGAAAAAACGAAAAAAATCCAGTATCTAGAAAAAAAGAGTTGCTATATAAAGTAAATGTTGAAGCAGCAAAATTCTTTTTTTCAAATCTCATGAATAATAAAGATGCAAAAGAATACTTTTTAAATAGGGGTATTAAAGAAGAAACTATCAAAAGGTTTGGATTAGGTTTCGCTAATGATAGTTGGAATAATTTAATGTATTATTTAAGAAGAAAAGGCATAAACGATAATATTTTAGAAGAGGCTGGACTAATATCTGTAAATAAAGAAAAGGGAACTAAATATGATAGGTTTAGAAATAGAGTAATGTTTCCTGTTTTTGATTATCAAGGAAGAGTAATTGGATTTGGAGGAAGAGTACTTGATGATTCTAAACCCAAATATCTAAATTCACCTGAAACTTTAGTTTTTCAAAAAGGTACTAATCTATATGGATTAAATTTTGCTTTAAAACATAATATGAAAGAAAGGTATTTTATTATTGTTGAAGGATATATGGATTTAATATCACTTCATCAATATGGTATAACTAATGTAGTTGCTTCACTTGGAACTGCGCTTACTATTAATCAAGCTAGGTTGCTTAAAAGATATGCTGATAAAGTAGTTATATCTTATGATGCAGATATGGCAGGACAAATGGCAACTATGAGGGGACTTGAAATTTTAAGAACTGCAGGTTTTGATGTTAGGGTACTTAGTATTCCGCAAGGCAAAGATCCAGATGAATTCGTTAGAAGTAATGGAAAAGAAGCTTTTTTAAAGTTAATTAATTCAGCAGAACCATTAATAGATTATAGAATAAAAAAAGCTGAAGAGGGAATTAATTTTAAGAGTAGTGAATCTATAATATTATATTCTAAGAGAATAATGGAGATAATAGCAGACTTAAATCCTGTTGAAAAAGATGTATATATAAAAAAGGCATCTGAAAACACAGGGATAAAAGAACAAGCTTTATATGATATCCTACGCAGTAAGATAAGTGATAATAGTACAAATGAATTTAGAAATGGTAAAGAACAAAGTCAAAAGTTACATGTAGAGCCTGCCTTTTTAAAAGCAGAAAGAATTCTTTTAAAGCTTATGTTAGAAAATAAGGATTATTTAAGTTATATTGAGGATAGAATATGTGAAAAGGACTTTATTTTACCAGAACATAAACAAATTTTCACTGTTATTATAGCATCTAAAGGGGAAAATATAAATAGTATAGAGTCATTTATTGAATCAAAACTAAGTGATGTAAAAGCTATAGGAGAGTTGGTAAAGGTTAAGGAACAAAAAGTATTCTTTGCTGAAGATGTTGAAAGTCAAATTAAGGATTTTATTAAAGAAATTCATAATTACAAATTAAAGCAAAGAATAGATCAACTAAAAAAAGAACAAAAAAATCTCGAAAACCAAGGCAAAATAGAAGAATCTATTAAGTTGGCCATAGAACTTGCAAGTATTAACAAGCAACTTAAAGAAGGTAGGAGAGAGTAGTTGGTCATATAACGGAAGGAGGTAATCAGCTAGTGGAAGAAAAAACAAAAGTAAATAAAAGCAAGCCATCAGGTAATCAAGATAGAAACAATAGAATGAATATTGTTAAAAACTTACTTGATAAAGGTAAAAAAAATGGAGTACTAACATATAAGGAAATACTAGATGAGGTAGAGAACATAGATTTAAGCCCTGAACAAATCGAGAAGATTTATGAAGTATTAGAATCAATGGGAATCGAAGTTCAAGGTGAAGCTAATGATATGGATATCGTTGAAGAGGAATTAGATTTATCAGTTCCAGAAGGTATAGCAATTGATGATCCAGTTAGAATGTACTTAAAAGAAATTGGTAAAGTTCCACTTTTATCATCAGAAGAGGAAATAAACCTTGCTCAAAAAATTGAAGAAGGTAGCCAATATGCTAAAAAGAAATTAGCAGAAGCTAACCTTAGACTAGTTGTTAGTATAGCTAAAAGATATGTTGGAAGAGGAATGTTATTCTTAGATTTAATACAAGAAGGTAACCTTGGATTAATTAAAGCTGTAGAAAAGTTTGATTATAGAAAAGGATATAAGTTCTCAACATATGCTACATGGTGGATAAGACAGGCAATTACAAGAGCTATAGCTGACCAAGCAAGAACAATTAGAATACCAGTTCATATGGTAGAAACAATTAATAAGCTAATAAGAGTTCAAAGACAATTATTACAAGAGCTTGGTAGAGATCCATTCCCAGAAGAAATTTCAAAAGTTATGGACCTTCCAGTAGAAAAGGTTAGAGAAATTCAAATAATTGCTCAAGAACCAGTTTCACTTGAAACACCAATAGGAGAAGAAGAAGATTCTCACTTAGGTGACTTCATTCCAGATGATGATGCACCAGCACCAGCAGAGGCTGCTGCTTTTACAATGCTTAAAGAACAATTAATCAATGTTTTAGATACTCTAACTCCAAGAGAAGAAAAGGTATTAAGATTAAGATTTGGATTAGATGATGGAAGAGCTAGAACACTTGAAGAAGTTGGTAAAGAGTTCAATGTTACAAGAGAAAGAATTAGACAAATTGAAGCAAAGGCATTAAGAAAGCTTAGACATCCATCTAGAAGTAAGAAGTTAAAAGATTACTTAGATTAGTAAATTAGCACCAATCATTGGTGCTAATTTTTGCATTAAATAGATAAATTTAAGTAAATAAATTTAAATAAAATAACATAACTTAATAATATATTTGTAATAAAAATTAAAAATTAAAGCAAAAGATTAAATAGGATAATATCAGAGGGAGTTAAAATGGAAGTTAGTAAAAGAATAGAATTTATAATTGAAAATTTAGAAAAGGTAAATACACTTGCAGATATAGGGACTGATCATGGGTATGTACCATTAATAGCTTTAGATAGAGATATTTGCAATAAAGCAATTGCATGTGATATTAATAAAGATCCTTTAGATAAAGCAAGATTAAATGCTGTGTTAGAAGGTAGAGGCGATGAATTAGAATTTAGATTAGGAGGGGGATTTGCTCCTTTAAATTTAGGTGAAGCTAATGAAGTTGTAATTGCAGGCATGGGAGGAAATCTTATAAGAGATATATTAGAAGCTGATACTGAAAAAGTTAAAGAAGTAGATTACTTAATTTTAGTTCCTGCACAAAATCCAGAAGTTTTAAGAGAGTATTTGTACAAAAACAACTATGAGATTATAAAAGAAGATCTTTGCTATGATGAAGGAATATATTATGAATTATTTAAGGTAAGAAGTTCGGAAGGACATGCAACAGAATTAGATAGTATATATTATGAAATAAGCCCAGTGTTATTAAGAACTAAGCATCCATTAATGAAAGATTATATACAATTTAAGTTAGATGAATATAATAGAATTTTAGGTTTTATTACAGAAGCTACTGTAAGTGCTAATAAGAGAAGACAAGATATAAAAGAAAAAATAGAGATAATTACATCTATGTTAAATTATTTATAAGGGGATATTTATGAAAAAGGTAAGAGATATTATTAGAGAAATAGAAGCTTTAGCACCTATATTTTTAAAAGAAGATTTTGATAATGTAGGTTTAATGGTTGGAGATAGAGATAAGGAAGTAAAAAAGGTTTTACTTGCATTAGATTGTACTTTAAAGGTTGTAGAAGAGGCTAAAAGAGAAAATGTAGATTTAATAATAACTCATCACCCTTTAATTTTTAGAAAACCTAGTAGTATAACAACAGATACTCTTCAAGGTAAAAAAATTATTGAGTTAATAAAAAATGATATTTCACTTTATTCTAGTCATACTAATTTAGATTCAGCAGAGAATGGTTTAAATTCTACTATTGTATCTATTTTAGGTTTTGGAAATAGCGAAATTCTGGAAGTTAATAAAAGAGATGCTTCGGCAGGGCTTGGTAGAATAGTAAAATTAGATAATGAAGTTTTTTTAGATGAAATAATAAATAAGGTAAAAAATGCATTAGGAATTAATAATTTAAGAGTCGTTAGAGGTAAAGAAAAAGTATCTAAAGTAGCTATAATAAATGGTAGTGGTCAAGACTTTATAGGAAAAGCAGTAAGTCAAGGGGCTGATTTAATAATAACCGGAGATACAACTTACCATTTTGCTTCAGACTATAAGGAAATGGGTATTAATATAATTGATGTTGGACATTTTGCATCAGAACAAATAACTTTTTTTAGCGTTATGAAAAATATTAAAGATAAGATCAAAGATGTTGAATTTATTACCTCTAATGTAGAAGAAGATCCATATAGTTTTGCTTAATTGATAGTTTAATAAGTAATTTATATATAAATAGGGTAGATAAGGAAGTTTTAAAAGAAACTTCCTTATCTATTATTTAATAAATTTCAATTTAAGCATATTTAGCAATGATATGTAAGTAATATAAGATTATACAAAAAAGTATTCGTTTATTAATTTATTTTTAAAATAATTAATTTTAAAAATAAATTAATAATGAAAAAATATTGAGCGCATATATTATTAATGTAAAGAATGTATGGAGTTGAAATAATGTCAAAAAAAACTGATTGGGGAAAGGTTTTTAGAGAAACTGTAAATGATATTATATGTGCTATAAAAAGTCCATCAGCAAAACCTAAGCAACCAACTTGTCCAAATCCAAGGGCTAGAATATGTATATTAGTACTTATGGGAATAACACTTTTATTTTCAGGCATAGGTATTTACAGTTGGATAGTATTAATAATGTTGTTTATAATTTTATTTTTTGTTTAAAAAAACTATTTGTATTGTTAATTAAATTATGTTATTATAAATGCTGTGAGTAGTACATGCAATCGCTGCTAACACTAGATGTTAGGAGAGGAAAGTCGGAGCTCCATAGGGCAGGGTGCTGGTTAACGGCCAGTCAAGGCGACTTGAAGGATAGTGCAACAGAGATATACCGCCAGAAGTTATTTAACTGAGTTAATTTTTATGACTGGTAAGGGTGGAAAGGCGAGGTAAGAGCTCACCAGCATGGTGGTGACATCATGGCTATGTAAACCCCACCTGGAGCAAGACCGAGTAACGGCATTATGGGATTGCCCGTCCCGCCGTGTGGTGTGTCGCTTGAACTTACTGGTAACAGTAAGTCTAGATAGATGATTGCTTAATACAGAACTCCGCTTACGGACTATCTCACAACATGAAAAACACTAGGTTTAAGCCTAGTGTTTTTCTTTTATACTAATAAAGTATCAACTATTCAAAAAGTTTAAAATCCACGGAGAGACTATTTTAGAATTGCTAATTAAATCTTTATGATTTAATTCATCAAATATTTTCATTTCAATATTATAGTCAATAAAATTTGCTTTGTTTTTTAAAAGAGAATTTAATGTAAGGGGATTATCTTTAGTACCTGAATATATAGAAAGCTTACATTTTACATCACTAGGTTCAATGCCTGTCCAATGAGTCCATGCTTTCATTTGTGCTATATTAAGTAATAAGTCAGTTTGCATTAACCAATTAATATCTTCCGAAGATAAATTTTCACCAGCAAATACATGATTATCTTTAATATCTTGATATTTTTCATATTGTTTTATCCAGTTAGGAAGAGACGTTTTAAAAAATAAATCTCCAAAGCTTGTACCAGCACAGATGCATTTTTCTAAATTATTATTATATTTGCAAAGTTGAAGGCCTATAGTTGCACCATAAGAATGTCCAAAATAATTAAATTTAGTAAAACCTAAATGAGTAACTAAATTATTTATATCATTAAGAATATTATCTGATGAGTAAAAGCTAGGTTCGTAAGATTTACTACTTTCACCATTACCTCTAATGTCAAATGGTATTACTGTAAAATGATTTTTTAAAATATCAATCCATCCAGTTTCATTCCAGATTTCCTTAGTATTTCCCATACCATGAGCTAGTAAAAGGGCAGGACCACTTCCAAAAGTATTATAATATATTTTTGCATTATTATTAGAAACAATATAACTCAAAATTTTCACTCCTTTATTAATGTAATATATTTAAAAATAGAATTTAAGTAGTATTCTAAAAGCGGAAAAGATATTATTACTAATAATTATACAATAAAAAGAAAATAATGTAATTAAATGGATAGAAGCAGCTGGTTAATTAATACTTATAATTAATAGAATGTTAATATTATAAGTAAAAAATATTATAATTTTTCATTTATAATAAAAAGTAGACAAAAATTATGAGGTGAACAAAAAATAATGAAAAACAACAAACTTGTATATATAACTTTATCTGTTATTACAATAATAGTATTATTTTTAGCAGTAAATATAATAGGAGATAATATAAAGATAGATTTTAGTATAGACACTTTAAGAAAGTGGATTGATAGAAGTGAGTATTCAAAACTATTCTTTATACTGCTTTGGGGGATAAGATTAATAGCTTTTATTCCAGGTGTAACATTAATGCTATTAGGAGGACTAATATTTGATCCAAGTAAAGCATTTTTATTATCATTAATAGGAATAGTATTAAGTGATACATTAATATTTTTACTTGCAAAGGGAAATTTATTTAAAAGACTTAAAGAGAAAGTTTCAAATAAATATCCAGATTTAGTAAAACTCATAGATAGATATAATTATAAGATATTAGCTATAGGGGTATTATGTCCTATAGCACCAACAGATGTAATAGTATTTTTATCTTCTTATATGGGAATGAGCTTTATAAGATTTGTAATGATATTTATAGGAGCAAATATTCCAGCACTATTTTTATATAGTTATCTAGGTGAAAGCTTTGAGGGATCTATTTTTAATACTATCTTTATAATAGCTACATTATTAATAAGTGGAATTCTTTCAATAAAGCTTTGGAGGGATTTAAAATCCACTCTATCTAATGACTGTAGTAAATAAATATAACTTAAAGTTAAATAAAAAGTATGATATACCCCTTTAGAAATTTTTATAATTTCGTTAGGTTATATCATACTTTTTTTCAAAAATAGTTTTAAAGTAATAACTTTGCTATTCTAGGGTTGTTAAGGAATCCATAAGTTCTCTAACACGCCATTCATCTTTTAAATCTGTCATTGTAAGAATTGTATCACCGGCCTTGATAACAGTATTACCTTTTGGAACAATTGAATATTCACCACGATTTATTGATACAACAAGTGTATTTTCAGGAAACTCGATAGAACTTAATGTCATTTTTTCAATTTGAGATCCAAAGTGTACTACATTTGTAATAATAATTTTTTTCTTGCTAGTACTGTGATATTCATTGATATCATTTTTAGCTAAAAGATTATCAAGTAAAGAATCATATATAGGTGTGCTTTTTAATAAATCAGCTACTATATAAGCAATTATTGATACAATAGTTAAAGATAATAAATGAGAAAATGATCCTGTCATTTCAGTAATTAGAATTATTCCAGTAATGGGAGCTCTAACTATTGCAGTAAAATATCCAGCCATAGAAAGTATTATAAAATTATTAAAGAATTCAGGACTTATTCCAATATAATTAATAGCTATGTATCCAAATACAGCTCCAAATGTACCGCCAATTATAAGAAGAGGAAAGAATATTCCACCAGGGGCACCAGAACCAAAGCTTATCATAGAAAATAAAAATTTAGCTACTAGCATTAATAAAAGTAAACTTAATGCAGAGTTAAGATTAAGTTCTTCAATAATTGCATGCCCACCACATAGAACTACAGGAAAAAGAAGTCCTAAAATTCCTGCAAGTAAAAAAGGTATCATTAGTTTAATAGAAGTTGAACATTTTAGCTTAGCATAAAAGTTTTGTACTTTTAAAGTAAACCAATTATAAAAAGAACCAAAAACACCTAAGAATAAACCAAGTATTAGTAGTAGCCAATAATTACCTAAAGGCATAGGGTTAGTATTAGCAAAATTAAATACTGGGTCTAATCCAAAAAATTGTTTTGATATAAAATCAGCAGCAACAGCAGAAGTAATTGTTGCAAGTAATACTAGCGGAGAAAAATATTTATAAACTTCTTCAAGTGAAAATAATACTCCAGATAGGGGAGCATTAAAAGCAGCAGCAAGACCAGCAGTGGCACCACTACTCATAAGAAGACGACGTTCCAATCTAGTACTTTTAAATTTTTTGCTTATTATATCACCAGTGCAAGCTCCAAGTTGAACTGAAGGACCTTCTCTACCTAGTGATAAACCACTTATAATAGATATGGTTCCGCCAATAAATTTATTAATAATTATAGAAATAGGTCTATTTTTTAAGTAGCCTCCCATGACACCTTTAACTTGAGGTATACCACTACCGCCAATAAAAGGTTCTTTATCAATAAGTTTTCCAACAATGAAAGCTAAACAAATTAGTACTAAAAACCATATTGGTATAAGATATTTTTTTACCTTAATGAAATCATATATAAAGAATGCAAGATCTTCAGCATAAGATAAAGCAAATCGGTATAAAACAACTATAAATGCAGTTACTATTCCAACTAAAAGACCTTTTAGCACTAATTTTACATGACGTTCTTCAGCATGAGTAATAACGTCGAAATTTTTCATTTTTATCACCTCCAAAAGTAGTATACTTTTATAGTATACATTTTAAATAAAATATAATAAAGTAGATAAATAGAAGAAAATATAGGAAAATATCTATATAAATTTATTTTAAAGAATGCTTTATTCAACTAGGATTAATAATAGAGAAAGAGAAATATTTATAAGTATAATTTTATATTATAGAGACAAAGTTTATTAGCAGTTAATGTAATAAGGGGGGAACTAATTTTGAAAAAATTAAGTCATGGATGTACTTTAGATTGTGCAGATTGTTGTAAATTTAATGTATATGTAGAGAATAATAATATAATAAAAATTGAGGGTGATAAAGATCATCCATATACGAAGGGGTTTATATGTAAAAAAGGTTTAGCTCATTTAGATAGGCTAAAACATAAAAAAAGAATTTTAACACCTTTACTAAAGTCAAATGAAGGGTGGAAAGAAATTTCATTTGAAGAGGCTATAGAAATAATGTCTGAAAAAATGAAATTTTATAAGGAGAATTTTACATCTAATTCTATAATGTATTATGAACAATATGGAAATGGATCTTTGCTTAAAAGCATAGGGGAAATATTTTTCAATTTCTTTGGTGGAGTTAGCTTATCTAAAGGTGGTCCTTGTTGGAGTGCAGGGATTGAAGCACAAAAATTAGATTTTGGAGATTCTAAAAGTCATTCTTTAGAAGATATGATGAATAGCAAAAATATTTTTGTGTGGGGTAAAAATCCAGCAAATACAACAATACATACAATGCAAATGATAAAAAAAGCAAAAAATAATGGAAGTAAAATAATAGTTATAGATCCAATAGAAACTGCTACAGCTAAACTATCAGATAAATATGTAAGAATAAAAGCTAATGGAGATTTAGCATTAGCTTTAGCAATGGGAAAAGTATTAATAGAAGAAAATTTAATTGATGAAAATTATATAAATATATATGTTAATCGCTTTGAAAATTATAAAAAAAATATACTTTCTTTAGATATACAAGAGTTAAGTTATATATGTGGAATAAGTATTGAAGAAATTAAAGAGCTAGCACAACTATATAGCAATAAATACTCAACTATTTTATTAGGGTTTGGAATGCAAAAATATAGTAACGGCGGAAGTACAGTTAGAGCAATAGATGCATTAGGTGCAATAACAGGGCAAATAGGCTTTAGCGGTGGTGGAGTAAATTATGCGAATAAGGTATATCCTAAAGTTTTAAATACAGATCCATATAATAGTTTTAAATACGCAAATAATAGATATTTTTATACAAATGAAATGAGTTCATTTATAAATGAAGCAATTGAAGGAAAAACATTATATAAAAATAAAATATTTATAAATGATAAATTAGTTATAAATAAATATCAAGAAGATATACAAGAGTTAAATATACCAATAAAAATGGCTGTAATAACTAAGAGTAACCTTTTAAATCAATTGGCAGATTTGAATTCTTTAAAGGCAGCGTTAGCTAAAGTTGAATTCAAAGTATGTTTTGATATGTTTATGACAGATACAGCTAAAGAATGTGATTTATTTATTCCTACAACTAGCACATTAGAAAGTGAAGATTTATTATTTAGTTCTATGATGAATCCTTATTTAGTTTATAATGAAAAATTAGTAGAACCTAAAGAAGAACTTATGGATGAATATTATTTCTTTGGAGAATTAGCTAAAAAATTAGAAATTAAAAATTACCCTCAGGTTTCGAAAAAAGAATATTTAATTCAAGTAATTGAGCCATTAAAAGAATATTATCCTAATATAAGTTTACAGTTTATTAAGGAGAATTATATTACGCTTCATAAAAATATAGCTTGGGAAGAGAAAAAATTTTTGACAAAGAGTGGTAGGTTTGAGTTATTAAATTTGGAAGAAAAACTTAGTAGTAATGAAGAAAATAGTAGAAGAATTAGGCTTTTAACTAATCATGGAAGAGATAGTTTATCTAGTCAGCATTTTATGGATGAAGAGGGAATATCAAAAGCATTTATTAATAGTAAAACAGCAGATAAATTAGAAGTAGTTAACGATGAAACTGTGAAGATAAAATCAAATAATGGATGCATAAAAGTTAAAATTACTATTGATGATTCTATAGGGGATAATATAGTTATGATGTATGTTGGATGGTGGAAAGAGCATGGTAATCCTAACTATATTACTTATAGCGGAATATCAGATATTGGTGGACAAGTAACTTATAATGAAACCTTTGTAGAGATTAATAAGATTTAAAATTAATATTTTAACATAGTTAAATGAATAATCATAATTTAGGTCAATGATAATTGTAAAATATACAAATCATTGACTTTAATTTATAATAAGCAACTTTAATTGATAAATTTACAGCATATAAAATTATAGCTTTAGGGGAAGATAATAAATGAAATAAGTAATTATAAGAGGAGGTGCTTTAAAATGAAAATAACTTTTAATGGTGATCCTATTACTTTAGTAGGTCCTGTACTAAGGGTTGGAGATGATGCACCAGATTTTTTAGTAGTTGATAACACTTTAAAAAATGTAACTTTAAAAGATACTTCAGGAAAAAGAATTTTTGTTGTAGTACCGTCTATAGATACTTCAGTTTGTGATATGGAAGTAAGAAAATTTAATGAAGAAGCTTCTAAACTAAGTGATGTAACTGTATATGTAGTATCAATGGATTTACCATTTGCACAAGTTAGATGGTGTGGTAATGCTGGAATAGATAAAGTTATAACTGTTTCAGATTATAAGCAAAAAAGCTTTGGTAAAAAATATGGAACATTAATAGAGGAGTTCGGTTTTTTAGCAAGAGCAATTTTTGTAGTTGATGAAAATAATAAAATTACTTATGTTGAATATTGTAAGGATGTAATTAATGAACCAGATTATGAAAGTGCCTTAAATGCAGTAAAATAAAACTTTTTATAGAAGGAGACATTTTATTATGAGTATTAAAGAAACAATCAATGAAATGAAAATCCATCATGAAGAAAAAAAAGAAGAAAGACATGAAAGACACGAAGAAAAAAAATTTGCTCATGAAATAAAACATCAAATGAAAGAAGAAGTAAAGACAGAGAGAAAAGAAGAAAAACATCACTTAAAACAAGAAAAAAAGGATTATAAAGAAGAGGAAAAAGAAGCAAAAGAATTTGCAAAAAATTTAGATAAAGGAATAAGAGATTTAGAAAAAGAAGATAGAAAAGAGCAAAAAGAATTTGCTAAAGAATTAAAAAAACAAATGGAAAATGAAGATCATTAAATAGCTAAATTATGAGCTAAAATTAATTTTAAAAAGGTATGATATAACACTAGAGAAATTAAGTATGATTCTATTATTTCTTAAGGTTATATCATACTTTTTATAATTTTAAACGGTATTTGAATTCATATAAATAGATAAATATTTAATATTCAATTTTACAATGGCATTTATTGGTGATGTAATTATAAGTAGTTATATGAAATAAATAAAAAGTAGATTATAAATAAATAATGATGTATAATTTAGATAATATTACAAAAACTAAGTTACATATTTGTGATTATTACATATAGCTGAAAACAGTTTCAGCATGTACAATAATTATATGAAGAAAAGTTAATTTATGGGGGGAAGAAAAATGGCAAAGTTATCATTACAACATATTTATAAAATATATCCAGGAGATGTAACGGCAGTTAAAGATTTTAATTTAGAAATTGAAGATAAGGAATTTATTGTATTCGTTGGACCATCAGGATGTGGTAAATCAACTACATTAAGAATGATTGCAGGCCTTGAAGATATATCTAAAGGAGAATTATATATAGGGGACAAGCTGGTTAACAATGTAGAACCAAAGGAAAGAGATATAGCGATGGTATTCCAAAACTATGCATTATATCCACATATGACTGTTTTTGATAATATGGCGTTTGCTTTAAAATTAAGAAAGGTTCCAAAAGCTGAAATTGAACAAAAGGTTACAGAAGCAGCTAAGATTCTAGATATAGAACATTTATTAAAGAGAAAACCAAAAGCTTTATCAGGAGGTCAAAGACAAAGAGTTGCGTTAGGAAGAGCTATTGTTAGACATCCAAAAGTATTCTTAATGGACGAGCCTTTATCAAACTTAGATGCTAAGTTAAGGGTTCAAATGAGAACTGAGATAATAAAATTATATAGAAAGTTACAAACAACATTTATATATGTAACACATGACCAAGTAGAAGCTATGACAATGGGTACAAGAATAGTTGTTATGAAAAATGGAATTATTCAACAAGTTGATACACCACAAAATATCTATAATTACCCAGCAAATCTTTTCGTAGCAGGATTTATTGGAAGTCCACAAATGAACTTCTTAAATGGTAAAATCGAAAAAGAAGGAAATGATATTGTAGCAATATTTGAAAATAATAGAATTGTATTACCAAAGGAAAATGCAGAAAAACTAGTAAGTGCAGGATACGTTGGAAAAACTGTTACATTAGGTATTAGACCAGAACATTTAAGTGATGATAAAGAACTTATAGCAGCTAATCCAAATAGTATAGTAAAAGGTAATGTTGAAGTTATTGAGCTTATGGGAGCAGAAAGCTATATTTACACTAAATGTGGACAAAGCTCAATGAATATAAGAGTTGAAGGTACAACTAGCTTACAAATAGGAGAAGTTGCTGATCTTTATTTAAGAGCTGAAAGATTACATGTATTTGATAAAGAAACAGAAATGAGAATTGTATAATTAAATAAAATTTTATTAGGAGGGGATATTGTGAAATACATTGAGCAATTAGTAGACGAAATATATATGAGTTCTAATATACCTTTCCAATTAATAATAGATGGAGTAGGGGAATATACTTCAAAGGAATTTAATAATATACAAGAATTCTCGGAAAAAAATTTTAACTATAAAGATACTAAATGCTGCATAAGAGTAAATGCAGCTTTTAGCATTACATTAAACTTATTAGAATTTTGTATAAAAGAAAAATTAAATGAAGTATTTATTAAAAAAAGCAGCATTATTTCACTAATATTAAAAGGACAAGAAGTAGAAAAAGAATTAGTTACAGCAATTTTTCCAGAAATAAATAAAGAATTCAATTTAATTAATATATATATAGAAAAATACAATGAAGAAATTCTTTTTTGTATAGAAGAAAGTTATGCTGAAAGTAATATAGAAGTTGTATTATATAATAAAAATATACTGCTTATTGGTGATTTTGAAGATGTATTGGATCATGCAATAAGTATAAGAGAAACTATTGTTAATAGTGTTTCGGGAAAATGCTATATAAGTTACTGTAATGTAGAAAATTATTTATCTTTAAAAAGGGCATATGAAACATCTGAAAATAAATTAAAGTTAGCTATTAAGTATAAAGTTAATGAAAATATATTTGATGAAAAAAAATTAATTTTGGAAAGTATTATTGATTCGGTGTCAGAGGATAAAAAGAATCATATATATAACGCATTCAATGAGGGAATATCAAAATTAGATAATGAAATGATAAAAACTATAGATGTATTTTTTAAATGTGGATTAAATTTAAGTGATGCAGCAAAAGAACTATATATTCACAGAAATACATTAATATATAGATTAGATAAAATACAACGATATATATCATATGATATAAGAGATTTTAATAATGCTATATTAGTAAAAATTCTTTTCTTTATATGGACAGAAAAGAATAATTTTTACTTGAAAATGTTTTCAGAATAAGGTATAATAATAATGGAAACGATACCAACACACTTAAGTTTTATAACAAAGTTAATGTAAAACTAACATGAAGCTACCAAAGCCTTTTTAGTACTTAGGCTTTGGTAGTAAATTTTTATATAGAATTAAATTAAATATACTTTAATGTATAAAAATATATTGATATTAAATAATGTTGAAAAAAATTCCAAATAAGAGTAAAATATAATTGGAATCGATACGGTATAACAATCTTAATATGCTTAAAAATATTTTATTTACATTTATTAAAGGAGACAATACCTAAAAACTGCAGTAAGAGAGGAAATGTTTTATGAATATAAGAGATATTGCAAAAATGTCAGGAGTAGGGGTTAGTACTGTATCTAGAGTGCTAAATAACCATCCAGATGTTAAGGAAAGTACTAGAGAAAGAGTTTTAAGTATAATAAGAGAAAGTAATTATGTACCTAATAATAGTGCAAGAATTCTTAAACAAAATAATACTAAAAATATAGGAGTACTTGTGAAAGGGGTTTTTAATCCATTTTTCTCGGAGCTTATAAATGTTATTGGAAGCAAAATTAATGAATCCAAGTATACAATGATATTACAACAAAATGATTATGTATTAGAACATGAAGTTGAAAATATTATATCTTTTGTTAAAGAAAAAAGATTACAAGGAATTATATGTTTAGGTGGAAATTTCACTGATTTAGATGAAGAAAGCTTCAAAAATCTTGATGTGCCAGTAGTATTAACATCTGTTAATACTATTTCACCACTAGGTAGAAATAGGTATTCAACTGTAGGGATAAATAATTTGCAATCGTCATATGATGCTACTGAATATTTAATAAAAAAGGGTCATAAGAATATTGCATTCATGATAGGGGAAGAAAATGATTTTTGCGTAAGTTGGTGGAGATACAAGGGATATATAAAGGCATTAAAAGATAATGGAATTGAATTAAATGATAATAATTTACTTGTAGGAGATTATGATACAAATAAAGCGTATGAAGTAACAATAAATTTCTTGAAAGAACGTAAGGATATTACGGCTATATTTGCAATTTCAGACTTTATGGCAATTGGAGTAGCAAAGGCAGTAATAGATAGTGGTTTAGTAGTTGGAAGAGATATATCTATAATAGGTTTTGATGGTATGGATGTAAGTTGTTTTTATAATCCTGGTATAACTACTATAAAACAGCCTAAGGAAGAAATGGCAATAAAGAGCGTAGAAATTTTATTTGATTTACTTAAAGGAACAGGGGAAAACAAGCACATTTTATTAGATACAGAATTAATAGAACGAGAATCATGTGCAGATTTATATAAGTAAATTATGGTTGAAATAAAAGGGAGTGGGGAAATATGGATAGAAGTGCAGGAGTTATCATGCATATTGCATCTTTGCCAGGAAAATTTGGTATTGGGACTTTTGGAAGGGAAGCATATGATTATGTAAAATTTTTGTTTAAAGCGGGTTTAAAATACTGGCAGATTCTACCTTTAGGACAAACTGGATATGGAGATTCACCTTATCAATCATTTTCAGCTTTTGCTGGAAATCCATATTTTATTGATTTTGATATACTTAAAAAAGAAGGTTTGTTAAAGGAAGAAGAATATTTAAATGAAGAGTATGGGGAAAATGAAGAGTATATTGATTATGGATTATTATTTAAAGTGAAATATAAGGTTTTACGAAGGGCATATAATAATTTTAAAAATATGAATGATATTGCTTTAAAAGAAAGCATGAATAATTTTAAAGAGGATAATAAATTTTGGTTAGATGACTATGCTCTTTATATGGCTATTAAGGAAGAGTTTAATCTTAAGAGTTGGCAGGAATGGGATGACGATATAAAGAAAAGAGAAAGTTCTGCTATGAATAAATATAAAAATAAATTAGTAGATGAGATTGAATTTTGGTCATTTGTACAATTTTTATTTTTTAAGCAATGGAATGAACTTAAAAAATATGCTAATTCAAAGGGAATAAAGATAATTGGTGATATTCCAATTTATGTAGCAGAGGATAGTGCAGATGTTTGGAGCAATCCTGAGGCATATTTAATTTATACTGAAACATTAAAACCTATAGTTGTAGCTGGATGTCCACCAGATGCATTTTCTGATACTGGGCAATTGTGGGGAAATCCAATTTATGATTGGAACTATATGGAGAAAAATAGATACAAATGGTGGGTAAAAAGAGTTGAAGAAAGTTTAAAACTTTATGATGTAGTTAGAATTGATCATTTTAGAGGTCTTGAAAGTTTCTGGGAAATACCTTATGGTGACAAAACTGCAGTAAATGGACAATGGATCAAAGGTCCAGGTATTAAACTATTTGATGCTATAAAGAAGGAATTAGGAGAAGTTAATATAATTGCTGAAGATTTAGGATTTTTGACAAATGAAGTTATAGAATTCTTAAGACAAACCAAATTTCCAGGTATGAAAGTATTACAATTTGCTTTTGATGCAAGAGAAGAAAGCAATTATTTACCTCATACGTATATAAGAAATTGTATAGTGTATACAGGTACTCATGATAATGATACTTTTAGAGGATGGTTTGAATTAACAGGAAATAAAGAAGATGTTGAATACTCTAAAGAATATCTAGCACTTTCTGAAGAAGAAGGGTATAATTGGGGATTTATTAGAGGTGCATGGAGTAGTGTAGCTAATTTATCTATGGCTTTAATGCAAGATTTTTTAAATCTTGGGGGAGAAAGTAGAATTAATACGCCATCAACACTTGGTCATAATTGGACATGGAGAGTTAGAGGTGGTAGCTATACAGATGAATTAGCTAATAAAATATACAAATATACAAAAATGTATGGAAGATGTTAATAAGTTTTTTACCACAATAAAAAATTAACTATAAACACTTTGAAATTTTAAAGAATAGTAATTACTAAAGATTACTATTCTTTAATTTTATTAAAATAAATTTTAACTTACATAATTTATTTTTTGGTTACATAAATATAAATATAGTAATTAGAAGTGTAAGAGGGTTAAAAATATATGAATAGAAAGAGTGTATATGATTTTTTTATTGGATTATTAGCACTAATGCTTTCATTAATGTTAATAATAGAAATATTTATTGATATTCCAGGGGAAGTTAGATGGGCCTTTTATTATATTGATAATATAGTAAGGCTTATTTTTATTGGAGATTATTTTGTAAGACTTGCCATTAGCAAAGAGAAACTAAAATTCTTAAAGAAAAACATTATAGATTTATTATCGATATTTTCATTAAGGTTATATATAAGAGTAGTTAATATTACTATGTTACCTAGTATTATCAGAGGACCAATAATAGTAAAAATATTAAAATGTATTATGTTAATAATTTGTATTATTAAATTTAAAATAAAAGTTAAAGATGAAATACACAAAAGTAGATTAAATTTTTTATTAGTAGTATCAACAATTTTTATAGTTATTGGAGCAGTAGCTATATCACTTGTTGAAGGAATTTCGATTGGAGATGCACTATGGTGGAGTTTTGTTACATTTACAACTGTAGGGTATGGAGATGTTCTATTAAAAACTAATTTAGGAAGAAGTATTGGTATTTTATTAATGGTTATAGGAATAGGGGTTATAGGTGTTATAACAACAACTTTAACTTTATATCTACTTGGTGAAAAAAAGAAAAAAACAACTACATATAAAGAAAAGATTATAAACGAAGTAAAGGAAATGCTAGATAATTTTGAAG
Organism: Clostridium celatum DSM 1785; assembly: GCF_000320405.1. Classification (GTDB taxonomy): domain Bacteria; phylum Bacillota; class Clostridia; order Clostridiales; family Clostridiaceae; genus Clostridium; species Clostridium celatum. The sequence goes on along the minus strand of NZ_KB291649.1, from coordinate 119,828 downwards.
ATTTGAGTAGTGAGGATATAGATAATATAGCAAAGATATTAAAGTCACTGAAGAAATAGAAGTAAGACTTGAATTTGAAATGTTAATAAATTACAATTAATATATAGATTAAAATTTTTGCAGATATGCTGGAATAGGCAGACGGGATAGATTGAGGGTCTATTGAGGAATATCTTCGTGTGGGTTCAAGTCCCACTATCTGCACCAAGAATTAAGTAAATGAGAATTGTTTCAATGATATTTTTGAGATAATTCTCTTTTTTTATTAATTTATAATATAATAGGTATATAATAAGGGAGGATAGAATAATGAAAAAAATAGTAATACTTGATGGAAAAGCATTAGGCGATGTTGAATTAGAAAAATTAAAAGAAATAGGTGAAGTTTTTTATTATGATACAACATTAGAAAATGAAGTAAGTGATAGAATAAAAGATGCAAATATAGTTTTAACTAATAAAGTGGTTTTAAATAGAGAAAATCTTATAGAGGCTAAAAATTTAGAGTTTATTGCAGAAGTAGCTACAGGATTTAATAATATAGATATAGACTATGCTAAAGAAAGAGGAATAGCTGTTGCAAATGTTGCAGGATATTCAACTACTGCAGTGGTACAACATACTCTTGCTACTGCATTAGCTTTATTTGACGAAGTATTATTTTATGATAATTTTGTTAAATCAGGACAGTATTCAGCATCAGGATTATTTACTTGTCTTGATAAACCATACTATGAAATCGAAGGAAAGATATGGGGGATAATTGGACTTGGAAATATAGGAAGAAGAGTTGCCAAAATTGCAGAAGCCTTTGGAGCTAAGGTTATATATTATTCTACATCTGGAAAAAATTCCAGTGAAGAATTTGAACGAGTTTCATTAGATGAGCTGTTAAAACAAAGTGATGTAATTTCAATACATGCGCCATTGAATAATAATACATTAGGATTAATCAATTATGAAGCATTATGCAAAATGAAAAAATCAGCAATACTGATAAATATGGGTAGAGGACCTATAGTGGTAGAAAAAGATTTAGCTAAAGCTATTGATGAAGAAGAAATAAGAGGGGCAGCTTTAGATGTTTTCGAAATAGAGCCAATTAAGGAGGATAATGAACTGTTAAATATCAAAAATAAGGATAGATTAATATTATCTCCTCATATAGCATGGGCTAGTGTTGAGTCTAGGGATAGATTATTTAAGGAAGTAGTGGAAAATATAAAAGCATTTTATAGAGGAGAAGTAAGAAATAGAGTAGATAAATAGAAAAATAATAAAACTCACGTCTGTTGACAAAAATATTCTTATATAGTAATATTATTAAAAAGAATAAAAAGGCAAGGATTGAGAGTAGTAGAAAGTAATTAATTTTTCAGAGAGTAGACGGTTGCTGAAAGTCTATAAATTAGTATTTTTGAACTCGCTCATGAGCAATAAAGGTGAAAATTATAGTAACTTTTATCGGGTAAAAACCGTTATTTTAATTAAGTATAATTTTGGATGGTACCGCGCAAACACGCTCCAATACTGGAGAGTTTGCGCGATTTTTTTATTAATAAAAAATTTATCAGTAGAGTTTAAATTTAATTACTAACTAAAAACTACTAATTAATAACAGGGGGCTTTTAATTATGAAAAAGATTTATATTTTCGACACAACATTAAGAGATGGGGAACAAACTCCGGGAGTAGCATTAAATCCACAAGAAAAATTAGAAATAGCAAAACAATTAGAAGCAATGGGGGTAGATGTAATAGAAGCTGGCTTCCCAATATCATCCAATGGTGATTTTGAAGGTGTTAAGTTAATTGCAAAAAATATTAAAAATTCAACGGTAAATGCTTTAGCTAGAGCTAACAAATCAGATATAGATAGGGCATATGAAGCAATTAAATATGCTCCTAAAAAAAGAATACACACATTTTTAGCTACATCTGATGTTCATATGAAATATAAATTAAAAATGAGTGAAGAAGAAGTGCTAAAAAGGGCAACAGAAATGGTATCATATGCTAAAACACTAGTTGATGATGTAGAGTTTTCACCAGAAGATGGGTCAAGAACAAGAAGAGAATTTCTATATAAAGTTTTAGAAAATGTTATTGATGCTGGTGCAACTGTAGTTAATATTCCTGATACAGTAGGGTATTCAACTCCAAATGAGTTTGGAAAATTAATAAAAGACATAAAAGAAAATGTACCTAATATAAGTAAGGCAAAAATAAGTGTACATTGTCATAATGATTTAGGATTAGCAGTTGCAAATTCATTAGCTGCTATTGAAAATGGGGCAGAACAAGTAGAGTGTGCAGTTAATGGATTAGGAGAAAGAGCAGGCAATGCAGCTCTTGAGGAGATTGTAATGGCTCTTAGAACAAGAAAGGATATATATAAGTGTGATACAGGGATATCTACAGAAAGAATTTATAGAGTTTCAAGTATTGTTGCACATTTATCAGGGATATCAGTACAACCTAATAAGGCAATAGTAGGAGCAAATGCTTTTGCACATGAATCAGGAATACACCAAGATGGAGTGCTAAAAAATAGAGAAACTTATGAGATAATGACGCCGGAATCGGTAGGATTTAAAACTAATAATATGGTCTTAGGAAAACACTCAGGTAGACATGCGTTTGAAGATAGGATAATAGAGCTAGGATATAATTTAACTAAGGAACAATTAAATGAAGGTTTTAAAAAGTTTAAGGATTTAGCTGATAGAAAGAAGGAAATTTCTGATAAGGATATAGAAGCAATAATAAACCAAGGAGTAGTTTCAATTGAAGATTATTATAAGGTTGAAGTATTTAATGTTTCTACAGCTAAAAACATATCAGCAACAGCTACAGTAAAAATACTTTACAACGACATTGAAAAAGTAGAAGCAGCTTGTGGTGATGGACCAGTAAGTGCCCTTTATAAGGCCATAGAAAGGTCAATTGATATTAGTCCAGTATTAGAGGATTATTCTATACAAGCTATAACATCAGGTTCAGATGCGCTTGGTGAAGTTAAAGTTAAGTTATCCTTAGATGGTAAAAAAGTATTAGGTATGGGAATAAGTACAGATGTAATAGAGGCAAGTTTAATGGCATATATGAATGCATTAAATAAATTAAGAAATTAAAAAGATAAAAATGCTTGATTTTTTTTGAAAAGCTATATTATAATACCAATATAATTTAATATGTTCGGATGAAGGTAATGGGAGAGCGATTTAGAATCCACCGAAGAAGTAAATCTTTCAGGTATTAGGACCGTTACTGGACGAGCCTCTGGAGAGACTCAGATGAGAGCACCGAAGGAGCAAGGTTTAATTTTTATAATTAAATTGAAACTCTCAGGTAAAAGGACAGGGGATAAAGTATAGTAATAAGTGAATATTATAAATTAGTAATTTAAATAAATAATTATTAACTATAACGATGATAAGTATTTATAATAAATATTAGCATTTGTAGTTGTTATTAATTATTTATTTAAATAAAGCAATATACAAGATCTATAAGAACTTTTATATTAAAAATACTAGTTATAATCCTTACTTTTATAACTAACTTTAATCTCCTCCTAGAAATTTATTTTTAAGGGGGATTTTTTTATGGAATTTTTTAAAGAAATTGAAAATGTATTAAACAGTATTAATGGAATAGTATGGGGAGCACCTTTACTAATATTACTAGTAGGAACAGGTATTTATTTTACTTTTAAACTTGGGTTACTTCAAATTACTAAATTGCCACTTGCATTAAAATATTTATTTTCTAAAGATGATGAAGCAGATGATGAAGCAGCAGAAGGTGATGTATCAAGTTTTGCTGCACTTTGCACCGCATTATCAGCAACTATAGGAACAGGAAATATAGTAGGGGTTGCAACTGCTATATCTACAGGTGGGCCAGGGGCCTTATTTTGGATGTGGATAGCTGCTTTTTTTGGAATGGCAACTAAGTATGCTGAGGGTGTACTAGCTATAAAATATAGAGAAGTAGATGAAAATGGTCAAATGTCAGGTGGACCGATGTATTATATAGAAAAGGGTGTAGGAAATAAATTTTTAGCAAAGATGTTTGCTATATTTGGGGTTGCTGTTGCGTTACTTGGGATAGGAACATTTGGACAAGTAAAATCTATTTCATCAGCAGCTAAGATAAGTTTTAATATTCCAGTAGTAGTTACTGCAATAATTGTTACAGCGTTAGTTACGTTAGTTACTTTAGGAGGAATAAAAAGAATTTCATCAGTTGCAGAAAAAATAGTTCCTAGCATGGCAATATTATATATATTAGGAGCACTAATGGTTTTAATATTTAACTATAAAGCTATTCCAAATGCTATTAATTTAATTATAACTAGTGCATTTAATCCTAAGTCAGCTCTTGGAGGAACAGCAGGAATAACAGTTGCAATAGCAATTCAAAGAGGTGTTGGCAGAGGTGTTTTTTCAAATGAAGCAGGGCTTGGAAGTGCACCTATTGCATCAGCAGCAGCTAAGACAAAATCTCCAGTTAAGCAAGGGTTGATTTCTATGACAGGTACATTTATAGATACAATAATAATATGTACAATGACAGGACTTGCAATTATATTAACAGGAAGTTTTAATAGTGGGTTAGAAGGTGCAGAAATAACTACCTTAGCATTCCAAAGTGGATTGCCATTTGCTGTATTAGGAAAGTATGTGGTTAATATAGGATTAATATTTTTTGCATTCACAACTATAATAGGGTGGAATTATTATGGAGAGAGATGTATTGAATATTTAACTGGAGTAAAAGGAATAAAATTATATAAAATTGTATTTATAGCTTTTGTTGGTATAGGGCCATTTTTATCACTTGATTTAGTTTTTATAATAGCTGATATTGTTAATGGGTTAATGGCATTACCCAATTTAGTTGGATTAATAGCATTGAGACATGTTGTTATAAATGAAACTAATGAGTATTTTAAGAAAATTAAAAATGAAAGCAAAGATGAAAAAAGTAGTAAATTACAAATAAATTAAAAATAAGTATGCCTCAAAATTATAATTTACCAATTAGTCTTGAAGCTTTCCAAATAAAAAGCACACAGTAAGATTAAATGTTCTTATGGTGTGCTTTTATAATATTTGTTAATATAATTTATTTTTCACAAAGTACTAGCTATTTAGAGTCGGCTCCATTTTTTTATAATGATGAGAATATTATATTCTTGAAAAATATATATTTAATTATGAAAAGTTATTTAAATAAATTTTTATTGGGAGGGGACTATTGAAAGGAAATTTAATTTACAATGGAGTAGATAATTATAAAGCAATAGATAAGAGGGGAAATATAATAAATACAGTAATTATATTAAGTTTAGTTATTGTATTGATAATAAGTAGTGGTAATCTTTTGAAAAGATTAGTATTTACAAATAATATAGATGCTGGATACAATAATGAGGACTTACGATTAAGTGAAAATAATGAAAGTAATAAAAGTAATGAAAGCAATATAGAGGATAATACTGAAAAACAAGTATATGTAAATTCTTATTTAAATGAGGAAGAAAATAGCTTTATAAATTTAATATTAGATGGAGCAATAGAAAATTATAAAGAGTATAAAATTTTACCATCAATAACAATAGGGCAAGCTATATTAGAGTCTGGATGGGGAAAATCAGAATTGGCAGTAAGTCACAATAATTTATTTGGAATAAAAGCAGATTCAAGATGGGATGGTGCAGTAGCTGCTATAAATTCTAAAGAAAACTATAATGATAGTTATATATCAAACTTTAGAAAATATGATTCTATTGAGGAATCAATAGAGGATCATGGAAGGTTTTTATTTGATAGTGATAGATATAGAGATAATGGATTATTTGAAGGGAAGACTTATATAGAGCAAGCACAAGCTTTAGAAGATGCAGGATATAGTACAGCAAAAGATGAAAGTGGAGTGCCAATATATGCCGATAAATTAATAGCAATTATTGAGAAATATCACCTGATGGATTATGACAAACAAATTGTTTAATTATTTTCAGAATGATATCATAAATTTTTTGGCACCACAATTGTTTAAAATAATTTTAGTAGCGTTCTGTAAAAGTACGTTCATTTTGGATAATAGGGATTTTCTTTTGATAAAGTTCATCAACTCTAATGAAACGATTGCCTTTTTTTATAGTTCTTATAAATTTTTCAATTGATTCATCAGATCCTTGAACTTCAAGTTCTACCATACCATTATCCATATTTCTAACCCAACCAGTTAAATCTAATGGTTTAGCAGTCATAGAACAAAAAAATCTAAAGCCTACGCCTTGAACTCTGCCTTCTACAACTATGTAATATCTATTCATAAGCTCCTCCTTAAAATATAACTATATAAAAATTATAGCATATAAATAGTATTTCTAAGATTAAAAAAAGTATCATATACTTATATAGATAATTTAGCTTAAAGAGGGGTTACATGGAAAAAACTTTGGTTTTAATTAAACCTGATGCTGTAGAGCAAAATATAATTGGAAATATAATAAGCTTATATGAAGAAGCAAATTTAAAGGTTATTGCATTAAAGATGGAAAAAGTAAGTAGAGAAACTGCAGAAACTCATTATAAAGAGCATAAAGGTAAAGTATTTTATCAAGAATTAATAGACTTCATTACAAGAAGCCCTATATGTGCATTGATACTTGAGGGGGAAAATTGTATTGCTAAGGTGAGAGAAATAAATGGAGCAACAAAACCTGAAGAACAAAAGCCAGGTACTATAAGAAAGAAATACGCAAAGGGAATAACTGAAAATTGTGTACATGCTTCTGATTCTTTAGAGAGTTCAAAAAGAGAAATAAAGATATGGTTTCCTAATTTTAAAGGAGAATGATATATAGAAAGAATAAAATAAAAAAATAATGCAGAAACTTTTAAAGGTTTCTGCATTATTTTTTCTATTGAGAAAGGATTTCTGTAAAAGCAGATTCATATAATTTTAATGTCTGAGGATCTAAATCCGTAAAAACTTCACATCTTTCTAATACGGCATCAGAAGGATATGCAGCAGGATTATTTTTAACTTCATCATCTAATAATTCAAATGCACCTGTATTTGGAGTTGAATATTCAATATACTCAATATTTGTCTTTGCATTTTCAGGATCGCATAAGAAGTTTATGAAAGCTTCAGCGCCTGCTTTGTTTGGAGCGTCTTTTGGTATTGCAATTGCATCAAACCACTTATTTGAACCTTCATTTGGAACAACATATTTCATATCAGGATTTTGACTCATTATGTAAGAAGCATCTCCAGAGTAAACTACAGCTAATGCTTTTTCTCCAGATATCATATTATCTCTTACTTCATCAATAACGTATATAGGATTAGTTAAAGTTAATTGTTTTAATAAATCTTCTTTAGCTACATTTATTTCATCAGCGTTAGTTGAGTTAAGTGAATATCCATTCTTCACTAATGTAATTGCTAAAGAATCTCTTAATGAATTATACATATAAACATTATCTTTGTATTTTTCATTCCATAATATATCCCAACTAGTTACAGGTTCAGTAACAACTGTGCTATCATAAATAATACCTACTGTACCCCAAGTATATGGAACTGAATATTCATTTGTTGGATCATACGGAAGATTCTTAAATTTTTCGCCTATATATTTATAGTTAGGAATATTATTAAAATCTATTTTTTCAAGTAAATCTTCTTTAATCATTTTTTCAATCATGTAATCTGATGGAATTACTATATCGTAAGTTCCAGGATTAGTTTTAATTTTTTGATACATAATTTCATTTGTATCATAAGTTGAGTAATTTACTTTAATTCCTGTTTCATTTTCAAAGTCTTTAATTAAAGATTCATCAATATATTCTCCCCAGTTAAAAACATTGATAGTACCATTTTCGCCAGCACTATTATTAGAGCATCCAGCAAAAATGGAAGTTGTTAATAAAGCTGTTGCAATTAATGCAGTTAATTTTTTAAATCTTTTCATTTTATTCACCCCTTGAAGTAAATTCTTTTCTATTTACAATTAATAATAAAATAAGTACTGTTAAAAACATTAAAGTAGATAATGCATTTATTGAAGGGTTTATTCCCTTTCTAGCCATAGAGTAGATTTCTATTGAAAGATTAGTTACTCCAGGTCCTGTAGTAAAGAAACTTATTACAAAGTCATCAATAGACATCGTAAATGCCATTAATAGACCAGAAATAATACCAGGTTTTATTTGAGGTAATATTATTTTTCTCATTGCATAACCAGGAGTTGCTCCTAGGTCTAAGGCTGCTTCTGTTATGTTTGTAGGCAATTGCTTTAGCTTTGGTAATACTGATAATATAACATATGGGATATTAAAAGTAATGTGAGCTATAAGCATAGTCATAAATCCAAATTGTATATTTAAAAATGGCATAACAAATATGAATAAACTCATTAAAGATACACCTGTAACAATATCAGGATTTAATACTGGTAAATTATTTATATTTAATAAGGCTTTTTTAGGTAGCCCTTTCATTTTATGAATGCCAATTGCTGCAAATGTACCAATTATAGTAGCAACTACAGAGGCAATTACAGCTATTATTAGTGTGTACTTTAATGCTTCCATTATTCTTTGGTTTTCAAAAAGCTGGCTATACCATTTAAAAGTAAAACCACTCCATTTTCCCATTGATTTTGAATCATTAAAAGAAAATACCATTAAAGTAACTATTGGTGTATAAAGAAATATAAAGATTATAAATAAATAAAATCTCTTTATAAAGGATTCAAGTTTTTTCATCATAGGGAGCTTCCTCCTTCTTTATCATCAGCACCTTCAAACTTATTCATAAAGGCCATTGATAATAAAATTATTAACATCATAAATATTGCAATGGCAGAACCAAAGTTCCAATCATTCATTGTTGTATATTGTGTTTCAATTAAGTTACCAAGTAGCATGTATTGTCCACCACCTAGTATTCTAGAAATTACGAATGTAGATACAGCAGGCATAAATACCATTGTAATACCAGAAATTACACCAGGCATACTTAAAGGAAGAATGATTTTCATAAATATATGTTTTCTATCAGCGCCTAAGTCTGAAGCAGCATTTATCAAATCATTATCCATTTTTATAAGTACTGTATAAATAGGTAATATCATAAATGGTAAGAAGTTATAAATCATACCTAAAAGTACTGCAAAATCATTATAAAGAATATTAAATGGTCCAATTCCAAAGTTAGAAAAGAACGTATTAATAAGGCCATTTTTACCTAATATAGGTAACCAAGCGTAAGTTCTAAGTAAGAAATTCATCCACATTGGAACAATAAATAACATTATTAATATATTTCTTTTACCTTCACGCATTTTAGAAACTAAATAAGCAACTGGATAACCTAATATTAAACAACCTATTGTTGCTTTAAATGCTAAAACTAAGCTTCTCCAAAAAACTTTTAAATATATTGGATCCATTAATCTTTGAAAGTTCTCAAGTGAAAATTTATAATTATCACCTGACTTTACAGTAAAACTGAAGAAAACTACTATTAAAAGTGGAATAACAATAAAAAGTGAACTCCAGACGATATAAGGTGATGCTGGAAGAATACCTTGACTATTTTTCTTTTTCATTTTTAATCATTTACCTTTCTCATTTTATGAATTGCTTCAGGATCAATAATTAAACCTACTGTACTACCAACTGTAGCATTTTTTGTATTATGTATTATCCACTTAGTATTTTCAGTTTCAACTTCTATTTCATAATGAACACCCTTAAATGTAACAGAATTAACTTTTCCTACTAATATTCCTTTTTCTACTGTTGTAATTTCTATGTCTTCAGGTCTTATAACAACATCTATTTTTTCATTTTTATCAAATCCGTTATCTACACATTCAAAAACTCTATTAGAAAATTCTACTTTATAGTCTTCTAACATAGTACCATCTAATATATTACTTTCACCTATGAAGTCAGCGACAAAAGCATTAGCAGGTTCGTTATATATATCCTCAGGACTACCCATTTGTTGAATAACTCCTTTATTCATTACAACGATAGTATCTGACATGCTTAAAGCTTCTTCTTGGTCATGAGTAACAAAAATAAATGTAATACCAAGTCTTTTTTGAATTTTTTTAAGTTCTAATTGCATTTCTTTTCTAAGTTTTAAGTCTAGAGCACCCAGTGGTTCATCAAGTAATAAGACTTTAGGTTCATTTACAAGAGCTCTTGCTATTGCTACTCTTTGTTGTTGTCCACCACTTAAAGAGTCAACAGAACGATTTTCAAAACCTTCTAATGCGACCATTTTTAACATTTCGTGAACTTTTTTATCAATTTCATTTTTAGGTAGTTTTTTTATCTTTAAGCCAAAAGCGATATTTTCATATATATTCATATGAGGGAATAATGCATACTTTTGGAAAACTGTATTTAACTGTCTTTTGTATGGTGGTAAGATAGATATATCTTTTCCATCAAAAAGAACTTTTCCATTATCGGCAGTCTCAAAACCAGCTATAATTTTAAGAGTTGTTGTTTTACCGCATCCACTTGGACCAAGTAAAGTTAAAAATTCATTTTCTTTTATATTTAAATTTAAATTATTTAAAACGGTGTTATCTCCATATGTTTTAGAAACACCTTGAATTTCAATAATATTTTGATTCAAAAAAAACACCTCTTTCTTTTATATTAAAATGATGGTGGAGTAGAAATCCAAATCACTTTAGCAGTTGTTTTACCATTATTACTAATGTAATGATTAGATTTTGGCTTAAAATAAAAACTTTCATTTTTCTTTACTTTGTAAGATTTATCACCAAGATGTAGTACTATACTACCAGATAAAACATAGCCAAACTCTTCACCTTCATGGGGTTCTTCTTCTATATATTTTCCACCAGGTTCAAGAGTTATCATAATAGGTTCCATTTCATTTTTTTGTGCATTTGGAACAAGCCACATAAGAGTATATTTTAAATCAGTATTTTCTGTTTCAAACATATCTTCATATGTATAAGTAATTTTTTCATCTTTATCATCATTAAAGAATTCTTTAAGGTTTGTCCCTAATATTTCAAGAATATCTATTAGAGTGGCAATAGATGGAGAAGTTAGATCATTTTCAAGTTGAGAAATAAATCCCTTTGATAATTCACATCTATTAGCAAGATCTTCTTGTGTTAGTCCCTTTTCAATTCTCATTCGTTTTATTTTATCACCAATTTCCACAATTTCACCTCGCCTTTCAAGTAGTTTAGTAGTAACTATTACTAAACAAAAGGTTTAAAATTACTAAACAACAAATGATATTATATATATTTATGAGTAAAAAATCAATAAAATTTGTAAAATTTTAAAGTTTATAAATATGCTTATAAAATAAAGCTTTAAAGGGAGTTTAACTTAAAGTGAGTTTAACAATAATACATTAAAAGTTTACTTGTACTAAGAAAGTTAAAATGAGTATAAAAATATTTGAAATTACAAATTGTGTAAAAAATTATTTGGTACATAATAATGATAATATAAGATTAGTTATAAAGTTATATTTGGTAAATGATTAATGATTTATACTATTTTTATAATTAAATTAGATAAAAGAATTTTATATATTTATGTAAATAATAATTATTATTAAAAAATAATAAAAGGTAGGTATTAACAAAATTTTTATATGGGTGTATAATAATGTTATTATGTTAAAACGGAGGATGGATTATGATAAAAGGAACGATACATTCAATTGAAACTATGGGCTTAGTAGATGGTCCAGGTATAAGAGTAGTAGTGTTTATGCAAGGGTGTGCTTTAAGATGTCAATATTGCCATAACCCAGATACATGGGCTAATAAGTGTGAAGAATCATTAGAATTAACTCCAGAAGAGTTAGTTAATAAAATTGCAAGATTTAGAAGTTATTTTGAAAGATCAGGTGGTGGGGTAACTTTCTCAGGTGGGGATCCATTAAGACAGCCAGAATTTTTAAAGGAAGCTTTAAAGCTATGTAAGAAGCAAGGTATACATACAACACTAGATACTTCTGGAGTTGGTTTTGGAGATTATGAAGAAATATTAAAGTATACTGACTTAGTTCTTTTTGATGTTAAGCATTTAACTGAAGAAGGATATAAAGATATGACAGCTGTGAAAATAGATGAAAGCTTAAAATTCTTAGAAGCATGTAAGAAGTGTGGAACTAAACTATGGATAAGACAAGTGGTTGTTCCGGGTATGACAGACAGTGAAGAATATATTACAGAATTAGGTAAGTTCATTAAGACTTTAGATAATGTTGAGAAGGTAGAATTACTTCCATATCATTTATTAGGCGTTAATAAGTATGAAACTATGGGATTAAAGTATAGATTAGATGGAACTCCAGCAATGGATAAGGATAGATGTAAAGAATTATATAAATTATTAGATTTTAATAAATAGGCAAAATAGAGATATTCTTGAGAGAGGATATCTCTATTTTTGATTTTAAATGTAGTATTTTTTAAATTTGACTTGAGAAGAATCCAGGTTTAATTAATTTTTTCTTCATTCCCTCAATTACTAAAAGATATACAGCTGCTGTATCAAATCTTGCATCGTGGTAATTTCCACTACCCTGGAAAAGTTCATCTGCCTTTTTAGCAATTTGATCATCAGAAATTCCAAGATAATTAATAACTTCAGATAATTTTGGATTTTTTATACCATTACCATTCACAGAAGGGATATTACAAATGTTTTTATAATATGCCATTGTACAGAAAGTTTTCTTTGGCTCCCAAGTGCTATCAATCATACCAGCTTCATATAATGAATTGACTTCGTGCTTTAAAAATTTAACATCAAATTGAACATTATGACCAATTACAAAGTCTGCATCGAAGAAGTCACCCATAAAATCTTGTATTTGTTCTAAGAATTCTAAACCATTAGATAATTCGTATAATTTTTCTAGAGAAAAACCATGAACTTGTTCAGCACCTTCATCCATTTCATCAACAGTAAAGAAGAAGTTTTTACCTATAGTTGTTTGTGGCTTGGTAGAAGTGTCCACGACTATATAACTTAACTGACATATATGACCAGGTCTTACGCTTGTAGTTTCTGTATCGAAAAATAATAGTTTCATTTTTGCCTCCCAATAATAGTATTTCATTACTTAATGATATCATAAGTTAATGAAAACTCAAAAGTGAAATTCAAAATATTTATTTAGCTAATTGAATTTCTCGTGGTTAAATTTATAATTAAAAAAAGTTGTATTAAATATTAGTTATTAACAATGAAATTTTAACTAATATATTTTTAATACAACTTTTAATTTATTCAATTTTAAAATTATTATAAATTTTTAGATATAAGTTTTAATAATTCTACGCAAGTTTCTGTAGTTTTTCCGTTTATATCTAAATCAGGATTAAACTCTACAAAGTCCATAGATCTTACTAAGCTTGTACTAAATATACCTTCAAGTAATGTCTTACTTTCTTCGAAGTTTAAACCATTTTCTACTGGTGTACCTGTTCCAGGAACATATTCAGGATCTAAGCAATCTATGTCATAAGAAAGATGGATATTTTTTAAGTTCTTTTCTTTTATGCAATCAAGTAATTCACTTGTAACTGTAGATATTCCTTTTTCTTTAATAGTTTTATTGCTCCAAATTTTAATGTTTAATTCATCAATTAATTCTAATTCACCTTTATCTAAATCTCTACAAGCTAAAATAAACACATTTTCAGGCTTTATTTTAAATTTGTTAAAAAATATTGAAGTAAGTTTTTCGTAACCAATACCCATTGAGGCAGCTAAAGGCATGCCATGAATATTTCCGGATGGAGAGGTCTCGTGAGTATTTATATCTCCGTGGGCATCAATCCAAATTACACCTAAATCATCACCAAAAAATTTACTGCTTCCAGCTAAAGAACCTAAGGCAAGAGAATGATCTCCACCAACAATAAAAGGTAAAGTATTATTTTCTAAGGCATTTAAAACTTGGGAAGCTAGTCCATTATTTGCTTTAACAACTTGATCTAAATATTTTAATTTAGAATTAGTTAAATATTTATTTTCTGGGTGTATGTACTCAACATCAATATTTCCAAGATCATAAACAGTATGATTTTCTTCGAAAATATCAATTAAATTGTTATTTCTTAATTCATCCGGTCCCTTTTCTACTCCTGGCCTATCGCAACCATAAAAAAGAGGCATTCCAATAATACTTATATTCATAAAAAGACCTCCATCAATAAACTGATTTTTACACAATCTTTATAATAATACTTTAAATTATATAAGTAAATAAAAAAATAATAAAAATATTAAAAATCAGAGTTACAATTATAGATATATTATTAGTATACCCTTAATGTTTTTTTAGAATCACTAAAAGAAGTATTTTATTTACGTATTGAAAGGATGATATTCAATTATTTTAATAAATCTGTAGATAAAAGCAATATATTGAGATATTTAATAAAAAACATATTAAATATCTTTTAAAATTTGATAAAAAAACATAAAATATATAATAAAGTATGATATTATAATATAAATGAAATAATGTAAAATAATTTACATTATTTTATGATAATAAAACAAAATTACACTATGTTTAAAATTTAATTCTGTTGAAGGGATGGCTAAAAAATGAGTGAGCAAAGAAGAAAGAGAAGTAATAGAAATAAAAAAAAGTGGTCTAATAAAAAGAAGGCAATTGTTTCTACATTATGTGTTTTTATTTTTATTATAGGTATACTAGTTTCGGGATATCTGTACATTAGAAGTAAAATTTATAATCCATCAACATCTATATCAAATGGAGAATACACAGAGGTTGAAGGAATAACAAATGTTTTATTAGTAGGAATAGATGCTAGGGATTTAGATGAAAATTGTAGGGCAGATTCAATAATTGTTGCAACATTAGATAATAACAATAAGAAAATTAAGTTAACATCATTATTTAGAGATACATTAGTGGATATTCCAGGATACGGAGAAGCAAAGCTTAATGCAGCTTATGCATTAGGTGGTCCTGAATTGTTAATGGAAACTATTAGAGATACATATGATATAAATTTAGACAAATATGTAGTAATAAATTTCTGGGGATTTGAAGCAGTAATAGATCAAATTGGTGGCTTAGAATTAAATGTTGAAGATTATGTAATAGAAGAATTAAATAAATATATAGGAGAATCAACAGGAGGTAATGATTGCCCAGTTACAGAGCCAGGATTACAAGTATTAAATGGTAAGCAAGCATTATCTTATGCAAGAATAAGATATAATGTTGGAGATGAATATGGTAGAACTGAAAGACAAAGAGAAGTCTTATTTAAGCTTGCAGAAAAGTTAAAGGAAACTAAACCAAGCAAATATTTAGGTATTATGAACAAAATGATAGATTATATAAAAACTAATATTGAGCCACTTCAAGCATTAAATATGGCTTATACTATTTATAAATTTCCAACTTTAGAAACAGAGCAACTATATATTCCAGTAACTGAATTAGCAGAAGGTAGATTATATAAAGATTTAGGATGGGTATTTTTAATTGATAAAGAGCAAAATGCTAAAGTATTAAAAGACTTTATTTATGAAGATAAAATACCAAATCCAGATGAGTATGATTATGAACATTTAAATCAAGTATTAGCTGATTATGCGGCACAAGAAGGATACTATAATAATATAAATAATATAAACCCAGAAGATTATATTGATGCTGAAGATAAGTTGCCAGAAAAACAACCAGAAACATCTATAGATAACTCAGAGGATAATTCAAATGATAATTCATCTACAGATGGTAGTGTAACACCTTCTAATCCAAATGGTGGAACTGTTGAAACTCCAGAAACTCCATCGACACCATCAACACCATCAACACCAAATACTGATGGTTCTAATCAAGGTGAAACTACAACACCACCAACAACTGGTGGAGGGGGATCAGATCAAAATCAAGGTGGAACTACTACGCCACCAACAACTGGAGGAGATCAAACAAATCCAGATGGATCAACTGGTACAAATCCAGATGGAAGTGGAATAGAGGAAACACCAGATGGAGGAGTAACACCACCTACAGAAGAAGTAGCACCTCCAGTAAGTGGAGAAAGTATAGAATAAGATAAAAAAGTGAATATAAATTATATTTTAATTAAGGAACTATTTTAATAATAGTTCCTTAATTTTTTATATAAATAAATTTTATGAAATTATTATTAAATAAAAATAAATTTTACATATTATGTGATATAATGTTTTAAGAAATAATATGAGAAGGTGAAAAGATGCGATTATTTAATTTTGATTTATTAACGATAATATTAACTATTCCTGGAGCATTAATAGCTTTTACAGCTCAAGGATATGCTAGAGCGTTAGTTGCAGATAAACTAGGAGATAAGACACCAAGATTTCAAGGAAGGTTAACTTTAAATCCAGCAGCACATATTGATCCTATAGGATTTTTAATGATTTTACTTGTTGGATTTGGATGGACTAAACCTATAAATACTAATCCAAGTGCATATAAAAGAGGGTATAAAGATGCTATAAAAGTATCTATAGCTGCACCAATTGCAAACTTATTAGTTGGATTTATAGCAATGATATTATATGTATTTTGTTATAAATTTTTGCTTAACATACTACCAGATACTGCATTTTATATTTTAAGTAGGATGATAGGATATACAGCTTCAATAAATATAAGTTTATTTGTATTTACATTATTACCTCTTCCGGGATTAGCTGGATTTGATATTTTTAGAGATTTATGGCCAAAAACATTTTATAAGGTATCAGATAAGATATATCAATATCAATTTTTAATTCTTATAGCAATTATTTTAGTTGGTGGAAGAATTCTTTCAATACCAGTAAGTTTTATTTATAATTTATTTTTAACAATAGGAAAATTAATATTTGGGATATAAAAAAGTGGCAAGTTAGTCTTGCCACTTTTCCTTTTCTATATATAAATCTCTTTTATAAATTTCCTTGAAGAAATATTTTCCTCTTAAAGCTTGATGTATTTCAACATCTAAGTTACTTGGTGAAGAAACTGTAATTACTACTTTTTCATCATCAAAAGATACTTTTAATTTTTTTACAACACTTACAAGACTTCTATCTAGTCCTTCAGCTATTTTTACTAATGCACCTATTTTAGTTACTATATCTATATCTAGTTTATTAACTAAATAAGAGAATTGCACCAAAGGTAAATGATAATTATTAAATCTATGAGAAGCGGCAATAGCTGCGCTCATAAGTTGCTCTTTATGAGTAAGACCATTAATAAAAGAATTCAAAATTATATAAAATGAATGCTTATGATGTTGTTGATAATTTATACTAATTCCACAATCATGAAGCATAGCACCAGTTTTTAAAATATTTAAATAATTGTCACCTAGCTTATGAAGTGGTTTTAATTCATTGTATAGTAAAGAAGATATAAAATAAACTTGTTCGGCATGTTGAATATTAGAATTTAACGAGTTTAATATACCATAAATACTATAGTCTAATATATCATCATTAACATCGTAATTATTATAAAGATATTCATAAATCATACCTTCTCTAAGGGTATTATTTGAAACTTTTATAATATCAATAGAGGTTATTTTTAATATTTCATTGAGGATTAGTAAAGAACTAAAAATACTATCAACCATATCTAAGTCGATACCTTCAACTTTACGACGTAATTTTAAATCTTTACATTTGAATATATTATAAAGTTCATGTATTCCAACGCGGGATAATTCATAATTATTAAAAATTTCTAAAGGATAGTGTGTTCTAAACTTGTCAATTTTAACTAATGTTTTAGAAAGTTCACCTACAAAAATTATTGAATCAAAATTTGTATTAAGCCATTCTATATCTTTAAGTTTTTCTATTACAAAATTAGAGCTAGTATCTAAGTTTGAATTTAATATTCTATCTGTTATGTTAAAGGTATATGCTAAATTTATACCACCAAATGGTAGACAAATCCAATTTTTTATTTCTCCATTTTTCATATCAATTAAATTAGTAGATGTACCAGTTATTTCAACTACAAGTGAATTAGAAACATTTAAGCTTTTATTAACACCTAAAGCTGTATATTTAATTTCTTCTTCTGGAGAGAGAATTTTTAAATCTAAATTAAGATCATTTTTTATCATGGCAATTAAATTATCACTATCTTTTAAGGTATTAAAAAAGCTTGTTGTTATAGTAAAAATTTCTTTTGCCCCAGATATTTCGCAAAGGGATTTGTACGTTTTTAATGTAGATAAAATATAGTTAAATTTTTCATTACATAAAACACACTCCTTTGATAATTCATAGCATATTTTAAAAGGCGTTTTTAATTCATCAATAATTTTAAAATAACCCGAATTATCAATCTCGGCAAGTAATAATCTAATTTTACTTGATCCTATATGAATTATTCCTACTCTAATCATAGTTCACCATTCCTATTATTTTAATTATTAATTATAATAATATATAAAATAGTAGAAAAAATAAAGGATTATTAATAAAAAATATTTAATAAATATTTGATATATCTAAAAATAATTAAAATATTTTCGCTTAGCACATATAATATCCTTTAATAAATATACAGGAGAATAGTATGATTGATTATAAAAAAAAATTAGTTAAGGAACTAAGTAAGAACTTGAAGCTAGAAGAGGATATAATAGAAAATCTAATAGAAGTTCCTAAAGAAGCTTATATGGGAGATTTCACTTTACCGTGTTTTAAATTAGTAGATAAGATTGAAAAATCACCTATTATTATAGCTAGAGAATTGAAAGAACAAATAAATAGTATATATTTTGAAAGGACAGAGAGTGTAGGTGCATATTTAAATTTTTTTATAGATAAAACTTATATTATAAAAGAAATATTAAAAAGTAATTATATTTATAAAAAAAATAGTGGAGAAGAAAGTAAAAGTGTAGTTATTGAATATTATGGAATAAATATGGATAAAATTTCTGCTATAGAGCGAGTTTTTTTAGAAATATCAATGCAATCATTAAAAAGAGTATTTGAAAATCAGGGGTATAAAATAGAATACCCCAATAATATGAATGAAGAAAATAATGAAGAAAATATAAAAAACATAATAGAAGACTTTAAAGCAAAAAATCTAGTGACTTATGAAAATGGATGTGAGGTTATATTATTGGACAAATATAATATGCCCCCGTATATAATATCAAATGAAGGAAAAATAAATACCATTAATGCAACTATTTTAAATAAAGCTACAAGATATAATAGAAAATATAGTTATCACAAGAATATATATATTATAAATTCATCACAATATACTCATTTTAAGCAACTAGTAAAGATTCTAGAAGTTAGTGGATATGGTAATACTAAAAATTATTCTTGCTATAAGCTGGGAATAGTTAAGATTTTAGAAAATAACATTTTCATAAGAAAAGATGAATTCTTGTCGTTAGATTCTTTAATAGAGAAGTTTTCAGCAAAGATTTTAAATTATCATAATATAAATGGGATATTATATGATAGCAATACAATAAATAAAATAGTAAGAGATTCAATAGTTTTTTATTATATAAATAATTCAAATAAAAAAACAATATTATTTGAACTAGACAAAATTATTTCATATAAAGAGAAAAATTATATATATGTGTTAAATTCATATAATAGATTAAAATTACTTTGTGGTTACCTAAATGAAAATGAAGAAATATGTAATTTAAATAAAAAGTTATTAAATGAAGAGAGCAAGTTAATTAAAATTTTAGAGGATTTTCCAAGTGTACTTAACAAATGTACAGTAAATTTAGATTTATCAATATTAAGTAGATATATTATAGAACTTATTAATGTTTTAAACGATATCTACAAAGCTTTAAATAGAGAAGAATTGAAATTAAATAAAGAAAAAGTAGTTTTAATTAAATCAGGCTGTAAAATTATTAAAAATACTTTAGATTTAATTGGGATAGAATTACTTTAGAACTATATTTTTGTTATAATCAATTTAATAGATAAATAAAAAGGAGGGAAGGCTTTGATTTTTAAGAGTAATAGATATAAAGAATTAATAATAGCTGTAATAATTATAATAGGGGTATCTCTAGTTATATTTAAATTAATAGACAATTTAGATGTTTTAGTAGGGGTTTTAAGAAAAATAATATCATTTTCAATGCCATTCATATACGGAATAGTTATAGCATATGTTTTAAATCCGTTAGTTAAAATATTTGAAAAAAAAGCAAAGCTAAGTAGGGGAGTATCTATTGTATTGACTTATGCTGTTTTAATAGGAGCTATATCATTGTTAGCATTATATTGTATTCCAGAGCTTATAGAGAATATTAAGGATATAGTAAGTAATATTCCTGAATATATAAATTCTGTTGAAAAATTTATTAATGATATTTTAGATAAGCAAGAAATACAAACACTTAATTAGCACAACAGGAACAAAAATAAATATTGATTATTACATAGATAGAGCTGGAGAAATTGCAATAGCAGCTATAGAAGGTTCACTTATGAAGATGGTTAGTATTTCATCTCTAATAGTAAAATTTATTTTAGGATTATTAGTTGCTATATATATCCTTATTGATAAAGAAAGGCTATTATTTGAAGCAAAAAGAGTTATGTATTTAATTTTTAAGAAGGAGAATTCAGATAAAATAATAGAATTCATAAAAACATATAATTCTATGATAGGAACATACATAGGGATAAAGGCTATAGATTCAACTATAATAGGTATTTTAGCATTTATATTACTAAATATAGTTAAATCTGAATATTCTATTTTAATAGCAATATTAGTTGGAATAACAAATATGATACCGTATTTTGGACCATTTATAGGAGAGATAATTGGTTTTTTAATAAATGTATTTGTATCACCTTTTAAGGGGTTAGTAGTATTTTTAGTATTATTTTCGTTGCAAATGTTTGATGGGTGGTATTTAGATCCTAAGCTTATAGGAGATAAGGTAGGAGTTAGACCTTTTTGGATAATATATTCAGTTGTTATTGGAGGAGGTTTTTTTGGACCAATAGGTATGCTATTAGCCTCTCCTACAGCAGCAACTATAAAAATATATTATGGAAAGCTATTAGAGAAAAATAAAAAAGCTCTTAGCGGAATAAATGATTAATAATAAAGAAACAATAATCTTTAAAAATGTATTTATAAATTAAAAAATAAGGAGTTACAAATGCAACTCCTTATTTTTTATATTTATCACACTTAGAAGAGCAACTTCCGCAGTTGCAGTTTCCTTTTGAAGATTTTTTTACATTCTTAAATAATATATATACTGAAGCTACAAGCAAAAGCGCTGTAATTATAATTTCCAAATAAGTCACCTTCTTTTTAAAAGTTCGAAAACTTTACTTTATCTAAACTAAATTTAAAAGTATTTATATAAATAACGAACCTATATTAAATACTAAGAATGAAACTATCCAAGCTAAAGATAGTTGATAAAATACTGAGAATAAAGTAATTTTTGTACCAAATTCTTTTTTCATAGTACCAACTACTGTTATACACGGTGTATATAATAATACAAATACTAAGAAAGATAAAGCTGAAAGTGTTGTAAAGTGAAGTGGAAGCATAGCTGATAAATCTCCAGCAAATATTACCCCCATTGAAGAAACAACAGTTTCTTTAGCTATTAAACCAGTTAATAATGATACTGAAGATTGCCAGTTACCAAATCCAAGTGGTTTAAATATAGGTGCTATAAATCCTCCTATTGAAGATAAAATACTATTATTAACATCAGTCATTCCGTTAAAGTTAAAGTTTGATAAGAACCAAAGAACAATACTCATTGCAAAGATTAAAGTACCTGCTTTAACTAAAAATCCTTTAGTTTTTTCATAAAGTTGATTAAAAAGATTTTTTAGTGATGGTAACTTATATTCTGGTAACTCTATAAGTAATGGTTCTTCTTCATTTTTAAATATTGTATGCTTAAATATAATACCAAGTATAAATGCTAATAAAATTCCTAGGAAATAAAGAGAGGCAACTATAAGCCCGATTTTATCTGGGAAAAATACAGCAGCAAATACACTATAAACAGGTAATCTTGCATTACAACTCATAAGTGGAATTAAAAGCGCAGTAAGTTTTCTATCTTTTTCACTTTCTAAAGTTCTTGCAGTCATAATTGCAGGAACAGAACATCCAAATCCAACAATCATTGGGATGAAAGCTTTACCTGAAAGCCCCATTTTTCTCATGATTTTATCCATTATAAAAGCAACTCTTGCCATATAACCACTATCTTCTAAGACAGTAATACAAGCAAAAAGTGATAAAATTATAGGTAGTAAAACTAATATTCCACCAACTCCACCTATGATACCATCAAGAATAAGTGATTGAAACCATGGTGACATTCCATGAATTAAGTTTTCTATAAGTGGAACTAATGAATCATTTAGCAATGTATCTAATAGATCAGAAAGTGGTTGTCCAATCCATGAAAAAGTAATTTGGAAAGTTAATGCCATAATTGCAAAGAAAATTGGATATGCAAGCCATGGATTAAGCATTATGTTATCTAATTTTTCTTTTGTAGACTTATGTGTGCTATTAACTTTTTCAGTACAATCATCTAATATATTTTCTATGTATTTATACGTTTCTTTTTCAGAAGAAAAATTATAATCATTTTCATCTATAGTCTTATAATTAATTTTTTCTAATGCAGCTTTAATATCGTCTATTCCTTCTTCTTTAGATGCTTGTATAGGAATTACAGTGACATCTAGAAGTTTAGATAACTTATCATAATCAATATTTATTCCTTTTTTTTCAGCAACATCTATCATATTAACAGCTAATATAATAGGCTTTTTAAATCTTTTTAATTGCATTGTTAAATATAAATTTCTATCTATATTTGAAGCATCTATAATATTTAATATTAAATCAACTTGTCCGTTTTCTAAAAAATCTTTTGATACTTTTTCTTCGTTCGAATAAGTATCCATTGCATATATTCCAGGTAAATCTATGATATTAAAATCATTAAAAGAACCTTCTTTTTTATCTACAGTTACTCCGGCCCAATTTCCAACTCTTTGATTAGCTCCTGTTAAGCTGTTAAAAAGTGTGGTTTTACCAACATTGGGGTTACCAAGTAGAGCAATAGTTTTCATTTTGTCATCCCCTTTTAATTTATAAACTATGCTGTTAATAATATATTTTTTGCATCTTTTTTTCTAATGGCTAAATCAAAACCTCTTAAGTTTACTACTAAAGGATCGCCTAAAGGGGCAACTCTTTTAAGTTCAATTTCTGTACCTTGTATAAGACCTAAGGCAGAAAGTCTTTTAGCTAATTTTGAATCTCCATTTATTTGTTCTATCTTGGCTTTTTCACCAAGTTTTAAATCGCAAATGCACATTTATTTCACCTCAAATTGAAAATCATTATCAAATAAATTTATACAAATATAATATCAGAAAATAAAAAAAAGGTCAATATTAGGAGGAGCAGAGTAAAGTGTTAGATAAGTATAGAATTAGGTGTTTTTAGGCAATTTAAAAGGTATTCACTAATTTAATTACATGGTATAATAAAAAGATAAAAATACTAGCATTAGTTTTAATACAGGAGATAAAATAAATGTAAGAAAGAGTGATAGTGTGATAATTAGAGAAAATGTTATTGATGTAGGAGAATATAATCTACAAACAATATTAAAAAGTAAGGAGGGAGAGTGTAGTCCAGAAGAAATTATATTTTTTGATTTAGAACATTATGTATATAAGAAACCAAAATGTATAGGTGTATTTGGAGCATGTGTATATAATAAAAGTGATAAGAAAATATATGTTACTCAATATATGATTGAAAATAAAGGAGAGGTAGTTGAAATACTTCTTTTAGCTAAAAGGTATTTCATGAGAATGAAAAGGTTAGGTAAAAAGGTAATAGTCACTTTTTCGGGAAATAATGATTTTACTGTTATTAAATATTTATTTAATAAATTCAATATTTATTATGATTTTGAAAAAGAATTTAAGTCAGTTGATATTCAAAAAGAATATGAAAAAGAAATGAATACATCTATAGGACTTAAAAATTTAGAGAAAGTATTTGAAATATATAGAGAAAGTGAAGTTATTAGTGGATCTAATTTAGCTAAAACTTTCCATAAAGTATTAAAAGATAAAGAATATATACTAAGAATGCCGAAAGAAAAAATTGAAACTATATTATTATATAATGAACAAGATGTAGTGAATTTATATAAAATATTTGTTGATTGGAAAAAGTATATAAAATGTAAAGATAGCATTGAAGATGAAGAAATTGATATGGATAATAGTATAGAAGAATCTTTAGAAAATGTTGAAAACATAGATATAGATGAAATTGAAGAAGTTGATGATAGCGATAATGATGAGAGCGATAATATAGAAAGTAGTGAAGATAGCCTAGAAGAAAGTGAAGAAGAAAAAAATAATACTGAAGATAGATATCTTTTAGAATAAGTTACAAATTGATAGATTTGTATTATTTTAAGGATTAATATCCTTAAATGATAGATGCTCCTAAATTTTTTAGGAGCATCTATCATTTATAGGAGTATTTATTTTTGGTAGTTATTTCTATTTTATTACCATCAGAATTTAAGATTATAGTTCCATTAATATCTGTTCTATAAATAAGGGGATTGTTAGATTCTAATATGCTTAATGTTTCAGAAGTAGGATGATTATAAGTATTATTTAATCCAACTGATATTATAGCTATAGAGGGAGCTACAGAATTATAAAAGTTTGAACTAGTTGAAGTTGAAGAACCATGATGGCCTACTTTAAGAACATCAGCTTTTAAATTATATTTTGAGAGTAAAACATAATTTTCAGATATACTTTCAGCATCACCTGTAAATAAAAAAGAAGTATTTAAGTATTCAAGCTTAATAATAGGAGAATAGTCATTTAAGTTATCAGAAATAAGATTTTCAGGTGGAGAAAACACAGAAAATTTAGCGTTTAAACCTAAGGTAATACTATCTGTACCTTCTTTAAGAATACTTATTTTTAGATTTTTATCAATTAATGCTGAAACCATATTTTCAAATGTTGTAGATGTATGAGAAACTTTTGGGGCATAAAATTTTTTTACAGCATACCTTTTTATAATTGTAGACATATTGCCAATATGGTCTTCGTGTGGATGGGTAGCTATTAAATAATCAATAACTTTAATATTTAAATTATCAAGATATGAAATTAATGATTTTTTACTATCTTTAGGGCCTGAGTCGATTAATAAATTTTTATTATTTAATTGAATTAAAATACAATCACCTTGACCGACATCAATATAGTGAATAAGTAGATTATTGGAATTTATATTTTTATTAAAGAAATTTATAGGAGATTTAAATAAGCATAATAAAATAAATAAAGATAAGGATAAATATATTAGTTTTTTTAATCGCATAAATCACCCCTTATAAACTTATCATAGTAGTATAAATTATATCCAAATTTTAAATAAATAATATTTACAGTTAATTAAAAATTAAATAAAAATTTGTTTAATGAAACATTAGGTAAAAAATGGTATAATCAAATAATAGATTGTTTGAGAAAAATTAGATAGTTTATCAAAGGGGGGCTATATGTGAAAAATGAATTTTCAATAAGCAATAATAAGGTGCTGATAAACTTTTCAACAAAATTTTGTAATAATTTTGAGAGTTTATTAGAAAGTGAGGGATTTAGAAGGGTACTAAATGTATATTTAAAAAAATCAGAGAAGAAAAGAAGTCTATCTTATAGATATTTAGTTAGAACTTTAAATACAGAGGATAAAAATGAGATAAGAGATACTCTTACTAAAGTTTTTAAATGCTTAACAATAATGGGCGTTAAAGAAGTTATAGAACTTAATCCATCATATTTAGAACTTTTAGGAAATAAGGACGAGTTTATAAATCTAATAGAAGATTTTTATTTATTTTGGAGAAATCTCGAGAGATATACAATTATTCAAAATGATAAGGTGAGTCAAGGTCTTGCAGCTATGAATTTTACAGAGGCAAATTCATCTTTTTCAAAGCTTATATTGAAGCTTTATAGAAAAGTAGAACAAAATGTTTTAGGAAGAAGTCCACAAGTATTTAGACAAATAACAGCAGGTGGAAATTGTAGTGTTATGATAGGGAGACTTTTGTGGCCAGTACCTAATGATTATGAAGCACTAGAGTATATTAATTTTATAGATTGTATTCTTTTAGAACCACCTTTTATAACATATCCAAAGAAAAATACTAGAAGTGGGATGTTTACTGAGGTTAAGTATAATCCATTAAAGTATATGCATATAAATAAGGATCATTGGTTTTGCTATCCAGCAAAGGTAGGAGAATTAATTGCATATGTTTATTTTCATAGAGATTTTATGAGTCATGGTATTACTCTATGTAATTTATTTGAAATGGCAAAGATAGAAGAGTGTAGAGGAAGAAAGCCAGATATAGTTTTTGTATTTGGAGCTAATGATCAAGAAGAGCTAAAAACTATATTTTATGATGATGATGAGAATAATATTATGTTAGGTTATATAAATTATTCAGAAGAAATTGATTATTTTGGATATATGAAAAAGATGATATTAACATTGCATAACCTAATAATGATAAAAAGAGGAAATTTACCTATACATGGTGCAATGGTAAATGTTGAATTGAAAAATGGAAAGAGTGCTAATGTAGTGATAATGGGAGACAGTGGAGCAGGTAAATCAGAAAGTTTAGAAGCTTTTCGTACTTTAAGTGAAGAATATATTAGTAATATGACAGTTATTTTTGATGATATGGGGACATTTAAAAAGAAAGAGGATGGAATTTACGGTTATGGAACTGAGATTGGAGCTTTTGTTAGGTTAGACGATTTATCACAAGGGTATGCATTTAGAGAAATTGATAGAAGTATATTTATGAATCCAGATAAGATTAATGCTAGATTAGTTATGCCAATTGCACCATATAGTGAAATTGTAAAGGGATATAAAGTAGATTTATTTTTATATGCTAATAACTTTACTAAGGTTAATAAAGATGAAAAATCTATTGAGTATTTTGAAAATGTAGAAGATGCAATTAATTTATTCAAATCAGGGCCAAGAATGGCAAAAGGGACTACATCTGAGAAAGGATTTGTGGAAAGTTATTTTGCTAACCCATTTGGACCAGCTCAAAAGAAAGAAGAAATGGAAATATTAATAAATGATTATTTTGAGATTATGTTTAAAGAAAATGTAAAAGTTGGACAAATAAAAACTTGCTTAGGAATTAAGGGTGAAGAACAAAATGGACCAAGAAAAGCTGCTATAGAATTATTTAATATAATAAATAATTTATAAAAATAGATTATGAACTAATTAAAATCCCCCTCTTTAAAGAAGATAATTAAATTTATCTACTTTAGAGAGGGGATTAATATATAATTATATAGATATATTTCTATCGATTGGTTGATTTAATGAAATTATTGTATCTGTTCTTTGAATTCCTGGTATTACATTGATTTTATTTAGTAGAATATCTTGAAGATCACTAATGTTTTTACATATAACTTTAGCAAATACAGAGTAATCACCAGTAGTTAAATGTAATTCAACAACTTCATTAATTTTAGATATTTCATCAAATACAGCAGAGAATGAAGATGTTTTATCTATATATATACCAACGAAACAACAAACGTCATATCCAAGTTTTGGAAGGTTTAATAATATTTTAGTGCCTTTTATAATTCCAAGTTCCTCCATTTTTTTCATACGAACATGTATAGTACCACCACTAACGTGACAAAGTCTAGCTATTTCTAAATATGGAGTTCTACAATCTTTTATTAATATATCTAAAATTTGAAAATCTAATTCATCAAGTTGATAGGACTG
This sequence comes from Clostridium celatum DSM 1785, assembly GCF_000320405.1. Classification (GTDB taxonomy): domain Bacteria; phylum Bacillota; class Clostridia; order Clostridiales; family Clostridiaceae; genus Clostridium; species Clostridium celatum. The sequence goes on along the minus strand of NZ_KB291649.1, from coordinate 91,814 downwards.
ATTTAAACCCATGATAACACCCCTTTAATAAATTTATAATATCTTTAATACATTTTATCAAATATTATATGAAAAATGAAGTGAAAAATAAAATTCTTTTACGAAACTAATAATAAAATTAACAATTTATAAAATTTGGAAGGGAAAGTATCTTGAAAATATGTAAAATAATCGGTAATATATACTATGAGAAAGTTAAAGGAAGGAGAAATATTGATGGGAAATTTTTTATTTACAATACTATATTTTGTAATAATATTAGCAATCATGTTTGGTATAATGATTTTAGGTAGAAAATACATATTTTCAAAAGTTAAGATTAATAAGTATATACCTTTAGGAATAGCAATTGCATTTTTTGTATTACAACTGTTTATGCCTACGATTTTAGGTAGAAACATTTGGTGGGTTTCATTTATATTAATGATAATAACATTAACTTTCTTCTTATGGTTCTTAGATATCCAAACTACTGGAGGACCAAAGAAGAAGGAAAAAGAAATTAAAAATTGTGCCTAAGGCAAAACCAAATAGAGTTAAACATTTAAATAATAATAAAAATAATGAAAAGAAATAACAATAAAACACCAGAATATTCTGGTGTTTTATTATTTAGATGTAACTTCGATCAGGATGTTTTATAAAAATAGGAGAACTTATAGCTACTTTTTTATTATCTTGAAGAAGTTTTATAACATACCAGTTTTCCTCCAATGAGGTAGTATGTTCGTAAATGTATTTGATACTGCTTAAATTTATGTCTGTTATTTTTTTTATTATTTTTCCACCATTTGATAAAATTTGAATCTCATTAATTTTATATCTTATATCCTCAGCAAAGATACAAAATTTTATTTTTGAAGAGCTAACAAATAGGGTATCACCCATAAAGGTATCATCAATAGTGAAATAAAGTTTTAAAAATCTAGATTCTGTAGAATATGTTCTATGATTTCTAAAGGCATCTATAAGAGAGTCCTTATTTAGGCTATTTCCTATATATACAGTTAGGTTTTCAGATTCATCGAAATTAACCTTATGATTATCTTGACCATTAATAGCACCAAGTTTCCAGCCTTGATCTAACAAAGTATAATATTGCTTCTCATGATTTGTATATCTAGATGCAGGATTTCCATTAAAAACTTCAATTGATGTAATTAGTTTATTTAAAACTTCATTATAAGGTAAAGTTGTGACGTTTCTATGGGGGTGATTAATGCTAATAAATGCATTACTATTATTTAACATCCATAGTGTAAGTAATCTTATGTCTTTAACAGTACCACTAAAAAAATTAAGTGGATTAATTATATTTAAGTCACCATAAGAAACTGTTTTACATTCAAAACCAACTATAGGCAAAAAGCTTTCTTTATTTTTTTTAATTTTATTTGCATAATAATTAGTAGCAGTCCATCTATTCACAGTATTGCTTTTTATTGTAGCCTTATTTATTAAAAAGTCATTGTGATCAGTTATGAATAGAAAATCCAAACCGCATTTAATAGCATATTCATATAAATCTAAAGGAGTACCTTTCCCCGTTGAGTAGCTAGAATGACAATGAGGTATACCATAGTAGTATTTAATTTTATTTTGATCAAATATTATTTTATTTTTATGCTTACTTTTACTCACATATACGCCTCTTAAAATTATTCATTACTAATATATAGTACTTAATACATTAAAATAATGACAATAATTATAAAGGGTGATAAAATAAAGTTAAACTTTTATGGTAATTTAAAAGGTCATAAGGAGATTCAGAATGATAAAAGAGTTTGAGGGGAATATTCCTAGAATAGATGAAAGTACATATATTTCAGAAAGTGTTGATATAATTGGTGATGTAACTATTGAAGAAAATGCTAATATCTGGTTTGGACCTAGATTAAGAGGTGATATGAATAAAATAGTTATTGGAAAAAACACTAATATTCAAGAAAATACAGTAGTCCATGTAGATAAAAATTGCCCATGTTTAATAGGTAAAGATGTAACTATAGGTCATGGAGCTATTATACATGGATGTGAAATTTGTGATAATGTATTAGTTGGAATGGGATCAATAATATTAAATAATGCTAAAATTGGAAAGAATACTATTATAGGAGCAGGATCTTTGATAACTCAAGGAAAAGTATTTCCAGAGGGTGTTCTTATTTTAGGAAATCCAGCAAAAGTTGTTAGAGAATTAAGTGAAGCTGAAATAGAAAGCATAAAGAATTCAGCTAATAACTATGTTAACTTAAGTAAAAAATATACAAAATAGGAGGATATATGTTAAGAATAGGTGAGTATAATACTTTATTAGTGGATAGAGAAAAAGATTTTGGGTTCTATCTACTTGACAAACAAAGTAAAGAGGATGTATTATTACCAAAATCGCTAGCAGAAGGTATGGGAGTTGAAGTTGGAAAGGAAGTAGAGGTATTTATTTATAGAGACTCTAAAGATAGACCAATAGCAACTTTTAAAAAGCCATTAGCTACAGTTGGTGATGTTGCTTATTTAAAGGTTGTACAGCAAGGCGATTTTGGTGCCTTTGTTGATTTTGGATTAGATAGAGATATATTTGTTCCATTAAAAGAGCAAAGATATAAATTACATACAGGTAAAAAATATTTATTTTACATATATTTAGATAAGACAGGAAGACTTGCAGCAACTACAGAAGTAGAAAATTATATAGAAATTGCAGAAGAGGGAACTTTTAAAGTTGGAGATGAAGTAACTGCAATGGTATTTTCAAAAACACCATCTGGAACATTAAATGTTGCAATTGATGCTAAATATCGTGGACTAGTTTTACCTAATGAATATTATGATGAAGTTCATCCAGGATATGAAATGAAATTAAGAGTTAAAAGAATTTATGAAGATGGGGTTATAGGATTAACACCAAGAAAAACTAGATTAAGTGAAAGAGAGGAGCTTCAAGAAAAAATAGTAGCATATATGAGAAAAAATGGAGGATTTATGGAATTTAATGATAAATCTAATCCAGAAGATATAAAGGCTACTTTTGGAACTAGTAAAAATTACTTTAAAATGGCATTAGGTGGTCTTATGAAAGCAGGAAAGCTTGCACAAGACAAAGAAGGAAGTAGACTTCTTTAGGTGAAAATTAAAAGACTATATCAAGCTATAATAAGTGTGCTTGATATAGTCTTTAGCTTTTTTATTTTAATATAATTAGGAAGTTTTAGTTTCTAAAATGTATTGGGAATATGTTAAGGTTAAATCATCAGCACTTATTATATCTATATTATAGGGTTTTTTTAATGAAGATAAGAAAGCTTTAGCATCCTTTGAAATATGTCCTGTTGTGATTATTATTCCATTATCTACATCATCAGCAATCATTGCACCTAATAATTTTTCTGCTTGATATAAAGTAACTGAGTTAGTTAGAGAATACCTCTTACATTTTACATAGTATTTTTCATTATTTTTATAGCAAATTATGTCCTTCTCTCCATCCATTTCTAAAGGAAGTACAGTTACATTAGTAAAGCCTAATTTTGTAAGGTATTCACCACTCCAAATTTCAAATTCATAAGGGGTTAGCCTATATATTAATTGTACCAATGAATTAGGCGTTTTAAATTTTTTATATTGCTTATAAAGTAAAATAATATTTTTAATTAATTTTCCTATTAAAGGAGAAAATGTTATTAATATAAAATAACCAAATAATGTATTAAACCTCATTAATTAAATCCTCCTTAAAACAATAATCATTAAAGTTTCTAACTGATCTAGTTAATTCATAGCCATTAATAAGTTTTAATTCTATATTAGAATTTTTATTATTTACTTCATTAACAAAATCAATGGCTAATGGGGTAAATGAACTGTTAGTAATAAAAATACCTTTAGAATAATTATTGCTAATTATTCTAGCTAAAAAGCATTGGATATCAGGTCTGCCTGTTAATGACCAATTATCTTCATCTTTAGCTTCTTTACCAAGTAAAGTATTTTGAGAACAACTTATATAGATTTTTTCATTATTTAAAGTTGCTGTAAAGCTTGTTAATTCACTAGTTCCATTTTCAATTAATGATATATTGGTAAAGCCATTAAATTTCAAATAATATTCTATTGTTTTTATAAATCTATCATAATTATTTTTTTGCAAATCTTTTATTGATAAAATACCATTTTCTATTTTAGAATCCTCTACTTTGTTTTTTAAGGAATTTGTAGATTTTTCTACGTATGAAATTAAAAGTTTTAAGGAAAAAAATAATAGTACTAAAAGTGGAATATATTTAATAATCAAAAAAATCACCTCCTATATAATTATTATCCATAAATTACAAGTATATACAGATAATTAAAGCAAAATAAGCTAAAATTTAGCATATTTATGTAAAAAAATATTTAAAAATCTATTTAAAGGTATTATAATTAATATTAAGTATACAGGTATAGCATAAGCTAATATTTATATTATTGGAGGTACAAATGGGGAAAGTAGTAAGATGTTCAATTGTTATTTATGATGACTTTAATAATGTGCTAATAGCAGAGAGAGGAAAAAAGGTAGATAAAATTTGGGGATTATTTGGAAAAGAAATGAAAGGGAAAGAAACAGAGGATAAGTGTATTTGTAAAGCTATAGATAAAGAATTAAAATGTACTATATTTGATTTAGAACCTTTTAAAGAATATAAATTAGGAGAAACAGAAGAAACACTAAAAGTTTTTAAGGGCACTGTAAAAGAATATATGACTTGCCATAGAAATATAAATTGTATTAAGTGGATAAATAAAAAAGAAGTTAGTAACTATAAATTTAATGATGAAGATATGAAAATTTTAGAAGATTTCTTTAATAATTAAAATAAAAGCAAATTTTGAACGTTAAATAATAAGAAATGTTTTTAGATTTTTACATAATAATATTTTAAAGAACAAGGTGTACAGTTCCTTGTTCTTATTTTTGTAATATAGAAAAGGGGAGGGTGTAATGATAAAAAAATTTATATCATATTATAAACCATATAAAACATTATTCTTTTTAGATTTGTTAGTTGCAACTGTGGCAACAATATGCAATTTAATATATCCAATGATGACTAGAAATTTAGTAAATGAAGCAATTCCTAATAATGATATTAAAGTAATAGGGATATTTGCTATAGTTCTAATAATACTGTATTTAGTAAAAGCGGGATGTACGTATTTCATGCAATATTTTGGACATCTTGTTGGTGTTGGAATGCAAGGTGATATGAGAAGAGATATGTTTAATCATCTTGAAAATTTACCAAATTCATATTTTGATAATAATAAATCAGGTGATTTAATGAGTAGAATGGTTAATGATCTTATGGAGGTATCAGAGCTTGCTCATCATGGTCCAGAAGATTTATTTATATCAATTATAATGTTTTTAGGATCATTTATAATTTTATGTACAATTAATGTTCCACTTACTATTATTATATTTGCATTTGTTCCTTTTATAGTTATTTATACTTTAAAGAAAAGAGAAAAAATGAATAAATGCTTTATGGAAACTAGAGTACATACTTCAGAAATAAATTCTACATTAGAAAATTCAATAGCAGGAATTAGAATTTCTAAAGCTTTTGTTGCTCATGAGTATGAAAAGAAAAAATTTAATGATGGTAATAATAGATTTAAGGAAGTAAGAAGACAGGCTTATAAAGTTATGGCTGAGTATTTTTCAGGTGTTAATTTTGGAGTAGATATACTTGATTATGTAGTTCTTATTGCTGGTGGAGTATTTACTTATTATGGAACAATAAATTTAGGAGATTTTTTTGCATATCTTTTATACGTAAAATTATTTACTGACCCAATAAAGAAACTTATAAATTTTGTTGAGCAATATCAAAATGGAATGACAGGCTTTAAAAGATTTATGGATATTATGGAAGTTGAATGCGAAAAGGAAAAAGATAATGCAATAGAACTTAAGGAAGTACAAGGAAAAATAACTTTTGATAATGTTACTTTTGCATATGAAAATGAAAAAATTTTAGATGGACTTTCTTTATCTATTGATAGTGGAAAAATGTTAGCTTTAGTTGGACCTTCTGGTGGAGGAAAAACAACTTTTTGTAGTTTAATACCAAGGTTTTATGATGTTGATAGTGGAGATATTAAAATTGATGGGACTAGCATTTATGATTTAAAGTTAGATTCATTAAGACAAAATATAGGTATAGTTCAACAGGATGTATTTTTGTATACAGGAACAATAAAAGAAAATATAAGCTATGGTAAGTTAGATGCAACAGATGAAGAGATTATTGAAGCTGCAAAAAAAGCTAATATTCATGAGTTTATAATGAGTTTAAAGGATGGATATGATACTTTTATTGGGGAAAGAGGTGTGAAATTATCTGGTGGACAAAAACAAAGAATTTCTATAGCAAGAGTATTTTTGAAAAATCCACCTATATTAATTTTAGATGAAGCTACATCGGCATTAGATAATGTAACTGAATATTTAATCCAAAAATCTTTAGAAGAGCTTTGTAAAAATAGGACAACAATAGTTGTGGCACATAGATTATCAACTATTAAAAATGCAGATGAAATAATAGTATTAACTGATAATGGAATTGAGGAAAGAGGAAGCCATGATGAGTTAATCAAAAAGAAGGGAATTTATAATAATTTAAATAAATATGCAAAAGCTAACTAAAAGTGACTAAGTCATAGAATTATTAAAGTTAAAAGGGGTAAAATAAGTACAAAGGTAAATTTATTAGGAACATAAAATTATTGACTAATAATTATTATCGCTGTACAATTAATAAAAATAATAATATGCCATAATAGGTATTAGGAGGAAGTATAATGGTTAAACATTTAAAAGAAAATGAATTTAATTCAGAAGTTGTTGAATTTGATGGTGTTAGTATAGTAGATTTCTGGGCAGATTGGTGTGGACCATGTAAGATGATAGGGCCTATATATGAAGAAGTAGCAGGAGAATTAACTAATGCTAAATTCACAAAGGTTAATGTTGATGAATGTCCAAATTTAGCAGGAAAATATAGAGTTGCAAGTATACCAACAATTATGGTGTTCAAAAATGGAGCTCCTATAGATACTTTAGTTGGATTTATGCCTAAAACTCAATTAAAAGATGCTGTTGCAAAACATTTATAAAAAAGGTGAATACTATGGAGAGATATGATATAGCCATAGTAGGTAGCGGCCCAGCTGGATTATCAGCAGCTCTAAATGCAAAGATAAGAAATAAGAGTTTTATTATCTTCGGACATAAAGATTTAAGTAATAAGCTTATTAAAGCTCCAAAAATTAATAATTATTTGGGTTTTTATGGTTCTAATGGTAGTGAACTTAAGGACATGTTTTTAGAGCATATTAATAAAATGGGGATCAAAATTACTGAGGAAAGAGTTAATAATATTTACGCCATGGGAGATTATTTTGCTTTAATGGTAAATGATAAAATGTATGAAGCAACTTCTGTAATTTTAGCTACTGGTATGGAATACAATAAGCCTATTAAAGGTGAGGTTGAACTTTTAGGAAAAGGTGTTGGATACTGTGCAACTTGTGATGCACCATTGTATAGAGATAAGGTTGTATCTATAGTTGGATATAATAAAGAAGCTGAAGAAGAAGCTAAGTACGTAAGTGAACTTGCTAGCAAAGTATATTATGTACCTATGTATAAAGATAATTATGATATTGGTGAAAATGTAGAAGTTATAGAAGAAAAACCAGTAGAAATTATTGGTGAAGGAAAAGTTTCAAGTTTAAAACTTCAAAATACAGAATTACAAACTGATGGTGTATTTGTATTAAAAGATAGCATATCACCAGGTCAATTAGTACCAGGACTAGAGATAGTGGATGGACACATTAATGTTGATAGAGAAATGAAAACAAATATATCAGGATGCTTTGCAGCCGGAGATTGTGTAGGAAAGCCATATCAATATATCAAGTCAGCTGGAGAAGGAAATATTGCAGCTTTAAGTGCAGTAAAATATATAGATTCTTTAAAAAATAAATAATATTAAAAATGATATCTTAAATCTTTAAGGTATCATTTTTTTTACTAAAACGTTAAATGATATGATAAAATATAATATAATATAAGTACTTAAAATAATGGGATAAAGAGGTGGGGTATGAAAACAAAAAAGTTTGTAGATTTAATGGAATGGTGGAATAAGTATAAATATAAACCCTATGAAAAAATTGATATGCTAATGGCTGGGGAAAAAGAATGTGACGCAATTTATTTAGATCAATCTATTACAGCAAGGGAAAAAGAAGAACTAGCTAATGGGTTATTAGAAATTTTAATAGAATCATTCAAATATGAGGGAAAAGCTGAAGATGTTATTAGATTTATAAAAAGATTTCCTATAATAGATTATTATTTTATATTTATAGATAAAATAAAAATTTTATTGAAAGAAAGAATGATAACTAAAGAGGAATTGTTTATTACAGGAAAATATTATGCAAATGAATGTGAAGAGAGCGAAGGAATTAAATTAGGATTAACATTATTAAGATTTGCAGATAATATAGATGCATTAGAAATTTTAAAGATATATTCAAATCACAATGAGTTTATCTTTTATTGCATAGAGGCAATAAAAGAATATAGTATGTGTAATTCTATTATTTTCAATATTGCTAAAGCAAGCAATGGGTATGGGAAGATTATTGCTGTAAGTAATTTGGAACCACTAACTGAAGAAATTAAAGAATGGATTATAGAAGAGGGAAGTTTAAATAACATTTTAGAAGAGGTATTACTTATATTAAAATTTAATGAATATGATTATTTAAATTATTTTGGTAGCGGTAGAAAAACAAAAAATAAGTATGAAATATTTACACGAAATTTAAAGTTATTGTGTCAGATTGAAGATACATTGAGAGAATATATAACATTTGAGATAATAAATCTATATTTTGAGTACTATAAAAAATTTGATATTAATTTTGATAATTTATATGTAATGTATAGTATGTTGATGTTACTATATGATGAAGATAATAAAATGGCAAGTGAACTTTCAGAATTTGAAAAGGAATTAAGAGATAATATTACAAATAAAATTTTATCTTATAATTATGAAGAAATAATAAAAGATGAAATAAGTTTTGGGAGTTATGATAAAAAAATAGCAATTGATATTGCAAGTGTATTTGATATTGAATTAAAATTTAATGATTTTAAAGATGTATTAAAGTACGAGCCATTTAATAATTACATTTATCAATATATTTTAGAAAAAGAGGACAAGTTAGATAAGAATAATTTAATAAAATTTGCATGTGAAAATATTGACTTTGATAAAATAAATTATGAAAAAGAAACTATATACGAGGAAGAAATAAATAAAGAATATATAGATTATAGATATGCACAAGATATTGCTTTATATCTAATAATTTCAGATATGGAAGACTTAGCTAAAGACTATATAGATATTAATATTAAAGCGTTAAAAACACGATATATAGCTACAAGAAGAGCAGCTTTTGCTAATTTAAAGAATTTTTATGAATATAAAAGCAAAGAAATTAATGAGGAAATTAAAATAGCATGTTCTTTAGAGGATGATAAAAATTTAAAAAGAAGTATGGAACGTTTTTTAAATAATAGAAATGATGAAGAAAAAGAAAGTCGTTTTATTAACATAGAAGATGTTAAGGTAAAACCACATTCAAAAGATATTTTCTTATTACAAACTCATATAGCAGGAATTAAATATAGAGATTTAACTATAATAGAAGAAAAACTTATAAAGGGAAAAGAAGTATTTTTAAAAAGGGAAAAAGATAATTTATATGATAAGAATTCTATAATGATTTTAGCTGACAATGGATATTTATTAGGGTATATTCCTAAGAGTGAAAATGTAATTTTAAAAAATCTTATTGATTATGGAAAAATTATTTATGGAGAAATAACTGATATAAGTGAAGATTTTTCAGAAATAAAAGTAGATTTATTTTTAAGCTATGTAGATGTAATAGAAGAAGTAAGTGCAACTTTAAATATGATGGCAGATGAGAGTATAGGATATTTAAATTAGAGATTTAATTCAAAGCTTGACACAGAAAATATTACAAAGTATTATAAAACGTGCACTAAGGATGAAGGATAGGTGAAGTATGTTGCTAGTTGTTGGTGGAATGATAGGACTTGGAAAGAGTTCTGTAGCAAAGATATTAGGTGAACATTTTAAATCAGATGTTTTTTATGAAAGTGTGGATGACAATCCGCTTTTACCTCTATTTTACAGTGAATCAGAGGAAGAGATTCAAAGAAAGAGATATCCATTTTTATTACAATTATATTTCTTAAATACTAGATTTAAAAGTATTAAAGAAGCATTAATAAATGATAATAATATTTTAGATAGATCAATATACGAAGATTGGTATTTTGCTAAGAAAAATATGGAGCTTGGTAGAATTTCAGAATTAGAAATGAATATATATGAAAATTTATTAAATAATATGATGGAAGAGCTTGAATCTTTACCAAAGAAGGCTCCAGATATTATGATTTATCTTAAAGGATCATTTGAAACTGTTATAAATAGAATAAATCTTAGAGGTAGAGATTTTGAGGTTGACGATAGTTTAAAAGAATATTATCAATTCTTATGGAGAGATTATGATAATTGGGTTAATAACCATTATAAAGCATCACAAGTTCTTATTGTAGATATGGACAATATGGATGTGGTTAATAGTGAAGAAGATAAAGATAAATTAATAAAAATGGTAGAAGATAAATTAAAAGAAGTTAGAAATAAATAATAAAATAGCTGTTGCAATTTATGCAACAGCTATTTTTAATTTAACTTTATTTAAATGAATTGAAAGAAGCATCAGAAGGCATTCTCCAGTCTCCACGTGGGCTTAAAGAAATTGAACCAACTTTAGGGCCATCAGGAAGTGCGCTTCTCTTAAATTGTTGAGTGAAAAATCTATAAATAAATTTATCTAACCATTTATTAATTTCTTCTTTAGAGTAATCATCTTTAAATGCAATTTCAGCTAAGAATTGTATTCTTTCTTTAGAAGATCCATGTTTTATAAAATGATATAAGAAAAAGTCATGTAATTCATATGGTCCAACTATATCTTCCGTTTTTTGAACTATATCACCTTTTTCACTCTTAGGTAAAAGTTCAGGACTAACAGGAGTATCTAAAATGTCTAACAATGTATGAGATACTTCTTTATTAGATTCTTTTTCTGCTACATACTTAACTAAGTATCTAACAAGAGTTTTAGGAATTGAAGGATTTACAGAATACATACTCATATGATCCCCATTATAAGTACACCATCCAAGAGCAAGTTCAGATAAATCTCCAGTTCCAATTAATAATCCACCTTCTTTATTAGCTAAATCCATAAGAATTTGAGTTCTTTCTCTAGCTTGAACATTTTCATAAGTTACATCATGTATATCTTTATCATGACCAATATCTTTGAAATGTTGAAGAGCAGCATCTACTATATTAATTTCTCGTAAGTCTGTACCTAATTCTTTACATAGAGTTAAAGCATTATTATAAGTTCTATCTGTTGTACCAAAGCCAGGCATAGTTATTGCTATGATATTCTTATTATCAATACCAAGTAGCTTGAAAGTTTTAACTACAACTAAAAGAGCTAACGTAGAATCAAGACCACCAGAAATACCTATAACAGCTTTCTTTAAGTTAGTATGCTCTAAACGCTTTGCAAGAGCTGAAGCTTGAATGTTGAAGATTTCCTTACATCTTTCTTCTCTTTCATGTTCATTTGATGGAACAAATGGATGCTTATCAACATATCTATCAAATTCTTTAATATTGGTATCTTTAAAATTAAAATATATATTTTTAGCTTTAAAAGGAACCATTTTACTTGCATCCCTATAGCTTAAATTTTTAAGCCTTTCAGCATTAAGTCTAAATATATCAATACAAGAAGTTATAATTTCATTTTCTCTTTGGAATCTATCATTTTGCTTTAGGATAGAACCATTTTCACTTATTACTAAATGACCACTAAACAAAAGATCAGTAGTGGATTCGTGAACTCCTGCAGAAGAATAAATATATGATGACATACATCTAGCACTTTGATTAGAAATTAATGAAACTCTATAATCCTTTTTACTTACAAGTTCATTTGAAGCAGAAAGGTTTCCTATAATATTTGCTCCTAAAAGTGAAAGGTATGAACTAGGTGGAATAGTAACCCAAAGATCCTCACAAATTTCTACTCCAAATTTATAGTCGCCAGCTGCAAAAATTAAATTAGTTCCAAAAGGAATATTTTCTTGGAAAGGTAGATTTATTATTTCATCTATTAGATTAACACCTTCTGTAAACCATCTTTTTTCATAAAATTCACTATAATTAGGAATATATGATTTAGGAACAATACCTAAAATCCTCCCATTAAATATAATAATGGCACAATTATATAAAACATTATTATGTATTAAAGGTGCACCTACGGCTAAAAGCATATCTTTATCAACACTTTTTTCACAAATCAATTTAATACCGTCTAATGCTTTATTTAAAAGAGTGGAAGTTAAGAATAAATCAGAGCAAGTGTATGAAGTTATGCAAAGCTCAGGAAAAACAAGAAACTTTACATTACTATCATAAGATTTATCAATGCAATAACATATATTTTCAACATTATAAAGAACATCTGCTACTTTGGTTTTAGGACAAGCAGATCCTACTTTAATAAAATCCATATTATCATCTCCATTACATTATATAAATTTAGTATTGTATTAGTGAGCTAATAAAATACACATAAGTAAATAATAAAAGGAAAACCTTAGAAAATCAATGAAATTCAACGGAGAATCAATTTAAAAAGAATTAAGTGATAAAAAATAACTCTTTTAAAGATAAAAAATAACTTGCAAAATAGTTTGTGATAAATTATAATAAGATTGTAGTTAATATTTAATAAATATTAATTTATGAAAAAATAGAATAAAATGGTGTATAATTAAATTAATATAATCATAAGTAGTCTATTAAATTTATAGAATAAAGTAAGTGGAAGGGGGAAAGTGAATGTGGGAGGTAATTACTTGGATAATTGTTGCTATTGTTGTAATTGCTATTGACATTGTTACTAGTAGTTTTATATTTATGTGGTTTTCTATCGGAGCTTTAGTTGCAATAATTCTTTCTTTAATAGGTGTATCAGTAACGTGGCAAATAGTAGCATTCTTAATAATAGGTGTTGCAACGGTTTCTATTGGTTATCCTTGGGCAAAGAAAAAATTCAAAGCTGATGTAAATCATGTAAAAACAATGGAACAAAACTACATTGGGATGGTTATGACTGCAGAAGAAGATATGGGAGAAACATCTAAAATAAAAGTAAGTGGTATTTATTGGACTGCTTATAATAAAGGAAAAATTATAAAAAAAGGTGAACAATATACTATAATAGGTATAGAAGGAAATAAATTAGTTGTAAGTTTAAAGGAGGATTAATTATGATGGGCATGATATTTTTAGTAGCATTATTAGTAATTATATTAATTTTGTTATTATCATCAATCAAAGTTGTAAATACAGGGTATTTATATGTAGTAGAAAGGTTAGGACAATTCCATAGAATTTTAGAACCAGGATGGCATTTCATAATTCCAGGTATAGATTTTGTGAGAAAAAAGGTATCAACTAAACAACAAATTTTAGATGTACCACCACAATCAGTTATTACTAAAGATAATGTTAAGATTTCAGTTGATAATGTTATTTTCTATAAAATGTTAAATGCTAAAGATGCTGTATATAATATTGAAGATTATAAATCAGGTTTAGTTTATTCAGCAACTACTAATATAAGAAATATTTTAGGTAATATGAGTTTAGACGAAATTCTAGCAGGAAGAGATGCTATAAATCAACAGTTATTAGGTATAATTGATGAAGTTACAGATGCTTATGGAATAAAAGTGTTATCAGTAGAAATTAAAAACATAATTCCACCAGCTGAAATACAAGAAGCTATGGAAAAACAAATGAAGGCTGAAAGAGATAAGAGAGCTATGATTCTTCAAGCAGAAGGTTTAAGACAATCTCAAATTGAAAAGGCTGAAGGTGAAAAGCAATCACAAATATTAAGAGCAGAAGCTGAAAAACAAGCTAATATTAGAAGAGCAGAAGGTTTAAAAGAATCTCAATTACTTGAAGCAGAAGGTAAGGCTAAGGCTATAGAACAAATAGCAATAGCAGAAGCAGAAGCTATTAGGAAAGTAAACCAAGCTATTATTGAATCAGGAACTAACGAGACAGTTATAGCATTAAAACAAGTTGAAGCATTAAAAGAAATGGCTAATAATCCAGCTAATAAACTTATATTACCAAATGAAACATTATCTTCACTTGGAAGTATTGCTGCTATTGGAGAAATGCTAAAAGGTAATAAAGAATAAATAAAAACATTAAGATAGTATTAAAAAATAATTATTATAGCTAAAAATATTATAAAAAATGAACTTAAAATAGTAAATTAAAATAAAACGGCAAATTGAAGGAATAAATTCTTAAAGTTGAATGTTATTGAATAAGATTAAATTTAATTATTTCAATAAACTTTTAGAGAATTTAAGCTTTCATTTGCCATTTTTACTTTTTAATATTTTAAAGATAAATTTATTAATAGAAATTATTCAAATAGTAGATTAATAAAATAAATTGATAAATATACAAAAGAGATTAAAGTATATTAATATAAGTAATAAATGAAATTGAGAAATAAACAACATTATTATATGTATATTTATGGGAAAAGTGTATATAATTACTTATATAAAGTTAGTATATAAAGGGAGGTAAAGTATGGTTGATTTTAAAAATAGTGAAACTAAAAAGAATTTAATGAGGGCTTTTGCAGGAGAGAGTCAAGCGAGAAATAGATATGAATTTGCTGCATCAGTAGCAAAAAAAGAAGGATATTCAATTTTACAGGATTTATTTAATTATACAGCTAATCAAGAAAAGGCTCACGCAAAAGAATTTATGAAAAAATTAAAAGATTTTTCAGGTGAGGAAATTGTTATTACAGCAGGGTATCCAGCAGAAAGTGGAGAAAATACATTAAGTCTTTTAAAATTAGCAACAGAACATGAAAATGCAGAGCATGATGAAATATATAAGAATTTTGCAGAAGTAGCTGAAAAAGAAGGTTTTAAAGATATAGCTATTTTATTTGAAAAAATAGCTTCTATTGAAAAAGTACATGCAAATAGATTTTCTAAATATGCAAAAGAGTTAGAAAATAATTCGTTATTTAAGAATGAAACTAAAATGCAATGGATGTGTACTAATTGTGGATATATTTACGAAGGAAATGGAGCACCAGAAGCATGTCCAGTATGCCTACATCCTAAGGGATTTTTCATGGAATTTGAAAATACTCCTTTTGAATAAGAGTATTAAATTTTAGGTTTAGCTACTTTAGTATTATTATTAAAGTAGGTTATAAAGAAAAGTTTGTTATATTCCTGAAGGATATATAACAAACTTTTCGGCATTATAGTTAATTTTAATATTCACTTGTGATTGTGTAAAGGGTAGTATCCTTTGGAAGGATAGCTTCTAGTGATTTATTAGTGTATATGTGTAATTCGTGTAATGCTCTCGTACAGGCTGTGTAGAATAGATGCTTGTCTTCTAAACCTAGATAATTTTCACCATCTGCTAATATAACACCATCAAATTCTAAGCCTTTGGCTAAATAAGATGATATTACATTTACACCAACTTTAAATTCACATTTATCACTAGTTATTAAGTTTATATGAGAATTAATTGCTTTTAATTTATCATAAAGTTTTTCACAATTTTCTTTGTTTTTACAGATTATAGCTATTGATTTATATCCTTTATCTTTCATTGATGAAATTGTAGAAGAAATTAAACTTTCCACATTACTATCTGTAATATGAATAGTTGGATTTTCACCAATTCTATCTACAGCTTCAATAGGTTCATGAGTATCTAATATATCCTTAGTGAATGTAGTTATGTTATAAGTAGAACGATAGCTCTTAGTTAAAACTACTGTTTTAACATCATCAAATACTTCAGTAATACTATTTCTATTTTTTACATTTGAATGTTTATCTATTCTTTGATTTAAATCTCCCATAATAGTTATTGAAGCATTAGGGAAAGATTTCTTTATTATTTCATAGAATAATGGACTATAATCTTGACATTCATCTACAAGAACATGTTTCATGTTTCCATAACTTCTAAAACCTTCTAATGCGGCTCTAATATATATTATAGGGGTAATGTCTTCATACTTTACTTCGTTATATCCAATATACTTTAATGTAAGATTCTTAATTTCATCTAAGTTACTATCAGTATACTTTTCTATGTTTTCCCATAGTAATTTATAAATAGAAACGCTATTTAAAGTATCTATCATATTATCAACTTGTAAGTTAACTTGCTCAAGGCAATAATCATAGAATAATTTTTTATCCTCTACATAGTCAAAATTAGAATTATCTTTTTTAGATAAATATTTATTTTCAACTTGTGAGAAAAGACTTTGCTTAATAACATCAATTCTATTTAAGAATGGAATATCGTTAAAACGTTCAAAAATTGTATTTTCTACTGATTTTTTAGAAATTATTTGAGTTCCCTCAATAGTAATAGGTTTAATATTAGTTATTAATTTAGGAATATCTATTACGAAATTATTAAGAACATCCATAAACTCTTTAGTATTTTTATATTCCATTGATTTAGCTCGTGTTTTAAATTCACTTAAGTTATTATCATTAGAGTAAATATAATCTAAATGATCATTTTTATTTTCATAAATAAAGTTTTGAGGTAAGAACTTTTTAGCATATAATTCAAAAGTTGTTTGGCGAATATTACTTTCACCTAAGTCAGGTAATACGTCAGAAATATATTCAGCAAATACTTCGTTAGGACTGAAGATTAAAATGTTATCTGCAGTAAGATTTTTTCTATGCTTATATAAAAGATAAGCAGATCTATGTAATGCAATTGAAGTTTTACCAGAACCAGCAGCGCCTTGTATAAATAATATTTTACTATCATCACTTCTAATAATATCATTTTGTTCTTTTTGAATACTTGCTACTATGTTTTTCATTTTATCTGTTGCATTATTGCTAAGCATAGAATTTAATGCTTCATCACATAAACTTTCATCAGAATTATGCATAAACACAATTTCACCATTTTTTATATTATATTGTCTAGTAAAATCAATTTGTCCTGAAATTCTTCTTACAGGAGCATCATAATATGCAGGACCAACTTCAAAATCATAAAACATATTTGCTACAGGAGAACGCCAGTCGAAAACTAACATTTCAAAATTATCTTCATCTTCAACGGTAGATAATCCTATATAAAAGCTTTCAAGTTCTTCACCATCTTCTTTAAAATCTAATCTTGCAAAATATGGATTGCTAAGTTGTTTTTCTAATGTTCTTATTCTTGAAAGTTTTTTAGAGTGTAGCTGTTCATTTAAAGCAACTTGGCTACAATTTTCATTTATTTCAATTTCATCTAGTTCAGCTCTATTATCCCATAAGAATTTTCTGTGATTAATAATTTCTTTATCTTGTTTTTCACTTGAAACACCATAAGAATCTAAAAGTTCATTTATTTTTTTTATAGTATTTTTTAAATATTTATTTTCATCATTAATGTTTTTTCCAATTAACATTTCATCATTCTCCTTATAATAACGGTCATTAAATTTTAATGTTTATATTAATTTGTGTCAAGTAAGGAATATTAACTTTATTTATGAATAAATGTGCTAGAAAACGGATATAATATAAATAACCCTTTAGGGTTACGTAGGATTTGTTGTCGTAAGTTTAGGCTTGCGGCAATTTTTTTTTTATATAAATATATTGGCAAAAAAAGTAACTAAATTGCTATTTTATTGACCTAAAAAGTTAAGTTTGATAATATGAAATTATCCAGGGAAAAATATATTTTTTTGAAAAAAACTGGATTGCAATTAGGTTAAAGGGGAAGCTAATTAAAAATAATGAGGAGGATAATATGGGAAAAAGAAGAAAAAAGATTTTGTCTGCAGTATTAGCAGGTACAATGGCAGTATCTTTATGCCAAACTGTTGTAGCTGATACAAATACTGAAGCCAATAAGAACTCACATTTTGATGAAAACGATTTGAGATTGTGGTACACAAAGCCTTCTTCACAAGGAGCAGCTGGGCTTACTGAAGATAATATGTGGCAAGAGTATACTTTACCTATTGGGAATGGAGATATTGGAGGGAATGTATACGGAGAAATAGTACATGAACGTATCACATTTAATGAAAAGACACTTTGGACAGGCGGTCCAAGTGACAAACGTCCTAATTATAATGGTGGTAACAAGGAATATGCTAATGATGGTATAACACCAATGTATGAAATTTTACAACAAGTTAGAGAAAATTTTGCACTTCATACAGATGAAGGTGATGCTACAGCTAGTTCTTTATGTAATCAATTAGTTGGTATTAGTGATGGATATGGAGCATATCAAGCTTGGGGAGAAATAAATTTAGATTTTATTGGAATTGACGAAAATAACGTAACAGATTATGTTCGTGATCTTAATTTAAGAAATGCTATTTCATCTGTAAATTATACTTATGGAGATACTGAATATATTAGAGAAAACTTCGTAAGTCATCCAGATGATGTTATGGTTATAAGAGTTGAGGCTAATGGTGAAAATAAACTTAATTTCGATGTAAGTTTCCCTTCAAAGCAAGGAGCAACAACTATAGTAGAAAATGATACTATTACATTAGAAGGTGAAGTATCAGACAATCAATTAAAATATAACTCACAATTAAAGATAGTAAGTGATGATGGTGAAGTTACAGAAGGTACTGATAAGTTAACAGTAGAAAATGCAACTTCAGCTACAATTTATATATCAGCAGCTACAGATTATAAAAATGATTATCCTGAGTATCGTACAGGAGAAACTGCTGAAGAATTAGATGCTAGAGTTGGAGATGTTATTGAAGCTTTAGATGGAAAATCTTATGAAGAGGTTAAAGCTGATCATATAGCTGATTATAAAAGTATATTTGATAGAGTTGATTTAGATTTAGGACAAGCTTTACCCAATATTCCAACAGATGAACTTTTAAGTGGATATGGAAACAACACAGTTTCTGAAGAAGCAAGAAGAGCTCTTGAAGTAATGTTCTTCCAATATGGAAGATATTTAACAATTGCTTCTTCAAGAGAAGATTCTCAACTTCCATCTAACTTACAAGGGGTGTGGAATAATAAAAATAACCCTGCTTGGAGTTCAGATTACCACATGAATGTAAATCTTCAAATGAATTATTGGCCAACTTATTCTACTAATATGGCTGAATGTGCTACTCCTTTAGTTGAGTATATTGATTCATTAAGAGAGCCAGGACGTGAAACAGCAAGAATTTATGCTGGAGTAGAAAGTGCTAAGGATGAAAATGGAGAATATATTGAAGCAAATGGATTTATGGCTCATACTCAAAATACTCCATTTGGATGGACTTGTCCAGGTTGGAGCTTTGACTGGGGATGGTCTCCAGCAGCAGTGCCATGGATATTACAAAATGTTTGGGAAATGTATGAATACACTGGTGATGTTGAATACATGAGAGATGTAATTTATCCAATGATGAAAGAAGAAGTAAATCTTTATGAAAATATGTTAGTATGGGATGAAGTACAACAAAGAATGGTTTCTTCACCAACATATTCTCCAGAACATGGACCAAGAACAGTTGGTAACACATACGAACAAACATTAATATGGCAATTATATGAAGATACAATTACAGCTGCAGAAACATTAGGTGTAGATGCAGATTTAGTTGTAGAGTGGAAAGATACTCAATCTAAATTAGATCCAATTCAAATTGGTGATGATGGTCAAATTAAAGAATGGTTTGAAGAAACTACTTTAAATAGTATTCCAAGTGAAGGATACGGACATAGACATATGTCTCAT
This sequence comes from Clostridium celatum DSM 1785, assembly GCF_000320405.1. Taxonomy (GTDB): domain Bacteria; phylum Bacillota; class Clostridia; order Clostridiales; family Clostridiaceae; genus Clostridium; species Clostridium celatum. The sequence continues at coordinate 71,730 of NZ_KB291649.1, read as the reverse complement.
CTTTTAGGATTATTCCCAGGAGATTCTATTTCAGTTGAAACTCCAGAGCTTTTAGATGCTGCTTTAGTATCATTAAATAATAGAACAGATCAATCTACTGGATGGGGAATGGGACAAAGAATTAATTCTTGGGCTAGAGCAGGTGAAGGAAATAAAGCTTATGAATTATTAACTAAGCAATTAAAGAGAGTTGGAACAGGACAAGCTAACGGGGGAGGAACTTATTCTAACCTTTGGGATGCACATCCACCTTTCCAAATCGATGGTAACTTTGGAGCAACAGCAGGAATAGCTGAAATGTTAATGCAAAGTAATATGGGATATGTATACTTCTTACCAGCACTTCCAGATACATGGGCTGATGGTTCATATGATGGATTACTTGCAAGAGGAAACTTTGAAGTTGGTGCAAAATGGTCAAATGGAGTTGCATATGAATTAACTGTTAAATCTAACAATGGTGGAGAAGCAGTAGCTAAGTATGCTGGATTAAATCTTGCTAAAGTAACTAACTCTAAGGGAGAAAATATAGAGTTTACAGTTGTTGAAGAAGATAAGATTTCATTTAATACAGAAGTTGGTGAAACTTATACAATAACTGAAATTCCAGGAGCTGAAGAAAAGTTAGATGCACCTACAGGTTTAACTGCAGAAAGAATATTAGATAGTTCAGTAAATTTATCATGGGATGCAGTTGAAGGAGACAATGTTACTTATAATGTATATCGTCAAGTTAATAATGGTGATGTTGTACTAGTTGCAGAAAATATTTCAGAAGTTACTTTTGAAGATAATAATGCACAAGATATATTAGGTACATTTGCTTATAGCGTTTCAGCAGTAGTAAATGGAATAGAATCAAATATATCTTCAAGTGTATCAGTAAACGACTTAAGAAATATGTCTGGATATATTGATGATAGAGATGCGCGTATTTCTTATTCAGGTGAATGGGGTAACTGGAGTGAGTCTGTAAACTATGCTGGAACAATTAAATTTATTGAAAGTCCAGTTGGTGGAGAAACAGCTACTTTAACATTCGTTGGTACAGGAATAGAAGTAATTAGCTGTACTAATCACGATAGAGGTAAGTTTGAAATAATTATTGATGGAGTTAGCCAAGGTGAAGTTAGCACATATAGTGCTTCTACAGTAAGACAAAAGGTTGTATATTCTAATGAAAATTTAGAATATGGCAAGCATACAATTGTTGTTAAAGCAACAAATACAAAGGTTGATGCTGCAAGTAGAACTAAAGTTGAACTTGATGCATTTAAAGTATTAGATAATTCATCTGTTAAGCCAACATCAATATCAGTTGGAACTAAATCAGGAATAACAACTGTAGGTAAGGCTAATAGTGAAGTTCAAATGGTAGCAACAGTTCTTCCAAATGATGCTACTAATAAAGATGTTACATGGTCTGTAAATGATTCTACTATTGCAACTATTGATGAAAATGGAGTATTAACTACTGGTGAAGTTAATGGAACTGTTAGAGTTACAGCAACTTCAAAAGATGATGCTTCTATAAGTGGCTATGTTGATATAACAGTAGCTCTTGCAGAAGTAAATGTTAATGAAGTGATAGTTGAAGATGGATATATGGATAATACTAAAAATCCAGATATAACTTGGGGTGGAAACTGGTCAGTTTGGGCTGGTGAATCAGATAGACACCATGGTGGAACTAAAACAGAATCAAGTACAGGTGCTACAATTTCTTACACATTCACAGGAACTGGCATAGAAGTTTATGCTCAAAAACATGCAAACTTTGCAAGCTTTGATATATCAATTGATGGAAAAGCGCAAGGAAACTTCTCATTAGCAGGAAGTAGTACTGGAGATGACCAATCTTTAGTCGCAGCATTTAAAGATTTAGAAAATGGTGAACACACTATTTTAATGACAGCTGTAGCTCGTGATGGTAAAAATGCAGTTAACTTAGACTACTTCAAGGTATTAAAACCAGTAGATAGTGAAATTGTTAATAAATCAGAATTACAAAATGTAATTGAAGAACACAGCCACAAAGCTGAAGCTAACTATACAGCTGAAACATGGAGCGAATTTAAAAATGCTTATAATAATGCTGTAACTGTAATGAATAATGATGAAGCGACTGTTGAAGAAGTAGCAAATGCAGTAGCTACGCTTACTGAAAAAGCAAATGCTTTAGTTGCTCAAGAAGCGCAAGGGCCAGTTATTCCAGCAGGTTCAAAGGTTGAAGCTATTGGTGTTGAAAGCTCTACATTAGTTCTTACATGGCCAGTAATAGATGAAGCTGTAGTTTATGAAATCTATGAAGGTGATGTAAAGATTGGTGAAACAGTAAGCAATTACTACAGAGTTTCAAACTTAAATGAAAATACTGAATATACTTTTGTTGTTAAAGCTGTAAATGAAGCTGGGAGAGCAAGTGCTTTTGAAGCTGTTACTGCTATAACTACAGTAGGTGCAGATAAAGAAAGACCAAGTAATATTGAAGCTATTAACGTAAATGTTACATCTGAAACAACTGCAGAAGTTACATGGAGTGAAGCTACTGATAATGTTGCTGTAGTTGCATACAGAGTTTATTTAAATGGAGTTCTTCAAGGTGAAGTATCAGAATTAACTTATACTTTAGAAGAATTAAATAAAGATATTAATTATACTGTTAAAGTAATTGCTGTAGATGCAGCTGGAAATACTTCATTAGTACCAGCAAGCGTAAACTTCACAACATCAGATAATGGAGAAGAAGTTCCACCAACACCTGAAGTTGATAAATCAGTATTACAAGTTGTAGTTGATAATGCTAACACTTTAATTGAAAGTGAATATACTCAAGAAAGCTGGAGTAAGTTAACTACTGCTTTACAAGAAGCAAATAAAGTATTGGATAATGAAGAAGCAACTCAAGAAGAGGTTGATACTGCAAAATCTGCTTTAGAAGCAGCAATTGAAGCTTTAGTAGAAAAGCCAGTAACACCTCCAAGCAATGTAATTAAATTACATTTAGAAATAGCTGTAGAAACTGCTTTAGAAGTAACTGATGAAGAACTTTCTAATGTAGTGCCAGCAGTTGCAAATGAATTTAAAGCAGCACTTGCAGAAGCACAAGAAATTTTAGCAAATGATGAAGCAACTCAAGAAGAAGTAAATGCATCATTTGATAGATTAAGTAATGCAATGCAAATGTTAGAATTCAAGAAGGGCGATAAGACAGCTTTAATAACATTAATAGAAAGAATTAACGGATTAAATGAGTCAGAATATATAGCTTCAACTTGGAGCAAAATGCAAGATGCATTAACTATTGCAAATAATGTAATAGCAGATGAAAATGCAATGGAAGATGAAGTATCAGAAACTTATACAAGATTATTAAAATCATTCTTACAATTAAGATTAAAACCAAGTAAGGATAAGTTAGAAGAATTAATAAATAAAGCAGAAAGCTTAGATAGTAATAAATATACAGTTGCAAGCTTTAAAGCAGTTGAAAAAGCATTAGAAGAAGCAAATAAAGTATTTGCAAGTGAAGATGCAACTTCAGAAGAAATTGCAAAAGCTGAAGCTAATTTAAGAAATGCTATGAATTCATTACAATCAAATGCAGGAAATGAAAATAATAATTCAAGTAATGCAGAAAATAGTAATGGTTCAAATAATACATCAAATAATAGCACAGCAAACAATTCAGGAAATAGTGGAAGTACATCTAATAGTGGTAAATTACCACAAACAGGTGGAAGATCAGCTATGGCTGTTGGATTAGTTGGTGGAATATTAGCTGTTGCAGGTATAGTATTATTTAAAAGAAAAAGATAATTACTATTTATTAATTAAGATGTAGAAGGAGTTAGTTTTAACTCCTTCTATTAATTTTTTATTGAGTCAGCACATATTTTAGAAGATTTTAAAACCATTGATATTCCATTTCCAGGGTGGATAGAAGCACCAGTAAAATAAAGATTATGAATCTTAGGTATAGAGTATTGAGGTCTAAATATTAAGCTTTGATTTAAATTATGGCTAATACCAAAAGCTGATCCATAGTATGTATTATAAGTATTTTTAAAATCTTCAGGAGTAAGATAGGATTTATACACTATATGAGATTTAATATCTTCAAGGCCTTTTATGCCACATAAGATTTTAAATATGCTTTTTTCAATGTTTTTTATGGTCGATGTATTCCAAACTATATCTTTTGATAATAAGTTTGGTACTCTAACCATTACATTTATTGTTTCACAATTCTTAGGACAAAGTGAGTTATCTATTGAACTAGGACAATAAATATATAAGGATGGATCTTTAGATAGCTTATTGATAAAAAGGAGCCTCTAAATTTTTTTTAAAATCTTTATTTATGTATATGTTGTGTATATTAAGTACAGGATATTTTTTGTCTAATGCTAAGTATAGTATAAAAGTTGAACAGGAGTATTTAAAATTATTAATATCAGTTTTAAATGGTTCAATTTTTTTTGAACTAATAAGTTTTGACATAGCATAAGAATAATCAGTAGAACAAACTACTATATCAGAAAATTTAGTTCTATTTTTAACTTTAACTCCAACAGCTTTTTTATTATTAAATATTATTTCTTTTACAGCGGAGCTAGTATTAATGGATCCGCCTAAATCAAGAACTAACTTTTCTAAAGCTTTTACATAAGCATACATTCCACCTTGTATGTAATAAAGACCTTTGTATTGAGTTACAGCAGGAATTAAATTATATATATTAGGTGATGAATATGGGGATACACCTACATACATGCTTTGAAATAGACAATAATTTTTAAGTTTATTATTTTTTATATATTTACTACAATCTTTATAACAAGAGGTTAATGTATGAAGTTTTGAAGCTTTATTTAAAGTTAGTGGATTAAAAAAATCAAGATTATTTATAAAAGGTTTATTTAAAAAATATTTTTCAGAAAGTAAATATTTTTTATAATTAGAAGAAATAAAGTTAAAATAACCGTAGGTGCTAGCAATGTCATTATAGCTAATATTATCAATTGTTTTACAAAGCTGTGGCAATGATGTTTTGAAGTCGTAATAAGTACCATCATAGTAAAAAACTTTATATAAAGTATTTATAGGTTTAATAGTAAAATAGTCTTTAAAATTTTTATTGCAATCAGTAAACACTTGGATATAATCATTAGGCATCATTATTAAAGAGGCAGTTAAATCAAATCTAAAATCACCAAGAGTCAGAAAATTTGTTTTACCACCTATATGTTTGTTTTTTTCATAAATCTCTACATTAAATCCCTTATATAAAAGTCTAGCAGCTATAGATAATCCGCTTACTCCACCTCCTATTACAATAGCTTTTTTCATTTCAATCACATCCTTATTCTTATTATCCTCCTAATGTAACATCCTGATCAGAATACCAATCTAAGGCATCATAAAGGTGTTGAGGTATAAAATCTGGCCAATAATCATCTACTACATAGAAATCAGAATAAACAGATTGTATTGGTAAAAATCCACTTAGTCTGCGTCTGCCACCCCAACGAATAATTAAATCAATCCTAGATATATCTTCTGAATGAAGTGCTATATCAATAGGCTTTCTTTGTTTATGAGTAAGTCTAGATAAATTTAAATCCCATTCCCAGCCATAATTAACAAGAAAATTAACTTTGATTCCTCCTTTACCAAATACTCTTCTTTCAGTAAAAGGAAGGAGTTCTTTTGGAAAGCAAGGAGATTCTGTATTTCCAACTACTAATAATTCAGCATTTTCTTTAGATAAAAGATTTACAGCATCAATGCAAGCTTGAGTAAAGGCGTCTTTTTGAACTTTAGGTCTTTTTGTATTATCAGTGGTAAATCCGTAATATGTAATTTCTTTTATGCCTAGCTCATGACAAAGTTTAAAAAGAAAAAGACCAGGATTTATACCACACTTATATCCATTTTCTTTATTTAAGCCATTATTTTCTGCCCAACGTCTGTTACCATCAGGAATTATTCCAATATGATTTGGAATTTTCATTTAATACCACTCCCTATAAATATAGTTAAATAAATTCTTCTATATAGTATTGCTTATTTAATAGATATTAATACTAATTTATCCATTTTTAATAAAAATAAAAATATAAAATATTATTTAGAAAAATATAATTAAGGGATAAAAATCTATAGAAAATAATTTATACCGAAAAAAATAAATAATAATTAAAATAAAGTTCGGAATAGTGACGAAAAATAGAAATATAAAATGTAATAAATGTTGACAAAATAAAAAAGGATTGGTAAAATTTAATCAATACGAAATATTAAATAAAAAATATGAAAAATGTTCGTGTTTTTAAAAGGTGTGGAGGTATAAGATGTTAGGATTTAAATGCATTTTTGTAGAGAAGAAAGACGGTTTTAATGTTGAAGCAAAAAGTCTTATGGAAGATTTTAAAAGTAACCTTAGAATAGATAATCTTCAGGGTGTAAGAGTTATTAATAAGTATATATTGGGACAAATAAAAGAAGATTATTATAAAAAATCACTATATACCATATTTGCTGAAAAAACAGTAGACAATTTATATGAAGAAAATTTTCCGATAACTGATGATGAAGTAGCATTTGCTGTTGAATTTTTACCAGGTCAATACGATCAAAGAGCAGATTCAGCATCTGAATGTATTGGATTATTAACTGCTGAAGATAGGGTAGAAGTAAAGTCAGCTAAGGTAATAGTTCTAAAGGGAAATTTAACTGAAGAAGATGTAAATAAGATAAAAAGTTATTATATAAATCCAGTAGATTCAAGAGAAGTAACAATAGATAATATTGAACTTTCTTCAAAATTAGCAGAACCTAACGATGTAGAAATCCTTGAAGATTTTGTTGGCAAAAATAGAGCTCAATTAGAAGAATTCCATAAAGAGCTAGGACTTGCAATGAGTATTGATGATTTAGTAATGATAAGAGATTATTTCAAATCAGAAAACAAAATGCCAACAATTACAGAAATAAAAGTAATTGATACTTATTGGTCAGATCACTGTAGACATACAACATTTAGTACTGCAATTGAAGATGTAACAATTGAAATAGGTAAATTAAATAATGCAGTACAAAAATCATATGAAGCTTATTTAAAATCAAGAGATTTCGTTTATGGAGAAACTGATAGAGATGAAACATTAATGGATATAGCAGTTATTACTATGAAAGAAATGAGAAAAAGAGGGATGTTAGATGATTTAGACATTTCCGAGGAAATAAATGCTTGTTCAATAAAAGTTAACATAGAAACAGATAATGGGAATGAAGAATACTTAGTGATGTTTAAAAATGAAACACATAATCACCCAACTGAAATTGAACCTTTTGGTGGAGCGGCAACTTGTTTAGGGGGAGCTATAAGAGATCCACTTTCAGGTAGAACATATGTATATCAAGCTATGAGAGTTACTGGTGCAGCGGATCCTACAGTGCCAGTAGAAGAAACAATAAAAGGTAAGTTACCACAAAGAACTATTACATTAGGTGCAGCACATGGTTATAGTTCATATGGAAATCAAATTGGTTTAGCAACTGGACAAGTTTCGGAAGTATATCATCCAAATTATGTTGCTAAGAGAATGGAGGTTGGTGCAGTTATAGCAGCAGCACCAAAGGAAAATGTAGTTAGAGAAGAGCCAAATCCAGGAGATATAGTAATACTTTTAGGTGGTAGAACTGGTAGAGATGGGGTTGGTGGAGCAACAGGTTCATCAAAAGAACATACTGAAGATTCAATAAATGAATGCGGAGCAGAGGTTCAAAAGGGTAATGCACCAACAGAAAGAAAAATACAAAGATTATTTAGAAATGCAGAAGTTGCAAAGATGATAAAAAGATGTAACGACTTTGGTGCTGGTGGAGTATCAGTTGCAATTGGAGAATTAACAAGAGGACTAGATATTAACTTAGATAAGGTTCCTAAGAAGTATGAAGGTTTAGATGGAACTGAAATTGCAATTTCTGAATCACAAGAAAGAATGGCTGTAGTAGTAAATAAAGAAAATGCAGATAGATTTATAGAATTATCTAAAGTAGAAAACTTAGAAGCAGTTGTTGTTGCAGAGGTTACAGATACAGAAAGATTAAGAATGTATTGGAGAGGCAAAGAAATAGTTAATTTAAAAAGAAGTTTCTTAGATACAAATGGAGCAAGACAATCAACTAATATAGAAGTTAAATTACCAAGCGAATATCCTTTAACAGTTGGGGATGTAGATGTTAAAGAAGAATGGCTTAATAATTTAAAGAAGTTAAATGTAGCTTCACAAAAAGGATTAGTTGAAAGATTTGACTCAACTATAGGTTCAGGAACAGTTCTTATGCCATTTGGTGGTAAATATTCAAATACAGAGCAAGAAGCAATGGTAGCTAAAATTCCAGTATTAAATGGAGTATCTAAAGAGGCTAGCGTAATGAGCTATGGATTTAATCCAGATTTAGGAGTATGGAGTCCTTATCATATGGCATATTACTCAGTAATTGAAGCAGTTACAAAGCTTGCAGCAGTTGGGGGCGACTACAGAAAGGCAAGATTAACTCTTCAAGAATACTTTGAAAAACTAGGAAAAAATCCAGAAAGATGGGGTAAACCATTTGCAGCATTACTTGGTGCATACCAAGCTCAAATAGATTTAGGAATACCTGCAATTGGTGGTAAAGACTCAATGTCAGGAAGCTTTGGGGAGATAGATGTTCCTCCAACATTAGTGGCTTTTGCTGTTGGAGTTGAAAAAGCAAAGAATATAATTAGTGCAGAACTTAAAGAAGTAGGTTCGAAGCTAGTATTCTTAAAGGCAGAGAGAAATGAAGATTATACATTGAAAGTTGATGAATATAAGAAAAACTTAGAAAGGTTACATGAGCTAATTTTAGAAGGTAAAGTAATATCAGCAGCATCAGTTAAATTTGGTGGAGTTGCTGAAACACTTTCAAAGATGGCTTTTGGAAATAAAATTGGGGTTAAATTCTTTAATCTAGATAAGGAAGAACTTTTTGGATTAAACTATGGAAGTTTAGTTTTAGAAGTGAAGCAAGATGTAAATATAGATAAAGAATTTGAAGGATGCGCTTATAAGGCAATAGGATATGCAATAGAAGATGAGGCAATAATTTCAGAAGAATATGATTTAAATTTAAGTTTAACATCATTAGAAGAAGCTTATGAAGGTAAATTATCAAAAGTATTTAAGATTAAGACTGAATATAAGAATGAAAAAGTAGAAACAGTTTTATATAAAGAAGAAAATAGTAAGTCACCTATTATAAAGGTTGCTAAACCTAAGGTAGTAATTCCGGTATTCCCAGGAACAAACTGTGAATATGATTGTGAAAGAGCATTTAGAAATGCTGGTGCAGAAACAGAAACTTTAGTATTTAGAAATTATTCTAAGGATGCTTTTGTAGAATCAATTGAAAGATTAGAAAGGCAAATTAGAGAAAGTCAAATAATAATGTTACCAGGAGGATTCTCTGCAGGTGATGAACCAGACGGTTCAGGTAAATTTATATCAACAGTATTTAGGAATGAAAGAATTAAAGATGCTGTTATGGATTTATTAAAGAATAGAGATGGATTAATGTTAGGTATTTGTAATGGCTTCCAAGCATTAATCAAGTTAGGTTTAGTACCATATGGAGAAATTGTTGATATAGAAGAAGACATGGCAACATTAACTTATAACGAAATTAATAGACATATGAGTTCAATAATTCAAACTAAGGTTGTTTCTAGAAAATCACCATGGTTTAGTGGGGTAGAGCTTGGAGATATTCATAATGTAGCAATTTCTCATGGAGAAGGTAGATTTGTTGCTCCAGAAAAGCTATTAAAACAATTAATTAAAAATGGACAAGTAGCAACTCAATATGTTGATAATAAAGGAAATATAGCATTAAATATGCCATTCAATCCAAATGGTTCAATGCTTGGAATAGAAGGGATAACAAGTCCAGATGGTAGAGTGCTTGGAAAGATGGGTCACTCTGAAAGAATAGGGGATAACCTTTATAAGAATGTACCAGGAAGCTTTGATCAAAAGATTTTTGAATCAGGAGTTAAATACTTCAAGTAAATCTACAAATATTTGATTTAGCAAGATGAACTTACTTCGTAAAAGCGAAGTTACATTAGAAGCGAATAAATAAAAGTTAAATTTGCTTAAAGCAAGGTTAAGATAGTAAGAAATTAAGTGGAAAACTTAATTTCTTAACTACTTAACTAAAAAGGTGGAGGTTAGTATGAAAGTAGCAATATTTTTTGGGTCTAAATCTGATACTGAAATAATGAGAGGAGCAGCTAATTGCTTAAAGGAATTTGGTATTGAGTATAAAGCATTTGTTTTATCAGCACATAGAGTTCCAGAAAAATTAGAAGAAACTTTAAGAGAAGTTGAAGAACAAGGATGTGAAGTTGTAATTGCAGGAGCTGGACTTGCAGCACACTTACCAGGAGTAATAGCTTCACAAACAACAATGCCAGTTATAGGAGTTCCATGTAAAGAAGCAATTGAAGGATTAGATGCATTATTTTCAATAGTTCAAATGCCAAAATCTATTCCAGTTGCAACAGTTGGAATAAATAATGCTTATAATGCTGGAATGCTTGCAGTACAAATGCTTTCAGTTAATGATAAAGAATTAAAAGCTAAATTAGTTGAATATAGAAAAAATATGAAAGAAAAGTTTATTGCTGAAAATGGTGAAGGAGTGGAATTGTAATGGAAAAATTAGAAATGATGTACGAAGGTAAGGCAAAAAAAATATACGCTACAGACAAATCTGATGAAGTAGTAGTTTACTACAAAGATGATGCAACAGCTTTTAACGGAGAAAAGAAAGGCCAAATCGAAGACAAAGGTGTTTTAAATAATGCTATAACTTCAATGTTATTTGAAATGTTAAACAACAAAGGAGTTCCAACTCACTTTATTAAAAAGTTAAATGATAGAGAGCAATTATGTAATAAGGTTGAAATAGTACCACTAGAAGTTATCGTGAGAAATGTTGCGGCTGGTTCTATGGCTAAGAGATTAGGACTAGAAGAAGGAACGGAACTTAAAACTACAGTATTTGAATTATCATATAAAGATGACTCACTGGGAGATCCATTAATAAATGATTACCATGCAGTTGGTATTGGAGCAACAACTTTTGAAGAATTAGAAAAAATATATTCTTTAACAGCTAAAATTAACGATATTTTAAAAGAGATGTTCTTAAAATCTAACATTAGATTAATAGACTTCAAATTAGAGTTTGGTAGATATAACGGAGAAATAGTTTTAGCAGATGAAATTTCACCAGATACTTGCAGATTCTGGGATGCAACTACTGGAGAAAAATTAGACAAGGATAGATTTAGAAGAGATCTTGGAAATGTTAAAGATGCTTACGTTGAAATATTAAAGAGAATACAAGAATAGTTAGGAGGTAGAAGTTAGTAGTTAGGAGTTAATGAAAAATAAACTTAAACTGCTAACTTTAAACTACTAACTAAAAACTAATTTAATGGTGGGGGTTAAAAGTTATGAATCCAAAGTTAGATAATATAATAATGGATCCAAGTAATGATAAATTTAAGGATGAATGTGGAGTTTTTGGAGTTTACAGCAATAGAGAAATGGATGTAGCTTCAATGACATATTACGGATTATATGCACTTCAACATAGAGGGCAAGAAAGTGCCGGTATAGCTGTAGCGAATGGTGAAGAAGTAAATATTAAAAAGGGAATGGGACTTATTACAGAAGCTTTTTCTCAAGAGGATATAAATAGCTTAAAAGGTTTTGCAGCTATAGGACATGTTAGATATTCAACATCAGGTGATACAAGAATAGAAAATGCACAACCATTATTAAGCCAAACAAAGCTTGGTCCAATTGCTATGGCTCATAATGGAACATTAGTTAATGCCGATGTTATAAAAGAATTACTTGAAGATGGTGGCCATGTATTCCACACGTCAATTGACTCAGAAGTAATTGCTAATTTAATTGCAAGAGGTGCTAAAAAAGGTATTGAAAGAGCAGTATTAGATGCTATCCAAGCTGTTAGAGGATCATTTGCAATGGTTATATTAACAGAGAATAAACTTATAGGTGTAAGAGATCCACATGGAATTAGACCACTTTCATCAGGAAAAATAGAAGAAGGATATATATTAACATCTGAAAGTTGTGCATTAGATGCAATCGGAGCAGAACTTGTTAGAGATATTGATCCAGGGGAAATTGTTGTAATTGATGAAAATGGAATTAAATCATATAGATATTCTGAAAATACACAATGTCAAACTTGTGCTTTTGAATATATATATTTTGCAAGGCCAGATTCTATAATAGATGGATTGGATGTTCACGAATCAAGAGTAAGAGCAGGTGAGCAATTATATAGAGAAAATCAAATAGATGCAGATGTAGTAGTTGCAGTACCAGATTCAGGAATACCAGCAGCTATAGGATATGCTAAAGCATCAGGAATTCCTTACGATACTGGATTTGTTAAAAATAGATATGTAGGAAGAACATTTATAACTCCTTCTCAAGAAGTGAGAGAAAGAGCAGTAGCTGTTAAATTAAATCCTTTAAAAGTAAATGTCAAAGATAGAAGAGTTATTCTTATAGATGATTCAATAGTAAGAGGAACTACTTCAAAACATTTAGTAGATTCACTTAGAAGAGCTGGAGCAAAAGAAGTTCACTTCTTAGTTGCATCACCAGTAGTTCAATACCCATGTTATTTTGGAATTGATACTCCTTATAGAAAAGAACTTATAGGAGCCAACCATTCTTTAGAAGAAATAAGAGAAATAATTGGTTGTGATTCTTTAGGGTATTTATCTATGGAAGGTATGTATAAGTGCTTTAATGCAAACCAAGGATATTGTGTAGGATGTTTTAATGGAGTATATCCTGTTGCAACACCAATAGAAACTGAAAGGTAGGTAATTTACAATGATAACTTATAAAGACGCAGGAGTTAATATAGAAGAAGGTTACAAATCAGTAAAGCTTATAAAAGAATATGCACAAAGAACAATGAGCGAATATGTTTTAAATGGACTTGGAAGTTTTGCTGGAATGGTTGAATTACCAGAAGGTTATAAGAAACCAGTTTTAGTTTCAGGTACAGATGGTGTTGGAACTAAGCTTGAATTAGCATTCAAAACTAAGAAATATGATACAGTTGGAATTGACTGTGTAGCTATGTGTGTAAATGATATTTTATGTCATGGAGCTAAGCCATTATTCTTCTTAGATTATATAGCTTGTGGAAAGCTAGAAGCAGAAGTTGCTGCAGATTTAGTTAAAGGTGTTTCAGATGGATGTGTAATGTCAGATTGTGCTTTAGTTGGTGGAGAAACTGCTGAAATGCCTGGATTTTATAAAGAAGGGGAATACGATATTGCAGGGTTTGCAGTAGGAATTGTTGATAAAGATAAAATAATAAACGGAAAAAATATTAAACCGGGAGATAAGCTAATTGGTATTGCTTCATCAGGAGTACATTCAAATGGGTTCTCTTTAGTTAGAAAATTATATACAGACTTAAATGAAGAATTTAATGGAGAAGAAGTTTGGAAGACATTAATAACTCCAACAAAGATATATGTTAAACCAATATTAAGATTAATTGAAAAGTTTGATATTAAGGGGATGTCTCATATAACAGGTGGAGGATTTATTGAAAATGTTCCAAGAATGTTTAATGGATCTGAATTAACTGCTGAAATAAGAAAGGACAGCTATCCATTACCATCAATATTTGAAGATATGATTAACAAAGGTGTAAATAGAGATCATATGTATAACACATTTAATATGGGAATTGGTTTTGTATTATGCGTTGATGAAAAAGATGTTGATGCTGTTATTAAAGAACTTATTGAATTAGGTGAAAAAGCTTATGAAATTGGTGTTGTAACAGCTGGAGGTGAAGGAGTTTGCTTAAAGTAGCAGTACTTGTATCTGGTGGAGGATCAAACCTCCAATCAATTTTAGATTATGGACAAGATTCTTTTAAGGTTGAAATGGTTATTGGAAGTAAAGATGGCATTTATGGGTTAGAAAGAGCTAAAAATGCAGGGATTCCTATACATGTTGTTTCAAGAAAAGAGTATGGAAATGAAACTTCTAATAAAATATTAGAATTAACAAAAGGAAAAGTTGATTTAATAGTTTTAGCTGGATATCTTTCAATATTAGATGGGGAAATATTGAAAGAATTTAAAGATAAGATAATTAATATCCATCCATCACTTATACCAAGTTTTTGTGGGGATAAGATGTATGGAATGCATGTACACAATGCAGTAAGAAAGTCAGGAGTTAAATTTACAGGATGTACAGTTCACTTTGTTAATGAAGAAGTTGATGGGGGATCAATAATTCTTCAAGAAGTAGTACCAGTATATTTTAAAGATACTGCAGAAGATATACAAAAGAGAGTTTTGGTGGAAGAACATAAATTATTACCTAGAGCTATTGATTTATTTAGCAGAGGTAAGATTGAGATTATAGATGGTAGAGTAAATATTTTAAAATAGGGAGGATTTTTACATGATTAAAAGAGCATTAATTAGTGTATTTGATAAGACTGGAATTTTAGATTTCTCAAAGTTTTTAGCAGAGCAAGGTGTTGAAGTTATTTCAACAGGAGGAACTTATAAGCACTTAAAGGAAAATGGAGTTGCTGTAACAGAAGTTAATGAAGTTACTAACTTTCCAGAAATGCTAGATGGAAGAGTTAAAACTCTTCACCCAATTATTCATGCAGGAATACTTGCTATAAGAGGAAATGCTGAGCATATGAATACTATAAAAGAAAGAAATATTGAAACTATAGATATGGTTATAGTTAATTTATATCCTTTCTTTGAAAAAGTAAGAGAAGATTTAAGTTTTGAAGAAAAAGTTGAATTTATAGATATTGGTGGTCCAACAATGTTAAGAGCAGCAGCTAAGAACTTCCAAGATGTTGTTGTTATAAGTGATGTTTCTGATTACGAAGCTGTAATGGCAGAAATTAAAGAAACAGGAGATGTTAGCTATAAGTTAAGAAAGAAGTTAGCTGGTAAAGTATTTAATTTAATGAGTGCATATGATGCAGCAATTTCTAACTTTATGTTAGCTGATGAAGAAGAATATCCAGAATATCTTTCAGTTTCATATAAGAAAAAGCAAAGCTTAAGATACGGTGAAAATCCACATCAAAGTGCTGCATACTATGTTTCAAATGAATTTGATGGTGGTATGAATGACTTTGAAGTATTAAATGGTAAAGAACTTTCTTATAATAATATAAAGGATTTAGATATTGCTTGGAAAGTTGCTAATGAATTTGAAGAAACAGCTTGTTGTGCATTAAAACATAATACTCCATGTGGTGTTGCAATAGGTGAAACTGCTTTAGAAGCTTACACTAAAGCACATGACGTAGATCCAACTTCTATCTTTGGTGGAATAGTTGCTATCAATAAGAAAATTGATAAAGCTACAGCAGAAGAAATGGTAAAAATATTCTTAGAAGTAGTTGCAGCTCCAGAGTTTGATGAAGATGCATTAGAAGTTTTAAGAACTAAGAAGAACTTAAGAGTAATTAGATGCAACGTTAAGCCATGTGATAAGAAATTCATGGTAACAGTTGATGGAGGAATTTTAGTACAAGAAGAAGATACTAAGCTTTTAGAAGAATTAAAGGTTGTTACAGAAAAAGCGCCAACTGAAGAAGAAATGAGAGATTTGGTATTTGGTATGAAAGTAGTTAAATACGTTAAATCAAATGCTATAGTTACAGTTAAAGATGGTGTTGCTGTAGGAATCGGTGGAGGACAAGTTAATAGAATTTGGCCAACAATGGATGCTTTAAGAAGAGGTGAAGGGGCAACAATACTAGCTTCAGATGCATTCTTCCCATTCAGAGATATAGTTGATGAATGTTCTAAGCATGGAATTAAAGCAATAATTCAACCAGGTGGTTCAATGAGAGACCAAGAATCAATTGATGCTTGTAACGAACATGGAATAGCAATGGTATTCACAGGAATAAGACACTTCAAACACTAGAAAAAAACTGCCTCAGGGGTCAGACCAATTATTAACAGTTGGTGATTTTTGAGGCAGTTACTTGTATAGAGATATATTGTAAAAAAATGGAGTGACCCTGCGGGCGGATAGAAGGAGGATTTTGTATGAAAGTATTATTAGTTGGTTCTGGTGGAAGAGAGCATGCTATTGCTTGGAAATTAGCTAAGAGTGAAAGAGTTAGTAAGATATTTGTAGCACCTGGTAATGGTGGAACTGCAATTGAAAATAAATGTGAAAATGTTAATATCACTGATATAGATGAATTAGTGGTATTTGCAAGAGAAAATAATATAGAGTTAACTTTTGTTGGACCAGAAGATCCACTAACAAAAGGTATAACAGATAAATTTAAAGCTGCAGGATTGAGATGTTTTGGTCCTGATAGCAAGGGAGCTCAATTAGAAGGAAGTAAAGCTTTCTCTAAGGATTTCATGAAGAAGTATGGAGTTAAAACTGCTCAATATGGAACTTTCACAGAATGTGATGAAGCTAAAGGTTATTTAGAAAACTGTGAATATCCAATAGTTATTAAAGCTGATGGATTAGCAGCTGGTAAAGGTGTTGTAATTGCAGAAACTAAAGAAGAAGCTATGAAAACTATTGATGATTTTATGATTTCAGATATATTTAAGGGAGCTGGACAAAAAGTTGTTATTGAAGAATTCCTTGAAGGTGTAGAAGCTTCAATTCTTTCAATTACTGATGGTAAAACTTTAATACCTTTTATTTCAGGAAAAGACCATAAGCAAATCTTTGATGGAGATAAAGGACCAAATACTGGAGGTATGGGAGTTTTAGCACCAAACCCATTTGTTACTGAAGATGTAATGAAGGATTTTGAAGAAAACATAGTAGCTAATACTTTAAAAGGAATTCAAGAAGAAGGCTTTGATTTTAAAGGAATTATATTCTTTGGATTAATGATAACAAAGAAGGGAACTTACCTTTTAGAATATAATGTAAGAATGGGAGATCCAGAAACACAATCAGTATTAACTTTAATGGAAAGTGATTTAGTAGATTTAGTAGAAGCAGCTTTAGAGGGCAGATTACATGAAGTAGAAGTTAAATGGTATGATGGAGCTTGTGTTAATGTGGTTTTAGCTTCTAAGGGATATCCAGGAACTTTTGAAAAAGGATTTGAAATAACTATTGATGAAAGTATTAAGGATAAAGTGTTCTTAGCTGGAGCTCAATTAGTTGATGGAGTTTTAAGAACTAGTGGTGGAAGAGTTTTATCTGTTGTTGGAAGAGGTAGAAGTATTCAGGAAGCTAGAGAAGAAGCTTATAAGTTAACTGAAATGGTTAATTTTGAAGGAAAATATTTTAGAAGAGATATATAATATATGTGAAAAAACACCATCAGTATAAATACTGATGGTGTTTTTTGTATTTAAAAAACCACTTGCTATGCAAGTGTGTTCAATTAGCTTAAGCGGTAAGTATGGAAAAAACTCCTTTTGTCAATATTAAAGTAGATTTCGTAGGCCAACTTTAATAGCCAAAAGTAGGACAGCATTATGAAAAATATGATATATAAAAGAAAAATAGTTTATAAGTGATAGAAAAGCATAAATATAAATAATATATTTTTTACTATACATTTAGCTGAGAATTTAATAGTATGTGATTTTAATGAAGAGGTATCGAAAATAAGGATATAATATTTATTAAAAAAATTGTACATGTATTTTAGAAACTAAAACAATATAATTCTTAAGGGAATCTGTATAGTACCTTAAGAATTATATAATAAATTGATTTTTATATAAATGTTTATATTAAGAAAAGAGAAAATTACTAGAATTTTATTTTTAAATATAAGATGAAATGTGGCATAAGCTAATGATAATTTGGCGCATAATGATGTTCATATTAAAATGCTGTTTGGTTATATTATTACTATCAGTTAAATGCAAAGTAGGAAAGGGGAATGTTATTATGAAAAATAAAGTAGCATTAATTACAGGATCTTACGGAGGTCTTGGAACTTGTTTTGCTAATATTCATGCATCTAAGGGTGGAGAACTAATTCTGGTAGGAAGAAATCAATCAAAACTGGATAGGCAAAAGAAAGAAATTGAAAAGAAATATGAAGTTATAGTACATACAATAGCAGTGGATCTATCTAAGTTAGATGCGGCAGAAAAAATATATAATACATGTAGAGAAAATGGATGGACAGTTGATTATTTAATAAATAATGCTGGTTTTGGTGGACAAGGTGATTTTACAAGGGATAGAAGTATGTCACAGGATATGTCTATGATAGCAGTAAATATTGAAGCACCAACAAGACTTTGTAAGTTGTTTCTTCCTGACTTTGTTAAGCGTGGTAGTGGTAAAGTATTGAATGTATCTTCTACAGCAGCAATAATCCCAGGACCGCTACAAGCTGTTTATTATGGAACAAAGTCATATGTTACAAGTTGGTCTAATTCACTTTGGAGAGAATTAAAGGGAACTGGAGTTACTGTTACAGCATTAATGCCAGGAGCGATGGAAACAGGATTTGCTAAAACAGGAGGATTACAAGATACAAAATTATTTTCTAATGCTGTTTCTCCTGATACTGTTGCAAGAGATGGTTATAATGGAATGTTATCTGGTAAGTTAAATGTAATATCAGGATTACCAGGATGGCAAAAAATATTTATGTCTCTGCACCAATAATGCCTAAAAAAGCAATGCTAGATTTTGTATATAGTCAACAGATTGCAGGAAGTGCAAAAAAATAATATTGGATGTGATATTTTGAGAAGGTTTATACTGGAGGGAAAATATGTTGATTTATTTAAACATTACGGAATTAACATGGAAGAAGTATTAAGAAAAGCAGAATTACCAGAAGATTTATTTAGTAAAAAGTCCAGTACTATGTTACAGAAAGAGTATTTTAAGTTTATGGAGGTAGTGGGTGGTTTTATTGAAAATTCAGAAGTGCCAGTTAAGATGGCAAGTATGGATAATATTGAATGTTTTTCACCACCTATCTTTGCAGCTTATTGCAGTAAGAATGGAGTTAGATGTTTAGAACGACTTTCAAAGTATAAGAAACTAATTGGTCCAATGGTAATGCTTTTAATAGAAAAGGATGGTATTATGTCTGTTGAATATACAACAGAGGATGGAAATTATGAGTTACCACAGTTCCTTGTGGAAACAGAGTTTGTTTTCTTGACTGAAATTATTAGAAGAGCCACAAATGAAGTAATAATACCAGCAAAGGTAGAAATGAGAATACCAGTTAAAACAAAAGCTTTTGAATCGTTTTTAGGTATAAGTGTAGAAAAAGGAGAAAGAAACATAATATCATACCATATGGAGGATCTTCAAAAACCTTTTATTAGTTACGATGAATCTATGTGGAATTATTTTAAACCGGAGCTATCCAAAAGATTATCAGAGCTTGATGTGGATACTTCTATGGGAGCACGTGTAAGGACTGCATTAACGGAGCTTCTACCTGGAGGAATGTTTGGAATAGATGATGTAGCTTTAAAACTTGGAGTTTCAAAGCGGACATTACAACGTAAGCTTTCAGATGAGGGTACAACTTTTCAAAAACAGTTAAATAATACACGTGAAATGTTAGCTATTAACTATATAAATAACACTGATATGTCAACAAGTGATATAGCATATTTACTTGGATATCAGGAGCTAAATTCTTTTCTTAGGGCATTTACAGTATGGACAGGGAAAAGTATGAGTGAATACAAGAAATTGTTATAAGCATAATTATGTAGAATATATACACAAGAATAAAATAAAAAAATATTCTGATTTGCCTAATATACCATTTTAGTTGTTTGGGCAGTTGATAGCATTAAAGTTATTTAATAAAAAACAGTAGTTTCCAATTACGAGTTGGGGCTACTATTTTTTTTGATATTTTATCAAGAAGTAAAACTATAAATTTTAATAATACTATTAAGAATATGCTTGCTGTAAATAGTATTATCAAACTTTAATTATTTACATTTCATTTTTAGAAACAAATGTAAATTATACAGTACAATCTGGTTTAAAGTTTAAATAATTTTTATAAAGTATTTGACAATTAGTGTTTATACTAAAAAGATTAAAAAATTTTAATTTTTACTAATATTATATCAATTTAAATTATTATACAAAAAACAATTAAAAATGCTGTAGTTAAATAAATATTATATTAAGAAAAAGCTCACTTATCACTTAATACTGATACTGAGAACCACATCATAAGTAAATGAGGTTTTAATTTACGAGGTTATTATGAATAAAATTAATTTACTTACTTAAAATATAACTATATTTTAGATAAGGAGATTAATTTTAAATGTATAGTACTATATTATTAAGCACAATAATTAAATGTATTTTAATATATATTTTAGCACTGATTCTTAGTAAATTAATTGGTATTAAAATTATTTTACAAATGAATTTTTTTGATTTTGCAATGAGTGTTTCTATGGGATCAATGATTGCTAAAATTATAATTGATAAAGATCATGTAGTTTTTTCGGGAATTATAGCATTAATAATTTTTACATTGTTAACTATAGTAACTAGTTATTTAAATTTAAAAAGTTATACAGCTAGAAGAATAATAAATGCTAAGACTTTGATATTAATAGAAAATGGACGTATTATTGATAAAAATATGAAAAGACTTAGGATTACAATAAATGAGCTTATAATGAAGTTAAGAGAAAAGGATGTTTTTAGTTTAGAGGATGTACAATTTGCAATTATGGAGAGTAGTGGTCAATTATCGGTTTTAATAAAATCTAATAAGAAGCCAATAACTCCATATGATATGGATTTAAAGGTAAAGAGTTTTTCTTTAATAAATGATATTATAATTGATGGAAAAATAATAGATAAGAATCTTGAAATAGCAGGTATAGATAAAAGTTGGTTACAGTCTGAACTTAAAAGAAAAAATATAAAAAATATTGAAGATGTTTTTTATGCTGGTGTAGATAAAAATAAAAAGCTTATTATTTCAGAAAAGTATCCTAATGATTTTAATTCAGAAAATAAATTTGGGATTGAATAAAGGTTAATAATGTGCGATTATGGAAAAAAATGTATCAATTTAAAAATATTTATAAAAATAATCTTAAAAAGGTTGTAATTAAATAAATACTATGTTATTATAAGAGAGTAGCAAAGTTGCTAACAAAGAAAGTTTCATTTAGGTAAATAGTTTCTCAAAAATTAGAGATTATTATATCAATTTAGAATCTTTAATTTTAGGAGGAATATTTATGACAGATAAGACAATAACATGCAGAGATTGCGGAAGCGAATTCATATTTTCAGTAGGAGAACAAGAATTCTACAAA
>NZ_KB291649.1:0-50259 GCF_000320405.1 Clostridium celatum DSM 1785 | reverse complement strand
ATAGGTTGTAGTTTAAACTACAACCTTTTTTGATGTTTTATTATAATAAAATAAATACTGTATTAGAAAAAATTGTATATTATATGCACAATCATACTATAAGTAAGTGAAAAAAGTAGTCTTGGTCAAGTAATATCAGTGGCTAAGACTATTTTTCTAAGTAAAAAATATCATATTACAAAATAGGTGAAATTAAAAAAAAGTAATAAATTGTTATTGACTGATACCTAAGGGGTTAGATTAACATATAAATTAGAGGTGGTTGTATGTTAATAAATGAAGTTTGTAATTTAACAGGGCTAACAAAGAAGGCAATTTCATATTATGAAAAGCAGGGATTATTAAAGCCTAAAAAAAGTAATAATGGATATAGGGAGTATTCAGAAGAAGATATAGCATTATTAAATGAAATATCTTTATATAGAAAACTAGATATAGCAATTAAAGATATTAAGGTAATAGTAAAGAGTAAAGATAAAAAATATATAATTAATAACATTATTAAAGATAAGCAAAATAAAGAAATTCAAATAAGAATGCAAAAGAGATGTTTAGAAAAAATAATAGAAAATAACTTTGAGAAAATTACCATAAAAGAATTGAATGATGAGATTATTGAAATTGAAAAAAATAATGGAGAATTCATTAAGAGAGAGTTGATTAGATCTTTTCCAGGTGGACTGGGAAAATATTTAGCATATCATTTTGCACCATACTTAAATGAATCTCTAGATACTCCAGATAAATATGAAGCATGGATTAATATTGTTGAATTTTTAGATAATGTTCCTGAGATAAAAATACCTAGATTTATTCAAATTGGATATGAGAATATAAATGATGAAATGGCAAAGAAAATAAGTGCTGGTACAAGAAATGAAATAAACAATATGTTAAATGCAGAAGGTGAAGAGCTAGAAAAGTATAAGCAAAAATTATTAGATAATATAGAAAAACAAAATGATAAATCATTATTAAAGGTTATGAATCCTTTTTATAAATTTAAAAAGCAACTTAATGAATTTTTTAATAGCAGTGGATACTATGATATCTTTTTACCTAATATGAAAATATTAAGTAGTGAGTATAAGGAGTATCATGATAAACTTATAAAATTAAATGATAAGCTATCTAAAGAGTTAGGGATTAAATATGATGAAAATATGAGGATAATAATATCTAGAGATAATGAGTAATGTTTAGGAAGATATGATTTTTATAGGACAAAAGAAAGCTTAAAAAGTCGGGATAGGGACCTTTAATGATGATAAGATTAGATTAACGAATTGGAGGGAGGTAAAAGTTATGGAATGGATTGAAAGTATTAGAAAGGCTATTTCTTATATTGAAGAGAATATTACCGAAGATTTATCTATTGAAGAAATTGCGGATAGAGTAAATATTTCTCCTTTTTATTTTCAAAAAGGTTTTGGAATGTTATGCGGTTATTCATTAAGTGAGTACATTAAGAGAAGAAGGCTTGCACTTGCCGGCAGTGAGATTTTATCTACTAATGGAAAAATAATAGATATTGCAATAAAGTACGGGTATGACTCTCCAGATAGTTTTACTAAAGCTTTTACAAGATTTCATGGAGTTACACCATCTGCTGTTCGGAAAGAGGGTGCAATGGTAAAATCATTTGTTGCTCTTAGAATAAAATTTTCATTGGAAGGTGGATATATTATGGATTATAAAATTGTTGAGAAGGATGAATTTAAGGTAATAGGTGCATCCAAGAAATTTAAGTATGACTCTGCATTTATGGAAGTACCTTTATTTTGGAATGAGCATATTTCACAAGGAAAATTAAATGAGATATGCGGAATGTACGGTATTAATATTGATGAGGAAATGGGTGGAAATGAATTTGAGTATCTGATTGCAGAAGATTATTCTACAGAGAAAGAAGGAATGGAAGGATATATAGTTAAAACAATTCCTAAGTTTACTTGGGCTATTTTCCCTTGTTATGGACCAAGCCCAACAGCGATTCAAGAGACTAATAAAAAAATATTTTCAGAGTGGTTACCAAATGAAAGAGAATATAGCATTGCAGCAGGTTATAATATAGAAATGTATACAGATCCAAGTCAATATAAAAAAGGAACTTTAGATGAAAATTACTATAGCGAAGTTTGGATTCCAGTAAAGAAAAATTAATTATATAAGTTTTTTAGTAATAGTAAAGCTATTAGGATTAATCCTAATAGCTTTTTTGGTTGGCCTAATTAGAAGATTCAGTAAGGCTAGCAATATCAAAGTTGCTATCACTAGAAAGGTTATTAGAAAGACTACTAAGAAGGTTAGCAAAATTAGTATTGGAAATGTTATTACTACTAAGGGTACTATTACTATAATTGCCGCTACTAAAGCTATTGCTGTTAAAATTGTTAGAGTCGATATTATCACACCACCCATTATTAAATCCACTACAACGGAAAATATTATTATAGCCTCCCCAAAAGCTACCTGGGCAAAAGCCGCCGCCACCAAATATTAACATTATTGCTAGTATATAAAGCCAAGCTCCACCAAAGCTGAATATACCATAACCATCACAAGGATTGCAGCAAGATGATGTAGTGTTGCAACAATTTCTTGACATGTATCTCATCTCCTATCATTAGATTTTATACTATATAGTATTTAGAAAAGATCAGTTTGTTTAAATTAAATAAATTATTTGTTAATATTTTACAAAAATAATAAGAAAGGTAAGGTAATATATAAATGAAAAATTTATCAAAGAAAATAATAAAGTTAAAGTAAAAAATAAATAAATGTATATAAATATATATAAATATATATAAATATATATATGGATGTTAAGGTTAGTTGATAGAAAATAAATAGTAAGTTTAATAAAATAAATGTAGGGGGTATGAAAAGTATGATTAGTAGGAATTTAAAAAGTCTAAGAAAAAAGAATCAATATACACAAGAGGATATAGCAGAGAAGATTAATGTTTCTAGGCAATCAGTAGCAAAATGGGAAAATGGAGAATCTACTCCTGATATAGAAAGTTGTATAAAGCTTGCAAATTTATATAACGTTAAATTAGATGATTTAGTTAACCATTCAGAGGAAAAAACAGGAATTGCGGTGCCTCCTAAAGGAAAGTATTTCTTTGGATCTGTTGTAGTTGGAGAACGAGGACAAATTGTAATTCCTAAAGAAGCAAGAACTATATTTAATATAAATACAGGTGATAAATTATTGATACTAGGAGATGAGGAAAGAGGTCTTGGAATTGTTCATCAACGTGATTTAATAAATTTTGTAGGAACTATGGGGGTAGCAATGAAGGATGAATAAAATTAAAACTTATAAAAAGGATGTAGAAAGATATGAGTAAAATAGTTTTTTTCTGTATTCCTGCACATGGGCATACTAATCCCACAATAGAAGTAGTGAGGGAATTAGTAGATAGAGGGAATGAAGTGGTGTATTATTCATTTAATGAATTTAAAGATAAAATTGAAGCTGCAGGTGCAAAATGTATTTGTTGTGATGATTATCTGCCAGAACTTAGACCAGAAGATGAAAAGAAAATAGGAAGGGATTTTCCAGCTTTAATAGAAATGGTTGTAGACACTACTTTAGCTTTAGATGAAAAAGTTTGTAATGAACTTAAAAACTTTAAACCAGATTGCATTGTATCAGATTCTTTAAGCTTTTGGGGAAAACTATTTGCAAAAAAACTAAATATTCCTTATATATGCTCAACAACAACATTTGCTTTTAATGAGTATACAGCAAAGATGATGAAACAAGGATTAAATGAAATAATGCATATGATTTTTGGTATGGGACGTATTAATAAAAAAATAGAGCTTTTAAGAAATCAAGGATATGATGTTAAGAATTTTATTTCTATTGTTACAAATGATAATGAGACAAATACCATTGTATATACATCAAAAGAATTTCAACCTATGGTAGAAACTTTCTCTAATAAATTTTATTTTGTAGGACCATCTGTTTCTAAAGTTGTAGTTGAGAGTAAGGAAAGAAATAGGAAGAGAATATATATTTCACTTGGCACAGTTAATAATAAAAATATTAAATTCTATAAAAATTGTATGAAGGCATTTGAAGACACTAATTTTGACGTAATTATGTCTGTAGGTAATGATACTGATATTAAGAGTTTAGGAGATATACCTAGTAATTTTAAAATTGAAAATACTGTTGAACAGATTAAAGTTCTTCAAGAAACAGATGTATTTATTACTCATTGTGGTATGAATAGCACTAATGAAAGTTTATATTATGGGGTTCCAATGGTGTTATTTCCACAGCATTCAGAACAGAAGATGGTAGCAGAGAGAGTTGAGAGTTTAGGTGCAGGAGTTATGCTAAAAAGAGACAAGATAGAATATATTAAATCTGCAGTTATTCAAGTTATGAATAACAGTGAATATAAAGAAAGAGCAAAGAGTGTAGCAAAAAGTTTTCATAATTCAGGCGGAGCAAAAAGAGCAGCTGATGCAATATTAAAAGTTATACAAGAAAGCAAATAAAATATATAATAATAAATTTAACTTTAATAGAATATTTTTAGTATAAGTGTTGGTGATATTATTAGTCATCAGCACTTTTTATTTTGTTGAGCATATGGAAAGTAATCTTATTAATAATTAATAAGAACTATTGACTCTATAGTTACTATAGACTTTATCATAGTTAAAGAAACAAAAATGGAGGTAAAATTATGATAAAAGAATTTTTAAAATATGCAGTTCCTTCAGCTTTAGCTATGTTTGTTTCATCGTTATATACAATAATTGATGGGATTTTTGTTGGACAAGGCGTTGGAGATTCTGCATTAGCAGCAGTAAATATAGTTATGCCATTTACTATAATGCTATTTGGAGTAGCAACTATGTTTGCAGTAGGTGGGGGAGATCTTGTATCTAAAAATATAGGAAGTAACAATAAAGAAAAGGCAGTAAATATATTTAGGCAAGTATTTAAGTTGTTATTAATATTAAGTATAGGTGTAAGTTTAATTTCTGTTATATTTTCAAAATATATAGTGAAGATATTAGGAGCTACAGATACATTAATTCCTTTAGCTTCAACCTATTTAAGATATTATAGTTTATTCTGTATTCCAAATTTAATTGGTATTGCTGTAAATAGCTTTGTTAGAAATGATGGAAGACCAAAGATTGCAATGATATCAATATTAGCAGGAGCAGTAACTAATATAGTTTTAGACTATATATTTATATTCCCATTACAATTTGGAATAAAAGGTGCAGCAATTGCAACGGGATTAGGACAAGTAGTAACAATAGGTATATTATTACCTCATTTTATAAGGAAGAAAGGTATATTAACTTTTGGGAATATAAAATTAGAAAAGAAAACAATAAAGGAATTTGTGAATATAGGATTTCCATCTTTCTTTGCAGAAGTAAGTTTTTCAATAATAATATTCTTTATGAATGTAGTATTAGTGAATTATGGAGGAGAAAAATCATTATCAGCTTTTGCAATAATTAATTATATAACAACTAATATTTATATGGTATTATTAGGATTATCACTTGGGGTACAGCCATTATTAAGTTATAATTATGGTGCAAAAAAATCAGACAAGATGTTAAAGTTTTATTCTTTAACACTTAAGGCAGCAGTAATAGTAAATATAGTATTTATTAGCATATGCTTTATATTTGGAAAAGGAATGATATCAATCTTTACTTCAGATGCTACAATAGCTAATATTTCATATATAGGTTTAAATTTAATAAATATTGGATTTGTTATGGTAGGATTTAATTTAACAAGTACAGTTTATTATCAAGCAATAAATATGCCTAAAATTTCCAATATTTTTTGCCTTTGTAGAAGTATAATATTACTGCCTTTAATATTATTTATTTTATCTAAATTATTAGGTATTAATGGTATATGGATTAGCTTGTTAGTTTCTGAACTACTAACTTTCATAATATTGAGGTATTCTATTAATATTAAATCTTATACGGTAAAAGCTATAGAAAAATGTAAATTAACTTAGGAGATTTTTAGTATGGAAACTTATTTTTCAGTTGGAGAAATATCTAAATTAACTAATGTTCCAATTCAGACATTGCGATATTACGATAAGATGGGGCTTCTTAAACCAGATTATATAAATAAGCAAAACAATTATAGATATTATTCAATTAATCAATTTATAAAAATTGATTTGTTAAAACAATGTAAGCTTATAGGCTTATCATTAAAAGAAATAGAAGAGTTGTTAAAAAGTGAAATAACGGCAGATTCTATGATAGAACTAATTGATCAACAACGAAAAGTATTAGATGAAAAAATAAAAGAGCTGGAATCTGTTAAGTCATATATTAATTTTTTAGAGGATAGGATAAAAGAAACTAAGGAAGTTGAAGAAAATAAAATTTTTATTAAGTATAATGATAAAAGAATAGTAAAAAAATATAATTGTATAATAAGAAATCAGAGAGATGTAGAGCTTAATTTAAGAAAAGTTTTATTAGAGGCAGAAAAAGAAAATTGGATATTAAATTCTGAAATAGTATTTGAAACATCGTTAGATATATTAAAAAGTGAGGACAAGGTAGTTTATACAGCTATAATGCTTTACAAGCATGAGAATTCAACTAAAGGTATAGATAATGTTGTATTACCAAAAGGAAAGTATCTTACAATGTATTATGATGATGGATATAAAAACAATTTAAAGTACTATCAAAAGATGTTAGATTATATTGAAAAAAATAATATAGAGACAGTTGGGAATTTTAATGAATTTTCAATATTATCAAGAATAAATGCGAAAGAGGCTGAAAAGTCAATAATTCAATTAGAAATACAAATTAAATAAAGTAAATAATAAAACAATTATTTTAAATTTTAGGTTAAAGCAAGTTAATGATATTAAAAGTATCATTGGCTTGTTTTATTTATTGAGAATATGGAATGTAATCTTATAAATAATAGGGCTAATTTTGTTTTAGCATTAAATTATTTAGGCTATAATAAAAGAAAAATATTAATTTAAAAGAGATAAAGGGGTAATTTTTATGGCTAAATTAAGAAAAATGCTTGGAACTGCAGAATCACCTTACATAGTTTCACTTATGAGACTTATTGAAACACAAAGTAAAGAAACAATAGCAATTTGGTGCATTAATTATGCAGAAAAAAATATTCTTCCTATTTATGAAGAATATGATTCAAAGGATACAAGATTAAAAAATGCATTAGAAGCAGCTCGTGATTACATAGAAGGTAAAATAAAGTTAGTAGATGCAAAGAAGGTTATTAGAGAGGCTAATTCTGTAGCTAAAGAATGGGTAAAAAATCCAGTGGCTGAAGTAAGTGCAAAAACTATAGTACAAGCGGTAGGTTCAATTCATAGATCTACACATTCTTTAGGTATGGCATTTTATGGAGCAGCAGCTATTGCTTATCATAAAGTAGGATTAAATGAAAGTTCAGAAACATACGATAAAATTGCTTCTAATGAATGTGAGAAAATGGAACAAGAATTGCGTAATATAGCTATTGAAAATGAAGAAAATCCAGCTAAGATTAATTGGAATTGTTAGCTATGACTTAAAAAATATTTACTTAGAAATGAGGCTTTAAAAATGGCAAAGAATAAGAAACGTAAAAACAATACAAAAAATAAAAAGGTTATTAAAAAAGAAAATAATATTAAAGAAAAAGGAATTTTTGATGCTTTTATAAGCAAAAAATGGGTGGAAATTATAATACATATTATTAGTGGAATAATATGGGTAGCGTTCTTAGCAGATTTTTTCACATTCAAAAATATACAAGGATATCCTAATCCACTACTATCAATTTTAGCATTAGTAACATTATTTTTAGAGTGGAGAGTTTATAAAATAAGACACATGTAAAATATAGATATGGACAATTAAAAGTATAAAAGATTGGATTAATTATTAAATTTAGGAGTGTTATTATATGGATAAAACAATAGAAAGAATAAGAAAGTTTAGGAATGATAGAGATTGGTCACAATTTCATACACCTAGCAATATATCTAAAGCTATAAGCGTAGAAGCAGGAGAATTATTAGAGCATTTTTTATGGGATGATAATTTTGATAAACAAGAGGTTTGTGATGAACTTGCAGATGTAATAGTTTATTGTGTTCATATGGCTGATTGTTTAGGTGTTAATATAGAAGATATAATAAATAGCAAGATGGATAAAAATGAAAAGAAGTATCCAGTAGAAAAGGCAAAGGGAACTAGTAAAAAATATACTGAACTATAAATAATATTTATAATAAGTTGATTTATATCAGTTAAAAGTTTTAAAAATATAGTTAAGGTATAAAATTATAAGAGATAATAATTAAGTTTATATAGCAGCACTAGAAAAAAGTAGTCTAGTGCTGTTAATTTATTTTATGAAAAATTAATATTAGTCAAGTAAATATATTTACTGATAAAGTCATTATAATATAAATTTCATATTTTATTTTTGTTTTCATAACTATGTATCCAAAATGCTTGTAAAAGTAATATAAAACTACAAAACCACACAGCTTTAATACTTATGGCAAGAGATATTAAAGTACCTGGAATAGCTCCAATTGCAAAGGAAAAGGTAAGAAGTGTAAAAGTAATTAATTTTTTTATAGATTCTCTAGTTTCCTCATCTAGTGCATTAAACAATAATTGACCAATATTTCTAATATTTCCTGTACATATAGTTGTATTAAATGGTATACCAAGACAGTTTCTAAATAAGCATAATTGATATCCCATAAAAAAAGAAACTAGATTAGTAACTATAACATCAGGACAATAAATAGGAATTAATCCTATAAAAAATAATGCAATTGATTCTAAAATAAGACCATATTTTCTCCAATCTCCTTTAAAATTAAGAGTGACAATTATAGCTTTAATTAATTGACTAAAGGTAGCACCTAATATACAAGCAATAATAGGAAGAAAGTAGCTAAGTGCATCTAACCAATTTCCAAGTGCAATATTAATTCCTAATTTAGACATATTAGCAGTATGCATATTAGCTAATATATTATGTCTAGTTATATAAGTGTAACCATTCATATAACCTCCAACAAAAGTTATTATCATCATAAATATAGGTTTTTCAAAGGGAGGTAATTTTGATGGTTTGTCATTTCTATTTTTCATATAACTCCACCTTTTTATTTAAATACTAATGATAATGACGTATATATTATGCCCTAAATTAGGAAAATATTTTAAATACATTTAAATAGTTAAAATATATGGAAGTATTAGATATTTTAAATTATTATAGTTAGTATAGATTTAAATAAATTTGAAATGGAGACAAATGATGAATAAAAAAGATAGTATATTAAAAATTACAGGATATGATAACTTTAAATGTATAGCAGATAAATGTAAATTTACATGTTGTGAAGGTTGGGATATAAATGTAGATGAAGATACATTTAATAATTGGAAAAGCCATGAAAGTAAATTTAATTATATTTTAAAAAATTTAAAGGTAAAGAATTCTGGAGAGAAGAAAGAATATTTTATAGATAAAGAGACTCATGATAAATGTCCATTATTAGATGAAAAAGGACTATGTGAAATAGTAAAAAATCATGGGGAAGAATATATATCTTTAACATGTCAGAGTTTCCCTAGAATAAAAAATAAATTTAAAGATAGAGAAGAACTTTCTTTATCTTGTGCATGTCCTGAAGTTGTAGAAATTATAAGCAATATCGAAGGAAAAATAAATATGATAAGTGAAGAGTGTAATAATTATTTAGAATCTTCCTTAGAGTTTAAGATTAGAGAAGCTTTAGTTAATATAATTAAGCAAGATGAATTGTCACTAGATTATAAATTAATAATCTCTTTTCAAATGTTATTAACTATCTTAGAAAATAGACATATGAATGAAAGAAAACTATTAAAAGAAGTAGATGAATATAAAAATAAAGAATACTTAAAAGAACTTATAGATATGTATGGTAAAATGAATTTAGATATTTACGAATCTATGGAAGAAATAAATAATTTGTTTATAGATATTGTAGAGAATTATAGAGAAGTTTCAGTATTAGAAGAGATTTTAGAAGATATTTCAACTTTTGCAGAAGAAATAGATATAGAATACCTTTGTGAGCAATGGGAGAGTTATAAAGAGGTATTTGAGAAGTATAATGACTTATTAGAAAATTGTATTATATCTAAGGTTTTAGGAAGCTGCAATAGTAATGAAATTGAAGAAATTGTGATGTCATTCCAATTAATAATATTAGAATATTTATTGGTTAGATATGCAGGATTTTTAAAATATTCTATTAGCGAAAATGAAATAGTAGATATTAAAGATATAAAAGATTATATAGTAGCATTTTCAAGAATTATTAGTAATAACTCTGAAGCAGTTATAGATTTTATAAGTGAAGGGTTTGACAATGAAATTTTAGAAATGGGATATATTTGTTTTATAAGTTTATATTAATAAAATTATGTATTTACATTTATGGTGAAGAAAAAGTTATTAAGCAATATAATTGACACCTAATA
Organism: Clostridium celatum DSM 1785; assembly: GCF_000320405.1. Lineage (GTDB taxonomy): Bacteria > Bacillota > Clostridia > Clostridiales > Clostridiaceae > Clostridium > Clostridium celatum. The sequence goes on along the minus strand of NZ_KB291649.1, from coordinate 39,693 downwards.
TTATAAGAAGTATAATTAAAGAAATAAATGCTATGAAGAGAAGAGTAATTGTGAAGGAATATACAGAGAGTTTTCGGTTGGTGGAAAGAAAATTATGAAAGCACAATGAAACAAGCCTCGGAGCTGCATACGGATCTTATAAAAATTATTTATAAGTGATGCTATGACGTATGTTCACGTTACAGAACTAGAGTATGATTTGACCTAAAATTTTAGGGAAATGGTGTACTTGAAGAGCTTAAAATGGTGACATTTTAGGGAAAAAGGGTGGCACACGCGGAATTAGAATTTTCGCCCCTGTAGATTATTTCTACGGGGGCTTTTTTGACGTTTAAATTAAATTATAAAGGAGTAAGAGTTATGATAAGTAAAAGATTATTAAAGGATGAAAGGCCAGTATTTCCTAAAAAGGCAGTAGTTACTGCTGGAATGCCTTATGGAAATAAAAATCTTCATTTTGGTCATGTTGGAGGAATGTTTGTACACGCAGATATATTTGCAAGATTTTTAAGAGATAGAATAGGAAAAGAAAATGTTATTTTTATATCAGGTACTGATTGTTATGGTTCACCTATTCTCGAAAGCTACAGAAAGTTAAAGGAAAATGGATATGAAAAGACTATAGAAGATTATGTTAAATCTAATCATTTAAGTCAAAAGAAAACTTTAGAGGATTATAATATTAGCTTAAATATTTTTGGAGCTTCAGCACTTGGAAGAACAGCAGAATTTCATAATGAGGTTTCGAAAGAGATATTTAATACTTTATTTAACAATGGTTATATAAAAAAATTATCAGCATTACAATTTTATGATGAAGATAAGAAAACTTTCCTTAATGGCAGACAAGTAATTGGAAAATGCCCAATTGCAGGTTGTACTTCTGATAAGGCTTATGCAGAGGAATGTTCATTAGGGCATCAATATATGCCATCTGAATTAATTAATCCTATTAGTGCATTATCAGGAAAAAGACCAATATTAAAAAGTGTAGATAATTGGTATTTTACGTTAGATGATTTTATGGATAATATGAAAGAACTTAATGAGTTTTTAAAGAAGAATACAAATAGAAGAAAATATGAAATCAAAGCTATAGATGAATTTTTAAAGAAACCTGTAATATATGTTCCAAGAAAATATATTAATAATATTGAAGACTTGGAATTTAAACTTCCAAAACATGAAACTATAGATGAAGAAAAGAAACCTTCAGTAACTTTTGTCTTTGAAAGGTTAGAAGATAGAGATAAAGCTAAAGAAGTATTAGATAATTTAAATATTAATTATACTAGTGGTAAGACTTTAGTTCCTTTTAGATTATCAGGAAATATTTCTTGGGGAGTAAAGGTACCAGATAAGGAGAATTTAAAGAATTTAACTTTTTGGGTATGGCCAGAATCTTTATGGGCACCAATTTCATTTACAAAGGCTTATTTAGAAGAGAAGGGAGAAGATCCTGAAAAGTGGCATAACTGGTGGGAAGATGAAGATTCAATGGTTTATCAATTTATAGGAGAAGATAACATTTATTTTTATTCAATTGCAGAAATGGCAATGTTTATGGCTTTAAAAAAAGCTAAAGATGAAAAAATAGATATTACAGATATTAAATTGCCTCATATTGTTTCTAATAAGCATATTTTATTTATGGATAAAAAAGCAAGCAGTAGTTCAGATGTTAAACCTCCAATGGCAGATGAGTTATTAAAATTTTATACTAAAGACCAATTAAGAATGCATTTTATGAGTTTAGGATTATCATCTAAAAGTGTTGGTTTTAAGCCGCAAGTTTATATGAAGGAAGAAGAAAAAGTAGGGGCTGATACAGTATTAAAAGAAGGAAATCTTTTGACTAATGTCTTTAACAGAATTATTCGTTCATGTTTTTATACACTTCAAAGCTTAAATGAAAATATTCCTACAGGAGAGGTAAGTGAAAAAATAAAAGAATTAACAAAAAAATCTGTATTAGAATATGAAAGACATATGTATAATCAAGATTTCCATAGAATAGCTTATGTTATTGATGAGTATATAAGAGAGATAAATAAGCATTGGGCTAATAATATTAAAAATGAAGAATTTAAGAAACAATTATTAGTAGATTGTTTTTATGCTTGTAAAGTTATAGCTATATTAATTCATCCAATAGCACCAGAAGGTTGTGAAATGTTTAGGGATTATTTAAATATTGATGATGAATTATGGAATTGGGATAATATATTTAAACCTATAGAATTTTATTTTAAAGATGGCACTAATCATAAATTTAAATTTCTTGAACCTAAAGTAGATTTCTTTAAAAAAATGGAACATCAATATTAATCAAAAAGAAACTGCCAACATAAATAAGTTTAAAATTATTTATGTTGGCAGTACATTTTTATTTTAATCTAAATTTTTACCTGTAAATGCTAATGGTAAAAGCTCATCTAATGTATATTCTAAATATTCTTCTGTACTTTTTGCAATTATTATTTTAAATGTTTTTAAGTCACAAAACTCAGCCATAACTTGTCTGCATACAGCACAAGGTGCACAAAAATCGCCTTCTCCTTGTTTTACATCTTTTTTATTTCCTACAATTGCAATAGCAGTAAAATCTTTTTGACCTTCAGAAATTGCTTTGAAAAAGGCTGTTCTTTCAGCACAGTTTGTTGGTGTAAATGCAGCATTTTCTATATTACATCCTTGATAAATTGTGCCGTCGCTACAAAGTAAAGCAGCACCTACATTGAAATTTGAGTATGGTGTATAGCAAAATTTTTGAGCATCGAATGCCTTTTCTATTAATAGTTTTTTATTTATCATAAGTTTGCCTCCTTATTTCTTATTTAAAATGTCTACTAAATTATTATTAGGATTAGGGGAGAAAATTATATCAACAAGTTTATTGATATCTTTTACCTTAATAAATCCTTTATTATATTCAACAAGATTTTCAGATACTAAATCTTTAATAATTCGGTTAATACTTCTAATATTTGAACCTACACCTTCTACTAATATATCTTTATGAACTGTATTTAAATTATGTTCATCTAAAAACCTCCATAAAAAGAAAAGTACTCTATCTTTTAAATTGTAAGCAACATTTGCTTTACTATTAATGGAAGTATGATACATTTTTTGAGAAAGTTCTATATGTACATATAAAGAAAACTCACTGTCATATTTAATCCAATCTAAAAAAGATTCTTTAGAAATTTTAATTGCTTCACAAGGTTCAATTGCTTCTACATAATTCAATATTGGTTTATCAGCAAATATTTCAAGTTCACCAAATAATTCATTTTCACAATAAGTTCTCTCTAGGTATTTAACTCCAGTAGGAGTTAATGAATAAACTTTTACTTTTCCTTTTTTTATTATATAAACAGAGTTAGCTGGTTCATTTTGTACAAGTATTTTATCAAAAGTATTGAACTTTATATTTGTAAATTTGCTTTTTATATAATCAGGACAAGTGTTTAAAAAATAAGGTAAGTTGTTCATTTCAATTCTCCTTATTAAATAAAGTACATTAATTATATCATATTAATTGTATTAAATAAGCAATACTAAAAAAATTAAGGACAAATGTCCAAAAGTATTGGCCACAAATTAATATGCATTAAGAAAAGGGAATTTATTATTATAAGACTTATGATAATAATAGAATAAATGTTGTAGAGATTTACCACTAAAATATTTTTATAAATTAAATTTTCCTTAACAGAAATAAAATAATAAAAAATGTGTTAAAGTAAGTGTATAATGCTACAACAAGGAGGGATAAAAATGAATGAAAGATACGATATTGCCATTATAGGAAGTGGACCCGCTGGATTATCAGCTGCATTAAATGCAAAGATAAGAAATAAAAAGTTTATTATTTTTGGAAGCAAAGAAATAAGCAATAAACTAGTTAAAGCCCATAAGATAAATAACTATTTAGGGTTTTATGGAAAGAGCGGGGCAGAGATAAGAGACGAGTTTGCTAAGCATTTAAAAGCAATGGAAATAGAAATAACAGAAGAAAAAATTAATAATATTTATTCTATGGGTGACTATTTTGCCTTAATGGTAAATGATAAAATGTACGAAGCAACTTCAATAATATTAGCTACAGGAGTTAACTTTGGAAGGCCTTTTAAAGGAGAAGAAGAGTTTTTAGGAAAAGGTGTAGGATATTGTGCAACTTGTGATGCTCCTCTTTACAAAGATAAAGTAGTAACGATAATAGCTTATAATAAGCATGAAGAAGCTGAAGCAAACTTTATAGCTAGTATTGCTTCAAAGGTTTATTATATACCTATGTATAAAGAGAAAGTAGAAGTTGATTCATCAATAGAAATAGTAAATGATACCTTAGTAGAAATTGTAGGCGAAAACTCTGTTAAACAAGTTAGTACTTAAAAATAGAGAAATTGAAACTGATGGATTATTTATATTAAGAGATAGTATATCACCAGGTCAACTTGTTCCAGGATTAAAGATTAATGAAAATCATGTAGAAGTTGATAGACTTATGAGAACTAATATAGAAGGTTGCTTTGCTGCAGGAGATATAGTAGGTGCACCCTATCAATATATAAAAGCTGCAGGAGAAGGAAATATAGCTGCATTATCAGCAGTTACTTATTTAGATAAAATTAAGAAAAATTCTAAGGAGGAAAAATAAATGGCAAAAATAGTAGGATCAAATGAATTTAATAATGAAGTTAAGGACGGTGTTGTTATAGTAGATTTCTTTGCAGATTGGTGTGGACCTTGTAAAATGTTAGCTCCAATATTTGAAGAAGTAGGCAATGAAATGGAGGGAAAGGCTAAATTTATTAAAGTTAATGTGGATGAAGCTAGAGACATAGCAGATAAGTTTAGAATTTCAACTATACCAACAATGATGGTGCTAAAAAATGGAGAAAAGAAAGAAGTAAGTGTAGGATTTATGCCTAAGGAAAAAATAAAAGAAATGGTGGAAAAACATTTATAAATCAAGATAAAAAACATATAAAAAATTATAGTTACAAAGTGGAAGCCTAGTATATTACAAAAACTAGGCTTCCATTTATTTTTGATAAAAAAATATAAAAAGTCTATGAAAATAAATTTCGCTATAAAAATCATTTACAAAAATAAATTTTATTGATATATTTTTATTAATGACAAGTGTACATTTAAGGAGAAAATTTTATGGAAAAAAATAAATCTGTTATCGATATAATTTTTGCTGAATATAATAATTTCTTTGAGGCAGAGAAGAAGATTGCCGATTATATTTTGAATAATAGAGCAAAAGTAATTGAAATGACAATTTCCGAATTAGCAGAAGAAGCAGGATCAAGTGAAGCAAGTGTAACAAGATTTTGTAAAAAGTGTTATATGAAGGGTTTTCATCATTTGAAGCTTACATTAGCTCAAGAAATAGTAGATTCAAAAAAAGAAAAATTTAATATTTCAGGTAGTGTTACTGAAAGTAGTATAAAGGAATCTTTAAACAATATTTTAGCTAATAAGATTGAAGAATTAAAACAAACAATTTCAATGATTAATGAAGATGATTTAAAAAAAATATTAGAATTATTAAGAAATGCAAGAACTGTACAATTTGTAGCAGTTGGTAATACAATTCCTGTAGCTTTAGATGGAAGTTACAAACTAAATCAAATAGGAATTATGGCAGTTGCAAATACAATATGGGAGACTCAAATTGCATATACTTATAATTTATCAAAAGATGATGTTGTCATAGCAATTTCTAACTCTGGAGAATCTAAGAGATTAATTGATGTAATAGAAATAGCTGCTGAAAAAGGGGCTACTACTATATCTATAACTAATAGTGATAATTCATCTTTAGCAAAGATTTGTGATTATCATATTAAGACATCAACAAGAGAAAAATTATTTTTATCTGAATATTATTTTTCGAGAATTTCAGCTATGACAATAATTGAAATATTATATCTTTTCTTAACAGTAGGAAAGGATGATGTCTATAGGAACATAAGTAGACATGAACAATCAATAGCAGATGAAAAAATATAAATTACAAGTAAGATTACAGGGAGAGTGTAGAATTTGAAAAAAGCATGTGCAAAGGAAGCTTTAAAATATATTAAGGATAAATCTATTATTGGACTTGGAGGAGGAAGTACTATTTCCTATCTAGTTTCTTATATTAAAGAATCTGGATTAGAGGTTGAAGTTGTTACCCCTTCATTTAAAACTGAAAAACTTTGTATTGAAAATGGACTAAAAGTATTACCAACTTGGGCTGTAGATTCAATATCTGTTGCCTTTGATGGGTGTGATGAAGTAGACAATGATTTAGTGGCACTAAAAAGTGGTGGAGGAATTCATACAAAGGAAAAGATAATAGCATCTATGGCTGATGAGTATATATTACTTGTAGATGAAAGTAAGGTTTCTTCTAAGCTTGAATTTAAGTATCCAATTGTTTTAGAAATATTACCTGAAAGTAAGTCTTTGGTTGAAAAAAATATAAAAGCATTAGGTGGTAAGCCTAACATGAGAAGCAGTAGTGCGAAAGATGGATTTGCTATTAGTGATAATGGATTATTTCTTATGGATGTAGAGTTTGATGGCAAGGATATCGGAGATATATGTAAATTAAATGATAGTTTAAAAAGAATAGTTGGAGTTTTAGATACTTCTCTATTTTATAATATAGCAACAAAGGCATTAGTTGCATCTGAAAATGGAATAAGAATAATAGAGTGTGAAAGGTAGGGATTTTGTTATGAATGAAGAGTTTAGAGTATTAAGCAATGGGGTTAAGATGCCAAGTATAGGATTTGGAACATATAAATCTGGAAGTGATGAAGAAACAGCTAAAATAATAAAGTATGCGTTAGAAACAGGCTATAGACAAATAGATACTGCATCTTTTTATGGAAATGAAGTTGGTATTGGTAATGGTATAAAGCAAAGTAATATAAAGAGAGAAGAAATATTTTTAGTTACAAAGCTTTGGAATGATGATCATGGGTATAAAAAAACTATTGAAGCTTTTAATAAGTCATTAGAAAGATTACAAGTGGAATATATTGATTTATATTTAATACATTGGCCAAATAAGTTAAATGCTGAAACATGGAGAGCTTTTGAAGATCTTTATAAAGAAGGAAAAGTAAAGGCAATAGGAGTTTGTAATTTTAAAATAGGACATTTGGAAGAACTTAAAAAAACTGCAGAAATAATGCCAATGGTAAATCAAGTTGAATTACACCCTCAAAGCTCAAAAGAATATTTATTAGATTATTGCAATGATAATAATATACAATTAGTTGCATGGAGTCCTATAATGAGGGGGAGAATATTTTCAAATGAGCTGATAATAGGTTTATCAGAAAAATATAAAAAGACTATCGCTCAAATAGTATTAAGATGGCATATTCAAAGAGGAATTATACCTATACCTAAATCATCAAATGAAGGTAGAATAAAAGAAAATTTAGATATTTTTGATTTTGAACTTTCAGCAGATGATATGAATGCAATAAATAGCTTAAATGAAGGAGATAGTATATCAGTATCAACACCACCACAAAATTCAACATATCTTGAGTTTGATAAGTAATAAAAAAGAGTTATATAAAGGCAACATCGAAATTGATTTTATTCATAATTTTAATGTTGCCTTTATAAAGCTTTAAAGTAAAGTTTCTATACCATTAACATTGGCTTGTTCATTGTCATCAATAGGAATAACAATATATTTTTTACCATCAATTATTTTTGTTTCTATTTGCTCTACTTTTTCAGGATTTACTTTAACTACAATGTCAGCATTTAAATCTTCAGTAGTATCTTCTAAAGTATCATTAATATTAATATCAATATGAGAATCTATTTCATCTTCAGTTTTAGCTATTACAGTATCATTTTCAATATCATTAACTGTAGATAAATCAGAAGATAACTCAGTTGAATTAGTAGGGGCTTCTTCTAGAGATTTTTCAGAAGAAGTTATTAAGCTTTCTTGAACTATTTCTAATTTATTTTGAAGTATTCTTACTTGTTTTTCAAGCATTTCTTCTTTCTTCTTTTGAGCCTTTGCAGCAAGTGCTTTATTATCTATTAATATTTCTGCAAGAGGAGGAGTATCTCCAAAGTTTTCGTTATACGATTTTTCAATTTCGGTAGTAATTTCTTCTGGAACTCCACTTTCAGACAAAATATCTTGAATAATGTCATTAGTTAAAATTACAGGTTCATCACTATCTTCATGTATAATATTATGTTCTTCTATTTTATTATTAAGGCTTTCTTGAATTTCCATAAAGAAATGTTCAGCTTTCTTCTCATCAGGACCCAGAGCATCACGAACAATATCATTAAATAATACTTTCTTCTCAGTATTAGTTTGTTTTGAAGGACATCCTAAAGCATTTTCCATTAATTCAGGATGAGTATCTTTTGCATTTTTAGTATAGTACATAATAGAATTAACATCTGTACTACGATTTATAAATGCTGGAAATACAAAACCGTTACTTGGAGCTTCAACAATCCAGTCTCTTGTACGTGATTTTATTGCATTGTCTTCTTCAAAATATCTAAGACCAGCCTTAGAAAGTTCAACAGGACATATTGCACATAAAATATATTCATAGACCTCTTCAGATTCATCTAATTTAGCATTATCTTTAGTTTTAGTGATGATATCATAAGTATCATGGAAAATAAGTATTAGAAAGTTGCCTGTATAGTCAGAATTTTCTATTATTGAATTATAAAAATTATCAAGCAAAGAATCATCTTTTAATTGACTATTTTTTAGTTGCATAAAAGACATTTGTTTTTCATTTACAAACTCTTCGTTTAGCTCAAAATTAAGCTCTAAAAGATTATTTCCAATAGTTCCTGATAGAACTTTTTTCGCAATTTCTAAATATTTAAAATAATCATCTTCTTCTAAGTTTAAAAATGTTTCTCTAAATTTTAAAAGGATATTTTTTTCGCCATTAACATAGCAGCCACACATTTTAGTAAAAGTACAGTGGTCTTTTTTAAAACGCTTTTTTAATTCTAATATATCTTTTTTTCTCATATATATTCCTTTCATTACATCACTTATTATTACTACATAGTAAAGAATATGTTACCAATATAAGTATAATCTTCATTGAATAGCTGTGCAAGTAAGAAAAATTTGTTATTTGATAAGAAGTGTTTTATAACATAGCAATATTATTAAATAGTTTATTTTGTATAAAATAGGATAGAAATAAATATATTAGTAAATAATATTCATCTATAAAAAATTAAGTTTTTAATAATATGAAAAGAAATATTGGGTAAGAAACATTAGATAGAAGGAAGGGGTATGAGATGTTTTTCTATATTGTATTACCATTAATATTTATGATTCCTTTGGGAATATATATGTATATTTTTATTAGAAGAATTTTAGATTTGCTTATTAAGGATAGAAAAATTAAGAAAAAGAAGATTATAAATTTACTACTAACTTTTATTGTAATGATACCAGCATTAAAGGTTTGGGGAACATGGGCAGTTGTAGTATTTCATATTGTCATAATTGCATGGGTAGTTGAATTAGTTTATTTCATTGTAAGAAAATTTATTAATAATAGCTTTATTAGTGTAATTTATAGAAGTGGAATTATACCATTATCATTAACAGCAATTTTAATTGTTTATGGATATATAAATTTTTATAATATAATTGAAAAAGATTATACTGTATATACCAATAAAAATATTATAAGTGAAGGATATAGAGTTAGTTTTATATCAGACTTGCATTTTGGAAGTAAAATGAATAACGATATTCTACAAAAATATTGTGATAAAATATCAAAAACTAATGCAGATATAGTAATATTAGGTGGAGATATTGTTGATGAAAGCACAACCTTAAATGAAATGCAAGAAGCATTTAAAATATTATCTACGATTAAAAGTAAATATGGTATATATTACGTATATGGTAATCATGACAAATCTACATATACAGTAGATCCTAATTATACTGAAGAAGAGTTAGAGGAAGCAATAATAGATTCTGGAATAAAAATACTTGCAGATGATATATATGAAATAAATAATGAAGTATGTATAATAGGAAGAAAAGATAGGTCTTATGTAAATGAAAGTAGAAAGTCATCACAAGAATTATCAAAAGAGGTAAGTGATGAATATTACAAAATAATAGTTGATCATGAACCATGTGAATTAAAAGAAAATAGTGAAAGTGGATATGATTTAATGCTTTCGGGACATACACATTATGGTCAAATATGGCCATTAGGACAATTAATGGAGCTATTTAACATTAATGAAATTGAATATGGATATGAGAAAAAAGATGATATGGATGTAATAGTATCATGTGGAATAGCGGGATGGGGATATCCATTAAGAACAGAAAAACATTGTGAATATGTAGTAATTGATATTGTGAGGAAATAAATTTTGGAAAGAGAAGAAGTTGAATTATTACCAGCAGGATTAATAACTTGCTTGCTAAATAACAAGGAAGTAAGAATAGTAAAAATATCTCCTAAAACCTTGACTGTAAGATTAGCACAAGAAATAGAAGATATAAGACAATTAAAAGTGGCATTTTATATATTTGATGAAAATAAATATGAAGAAATTGCTATAGAGCAATATGATTTAATAAATAAGGTAAAGCATGAGTTTTATATAACTTATGTTTTTTCTATTAATGATGAAATGTATTTAAAAAATGTAAGAAAGGCTTTTAGTAATTATACAAGATATATTAGATTAAAGACTTATAGTGATGGAAATGATTTTTCAAAAGATATGGTGGGATATCCTTCAGAGGAAGATTATGATTTTTATGAGGATTATATAACTCAAAAACAAAAATGGATGGCTAATTTAAATTATGATAACTTCAATGAAAGCATTTTAAATTTACTAGAGATAGCAGTTAATATAGATAATTATAATTTATATAAAAAATATTTAAATATGAATATAAATGAATTTATGAGTAATTATTTAAAAGAAAATTTTATTGAAAATCATAAACTTTTTAATAAAAAGATATCAAGAATTTATATTGGAAATGAGTTTTGTCATAACTTATTTCCAAAGAAGAAAATGCTTATGGATATAATAAGAAAAGCAACGAAGGAAGATTTAGAAGTTACAGTTTGCTTTACATATATTAGAGAATGTTATATTGATAATATTAAAGATATAATAAATGAAATATATAATTGGTGTATTGAAAATAATAAGAAAATAGAAATAGTAATAAATGATTGGGGAATGTTAAAGTTAATAGAAAATAAAGAGAATTATTTAACTTTATCATTAGGAGTTTTATTAAATAAAAGAAAAAAAGATCCTAGATATATTTATAAAAATGGATATTCTGAAAATAAAAATTTAATAGGTAATAACAGTCTTAATAGTAAGATATTTAGTGAGTTTTTAAGAGAAAATAATATATATAGGTATGAGTATGAAAGTTGTGGATATAAGATAAATATTGCGAAAGGGAAGCATACTTTACATCTACCTTTTTATGTTACTAATACATCACAATATTGTACCTTATATGCAAAGTGTACAACAATGGAAAGAGGTAAGCAAAAACTTGCAATGGGATGTCCTATGTACTGTAATGATTATGTATTTTCATATCCAAAGCATTTAAAAATCATTGGAAGATATAATTCCTTATTTTCATTAGATGATACATTATTAAAAGATTCAAAAAAGTTAGAGCAATATATTAATGAAGGAATAGATAGAATTTTATTAAACTTTATTTAAAGATAGAAGAGGACAAAATAAAATGAAGATAGTAGCTGGCATGGGAAGTATTGATGATTATATTAGATTAGTTAAGGCAGGAGCAGATGAAGTTTTTTGTGGATATGTTCCATATGAGTGGAATAAGTATTATGGTAGTTTATTCCCCTTAAATAGAAGAGAAGTACTTTATTATAATATTCAAATAAATTCATTAGAAGATATGAAAATACTAAAAGCTATGGTAGATGTTTATAAGGTACCAGTAAGTATTACATTTAATTATTTATATTATTTAGAAGAGCAGTATGAAGTTATAGCAAATATAATGAAAGATTTAATAGAAATTGGTTTTGATGAATTTATAATTGCAGATATTGCACTTATACTATATTTAAAAGAAAAAGGAATAAAGTGTTCAATTCATTTAAGTGGTGAATGTGCTGAAATAAATAGTCTTTCTATAGATTTCTTTAATAGGCTTAATATATCTAGATATGTTTTTCATAGAAAAAACACAATAGAAGATATGAAATCATGTATAAGAAATAATGAAGTTAAGAACTTACAATATGAAGCTTTTATATTAAATGAAATGTGTCATTATAGTGGAGCTTTTTGTAGTTCACTACATTGTGATGAAATGTCACACTTATGTAAAATGCCATATGATTTAATAAAAATAAATAGTGAGATTAATAATTTTCCAGAAGTTCATAAGAAACTTCAACTTTATTATAAAGAATTAAATAATGAAATTATTAGTTTTGAAGATAATGATGAGAGTGAAGAATATATTTTAGGAAGTACAGGTTGTGGTATTTGTGCATTAAAAAAACTAAAAGATGCAGGAGTTACTCATCTTAAGGTTGTCGGAAGAGGAAAGTATATTGATTATATGGAAAAAGATATTATAGGTTTAAAAAAGGCAATTAATATGCTTGAAAATAATGATAGTGAAGAAAGTTATGAGAAAGCTATAAAAAGCAAGCTTTTCAATAGTACTTGTAGCAAAGAATGTTATTATTAGGGGTATATATTTAGTTGTTCACAAGGATATTTAAAGTTACATTATAAAAAGTATGATATAATATTTTGCTTATATCATACTTTTTTTCAATTAACTTTAATTAGTTACTTATATATTTGTTAGTAAAATTATATACTGTTGTCCAATAAGTTTCTGGGTCAACCTCAGAAGATTTAGCGTGTCCAGCATCTTTTATTGTAAGCATTTCTTTTTCGGAACTAGTAGCATTGTAAAGTTCTTCCATCATATAGTAAGGAACAAAGTCATCCTTATCTCCATGAATAAATAAAATTGGAGTTTTAGATTTTTCAACTTGTTTTAAAGAAGAAGCAGTACCTAAAAAATAGCCAGCTCTTACTTTAGATACTAAAGATGATACGTTAAGTATTGGAAATTGTGGTAGAGAAAATAAATCATCTAGCTGATAAGCAAATTCATCCCAAACAGAAGTATAACCACAATCAGCAACTATTGCCTTTACATTAGAAGGTAAGTCTTCACCAGATACCATAGATACTGTAGCAGCACCCATAGAAACGCCATGTAATATAATTTCAGCATCAGCATTATCTTCTAATATATTATTTATCCAAGAAATAATATCCAATCTATCATCCCATCCCATACCGATGTAGTCACCTTCGCTTAGACCATGGGATCTTAAATCAGGTATTAGAACATTATAACCCATATCATAATAGTTTTTAGCATAGGAACTCATATTTATTCCTTCACTAGTATAACCATGAACAGTAATAACCCATTTATTTGAGTTGTTTGGATTTAAAACTTTATAGCCATGCAGCTTTAAATTATCAAATGAGTTTATGGTTTCATCACTATAGTTAGATTCAGTTAATAACCATTGAATATCAGTATCTAATACTTGTCCACTTGTTTCAGATGCTTCTTCGGGTGTTCCAAAAACAATATCTTTAGGTGTATCAGGATTTAAAGCTAAATTGTAAAAATAATTTCCTATAAAGCTTAACCCTAGCATAACAAAAACTAAAATAGTAATTATAAGTACTCTAATAATTTTCTTTTTTTTCATTATTTAATCTCCTTTTAGTAAAATCAAATAGTTTGAGAATCAAATATTATGAAGTTTATTTTAACATATGAATTATAAATTAGACAAGAAAAAATCAATGGGAATAAAAGGAGAAAATTAAAAGATAATATTATTTCTTGTAAATTATACTATAGATAAGAGAAGTATTGGCTGATATAATGTTTTTTAGAATATTTATAAAGGAGCCGTAGTTACATGAAATATTATTTAGCACCTATGGAAGGGATTACTGGACATATATATAGAAATGCTTATGAAAAATATTTTCATAATATAGATAAATACTTTACACCTTTTATTGTTCCAAATCAAAGTTTAAGTCTTAAAACTAAAGAATTAAGGGATTTACAGCCAGAAAACAATGAAGGTTTAAATATAGTTCCACAAATACTTACTAATGATTCAGAAGGTTTTATTATAACAGCAAAGAAGCTTAAAGAATTGGGATATGATGAAATTAATTTAAATTTAGGATGTCCAGCAGGAACGGTTGTTTCAAAAGGAAGGGGCTCAGGTTTTTTAGCTAAAAGAGAAGAGCTTGATATATTTTTAGATGAAATATTTAAAATAAAAGATATGAAAATCTCCATAAAAACTAGAATAGGGAAAGATAGTCCAGAGGAGTTTTATAAATTAATAGACATTTATAATAAGTATCCTTTGGAGGAATTAATTATTCATCCTAGAACTAGACAAGACTTCTATGGAAATACGCCTAATTTAGAAGTGTTTAAAGATGCATTATCTTTAAGTAAGCATTCAATATGTTATAATGGAGATATTTTTACAAAGGAAGATTATAATAGATTTACAAAAATATTTCCACAAGTAGATAAAATAATGTTAGGAAGAGGCTTATTAGCTAATCCAGGATTAGTTGGAGAAATTAAAAATGATACTTTTATGAGCAAAGAAGTATTACAAAAATTTCATGATGAAATTTTTAATGAATATAAAGAGCTATTAAAAGAAGATAAAAATGCAATGTATAGGATGAAGGAGCTTTGGGGATATATGGCTCATATATTTACTGATAGTAAAAAATACTATAAAAAAATTAAGAAGGCACAAAAGGCTAGGGATTATGAAGAAGCTGTTTTAAGTTTGTTTGAAGAGCAAGAGATAATAAAAGGTGCTGGATTATTTAGTAATGAATATTAGGGTTAAATATATAATATTTAGCAAAATATTTGTGAATGAAAAATAATTTTGACTATGTCGAAAAAATGTTTATAATTGTATTGTTGGTTTTTTTATAAAAAAGATATGGAGTGAGTTAGTTTTAATGAAAGATATAAATATATTACAAGATGAAATAATCAAATCAGACATTAAAAATGCTGAGAAGATTTGGAAGGATGCTGAAGGAGATAATTCTTTAGAATCACTACTATCAAAAATGACAAAGGACGAGCTAGTTAAAATTGCTAGAAAGTATTTTGTTAAGGGAATTACAACATTAAAAAAAGCAGATGCAGTACATAGAGTTAAAGAAGTTATAATTAATAATGGTAATAGTGCTATAAATATGATGGATGAAAATACTTTAAAGTTCTTAGAGGATTTAATAAAGAACAATGGATTTAAAAAGTATGAATGTACAGATATCATATATGCTAATTTCTTAAGAAATAGAGGTATAGCTTTTACAGTTATGCAAAATGAAGAGCCATTTATAGTTTTACCAGAAGAAATTAAACCATTAGTTGAAAATATTTCTTCAAAAGAATTAAAGGATAAGGTGAGAGTTAATAATGAAATAATAAAAATAATTGCTGGTATGGCTTATTATTATGGAGTTATTACTGTAGAATTTATAGAAAAGACTATAAATAGCTTATATGGAAAGAATTTTGAATTAGATTACATAAAAGCATTAATATTAGCTGGAGAAGAATTAGGATATGACTATGTAGTTAATAATGATACTATAGCTCATATTGATGTAGAAGATACAGAGAAAATTATAGAATTACAAAATATATGTACATCAAACTACTATAAATTTGATAAGAAGTCTTTAATAAAAGCTGGAGCTGTAGATTTCTTAGAAGAAAATAAGCAAAGTTTAAAATTACAAAAGGTTTTAGGAGAACTTTTTGTTGTAGATAAAGAGATATTAAGAAGTGAAATGGATGCTTTATTCTTTGAAATTAAGAATGAAGGGGATAAAGATAATGCTATAGAACTGTTCTTAGATGCTTATGAAATAGAATCAGATGAAGAAAAGAAAATATTTAAAGAAGAATTAGATACATTAGTTAAATCTATAAGAAGATGGTCATTAAAAGGTCATACTGAAGATGAGATTGAAAAAGCAGCAGCAAGAGTTGTAAAAGAAATCAAAATAGGTAGAAATGATCCTTGTATTTGTGGAAGTGGTAAAAAATACAAAAAGTGCTGTGGTTAAAAAGAAGAATTAATATATTGGTTAGTTACTAAGAGGTTTTATCAAAATAATTTAACTAAATTAAGAAACAAATCAAATATAAATTAAAAATTACAAATGGCAAATAGAGGAAAAAGTTATTAAAATTCCTTTAATTTGTCATTTTTAATTTGCCCTTTTAAATTTAAAATGTTTCTTGATTTTTCTATATATTAATATTTAGTTTTGATATGGTTTCTTTTAATTAAAATTTAAATTTACACTAGTCTATATAGGTAAATTTATTTTATAATAATAGTAATTATTATTGTTTATGTTTTAGGAGAGTGAAACAAATGATACGAAAAGAATCAGAAGCCGTATTAAATATGTTATTAGTACGACAATTTAATGATATTTTAAAAATAGAAGGTAAAGTTTTAAAAGAAGGAGAGTTCAATGATTTATCAGTTACAGAAATGCATATAATAGAAGCAATTGGTATAGATCGTGAACTTACTATGAGTGAAGTTGCCAATGATTTAGATATTACAGTTGGTACTTTAACTACAGCAATAAATAAGTTAATAAAGAAAGAGTATGTTGAGAGAAGAAGAATAGAAGAAGATAGAAGAGTGGTTTTAATTAAGCTTACTGAAAAGGGTGTTAAGGCATATCATAGTCATGCTAATTTTCATGATGATATGATAAAAGGAGTTATTTTAGAGTTAAATGAGGATGAAGAAAGAATTCTAATAGAATCACTAAGAAAGATTACTAATTTCTTTGAAGAAAAGTATAATTTTAAAAAATAAAATTATATTAAATATAAGGTGATTATAACTAGATTTTAATAAATAGAGAATATTCTATATGATGTGTGGGGAGGAACTGAGGATGGTTAATAGTTCGAGTATGGAGGTTGCTAAAATTGCTACACAAATGGCGATTTCTAGTAGAGAAGAAGAAGAAAGATTGAAGGATGAATATAAAAAGTCAGGTATATTAGCTACAGCTGTAAATATAGGTGGTAATATTAATGAATCAACATCTAAGATACTAGAAAGGGCTTTAGTTGCAGCAAAAAGAAGTTCTGTAATAAGAGATGAACATTTGCATGAAGGTGGAGTTATAGGTGCTACTAGAGATGCTTTAATGCAAATAAGAGAAAGAGCAAGTGGTCAAAATGTTGGTGGAAAAGTTGGAATAGCGAGAAAAGGGCAACATATGAGTGTATGTATTTTCTTAAGTGTTGGACTTTTACATCTTGATGAAGTTGTAATTGGGATAGGGCATAGGGCTGTACCTGAATAACAAAAGGATTGATTTTAATCAGTCCTTATTTTTTTACATTGGCTACAGGTAAATATTTACAAAAATATTTTAATATGGTAATATAGAAAGTAATAATTTAATAAAATAACTTAAATAATAGTAACAAAAGAATAAATAAAAGTCATAATGATTATATAAGTGTAAAAAATAATAGTTAAATATTATGATTAAGGAGGATATGTAGGAGGTTTTAAGTAGTTTTAAATTTTAGGAGGATGGAAATATGGTAGGAAAGAAAAAAATAGCAGTAATTTTAAGTGGACTTTTAATGATTACAGGGCTAATGTCATGTTCAAAGACAGTTAATGAAAAGAGTGAAGAAGGAAATGAAAAAACAAGTGTAGTAGATGAAAATAATGGTGATGTATATACTATAGGAATAAGTCAGTTTATCCAACATGATGCTTTAGATTCTGCAAGAGAAGGGTTTATTGAGGGACTTAAAGAAAAGGGATTTGAAGAAGGAAAAAATATAAAGTTTGATTATAAAAATGCACAAGGGGATGTATCAATAGCAAAAACTATTTCAGATCAATTTGTAACTTCAAAGGTAGATATGATCTTTGCTATTGCAACTCCAAATGTACAAGCAGCCTATAACTCTACAAAGGATATTCCAATAGTTTTTACAGCTGTTACTGATCCTGTAGAAGCAGAAGTAGCAAAAGGATGGGAGAGTTCAGAAACCAATGTTACAGGTACTTCAGATATGGTATCAATAGATAATCAATTAGATTTATTATCATCATTAGTACCAGATATTAAAACTTTAGGTGTTATTTATTGTTCATCAGAAGTTAACTCAGTTATACAAGTAAATTCGTTAAAAGATGCTGTAAAAGATAGAGATATAGAAATTAAAGAAGTATCAGTTACAAATGTAAGTGAAATAAATCAAAATTTAAGTTCAGTTCTAGGTTCAATTGATGCATTATATGTACCAACAGATAATACAATTGCATCAGCTTATGATTTAGTAGGAAATCTTTGTATAAATAAAAATATACCAATATTATGTGCAGAAGAAGCTGGAGTTTCAAAGGGAGGATTATGCTCAATAGGAATTGATTATTTTAAATTGGGTAAGGAAGCAGGATACAAAGCTGCAGAAGTTTTACAAGGAACTAATCCAAGTGATATAGCCATAACTACAATGGCTGATATGGATATAACAATTAATACTGCTGTAGCAGAAAAATTAAATATAACTATTCCAGAGGATACATTAGAAAAAGCTAATAAGGTTACTGGAGGGGTTAATTAGTGGAGATTATTATAAATGCTATAGAGCAAGGGTTATTATTTGCGTTAGTAGCTATAGGAGTTTATATAACATATAAGATTTTAGATTTTCCAGATCTTTCAGTTGATGGAACTTTCCCTTTAGGTGCAGCAATTTCAGCGGCACTTTTAGTTAAGGGGGTAAATCCTTGGATTACAATATTAGTAGCAACTATAGGTGGAGCTATAGCAGGTTCTATTACAGGATTTCTTCATGTAAAGCTAAAAATAAGTAATTTAATGTCTGGAATACTTGTAATGATAGGATTATATTCAATTAATTTAAGAATAATGGGCAAGGCAAATACTCCACTTTTTAGTACAAATCATATATTTAAAAATACTTCTATTAATTCTATATTTATAATATTAGCTATAGTAATTGTAGTTAAGGCATTATTAGATTTATTTTTAAAAACAAAAGCTGGGTTTTTATTAGTAGCAGTTGGTGATAACGAGCAAGTAGTGTCAGCACTTGGAATAAATAAAAATATTATTAAGGTTATGGGACTTATGATAAGTAATGGATTAGTAGCATTAGCAGGAGCACTTACTGCACAGCATCAAGGTTTTGCAGATGTAATTATGGGACAAGGAACAGTTGTTATGGGACTTGCTGCTGTAATAATAGGAGTATCTATTTTTGGTAAGATTTCATTTGTTAAAGCAACAACCTTATCTATATTAGGAGCTATAATTTATAAATTGGTAGTTGCTATAGCGTTGTGGATGAGATTAAATCCAAATGATTTGAAGTTAATGACAGCTATAATAGTAGTTATCGCATTAGCATCTAATAATGATATTTTTAAGATAAAGCGTAAGAAAAATAAAATCAAAGAAGTAGTTGGAAAAGGTGGTGATGAAGATGTTAAAAATTCAGGGGCTATACAAAGTATTCAATCCTAACACCATCAATGAAAATAAAGTTTTTGAAAATTTTAATATTGAAATTAAAAAAGGTGATTTTATAACAATAATAGGATCTAATGGAGCAGGTAAATCAACACTATTAAATTTAGTAAGTGGAAATATAAAAGTAGATTTGGGCAAGATTATATTAGATGGAAAAGATATTTCTTTTAAAGAGGAGTATGTAAGAGCAAAAGATATAGGAAGAGTTTATCAAAATCCAACCATGGGAGTTTCTCCTAATATGACGATATTAGAAAATTTGGCATTAGCAGATAATAAAGGTCATAAATATGGACTAACCTTTGGAATTAATAAAAAAAGAATTGCTTATTATAAGGAATTGTTAGTAAGCCTTGATTTAGGACTTGAAAATAAATTATATAATAAGGTGAATCTGCTTTCAGGAGGGCAAAGACAAGCTTTGACTTTAGTTATGGCTGTAATGTCAGAACCAAAACTATTATTACTAGATGAACATACAGCTGCATTAGACCCTAAAACATCAAATAAAATAATGGAGATAACTAAAAGAATAGTAGAAGAAAAAGAAATTACTACATTAATGGTTACTCATAATATGAAACAAGCATTAGAATGTGGAAATAGACTTATAATGATGCATGAAGGTAAGATTATAATAGATGTAGACGGAAATGAGAAGAGTAATTTAACTACAGAAAAGTTGACGGAGTTATTTGGAAGAGCGAATTTAATGGATGAGATTAGTGATAGAAGTCTTTTAACATCATTAGCGTAAAGTAGATACTATGCAATAAAAAGAGAAATTTCACCTTAGAAATTTCTCTTTTTATTTTTAGAATAAAACCCTGAGAATAGAGAAATATTAATAAAGTAAACAATAAAGTTACATTTGAATTGTTATAATAATAACAAAAAAGATATGTAAAGAAAGTTTTCAAAATTAAAGTTATTTAAAATAAATGTGCAAAAAAGTAAAGAAAAAAATATAAAAAGTGTCTAAAAATAAACATAATTGATGAAAATGTTATCATTGGCTTAAAATAAAGGCTTTGATATGAGCTTGAAATATGCTAAAAAATATAAATAAAAATATTTTCAAAAAAAGTTTGACAAAAAATAAACAATCAAGTACAATAAGTTTGTGGACAGGTTAAAAAAATAACAATCAAAACATAAATTTAACAATGTCTAATAAAAATAATAGATATCAATTCAAATTAACATAAATTATTGATTATTAGGAGGATGTAATAATGAAAGTTACAAACGCTCAAGAATTAACAGCAAGAATTAAACAATTAAGAGAAGCACAAGCAAAATTCGCTACTTATACTCAAGAACAAGTAGACGAAATATTTAGACAAGCAGCTTTAGCAGCTAACCACAACAGAATTAAGTTAGCTAAAATGGCTGTTGAAGAAACTGGAATGGGAATAGTTGAAGACAAGGTTATAAAGAATAACTTTGCTGCTGAATATATATATAACCAATATAAGAACATGAAAACTTGTGGAGTTTTAGAAGAAGATAAGACTCACGGAATTACAAAAGTAGCAGAACCAATTGGAGTTATCTCTGCTATAGTTCCAACAACAAACCCAACATCAACAGCAATATTCAAGTGTTTAATAGCTTTAAAGACTAGAAATTCTATCATAATATCTCCACACCCAAGAGCTAAGAATGCTACAATAGAAGCTGCTAAAATAGTTTTAGAAGCTGCAGTTAAAGCAGGAGCTCCAGAAGGAATAATCGGATGGATTGATGAACCTTCAGTTGAATTATCACAAAATGTTATGAGAGAATCAGATATAATCCTAGCTACAGGTGGTCCAGCAATGGTTAAGGCTGCTTATTCATCAGGAAGACCAGCTTTAGGGGTTGGAGCAGGTAATACTCCAGCAATCATTGATGAAACAGCTCACATTAAAATGGCTGTAAACTCAATATTACTTTCTAAAACATTTGATAATGGGGTTATTTGTGCATCAGAACAATCAATCGTTGTTTTAGAACAAGTATATGATGAAGTTAAGAAAGAATTAGATGCTAGAGGAGCATACATCCTTAAAGGTGAAGAAGTAGATAAAGTAAGAAAAGTTATCTTAAATGAAAAAGGTGGATTAAATGCTGACATGGTTGGTCAATCTGCTTACAAGATAGCTAAGATGGCAGGAGTTAACGTTCCAGAATCAGCTAAGGTTTTAGTTGGGGAAGTTACTTCAGTTGAATTAGAAGAACCATTCTCACACGAAAAATTATCTCCAGTTTTAGCTATGTACAAAGCTAAATCATTCGAAGAAGCTTTAGATAAGGCTGATAGATTAATCGAATTAGGTGGTATGGGACATACTTCAATACTTTACACTGATCAAGTTAAGAATAGAGACAGAGTGTTAGCATTCGGAGAAAGAATGAAAACAGCTAGAACATTAATAAATATGCCAGCAGCTCAAGGGGCAATCGGAGATTTATTCAACTTCAAATTAGCACCATCATTAACATTAGGTTGTGGATCATGGGGAGGAAACTCAGTTTCAGAAAACGTTGGTCCTAAGCACTTAATTAACGTTAAGAGCATCGCTGAAAGGAGAGAAAATATGCTTTGGTTTAGAGTTCCAGAAAAAACTTACTTCAAATACGGATGTTTACCAGTAGCTTTAGAAGAATTAGCTGAAATGGGTAAAAAGAAAGCATTCATCGTAACAGATAAAGTGTTATTCGAAATGGGATACACTAATAAAGTTACTGAAGTTTTAGAAAAGAACGGAATCCAATACAAAATATTCTCAGATGTTGAACCAGACCCAACATTAAGATGTGCTAAAGCTGGTGCTGCAGAAATGACATCATTCCAACCAGACGTTATAATTTCACTTGGTGGAGGATCAGCTATGGATGCTGCTAAAATTATGTGGGTTATGTACGAACATCCAGAAGTTAACTTCCACGATTTAGCTATGACATTCATGGATATTAGAAAGAGAATATACAGATTCCCAACTATGGGTCAAAAAGCTATGATGGTATCAATAGCAACTTCAGCTGGTACTGGATCAGAAGTTACTCCATTCGCAGTTATTACTGATGAACAAACAGGAGTTAAATATCCATTAGCTGACTATGAACTAACTCCAGATATGGCTATCGTTGATGCAGAATTAATGATGACTTCTCCTAAGGGATTAACAGCTTGTGCTGGTATCGACGTATTAGTTCACTCAATTGAAGCTTACGTTTCAATAATGGCTTCAGAATATACTAACGGATTAGCTTTAGAAGCAATTAGATTAGTATTCAAATACTTACCAGATGCTTATAATGAAGGTACAACTAATATTAAAGCAAGAGAAAAAATGGCTCATGCATCTTGTATGGCAGGTATGGCATTCAGTAATGCATTCTTAGGAATTAACCACTCAATGGCTCATAAGCTAGGTGCATTCCACCACTTACCACACGGTATGGCTAACTCATTAGTTATGAATGAAGTTATAAGATTCAATGCTGAAGAAGCACCAACTAAACAAGCAGCATTTGCACAATACAAATATCCAAATGCATCTTACAGATATGCTAAGATAGCTGATTACCTAGGATTAGGTGGAAACACTAATGCTGAAAAAGTTGAATTATTAATTAAAGCTATAGAAGAATTACAAGCTAAAGTTAATATGCCAAAAACAATAAAAGATGCTGGTGTAAGTGAAGTTAAGTTCTTCGAAACAATAGATGAAATGGTTGAGCAAGCATTTGATGACCAATCTACAGGAGCTAACCCAAGATATCCATTAATGAAAGAATTAAAAGAAATGTATATCACTAGCTACTATGGAAGAGATGCTAAAGCAGAAGCTAAAGCTGAAGCAGCTACAACTAAAAAAGAAAAGAAAAACAAGTAATATACATTTAGCATAGATAATTAGTATTAACTTGATTAAAAAAAGGTCTTGGTAGAAATACCGAGATCTTTTTTATATTAACCTAAGAATAAACTTACATATAAAGGTAGTAAATTTATAATAAATATATGATATACTAAAGTAAGATAAAATAAAAACATAGGAGATATGATTTTTAGTAAAGATACTATTAATATATTTAAAGAATTAGGGTTATTCGATAAGGTTAATAATGAAACACTTAGTAGATTAAATGATATTTGCTATATAAGAGAATTAAAAAAGAACGAACACTTATTTAGAGATAAAGAAATAATAAATAGTATATACATAGTTAAAAGTGGTAAGGTTGCATTATATAAGCAAAGTGAATCTGCACAAAAAAAAGTTATTTTTATATTAGGAAAAGAATCTATTATAAATGAAATAATAATAGATGATTTACCTTCATCAATTAACTGTGAAGCTTTTGAAAATGCTGAAATAATCTGTTTTGATAGGATAAAGTTTATTGACATAATGAAAGATGACTTTGAGTTATCTAAGATAATAATAAATTCATTAGCAATTAAAGTAAGAAGATTATATAGACAAAGTAAAAACTCGATTCCAATTAAAGTGGAAAAAAGAGTAGCTGCAAAACTATGGAAATTATCTAGAGATTATGGAAGAGAAGTTGAAGAGGGAACTTTAATAGATTTAAGTATTACAATTACATACCTTGCAGATATGTTTGGGGCACCACGTGAAACTATTTCTAGAGCATTAAAAATATTAAATAATAAGGGGTTAATAATAAATAAAAATAAAAAAATAATAATTCCAGATAGAGAAAAATTAATTAGATTTTTTAAAGATATTTAAAAAATACAGAAGCTATAGCATTATTTATAGCTTTTGTATTTTTTTGCCGTATAAAACTCATAAATAGTTATTATTGATAATTTTTTATAGACGTGAACATATTATTTTATAGAAAATATTAATTAAAAAAATTTAATAGAAAATGTAGCGGCAAAATTTATTTTAACAAATGAAATAATAAATTTTAAGATGATGTGATGAATGTCACATCATTTTTTTTTATTTAAAAATATAATTATATCATGAAAAGTGTTAATATATTAACAAATAGCAAGGATAAAAAATATACTAAGAGGTGTTTAACATGGGATATAAACTTAACTTAGATAATATGAACTTAGCTTTAAAAGAGTTAAGCAAAACATATAAAATCTATGCTCCAAAAGTTTTTGTTGGTGGAGGAACTTTTTCAGATACTGATAGAGTTAGATACGGAGAAATTCAAAGAATTGAAGAAATAGAATTTGATGCAAAATCAAGTTTTTCATATAAAGAAACAATTTTACCTACAAGACAAACTTTATTCTTCTTTACAGAAGATGAGTGCAAAGAAGCAGAAGTAGAAGAAAGACCAGCTTTAATTTTCTTAAGAAGCTGTGATATGCATTCTGTAAGAAGAATTGATGATATATACTTAAGAAATGGATTTGAAGATATATACTACAAAAAGCTAAGAGAAAAAGCTAAATTTGTTGTAATGGGATGCGAAAAAAGTTTTGATAATTGCTTCTGCGTAAGTATGGGGTCAAACAAAACAGATGAATATAATGCATATATAAAAGTTGATGGAAATGAAGTATACCTAGATATAAAAGACGAAGAAATAGAAAGTGCTATAGCTTCTATAGAAAAAGAAGCTAAGGAGGTAACTCCAGAATTCGTTACAGAAAATGCGGTTAAAGTTAATATACCAGAAAATTTAGGATTAGAAGTAATGAAATCTACAATGTGGAATGAATACAACGAAAGATGTATAACATGTGGTAGATGTAATTTTGTCTGTCCAACATGTACATGCTTCACAATGCAAGATATAACATATAAAGATAATAAAAATGCTGGTGAAAGAAGAAGAGTATGGGCTTCATGTCACGTAGATGGATATACTGATATGGCTGGTGGACATAGCTTTAGAAAAGAAAAAGGACAAAAGATGAGATTTAAAACTCTTCATAAAGTTTATGACTATAAGAAAAAATGGGGATACAACATGTGTGTAGGATGTGGTAGATGTGATGATATATGTCCAGAATACATTAGTTTCTCAACTATAATAAACAAGTTAGAAGATGCTATGAATGAGGTGAAGAATAATGACTAAAAATGAATACATACCATTTAGATCAGAAATTTTAGAAGTAATTGAACATACTCCAATTGAATATACTTTCAGAATGGCTTATACAGGAGATGTTAAACCAGGACAATTTTTCGAGGTATCACTTCCAAAGTATGGGGAAGCCCCAATATCAGTAAGTGGAATTGGTGAAGGATATGTTGACTTAACAATAAGAAGAGTTGGTAAGGTTACTAATGAAATATTTAAAAATTATGTAGGCGATAAGTTATTCTTAAGAGGACCTTATGGAAACGGCTTTGATATAGAAAACTATAAGGATAAAGAAGTTATAGTTGTTGCTGGAGGAACAGGACTTTCACCAGTAAGAGGGATAGTAGAATATTTCTCAAGAAATAGTGAAGATTGTAAAGGAATGACTTTAATATCAGGATTTAAGTCAACAGAAGATGTTTTATTTAAAGAAGACATGAAAACTTGGGAAAAGACTATGAATCTTATCTTAACAGTTGATACTGCAAAAGAAGGTTATGAAGGTAAAGTTGGTTTAGTTACTAAATATATTCCTGAACTTGAAATTAAAGATATGGAAAATGTACAAGTAGTAGTAGTTGGGCCTCCAATGATGATGAAATTTACAGTATTAGAATTCTTAAAGCTTGGAATCAAGGAAGAAAATATTTGGATTTCTCAAGAAAGAAAAATGTGCTGTGGAATAGGTAAATGTGGACACTGTAAAATAGATGACACTTACATTTGTTTAGATGGTCCAGTATTTAATTATACAGTAGGAAAATCTTTAATCGATTAGGAGGAAGTAATTAATGGATATCAATACTAAAAAGCTTAAAAAGAATGCTTTCAGAGTTACTAAGCATAGAGGAATTACAGCTTCAAGAATAAGAGTTCCAGGTGGACACTTAAATGCTAAATATTTAGGTCTTATTCAAGAAATAGCTGAAAAGTATGGTAATGGAACAGTTCATTTAACTACAAGACAAGGTTTTGAAGTTCCAGGAATAGATATGAGAAACATGGACAAGGTTAATGAATTACTTCAACCAATTATTGAAGGTTTAGAAATTAATCAAGTAGTTCCAGGTAAGGGATATACATCAGCTGGTACAAGAAACGTAAGTGCTTGTATAGGAAATAATGTCTGTCCATTTGCAAATTACAATACTACTAATTTTGCAAAGAAAATAGAAAATGCTATATTCCCAAATGATTTACACTTCAAAGTTGCTTTAACTGGATGTCCTAATGATTGTATGAAGGTTAGAATGCATGATTTTGGTATCATTGGTATGACAGAACCACAATTAGATGAAAGTAAATGTATATCTTGTGGGGCATGTGTTAGAGCATGTACTAAAAAATCTACAGCAGCATTACACGCTGAAAACTATACTCCGGTAAGAGATCATAGCAAGTGTATCGGATGTGGTGAATGTGTAATCAACTGTCCAACAGGTGCATGGACTAGAAGTAAAGAAAAGTACTATAGATTAGCTATAATGGGTAGAACAGGTAAGAAAAACCCAAGACTTGCTGAAGATTTCTTAATCTGGGCTGACGAAGAAAGTATAATCAAGATAATAGTAAATACTTATAAGTATGTTGAACAATATATAGATAGAAATGCACCAGGTGGTAAAGAACATATCGGATATATTGTAGATAGAACTGGATTTGAAGAGTTTAAGAAATGGGCTTTAGAAGGTGTTGAACTTTCAGATAAGGCTATAATGATGAATAATGTTTATTGGAGTGGAATAAAATACCGAAACGTATAGTTTAGATTTAATTATGATTTATAGTTTAAAGCAATAAAGTTTACTTAATAAAAAAAAGTTTAAGATGGAAATGGATAATTACAGTTTAATTACCCATTTTCCATCAATAATTATATTAGATATATAAATAAAAAATAGCAATTTTTTTAAGTGTGATTGTTAAATATATGACAATTATTGGTGCTGATAATTAATATCGCATATTAATCGTAGTTTAAGATATTTCTTATTACTATTAATAAATAGTGTTAAGTATAAATTTATTTATGAATGAAATGGAGATGGAAGGTCATGAAAAAGATTCAATCAACTTGTAATTTATGTGCATTAGCATGTAATGTAGATTTTCATGTAGAGAACGACAAGATAGTTAAAGTTTCACCAACTGTAGACTATCCTGTAAATAAAGGCTTTTGTTGTATAAAAGGTTTAAACTTAGATAAACAACAAACAAAAATTAAAGCAAGAAAGAGCCCACTTTTAAGAGATGAAAATGGAGAAATGAAAGAAATTTCTTGGGAAGAAGGTATAAAAACTTTTGCTGAAAAAATGACAGCTATCCAAGAAAAGTATGGAAAAGAAAGTGTTGCTTTCATTAGTACAGGACAAATGCCAACAGAAGATATGGCATTACTTGGACATGTGGGAAGAAATCACATGGGAATTAATGGTGATGGTAATACAAGATTATGTATGGCTACATCAGTAGTTGCTCATAAACAAAGTTTTGGATTTGATGCTCCTCCATATACTTTAAATGATGCTGAGCTTTCAGATACGATAATATTAATTGGAGGTAATCCAGTTATAGCTCATCCAGTATTCTGGGGACGTATTAAAGCTAATAAAGAAGCTAAAATAATAACTATAGATCCAAGAAAATCAGAAACAGCAATGAATTCAGATATATGGATAGATATTAAGCCAAAAGCTGACTTAGTATTAATGTATACTTTAGCTAATGTTTTAATAGAAAAAGGATACATAGATGTAAACTATATTGAAAATCATACAGAAGGGTATGAAGATTTCAAAAATCATGTGGCTAAATTTACATTAGAAAATGTTGAAGCTGAAACAGGAATTTCAGCTGAAAGAGTTATAGAACTTGCTGAAATAATCCATGCTGGAGAAAGAGTTTCATTCTGGTGGACAATGGGAATTAACCAAGGTTACCAAGCAGTTAGAACAGCACAATCTATAATTAACTTAGCATTAATTACAGGTAACATGGGAAGACCAGGAACAGGTGCGAACTCACTTACAGGTCAATGTAATGCAATGGGATCAAGAGCATTTAGTAACACAGCAGGGTTATTTGGTGGTGGAGATTTCGATAATCCAGTACGTAGAAAAGCTGTTGCAGAAGCAATAGGAGTAGATGAAAGTTACCTTGCAACTAAACCAACAATTCCTTACAATGCAATAATAGAAAAAGCAATTGCAGGTGAAATTAAGGGATTATGGGTTATTTGTACAAACCCAAGACATTCATGGGCAAACAATGAAGAGTTTGAAAAATGTGTTAAGAACTTAGATTTCTTCGTAGTTCAAGATATATATGAAGATACTGATAGTGCTAAATTAGCTGATTTATACTTACCTTCAGTACCAGCAATTAAAAAGGAAGGTGTTTTAATAAACACTGAAAGAAGATTATCAAAGGTTAATCCAGTTATATCTAAAGAAGAAGGAGAATTATCTGACTTTGAAATATTCTACAAAATAGGACAAGAACTTGGAATGGGAGATAATCTTAAAGGATGGGAAACTCCAAGAAGTGTATTTGAATTATTAAAGAAATGTTCTAAAGGAATGCCTTGTGATATCACAGGTGTAACTTATGAAATGCTTGAAGGACCAAATATGGAAGGTTCAAGAGGTGTTCAATGGCCATTTAGAGCAGGAGAAACTTTAGTAGATGATGAAAGAAGATTATATGAAGATGGTAACTACTATACTCCATCAAAGAAGGCTAAGTTCCACTTTGAAGATATAGCTGAAAACCCAACACAAGCAAGTGAAGAGTTCCCATATATCTTTAACTCAGGAAGAGGAACAGTTGGTCAATGGCATACTCAAGTTAGATCAAGAGAAATTGAAGAATCAGAAAGAATTTACTCAAAGGAATCATATGCGTTTATGCATCCAGAGCTTGCTAAAGAATTAAATATAGTTGAAAATGAAAGAGTTTCAATAGCTTCTCAAAATGGAGTAACTAAAGATTTTACTATAAAAATATCTGATCACGTTAAGAAGGATCATTTATATGCTCCAATTCACTATATTGAAACTAATGCACTTACACCTTCAGTTTATGATCCATACTCAAAGGAACCATCATTCAAAACTGTTGCAGTAAATGTAATAAAGAAATAAAAATAAAGCTCCACAGTTGTGGAGCGAAGTTGAATTAGATTCTAAATATTGATTTATTAAATTGAATTTATAACTTTGACTGAATATGAAAAGTTACTTCAAATAACCAAATATGAAATTTGGATTTTAATAAGGAAACTCCACTTTATGTGGAGTAAGTTCAAATAACCAAATATGAAATTTGGATTTTCACTTAAGGGGTGTCTAAAGATGAAAAGAATAAAGATAGATAGAGATAAATGTGTAGGATGTTTAACTTGTACAACAGCATGTATCGTAGCTCACGATTCAGAAGATACAAGAAGCAGAATTACTATAGATAGTACTGGAAAATATGCTCCAATTTTTTGTAGACATTGTGATAGA
The DNA here is from genome assembly GCF_000320405.1 of Clostridium celatum DSM 1785. GTDB lineage: Bacteria > Bacillota > Clostridia > Clostridiales > Clostridiaceae > Clostridium > Clostridium celatum. The sequence continues at coordinate 9,334 of NZ_KB291649.1, read as the reverse complement.
CCAGAATGTGTTTATACTTGTATGACAGGAGCTATGAGTAAGAATAAAGAAACTGGATTAGTTGAATACAACAAAGATCATTGTGCTAGTTGCTACATGTGTATAATGGCATGTCCTTATGGGGTGTTAAAGGCTGATAGCAGAAAACATAAGGAAATAATGAAGTGTGATGCATGTAAAGCACATGGAACTGCACAATGTGTAGAAAGATGTCCAATGGCAGCAATTACATTAGAGGAGGTAACTGAATAATGAGATATGTAGTTATAGGAGCCTCTGCGGCAGGTATAAGTGGAGCAAAAACTTTAAGAGAATTAGACAAGGATGCTGAAATTATTTTAGTATCTAAGGATGAAAATGTATATTCAAGATGTATACTTCATCATTACATTTCAAATCATAGAGATGTTGAAGCGTTAAACTTTACAGGAAAGAATTTCTTTGAAGATAACAACATAACTTGGATTAAAGGTGTAGAAGTTAAATCTCTTAATGATGATGTACAAACTTTAGAATTATCTAATGGAGAAAGCTTAAGCTATGATAAATTATTAGTATGTAGTGGAGCATCAGCATTCATTCCTCCAGTAGAAGGTTTAAGAGAAGCTAATAATGTAGTTGGACTTAGAAATTTAGATGATGCTATATTAATAAAAGAGCAAGCAACTAAAGTTAAAAATGTAGTAGTTTTAGGAGCTGGTCTTGTTGGTATAGATGCAGTTAGTGGATTACTTGGACAAGGATTAAATATATCTCTTGTTGAAATGAGTAATAAAATACTTCCATTACAATTAGATAAGCATGCATCAGATGTGTATGAAAATAAATTTATTGAAGAAGGTGTTTCTTTAAAGCTAGATGTTAAGGCTGAAAGATTACTTTTAGATGAAAACAACAATCCAAAGGCACTAGTATTAAATACTGGAGAAGAAATTCCATGTGAATTAGTAGTAGTTGCAACTGGTGTTAGATCAAATGTAGCATTTATGGAAAATAGCAATGTTGAATGTGATAGATTTGGATTAATTATTGATGCAAAAGGTAAAACTAATGTAGAAAACATATATGGTGCTGGTGATGTAACTGGTAGAAATCCAATATGGCCAACTGCTGTAAAGGAAGGTATAATTGCTGCACACAATATGTTAGGAAAAGAAATGATAATGACAGATTTCTTTGGAAGTAAGAATACAATGAACTTTGTAGGAATAGCTACTATGTCTCTTGGTATGGTAGAACCAGCAGATGAAACATATATTGTTGAAACTAAGGTAGATGCTGATAACTATAAGAAGATAATTCATAAAGATGGGAAAATTTATGGAGCTATAATTCAAGGTGATTTATCTTATGCAGGAGTTTTAACTCAACTTATCAAAGAAAATATTGATGTTTCTAAAGTAACTAAGAGTCTATTTGATATAGATTATGCAGATTTCTTTAATATAGAGAAGAACTTTGAATTTAGTTATAAATAGAATTAATCAAAATTAAAGTGAAAATATAAAAATAATCTATGAAGGTTAGGCAAAGTTAATGTTTAATCTTCAAGATTATTTTTATATAATTAATATTTAATTGAAAATTGAAAATTAACATCTTAGATATTATATAATCAAATGGTAAGTAATTTTGAATTTTCAATTAAAATAATTATTTAAGATAAATAAAGTATATTAGTAATTATTTTTATATAAATTGTAATAAGGGATGAATTATATGTCAAAGGTAGTGAATATAGTAGGCTCAGGTTCTAATGTTGGAAAGACATTTTTACTTGAAGGATTAATAAAAGAATTAAAAAAAAGAGGGCATAGTGTAGCGACTATAAAGCATGATGTTCATGGATTTGATATTGATAAAAAAGGAAAAGATACATATAAGCATAGAGAAGCTGGATCAGAAACTGTTATAATATCATCTAAAAATAGATTAGCAATGATAAAAGAATTAGAAGAAGAAACAAATCTGAATAATATTATAGAAATGGTATTAGATAAAGATATTGTTTTAGTAGAAGGATATAAAAAAAGTGATTTAAGAAAAATTGAAGTTTATAGGGACGGAGTAAGTAAAAATATAATAACTCCAAAGGAAAAACTTATCGCAATTGCAAGTGATAAAAAGCTAAATGTTGATGATGTAAAAATAGTTTTTAAAGAAGATTATAAAGCAATGGCAGATTTAATTGAAAAAGAAAAAAATTTTAAATTTTAAAAAAATATCAATAAAAAATATTTTCTAGAGTTAAGTATCCTAAGAAAGAAATTTTAAGGAGCTTAACCGGAACTTTTATAAGTTCAAGGGTAATACTTGAAAAGGTATTATCTCCACGTTTTGGGAAGGAAAATAAGTTGATTTAAATATATTTAATAATTTACTAAATAAATTATAACGTATAAATTTACGGCTTTATATTTAAAATAGGCTTATTACTCATACCTAAAATATGAAGTAATAAGCCTATTTTTATAATTAGAAGTTAGTAGTGTTAAGGTAGAGATTAATTTATAAATTACAAACTATATTGAAGGGGTGAGTAGATGAAGTCTTTCATATCATTAGAAGAGGCTATTAGTATATTAAATGAAAATATAAAAGGCCTGGAAGCTGAGGAAGTTACTTTAATTGAGGCTGTTAAAAGAGTTTTAGCAGAGGATATTTATTCAAAAATAGATAATCCACCATTTGATAAATCTGCTATGGATGGATATGCGGTTATTGCTAATGATAGTAATAGTAATGAAAAGATAAATGTCATAGATAAAGTATTTGCAGGTGATATTTGTACTAGTGAAGTAGTGGAAAAAACAGCTATAAGAATAATGACAGGCGCTCCTATACCTAAAGGTGCAAATGCCGTAGTTAAGCAAGAGGATGTTATTTTAGACAATGATGGATATATAACTTTAACTAAAACCTTAAAAGAAAATGAAAATATATGTTTTAAAGGTGAAGATATACAAAAAGGAACTTTATTAGTAAAAAAGAATAAAAGATTAGATTTTGCTGATATAGGTATTATAGCAAGTACAGGTATTGATAAAGTTAAGGTTTATAAAATGCCAAGAATTGCACTAATAAGTACTGGTGATGAAGTTATAGATATAGAAAATAAGCTTATAGAAGGTAAGATATTTAATAGTAATAAATATACTATTATTTCAAGAGTAATGGAACTTGGACATGACGTTAAGTATATAAATCATATAAAAGATTCTCAAGGAGATATCGGAGCGGAAATAAAAAAAATATCAACAGATATGGATTTAATTATTACAACTGGTGGAGTTTCGGTTGGTGAAAAAGATTTATTAAATGAAGCAATTAATAATATTGATGGTAAGAGACTTTTCTGGAAAGTTAAGATGAAACCTGGATCTGCAGTGTTGTGTAGCATAGTTAATAATGCGGTAGTAATTAGTTTATCAGGAAATCCAACTGCTGCATTAACAGGATTTGAACTTTTTGTAAAAACTACATTAGAAAAATTATTAGGAAGAGAAACTTTAGAAATAAAAAGAGAAAAAGCTGTTTTATGTGATGAAGTTAGAAAAAAGAGTCCTCAAAGAAGATTTATTAGAGGGAAAGCTGTAATTGAAGATGGAGTGCAAAATGTATATTTAACTCAAGTTAAAAGTGGAAATGGTATACTAAGTTCTAACTTAAACTCTAATTGTATGATTGAAGTTGAAGCTGGAAATGAAGGGCTTAAAAAGGGAGAACTAGTAGATATAATTAAGTTTTAGGAGAATATTATGATAAATAAAACTTTAGCTATTTTAGCTGGTGGAAAAAGCAGTAGAATGAATTATAACAATAAGGCATTATTAAATTATAAAGAAAAGAAATTTATAGAACATATAATTGAGGCAGGAAAAAATTATAAAGAAATAATTATAATTTCAAATAATAAAGAAGAATATAAAGGATTTAACCTAAGAGTAGTTGAAGATATATATAAGGGAAATGGACCTTTAAGTGGAATACATTCAGCACTAGTAAATTCAACTACAGATGAAGTTTTGTGTATAGCTTGTGATATGCCACTTATTACTGAAAAAACTTTAAATATTTTAGGAGATTATAGTGGCGACTATGAGGTGCTAATACCTAGAGTAAGTGAAAGGTTACAACCTTTATGCTCAATATATTCTAAAAAAATAATTAGAAATTTAGAAGAAGCTATAAAAGAAAATAACAATAAGCTTCAATTATTAATTAAATCTTTAAATTATAAGATTATTGAAGGTAATGAAGAAGCAAAGTTTATAGAAGATGATTTTTTGAATATAAATACAGAAAAAGAATATAGTGAATTGGAGGAGCGTTAATGTATACAGTTGGAATAATTACAAGTAGTGATAAAGGATATGCTGGTGAAAGAGAAGATAAAAGTGGCGAGGTAGTTAGAGAAATAGTAGAGGCTGCTGGATTTAAAGTGGTTAAACAAGTCATATTACCTGATGAAAAAGAAATGTTAGCTAACGAATTTAAATATATGTGTGATGAACTAAAGGTTAATTTAGTATTAAGTACAGGTGGAACTGGTTTTTCAAAAAGAGATATAACACCAGAAGCTACTAAGCAAGTAATTGAGAGAGAAGCTCCAGGCATATGTGAAGCTATAAGATGGTATAGCCTTCAAATTACTAAAAGAGCTATGCTCTCAAGAGCAGTAAGTGGAATAAGAAAAGATACATTAATAGTTAATTTACCAGGAAGTCCTAAGGCGTGTAAGGAAGCTTTAGATTTTGCCTTGAATGATATAAAGCATGGAATAGATATATTATTAGGTACTGCAAAGGAATGTGCTAGAAAATAAAGGAGGGGCTTGAAAATGAAAATGATAAAGGTTGAAGATGCTGTAGGAAGTATACTTTCTCATGATGTAACACAAATAATACCAGGAGAATTTAAAGGAAGATTATTTAAAAAGGGTCATATTATAAAAGAAGAAGATATAGAAAAATTATTATCTATAGGAAAAGAACATGTTTATGTTTGGGAGCCAGTAGAAGGTCAGTTACATGAAAATGATGCAGCTACAAGAATAGCAGATTTAGTAGTTGGTGAAGGTGTGAGTTTATCTGATGAAATAAAAGAGGGTAAAGTTGACTTTTTTGCTGCAAGAGATGGAGTTTTAAAAATAGATAAGGATAATTTATTTAAATTAAATTCAGTTGGAGAAATTATAGTGTCTACACTACATAATAATACTCCAATAAAAAAAGGTGAAAAAATAGGAGCAACAAGAGTTATTCCGTTAATAATAGATGAAGAAAGAATTATAACAGCTGAAAATTTAATTAAAGAAAAAATAATAACTGTAGCAGAAATTAAACCTAAAAAATGTCTTTTAATAACTACGGGAAATGAAGTATATAAAGGAAGAATTAAAGATGCTTTTTTACCTGTAATTAAGCAAAAGTTAGGTTATTATGGAAGTGAAGTTATAAGGCAAGTAATCTTACCAGATGAAAAAGAAAGAATAATTGAAGAAATTCAAAAAGGTTTAGCCGAAGGTGTGGATATGGTTATATGTACAGGAGGAATGTCTGTAGATCCTGATGATGTAACTCCAACTGCAATTAAAGAATGTGGAGGAGAACTTGTAACCTATGGATCACCAGTATTACCAGGAGCTATGTTTTTACTTGCATATCATGGCAATACTCCAATACTAGGAGTACCAAGTTGTGCTATGTATTCAAAGAGAACAGTTTTAGATTTAGTACTTCCAAGAGTATTAAGTGATGAAAGACTAACAATAGATGATATAGTGGAATACGGTCATGGGGGATTGTGTTTAGATTGTAAAGTTTGTACATTCCCACATTGTTCATTTGGAAAATAGGGGGTAACAATATGGATAATAAATTAACACACTTTGATAATAGCGGAAATGCTAGAATGGTAGATGTTTCTGAGAAAAAGGAAACTGCTAGAGTTGCAGTTGCAGTATCTAAAATAAAAGTAAGTGCAGAGACATTAGAGCTTATTGAAGCTGGAAAGATTGGAAAAGGAGATGTTTTAGGTGTTGCTAGAGTAGCAGGGATAATGGCTAGTAAACAAACTTCAAACTTAATTCCAATGTGTCATCCGTTAATGATAACAAGCTGTAATGTTGATTTTGATATAAATAAAGATGAAAGTTATATAGGAATAACTGCTACAGTAAAAATAGTTGATAAGACAGGTGTAGAAATGGAAGCATTAACAGCTGCAACAGTTGCTGCATTAACTATTTATGATATGTGTAAAGCTGTAGATAAGAGAATGATTATAGAAGGAACTCATTTGCTTAAAAAAACAGGAGGAAAGAGTGGAGAGTTTAACTTTTAATAAAGGCTAAATGTTGGTATTAGATATTCACCAAGAAATAATGAAATTTTAAATAATTAGTTATAATATATTTTAATAAATATCTAAATACGCAATAAAGTATCTATATTAAAACTTTACTCGATAATTAAAATATGAAAGATAGATTCGGAAGAGAGATAGATTATTTAAGAGTATCAGTAACGGATAATTGCAATTTAAGATGTGTTTATTGTATGGATGAAAAGGACAATAAATTCTTGAAGAAAGATGAGAAGTTAACTGATGATGAAATATATAGAGTTGTAAAGGAAAGTGCAAAACTAGGTATAAAAAAGGTAAGAATAACAGGAGGAGAACCTCTTGTGAGACCTGGAGTAGTTGACCTTATAGGAAAAATAAATAGTATTGAGGGCATTGAAGAAATTTATTTAACTACTAATGGGATTTTACTTGCAGATAGATTGGATGAATTAGTTAAAAATGGTCTTAAAGGTGTTAATATTAGTTTGGATTCATTAAAAGAAGATCGATTTAATAAATTAACTAGATTAGGGCATGTAGATAATGTGTTAGCTGCTATAGATAAAGCTATTTCTTTAGGAATAAAGGTAAAATTAAACACAGTTATAGTTAATGATATAAATAAAGATGAAATTATGGATTTTGTAAATCTTACAAAAGAAAAAGAGATAGATGTAAGATTTATAGAACTTATGCCTATAGGAATTGCAATAAATTATAAGGGCGTAGCTAATGAAGAGGTGTTAAATATTATAAGAAGAAAAGCTTCTGATTTTGAAGAAGTAGTAAGAAATCAATCTGGAGGTCCGGCAACTTATATAAGACTTAATGGAGCTAAGGGTAAAGTTGGATTTATAAGTGCAATGAGTAATTGCTTTTGTGAAGATTGTAACAGAATAAGATTAACTCCAGAAGGGTTTTTAAAGCAATGTCTACATTTTGATTATGGAGTAGATTTAAAGTCTATACTTAGAGAAGGCGTAAATGATGAGAAACTTAAAGAAGTAATTTATAACAATATATATGATAAACCAGAAAAACATTTATTTTTAGAAGATAGTGAGCATAAAGAATTAAAATTTATGAATCAAATTGGAGGATAGGAAAAATGGGAAAAGTTATAGCTATATGTACGAGTAAACATAAAGGAACATTAAAGAATGAGGTTCCGGAAGCAAATCTTATAGAAGAGTTTGGAATAGAAGGAGATGCTCATGCTGGAAAATGGCATAGACAAGTAAGTCTTTTAGCATTAGAAAAGATTGAGGATTTCAGAAATAAAGGTGGAAATGTTGATTTTGGAGCTTTTGGAGAAAATCTAGTAATAGAAGGTTTTGAGTTAAATAAGCTTCCTGTTGGGCAAAGATTAACTATTGGAGAAAATGTTTTATTAGAAGTAACTCAAATAGGTAAAGAATGTCATGATAAATGTGCAATATACTATCAAGTTGGTGAATGTATAATGCCTAAGAATGGAATTTTCACTAGAGTATTAAAAGGTGGAAAGGTTAAGCTTAACGATGAAGTAACTTTAGTTGATACTGGAAAGAAGATATTAAGCTTATAATTTTCTGATACTATATTTTTATTATGAAAAATCATAGAAAGTAATTTTGAAATTTTAAAAATCATATGTGTATTAGTATTATTTCGCATATGATTTTTTTTTTGTTGTAAATTATTTTTTTATAATATTTATTTAAAAAATAAGCAAGCTAAAGAAGATGAGGCAAATATCTTAAATAAAGTAATTTGAAAAATCAAATAAAATAATTAAAAAATTAACAATATTGTGATATAAATCACATACTTTGTCTACAAAAAAAATTATAATCTAAATTGTGCTCGGATGTTTTATGAATTTTGTGAAGTTTAAAGTGAAAAAATTAACAAATGATTAAATGTTAATAAATGAGCAAAATATAATAAAGAAATTATTTTATTTTTAATATTTTAGGAGGAATTATGAATAACAGATCATTAATACAAAAGATCGAAAACATGCCTGTTCCAGTTTTACCAACTATGGTTGGGGCATTAACATTATCAACTGTTTACTCTAATATGGGGTATACATGGGTAAGACATATAACTTCATGGGTAGCAGTTGTAGTTTTACTTGCTTATCTTACAAAGATAGTTGTATATCCAAAGACTTGTGCTAAGGAATACTCAAACACAGTACCAGCTTCACTTTATGCTGGATTTACTATGATAACTATGATTTTAGGTAGTTATTTCTACAATGCTAGTCCTGTTTTTGGGAAAACATTATGGTTTGTAGGTTTAATATTACATGCAATTCATATTTTAGTATTTACATATAGAAATGTTGTTAAAGGTGTAAATATTCAAACTTTCGTTCCAAGTTGGTTTGTTACATACAATGGTATAATGGTTTCAACAGTTGTTGGTGGAGTTATGAATGAGCCTTTAATTGGTAAAATAGTTGTTTACTATGGTATTGCAGTATTCACTATAATAATACCATTTATGATTTATAGATTATGTAAGCATGAATTAAATACTCCATTATTCCATACTCAAGCTATAGTACTTGCTCCATCAAGTCTTTGCTTAGTAAGTTACTTTAATTTTATTGAAACACCTAATAAATTTATGGTGTATTATTTATACTTTGCAGTAATTTGCGCATTATTATTTATATTAGTTAAATTACCAAAGTTCTTCTCATTTGATTTCCATCCAGGATTTGCTGGACTTACATTCCCTATGGCTATAGGTATTGTAGCATCATCTAAGATGTCTGCATACTTAATAAAGCAAGGATATGAAAGCTTTGGAAATGCAGTTAATCAAATTGCAGGAATTCAAATGTATATAACAACAGCTATAATAGGTTTTGTATTATTTAAATTCTTTATGATGTTAGTTAATAGTTACAAAACAAAATAATTATATATTATTAAAAGATGATTCTTATAAAAGGGTCATCTTTTTTTGTGTGTGCCCAGCATGGGCAACA
>NZ_KB291648.1 GCF_000320405.1 Clostridium celatum DSM 1785 | reverse complement strand
AGTAACAACTCCTGAACCTACAGTTCTTCCACCTTCTCTGATAGCGAATCTTAAACCTTCATCCATAGCTACTTGAGTGATTAACTCAACGTTCATATCGATATGGTCTCCAGGCATAACCATTTCCATTCCTTCTGGTAATTTGATTGATCCTGTAACGTCTGTTGTTCTGAAGTAGAATTGTGGTCTGTATCCATCGAAGAATGGAGTATGTCTACCACCTTCATCTTTCTTAAGTACGTATACTTGACCTACGAACTTGCTGTGTGGATTTACTGATCCAACTTTTGCTAATACTTGACCTCTTTCGATGTCTGTTCTTTGAACACCTCTTAATAATGCTCCGATGTTATCTCCAGCTTGTGCTTCGTCTAGTAACTTTCTGAACATTTCGATTCCTGTTACAACTACTTTTCTCTTTTCTTCCATTAATCCAACGATTTCTACTTCGTCTGATACGTGAAGAATTCCTCTTTCAACTCTTCCTGTTGCAACTGTTCCTCTACCAGTGATTGTAAATACGTCTTCTACTGGCATTAAGAATGGCTTATCTGTTGCTCTTTCTGGAGTTGGGATGTAGCTATCTACAGCATCCATTAACTCGATGATACAAGCTGTTGCTTCTGGATCTGTTGGGTTTTCTAATGCTCTTAAAGCTGATCCTTTGATTACTGGAATGTCATCTCCTGGGAAGTTGTATTCAGATAATAATTCTCTAACTTCCATTTCAACTAATTCTAATAATTCTTCGTCGTCAACCATATCTGCTTTGTTTAAGAATACAACGATGTAGTCAACACCAACTCTTGAAGCTAGTAGGATGTGCTCTCTTGTTTGAGGCATTGGACCATCTGCTGCTGAACAAACTAAGATAGCTCCGTCCATTTGAGCAGCCCCTGTGATCATGTTCTTAACGTAGTCAGCGTGTCCTGGACAGTCAACGTGAGCGTAGTGTCTGTTTTCTGTTTCGTATTCAACGTGAGCTGTATTGATTGTGATTCCTCTTTCTTTTTCTTCTGGAGCCTTATCGATATCAGCGTAGTTGAACGCTTCTGCGAATCCTCTGTTTGCTAATACTGTTGTAATAGCTGCTGTTAATGTAGTCTTACCGTGGTCTACGTGACCTATTGTTCCGATATTTACGTGTGGTTTACTTCTTTCGAACTTTTGCTTTGCCATTTGAAAAT
>NZ_KB291647.1 GCF_000320405.1 Clostridium celatum DSM 1785 | reverse complement strand
TGTTGCCCATGCTGGGCACACACAAAAAAAAGCCATGTAGTCATATATCCCACATGGCTTCAAATAAATTATGATTTCACTTAATTTATCATTACCAGAGATACAATCCTACGCTAATAGACTTGTATCTGCTTTTTAATAAATTAATTATCTAGCATAATATACTTCTTACTTCTTCAATAATTTTTTCAGCTGTCAATCCATACTTATTCATTAATTCATTAGGAGTTCCAGATTCACCAAAGGTATCTTGAATACCTACCATTTTAACTTTAGTTGGATACTCACTACATACAACTTGCGAAACAATAGCACCAAGCCCACCAATTATAGAATGTTCTTCTGCAGTTACTATTCCCTTAGTTTCCTTTGCTGCCTTTATTATTATTTCTCTATCTATTGGCTTAATTGTTGACATATTAATAACTCTTACATTAATACCTTCTGCCTCTAAAGCTTTTGAGGCTTCTATAGCCTTTTGAACCATCATACCAGTTGCAATTACTGTTACATCATTACCAGCTCTAAGTTCTGTTCCTTTTCCTATTTCAAAGTTATAATCATCACCAAATATATCTTCAGTATTGCATCTTCCAAATCTTAAATAGACTGGACCATATATTTCTGCAGCTGCCTTTGTAGCTTGCATTGCTTCTCTATGATCTGCTGGCACTATAACAGTCATATTAGGAAGCGAATTCATTAAAGCTATATCTTCAATAGATTGATGTGAACCACCATCCTCACCTACTGTTATACCTGCATGAGTTGCTGCTATTTTAACATTAACTTTAGGATAACATATTGAATTTCTTATTATTTCAAAGGCTCTTCCAGTTGCAAAAACTGCAAATGTACTTGCAAAAGGTACACATCCTACATTAGCTAATCCTGCTGCCATTCCCATTAAGTTTTGTTCAGCTATTCCAACATTAAAAAATCTATTACTAAACTCTTTCTTAAAATCTGCTGTTTTTGTTGATTTAGAAAGATCCGCATCTAACACTACAACATTTTTATTCTCTTTTCCTAATTCAACTAGTGCCATTCCATATGATTCTCTTGTTGCTTTTCCCATCTTTAGATCCTCCTAATTATTTATATCAATTAACGCTTTTTCAGTTTGTTCCTTATTAGGTGCTTGTCCATGCCAACCTGCTTCATTTTCCATAAATGAAACACCCTTACCTTTTATAGTCTGCGCAATTATTATACTTGGCTTTCCTTCTATTCTATCTGTTATATTCATAGCTTCATGTATTTCATCAAAATCATGACCATTACAAGTAACTACATTAAATCCAAAGCTTTTAAACTTTTCATCTAATGGACTTACTCCCATTACATCCTCATTATTACCATCAATTTGTAATCCATTATTATCTATAATAACTACTAAATTATCTAGTTTATAATGAGATGCTGCCATTGTAGCTTCCCATACTAATCCTTCCTGTAGTTCTCCATCACCTAAAACTGTATATACCTTCGCTGTACTTTTCTTATACTTAAGCCCTAATGCCATACCTACAGCATTTGATACACCTTGTCCTAATGATCCTGTAGATACATCAACTCCTGGTATCTTTTTAGCATCTGGATGTCCTTGAAGCATTGCTCCAAGTTTTCTTAAGTTTTTTAATTCTTCTTTATCGAAAAATCCTTTTTCAGCCAGTACTGAATAAAGTGCTGGAGCTGCATGTCCCTTACTTAATACAAATCTATCTCTATTTTCATCTTTTGGATTATTTACATCAACATTCATCTTTTCATAATAAAGATATGTAAGTATATCTGCACAAGATAATGATCCCCCTGGATGACCAGACTTTGATTCATATAACATTTCTATAATATTTGTTCTAATATCTTTTGATTTAGAAATTAACATTTCCTTATTCATTTTATCCACCAACCAATCTATCTTATTGTCTTTCTCTCTACTAAATACGGACTCAAATTTATTATATGTTTTGATTTATTTTTCTTATTTATTTCATTCATCAATAACTTACAAGATTCTTCTCCCATCTTGTATATAGGTTGAGCTATTGTAGTTAATTCAGGCTCAATAAAAGAACAAATCCCTATATTATCATATCCTAGTATTCCTATATCATTAGGTATAGAGTACCCTTTTCTAAGCAAACATTTCATGCCTCCAATTGCCATAACATCACTGCTGTAGAATATTGCATCAATTAATTTATTTTTCTTTATTAAATTTTCTGTTGCTCTTATTCCACCTTCTAATGAAAATTCCTCTTCTAATATAAGTTCTTCATCAAATATTTTATACTCTTTCGCTGTTTCACAAAAATATTCTAATCTCGAATTAGCTAATACTCCTTTATTATTTCCTCCAACAAAAGCTATATTTTTATATCCTTTTTTAATTAAATACTCTATTCCAAGTTTTATTCCACTTTTGTTATCACAAAATACTCCATTAATATTTTCTTGCTCATCAATATGCCTATCTAATATAACAAAGGGAATTTCATTACTCTTTAATAATTCTGTAGAATTATTTTTTTCCCCACTTGATGCAATTACTACCCCATCTATAAGCTTGCTTATAAGTAGCCTTACATATTCCTCTTCCTTACTTCCATTATTAAAAGTGTTACAAAGAATCATACTATATCCATACTTTTCTGCTTCAGATTCAATAGCCTTTGCCATTTCTGAAAAGAATGGATTTTCTATATCTGGAATTATAAAACCAATAGTGTAAGTCTTCTTAGTACTAAGACTTCTTGCCAAAGAATTGGGTATATAATTCAATCTTTTTGCGGCCTCTAATATTTTATTTCTAGTTTCTTCAGATACATTTATATCTTTTTTATTTAATACCATAGATACTGTTGTTTTTGATAAATTTACTTCTTTTGCAATATCTAATAGTGTTGTTTTGCTCATAATCTACACCTCATAAACTAATGCCCTAAATCATAAATTTAGTTTTAGTAGGCTATAAAGCTTAATAACTTTATTTCCCCTAAGCTATATATTACACCATTTTAATAAATTGCGAAGCAATTTATTTAGGTAAGGGTCTAGAGTTAGCGAAAGGTTAAGAGTAAAGAAATAAAAGTGAAAAATTAATGTTTAAACCTCTTAATAATTTTCTAAAATCTATTTTTTAAATTCAGCATGGCTGAATTTATTCATTCCCTCTTCACTCCTAACTTTTACTTATTGACTTACAATTTTTAAGTCGGCTGCAATCTCCTTATCAACCTTTTCACCATTATATATTTTTTCTGCAAGTTGAACTCCTAATGCTCCAATTAGATCTGGTTGTTGAGCTACTGTTGCTGTCATTTCTCCCTTTTCTATTGCATCTAAAGCATCATCTCCACCATCAAAACCTATAATAATTGCATTTATATTACTAGCTTTAATAGCTTTTGCTGCTCCTAGTGCCATTTCATCATTATGAGCAAATACTACCTGTATATCCTTATTACCTTGTATTACATTTTCCATAACTGAAAGTCCTTTTTGTCTATCAAAATCAGCTGCTTGACTAGATACAAAACTTACATTTGAATTATAATCTAAAATGCTGTGGAAACCCGCTCCTCTATCTCTTGTAGCTGAAGCTCCAGGAATACCTTGCAGCTCAACTACATTTATCTTTTCTGAATCTCCTAATTGTTCTAATGCAAATTCAGCTGCCATAGCTCCGCCTTTAACATTGTCGGAAGCTATATGACTTGTTACTTCTCCACCATTTGCTTGTCTATCTAGAGTTATTACTGGAATATTACTTTCATTTGCAACTTCTACAGCCTTAACAACAGCATCACTATCTGTTGGATTTATTAGTAATGCTACAACACCTAGTTGTATCAAATCTTCTACATTTGATCTTTCTTTTACAGGATCATCTTGTGAATCTAATACTATTAGTTCATATCCTAATTTTTTAGCTTCCTCCTCTGCTCCATTTTTCATAGTTACAAAGAAGGGATTATTTAAAGTTGATAATACTATACCTATCTTTTTACTATCTTCATTTTTTGAGCATCCCATAAATGAACCCATTGCCATAATAGTTACTAACCCTAATGCCAATATTCTTTTTAAACTTTTCATGGTATATCCTCCCTTATTTGTAATTATGCTTTTTTTCTGCTTTTCTTATCTAATAATACAGCTATTAATATAACTAACCCTTTTACTATTGATTGATAGAATGGTGATACATTCATTAAATTTAATCCATTATTTAATACACCTATAATAAGTGCACCAATTATAGTTCCTGTAATTCTACCTTCTCCTCCAGCTAATGATGTTCCTCCAATAACAACTGCTGCTATTGCATCTAATTCAAAGCCTGTACCTGCATTTGGTGAAGCTGAACCTATTCTACTTGCTATGATAACCCCTGCAATTGATGATGCAAAACCTGAAATAACATATACAAGTGTCTTTACTTTAGTTGTATTTATACCTGATAATCTTGCTGAATCTTCATTTCCACCTAAAGCATATAAATATCTACCAAATCTTGTTTGTGATAAAACATATATAGCTATTATTAAAACGATTACAGTAATAATGACTGGAATTGGCATAAATCCTATTTTTCCGTTTCCTATGTTTACGAACTTTTCTGGTAATTTAGATATCGGAGTTCCATTTGTAAATACTAATGTTGCACCCCTAAATATTGTCATAGTTGCAAGTGTTGCTATAAATGCTTGTAACTTTCCTTTTGCTATTAGTAACCCATTAATTAATCCTATTACTATTCCAACTGCTCCTGCTGCTAAAACTGCTAAAAGTACATTGTTCGTTGATTTAATTATAGATGCTGCTAATGCTCCACTTATAGCTACTGTTGAACCTACTGATAAATCTATTCCTCCTGTTAAGATAACAAAAGTCATACCTACAGCAATTATTGCATTAGTAGAAACTTGAGTAAAAACATTGGTTATATTTGATAAAGTCATAAAAGCTGGTGATACAAAAGTTATTACTGCACATAATATTACTAACCCTATAAGAGATTTGTATTTATCTAAGTTTTCTTTAAATTTACCGTTCATATTAAATTCCTCCCTAACCATTAATTCATTCCAACTGCTAATTTCATAATACTTTCTTGTGATGCTTCACTTCTACTTAGCTCGCCAGATATTTTCCCTTCACTCATTACCATAATTCTATCACTAATTCCTAAAACCTCTGGTAAATCTGATGATATCATTATTATCGCTTTACCTTGAGCTTTAAGTTCATTTAATAATTCATATATTTCTTTTTTAGCACCTACATCTATCCCCCTAGTTGGCTCATCTATTATAAGAACTTCTGGTGATAACATTAACCATTTTGCTAAAATTACTTTTTGTTGATTTCCTCCGCTAAGGTTTTTTATTAATTGATCTCTATTTGGAGTCTTAATCTTCATTTTTTTTATGTAATAATCTACATCTTCTTTTGCCTTATTCTTATTTATTACTTTAAAAGAGTTCTCGTACTTTTTAAGGTTTGACAGTATCATATTTTCTGCCACTGATAAACTAAGAACGCAGCCTTCCTTTTTTCTATCTTCTGATAAATAACAAATTCCATAATCTATGGCTTCCTGAACACTCTTAATATTTACTTCTTTACCATTTAATTTAATCGTTCCTGAATCCTTTTTGTATTCTCCAAATATAGTTTTTGCAAGTTCTGTTCTTCCTGAACCCATAAGACCTGCAACCCCTAATATTTCTCCTTCTTTTACATTAAAGTTCGCATTATTAACTCCAGCTTTTGAAGTTAAATTTGAAACCTCCAGTATTTTACTTCCCTTTTTAGTTTCTCTATATGGAAATTGATCTTCTATAGTTCTTCCAACCATCATTGCAATTAACTTATCATTATCAATATCCTTAATTAATGCATTTCCTGCATACTTACCATCCCTTAAAACTTCTACTCTATCACATATTGCAAATATTTCTTCCATTCTGTGGGATATATAAATAATTGCTATACCCTTTCTCTTTAAATTATCTATAACTTTAAATAAATTTTTTGTTTCTACTTCTGTTAATGCAGTAGTAGGCTCATCCATTATTATTACCCTTGCATTTTTAGTTAAAGCTTTTGCTATTTCAATCATTTGTTTTTCACCAACATTAATGCTACCTACTAGCCTATTTGGATCTATATTACATCCTATTTGTTCTAGAAAAAGCTTGCTTCTCTCAACTAATAATTTCTTATTAATCTTTCCAGTAAATTTATTAAACTTTTCATTTCCTAAAAATATATTTTCAGCCACTGTTAAATTATTAATAACACTCATTTCTTGATGTATTATTGTTACACCATACTCCTCTGCTGATTTTATCCCCTTTATTTTAGCTTCTTCACCATCAATAAATATCTTCCCCTCATCTTTTTGGTAAACCCCACTTAATATTTTCATTAATGTTGATTTACCTGCTCCATTTTCACCCATTAGTGCTGTAACTTCACCACCGTAAGCTTCAATATGAACATTATCTAACGCTTTAACACCTGGGAATATTTTAGATACTCCCTCCATTTTTAACATTGGTATTTTTTTACTCATTCTAAATACCTCCCTTTACCTAATAACTAAAATACAACTCCTGATTTTAAAATTATATTTGCATATGGTGTTTGTTCACCAGTTCTAACTACAGCTTTACATTCCTTTAAATTATTCTTTAATTCTTCATGAGATATAAATGTTATTTTTACATCACCTATAAGTTTTTTTATTTCCTCAAATGTTTCTGGATTTATCTCTTTAGTTTCATTTGCTATAAGTACTTCTTCAATTTCTAATTCCATTAAGGTTACTTTCAGTGTTTCTAAAAATGTTGGTACTCCTGCAATTAAGGCTAAATCTATTCTTTCAGTTTCATTTGGTATAGGTAATCCACAATCTCCTATAGCTAACTTATCTGTATGTCCCATCTTTGAAATTACTGTACTTAAATTACTATTTAATAATGATGTCTTTCTCATAACTAATCCTCCGCATAAATCTCTTCTATTTCCTTTAAATATGGAATTGATGGCTGTGCACCTTTTCTTTGAACTGATATTGATGATACTTTATTTCCAAAGTTTACAGCCTTTATTAAACTTTCTTTATTTATATTTTTAAAATCTAACTTAGAGCTTAACCCCCCAATAAAGCTATCACCAGCTGCTGTTGTATCTATTGCATTAACCTTATATGCTGGTACTAATTCACAAAAATCTTTTCCTATTACAGCTGCTCCTTTAGAACCTAAAGTTATTATTACAAAGTTAACTCCCTTTTCCAAAAATGCTTGTCCAGCTTTATTTGCATCTTCTAAAGTTTCAACTTTTATTCCTGTTAATACCTCTGCCTCTGTTTCATTTGGCACTATAATATCTGTTACTTTCAAAAGTTCTTCATTTATTTTCTTTGCAGGAGCTGGATTTAATATTGTTATCTTTCCAAGCTCCTTTGCTTTTAAAAATGCTTTTAAAGTCATTTCTTCAGATGTTTCAAATTGAGATATCAATATATCATATTCTTTAATCTTTTCTACTGAAGCTTCAATTTCATATTCATCTATTGTCATATTTGAACCTGCTACAACTATTATTGAATTATTGCCATTTTCATTAACCATAATAATTGCCATTCCCGTTGCTTCTCTTTTATCCTCAAAAACATATTACATCTATATTATCTTCTATTAATTTATCTTTAAGAATTTGTCCATTTTCATCTTTTCCTATTTTAGCTATCATGGCTACTTCTGCACCACATCTTTTAGCTGCAACTGCTTGATTTGCACCTTTTCCTCCAGCTATCTTTTCAAATGATTTTGATAGAATAGTTTCTCCTACTCTTGGTATATCATTAACCTTTACAACTAAGTCCATATTCATACTTCCAAGTACACATACCTTATTCATAAATTCATCACCTCTATATTTATAACTCTATTTACCTACTGAATCGGTTTACTAAATCGGTTAACTTTATAATACACCTTATGTAAACGTTTTGCAATAGTTTTGAAAAATTTATTTTATTCTTTTTAAATTCTTAAATATCATTTCTTATTTAAACAAAAAAGATATTTTCAAGCTGATATAACTCACTCAAAAATATCTTTTATTTAATAATCTAATCTATAAGCTCTTCTTTTCCATTATGAATACTTATTAATTCAAATATTCCTTCAAAAATAAGTTCAAATCCTAATATTAATATATGCTCTGTAACCTTTCCTAATGGATCAAAAATTAATAAAATTGATAATGTGAATTCTATTATTGCTTTTATTAATGATAAAAATCCATTTTTCCCTTTATAAAAATAATATAATGCTTCATTTAAATAATTTGCTGATTTATTTAAACCAGATAACCCCCAAAATATACAAACTACAACTAAAGCATTATCTAGTTGAAGTAACATAGCAATAGCAACTGCTATTATTACAATTGATCTCTCTAATTTTTTCTTCTCTAAACTTGCATAATCCTTTTCCTTAATGCCTTCAACCATCTTTATTGTTCCCTTTATTAAAAGCACTATCGCACATATACTAGGCAACCATACATATATTTCTTGATGATAGATAGTACAAATAACACCATTTATAATTATTAATATTGTTGATATATAATCCCATATTTTATTATTCATATTATTTCCACCTTTCAAATTCATGTATAATCATTAGTTTACACAAGTTTACCAAAATTTATTGTTTTTTTATATAAATATATAGTAAGTTTTTTATAAAAAAACCATGTAGGCATATACCCACATGGTTTTAAAATAATTTCAATAAAATGTTAAACTATTAACCATTTTGTATTTCTCTTACATTCCACTTAATAAATAACATAAGTCCAATATTAAATATAGCAGTTACTATAAGTATTATTCCGATTGGTATTCCCATATCAATAACCTGTCCAAACAACAATTGACCTGGTGCCACACTTACAGTTGCTACTGCTGTTGAAAATGCTGATACACGACCTAACATTTCACTTGGTACTTGTTTTTGTATGAATGTTAATGTTAATATATTCGATAATGCTAAAGATAGCATTATTGCTAAACCTCCAAAGGCAAAAAGCCCTGCTAACGCATAATTATTTAACTTTATAAACCCTAGCGTAGACATTAAGATAACTCCTGCTATCATAGGAAAATATGTATAATGAACTTTTTTCATTGAAAACATATTAGGTTTTATACTTATCACAAATCCGCCTAATATCATTCCTAAAACACATATACCTTCTACTATTCCATAAATCTCTGATGAAAGTCCTAAAAATATATTTATAAAGTATGGTGCAACTATTGATAATATTGGTACTAAGAAAATATTACAAAATGCATAAGAAGCTATAATTCCAAGCACAACTTTCTTTTCCCTTTTTAAATAAATAAAGCTATCTTTCATATCTAAAAATGATTTTTTAATAAAGCTTATTGACAGTAATTTTTCTTTTTCATTATCAATAGCTATTTCATTATTGTTAATATCCTTACTTTTCACTACATCAGGAATATCTAAGAACATTTCCATTATTGCAGAAATTAAAAAGCTTACTGCATTTATTATTACTATTATTTTTATTCCTAATATTCCATAAAGAAGACCTGCCAGTATGGGACCTACAAAATTAACAATTGATCCTACTTGATTTATTATTCCATTTGCAGAAGTAAGCTTATCCTCACTTACTATTTGTGGAATTGAGGATGTTACTGCTGGTCCATATAATGTAGCACATATAGACAATATAAACATAACAGTTCCAACTATTAATGCACTATCATTTCCTTTAAGTAACACAAAAGCATATGCTCCAATTAGTAGTGAACAAAATAAATCTAAATAAACCATTATTTTTTTTCTATTTATATTATCAGAAAGTCTACCTGCAATTGGTGCAAATAAAATATACGGTATTGTTGATATTGCTAATATGTTAGCAAAGGTAGCAGTACTCCCTGTAAATTCTAATAAATATAGAGACATACTAAATCTTTGAATTGCATTTCCAAAAAGAGAAATAATCTGTCCTATAACTATTATTATAAAGTTTTTATTTTTCATCTGTCCCCCTAAATAAGTCATATTCCATACATATTGGATATTGTCCATCTTCACTTATTGTAAGGTTCGCATCTATTCCATATATAGTATTTAAATTTTCTTTATTAATTACATCCAATGGTCTTCCTTGACAAATAATCTTTCCCTTTTTAAGCCCAATAATATTATCTGCAAATCTACAAGCATTGTTAAGTTCATGAAGAACTATAACTACTGTAATATTTTTTTCTTTATTAAGCTTTTGAAGTACCTCTAACACTTCTAATTGGTAAGACATATCTAAATAAGTTGTTGGTTCATCAAGCATTATTATTTCAGTTTCTTGAGCTAATGTCATAGCAATCCAAGCTCTTTGTCTTTGCCCACCTGATAAGTTTTCAACTCCTCTATCAGCAAATTCACTAAGTCCTGTTTCTTCTATTGCCCAATCAATAAGTTCCTTATCATGACTAGTAAGACCACCAATCATTTTTTGATGAGGAAATCTACCAAAAGCAACAAGTTCTCTTACTGTAAGCCCATCTGGACAAACTGGTCCTTGTGGTAAAAATGCAACTTCTTTTGCTATATTTTTTTCTTTTACTTTTTTTATATTTTTATTATTAATGAAGATATCACCGCTTTTAGGCTTATTAATTCTCGCTATAGTTTTAAGTAAAGTTGATTTACCACATCCATTTGCTCCAATTATTATGCTTATTTTCCCTTTTGGTATAGATAAACTCATATCTTCAATTATAGTATTATTTTCATATGCCACACTTAAGTTCTTTACACTAATAGCTTCCATAATTATTTCTCCTTCATCATTAAATAAATAAAATATGGTACTCCAAATATTGATACTGTTATTCCTACTGGAATCTCAATTGGAGAGAATAAGTTTCTTGAAACTGCATCTGCAAGAATAACTATAATAATACTTATCATTGCTGAAACTGTAATAAATTTCTTGTGATAAGGACCAACTAACTTTCTTGCAATATGAGGAGATATAAGTCCTAAAAATCCTATATTACCTGCAAAAGCTGTTGCTGTTCCCGCTAAAATAACTGCAAAAGTTAAGAACTTTTTTCTTTCCTTTTCTAAATTTAAGCCTAATGATATTGCTAACTCATCTGAAAGATTTAAAACATCTAGTTTTTTATGATTTAATAAAACTACCATAAACATTACTGCTACTATTGGAATTATTACCTTTGCATAGCTCCATCCTGATCCCCAAAGACTTCCTGATGTCCAAACTAATACTCTATTGTAGTCTCCAACACCACCTCTAAAGGTAAAGAATGTTATAAATGCATTAAGTCCTGCATTTAATCCAATTCCAATTAACAAAAGTCTTTTAGGCTTTATTCCTTTTCTACTAGACATCATATATATTATAAATGCCGTAACTGCAGCCCCTATTATAGCCATGGCAGGTAATACAAATATTGATAATTGCCCTAGTTCACTATAGTATGCTCCAGTTGAATATGTAATAAATAATACTGCTGCTACAGCTGCCCCAGCATTTATACCTATTATTCCTGTATCTGCTAAATCATTTTTAGTTACAGTTTGAAGAATTGCTCCTGCTGTTGATAATGCAATTGCCACAAAGATACCAACTAACATTCTTGGAAGTCTAATAGTTAATATTGCTGTATTTTGAAGTTTAGTCCCATTTCCCAAAAGAGTATTAATAACTTCTAAAGGTGAAACTTTATATGTACCCCAACATAATGTAACCATAAAAGAGACTACTAATAAAATAATTAAAACTGCTATAACTAGTTTAAATTTTTTCTTATTCATTATCCTCTCTCCTTTCTAGCTACTGATATAAAGAATGGTATTCCTATTAATGCCGTAAACACTCCAATTGGTGTTTCATAAGGATTAAATATCATCCTTGCTGCAATATCTGCAAATGTTAAAAGAACTGCTCCAAGTAAAAATGAACATGGAATATTTCTTCTATAATCTTCTCCTAATAATTTTCTAACTATTTGAGGCACTATAAGCCCTACAAAAGCTATATTTTTACCAACTGCAACTGCTGCTGCACACATTGGTATCATAACCATAAGAGTAATAAATCTTATTTTTTCTGGATTTTCTCCAAGTCCAATTGCAACATCATCACCTAAATTTAATATATTTATCTTTGGTGATAAAAATATTGCTATAATAAGTCCTACAATTCCTACTATAAAGATTAATTTAAAATCTGCCCAACTTGCATTTCTAAAACCTCCAGACACCCAGAATCCTATCATTTGAGACTGATTTGATAAAAGGCCAATTACCGTAGTTAAAGAAATAAAAAATGTACTCATAGCTGTTCCTGCTAAAAGTATCTTTGCAATTGAGTTATTATTTGCTTTTTTTGATATAAATCCTAAAACTATTATTCCAGTTATTAATGCTCCTATAAAAGTAGCTATCATTACATTTTTAGTAGTTATTCCTATTCCTGCTGCATAAAAAATAGCTATTACTAAAGTTGCTCCTTGGCTTATACCTAATATAGATGGTTCAGCTATTGGATTTCTAGTAACACCTTGAATCATTGCACCTGTTACTCCTAATACTCCACCTGTAAATAATACAGCAAGAGCTCTTGGAATACGTACATCTCTAACTAACATAAGTTCTAAAGTTTCACTATAGTTAAAAATACTATCCCAAATATCCGAAAATGTAATATGGACTGACCCTAGCCTAATGGCTAAAGTCAATCCTCCTGCTAAGAGTAACAAACTACAAATTATAAATATTATTGTACGTTTATTACTTTGTTTCATTTAACATTTCACCTATTTCATCTACTAATATTTCTCTTCCGATTGGGCTATATCCTTGGTTAAAGTATGGTGATGATTCTAATATTACTACATTACCCTCTTTAACTGCAGGCAAGTTATTCCAAATACTATTTGCTTCTAATTGAGCTAAATCTTCATCTGTTGCTATTGCAAATATATAATCTGCTTTAATTGCTGCTAATCCTTCATAAGTTACAACTGGTAAACTAATATCAGTTTGTTCCGGCATTCCTTCTGGCTTAGCTAATCCCATATCGTTATATAATACATCACCAAATCCTGCACCATCAAAAATAAAGAATTGTCCACCACTTGCTAAGAATGAAAGATATGTTGTATCTTCACCGTATTCAGCTTTGATTTTATCTCCAGCTTCTTTCGCTTTAGCTTCATAATTAGCTATCCATTCATTAGCAACATCTTCTTTATCAAATACTTTTCCTAAAGCTCTAACGTCATCTTTCCAGTTTAAAGCTTCTAATTGAATCATAACTGTTGGAGCAATTTCACTTAATGCATCATACATTTTTTCTTGAACTGTTGATATAACTATTAAATCTGGATTTAAGTTCATAACAGCTTCTACATCCATAGTATCTTGCATGCTATATCCTAAAATCTCTGCACCTTTTAATGTTTCTTCTAAATATGAAGGGAATTTAGTATAGTCATAAGCATCACTATTTGCAGTCCCTACAACGTCATATCCTAAAATTGACAAAATATCACTATTTCCACTTAAATCTACTATTCTTTGAGGCTCTGCAGGTATTTCAACTTCTCCTCTTACATCTGTAACTGTTACAGTATTTTCAGCAGTTTTATCCTCATTTGTTGTACCATTGCTAGCACATCCAACAAACATCATAGCTGTCATACAAGCTGCCACTATTGTTTTTAACACTTTATTCTTCATTATGTACCTCCATAAATTTATTTATTAATTAACTTTTCTTTTTCTCGTTTGACTTGAGTTAATTGTATATGAGAGTCATTCTCATTTCAACTGTTGCAACTAATTTAATAATTTTATCATCTATAACAATAATTTAATCCTAATATTCTAATTAAAATTATTATACCCACACCTTTTATAAATAATTTCTTATTTTGATAAAAAAGGAGCATCTATTATTTAGATGCTCCTGTTACCTTAACTTTTTGAATTTCCTTTTACTTAAATTTAATTATAATATAAATATTCATAATATAAATGTTTATTTTTTCTTATAAATATTTATAATTATAATATATTTATTTAAATTTGATAGTTATGAACATTGAGGGATATTATGATTGCTAGAACAACAAAAGATTTTCAAAATGCAGTATTAAATAAAATGACTTTTAAACCATATAAAACTCCAAATTATACTGTATATAAAAATGAAGTTAAACCTGAATTAGGATATTTCATTAAGTATACGAGAGAAGGATATTATGATTTTGGAATAGGAGATTACACTATACCTACAGACTTTTCTATATCTTTTGAACACTCAGAAGAAATAATGAGATTTGGTACTGTCTATACCGGTGAAACATCTTTTGAAATTGAAGATAATCCCATTTCTTCTTTTAGTCCATCTTCATTTTTTGTAGTAGAAAAGACAATTCAAGGAAAACAATTTTGGAAAAAAGGTCAACATTTTCATGGTGCGGAAATAACTATTCATAAACGGTACTTTGATGAAATAATTAAACCAAACTTTCCTAACACTATAGATTTTAATAACTTTATTAGTAATTATACTTATAGATATCTTCCTCTAGAAATATCTAAAATTATTCAAGGATTACGAAGTATGTCTGAAGTTGATAAGCTTACTTCCTTATATTTAGAAAGTAAAATTTTAGAATCTATTGCCTTACTTTCTAATGAATTGAATTCTTCACCTGAAAATGTTTTTACTAATCAATTAAATTATGGTGAAATCAAAATAGGCAAAAATAGATATATTACATTAACTGCATCTGATGCACACGCAATACAAAAAGCTCATGATATATTAACAAAAGAAGCATGCAATCCACCTACTATTAAAGCCTTAAGTAAAATGGTATTTTTAAATGAGCAAAAATTAAAAGCAGGTTTTTCAGCAAAATATCATATGTCTATTAGTCAGTATACTAATTCAATTAGAATGACACTAGCAGAAAATCTATTATCTACAACAGAGTTAGGTATTGATGAAATATCTAAACAGCTTGGATATAATTATAGTGGCAATTTCATTAAAATGTTCAAAAAGACTCATGGGAAGACCCCTTTAGCTTTTAGAAAACTTAAAATTTAATTACATAGTATATATTATATGTCATGGAAATAATTTATCTTATATAATTTTCCATGACATATGCTTCTTTAATTATTGATTTTTCTATTGATATATTTATTTCATGTATTTTTCATTAACTTAATTTTTATTGACACATCTTATTTAATGTCTTTCTACTCTATTAATTTCACAATTAAGGCTTAGTATAATCAAAAAAATAGAAAGCTATTATGAATTTATAATTTTTATGCATAAAGCTTTCTCTTTCTAATATACTATCCATGTTATCTCATCTTAGGTATAGTATCCATTATTCTATTTATTATATATACAACTTTATCTGCATCTTCATCACTTATATCCTCTAGCTTATCTGCCCATAAAGTATGATAATCAGTAACATAATATTGATGATATTTCATTCCAAGTTCTGTTAACTTAACTAATATAACTCTCTTATCATCACTAATTGTATACTTTTCTACAACAGCTTTTTCCTCTAATTCATTTATTAATTTAGTTATACTTGGAGTTGTAACGTTTAATTTACTGCTTACATCACTTATTCTAACATCTGACTTTTCCTTTGATAATTGATATATAGAATCTATTACATGTATATGCCTCGGCTTAAAACCCTTTGGAAGCTCTTCCATAGTTTCAGTTATTTTTTTTGCAACAAAGCAGGAATCAATTAATTCTTTAAATTTATCTATATTCATATAAATATCTCCTTATATCTTAACTATCAAAAATCCTTTTATACTAATTATACAGTAAAACTTACTATAAGTAAGTGTCCAACTTTAAATTTCTTAAAACAAACTTTTTAAACAATTCAAAAGTATAAAATTTTCTTTATAAACTATTATTTAAATTCTCTAAGCCTCTTTTAATTCACTATTAGAAACATTTATAGATAAATTACTAAATTCAACTTTTATTAAAATAATAGATAAAATTAAAGCAATAAAATCACTTATTGGTTGAGCAACAAATATTCCATTTATATCAAATAATCTAGGTAATATAAATATAAATGGTATTAAAGCAACTACTTGTCTTATTAGTGTAATAATACTTGAAGCTGTAGGCTTTCCAATAGATTGAAAGAAAGTAGTAGCTAACATAACAAATCCAAGAACAGGTGTAATAATGAAATTCAACCTTAATGCTATAACTCCAATATCTAAAAGTTCACTTCCTCCACCAAAAGTATTTATTATTAAAGCAGGCATGCTCTCAACTATTACCCAAATTACAGTTGTAACTCCAACTGATAATAAAGAAGCTTTAATAAATGTTTCTTTAACTCTATTACCATAACCAGCACTATAATTAAATCCTATTATAGGTTGAATTCCTTGGCTTATTCCACTAGCAGGCATAATTACAAATGTCATTATACTTGAAATTACTGCATATACACTTATAGCTATATCACCACCATACTTTCCAAGTTGACTATTATACACTAAAGCTATAAAGCCCATTGCAATTTGAGCTATCCAAAATGCAAATCCACAAGATAACACTCTATTAGAAATACCTTTATTGATTTTAAATATATTTTTATTAACTTTAACAAGAGTTCTATTTGTAAATACAAGATATAATCCAAAAACCATTGATACTACTGTCCTATAACCGTTGCTAAAGCAGCACCTTCAACTCCCCATCCTAAAGCAACTACAAAAATAGCATCTAGTATTATATTAGTAATCGCTCCAATACCTGTTACAGCCATACCTAAAATAGGATTGCCTGAAACTCTCACAAAATCACAAAGTACTAATGTTAAACCTTGAAAAACACATCCAAATGATACTATTAAATAGTATTTCAATGATAAATCATAAGTCGTTTCGGTTACTCCAAATATCTTTAAAAATGTATTTGAAAAAAATAATAATACCAAAGTTAATAAAACTTCAAAAATCACAGTCATAGTAAATGCATTCCCAAAAGATAAATTAGCACTTACTTCATCATTTTTTCCTCTAAATAGTGTAAATAATGTTGATCCACCCGCACTACACATTAAACCAAATGCTATCATTATAAATGAAAGTGGAAAACATATTGATAATGCTGCCAATGCTGTATTACCAACAAAATTCCCAACAAATATTCTATCAACTATATTATAAATAGCAGTTATTAATAATGATATTGATGCTGGTATTGAAAACTTTAAAATTAGTGGAAATAACTTTCCCTTTGAAAAATCTGCATGTTTCTCCATATAAACTTTTATTCCTTTATTCTTGTACTTACCAAAAGTAATTACTAATAGTAAGTATATTCTTATACATTATTTTTGTCAATAATATGAAAATACATCCCCTATAGTTAATAAGGAAATATACAGGAGTTACTGAAGAATATGAAAAAATAGTTAGTAATATTTTAATCACTAACTATTTTTGTATATTATTTACATACTTTCTTCATCTTCAAATACCTCACTTGGAGTTGTCACATTATTAACATTCCAATAATTTATTGTTGGCATAAGCACTTCTTCATAAGTTTAAATAATGATTTATTCGAATTTATATTTATTATTTTTTATCTACTTCATTTTCTAATATTTTTTCTATTTCCACTACATACATAGTATGATAATCTTTTTCTGGATACCATTGTTCACTAATACCTTTTTCTATAAAACACTCTTCTTTTAATTCTTGAGCATAAAGTTTTCTGCAAATTAAAGTTAACCTAGCTTCTTCAAAATAAGGTACATCATCATAATGTTTTAATGTTAAATTAGCTTTAGAAATCTTATCTTCATCTCTTCCTGATACTGTACCTAAATACCCTAACTCTTTTCTATAGGTATTTGGCAAGACAGAAATTGAAAGCTTCTCTGCTGAATCTACAAACTCTTTTGTATATCTTTGTGGCCTAATAAATATATATGCTACCTTTTTATTCCACATAATTCCTAAGCCACCCCATGATGCTGTCATAGTGTTAGCTTTTCCATCTTTTTCAGCCGTAAATAAAAGCCAATCCTTTCCTATCATATTAAAAGCATTTTCTTCAAATAATTCATGTTTTATTTCTCTCATAATATCCTCCTTTTATTCTTAGTATTTATTGTATTGTGTTAACTTTCATCTTATAACTGGATAAACCCATAGAATAACCTATATATTTTATATACAAGTCATTACTTTTTTTATTTGATACTATCACTTTTCCATAGTATTATATATAAATTACAGTTACTTACTGTTTCTATTCATCATAATTGAAAGTGATTCTACTGCTTCATTAAAGTTATTTACTTCAATTGTCATTGATGGATCATTACAATATTTATCTATTAAATCTAAAGTCATTAAAATATCAACATTTCCATTGTTAAATCCACAATGACTATCCCTTTTACCATCATTATTACTTAAATGTAAATGTCCTATTCTATTATTTAATGATTTAATTATCTCTTCTAATGATTCATTAGAGTAGCAATTAGCATGACCTATATCTAAACATATAGAAAAAATATTACTATTAACTTTATCAACAAGCTCTTTTAAAACTAATAAATCTTTCTCATATATATTTTCAATATGTATCTTTATACTTTCATCCTTATCACTTAAAAACTCTCTCCAAAAGTCTAAAGAGTTGTTTATATATACATCTTTAAAATATATATCTTCATAATAACACGAATGAAAAACTATTCTATCTGCGCCTAATTTTTTTGCTACAAAATATGCTTGATTATATCTAGTTAATGTGGCTTTTTTAATCATATTATCAAAACTTGCTGTATTTAAATCTAAAAATGGTCCATGTATGGATAATGATTTATTTTTTATTAAATCACCCATCTTTTCACAATATTCTGATATACCATTGTCATCCTTATCTAAAGTATATCCTATTCCAAATTCAATTATTTCAATGCCAATATCATAATCTTTTAGTATTTCACTAACTTTATCTTCTGGAAAAAGCTGTGATATATATATTTTTCCCATATCATACTCTCTCTTTTGTTAATATTCTATAATTTCATATATTAATTTTCTGGTAAATAAACTGTTATTCTTGTTCCTATTCCTTTTCTACTTAGTACACTAAAATAGCCTTTATGATTATCAATAATCCATTTTGCTATAGAAAGACCAAGCCCTGTACCTCCATTTTTTCTAACTCTGGCTGTATCAGCTCTAAAAAAGCGTTCAAATATATGTGGTACATCTTCCGCATCCATTCCTATTCCATTATCTTGTACAGAAAAATAAACCTCATTTTTATCATTTTTTCCTATTCTAAGTATTATATCTTCCCCAGCTTCTGTATATTTTGCTGCATTTTCAACCAATATTCTAGCAGTTTGTTTAAGAAGTCCAATATCACCATAAACATTAATTTCTTCTGAATTAATATAGCTATATATATGTTTGTCATCTATCATTTTAGATTCTTCGAGAACCTCACTCATCATATTATTTAATGAAAACTCTGTAATAGTAAGCTGTGTTTTTCCATTAATTCCTCTAGCTAAAAATAATAGCTGCTCAACTAAATTTTTCATATTTTCAGATTCAGATTTTATTGCTGCAATAGATTCATCTAATACACTTTCATCACTTTTTCCCCAACGGTCTAACATATTTGCATAGCCTTGAATTACTGAAATAGGTGTTCTAAGTTCATGTGAAGCATCTGATACAAATCTTGCTTGCTGCCTATATGAGTCTCTCATTCTATCTAATAATTTATTAATGGCATCCTCTAACCCCTTAAATTCATTATCTTGAATATGAATCCTTTCATTGGAGGCTACTGGACTAATTTTTGATATAGCATCTTCTAAAGTGTGGAACTTTTCTTCATCAAATACCATATTGCTAAGTCTTTCCGCAGTTTCTGCTATTTCATTAAGTGGTTTTAAAGTTTTTCTAACCTTTGCTGTACCGAATATTATTTCTTCTAATAAAAATATTAGTTCTATAATTCCTATTACTATACCTATTCTTCTTAAATTATATAAAAACGCACTAGCATCTTTAATCATTATCTTTCCATTATCCCATATTACTGTATAATTTGATGTTTCTATTGGGTAAAAATTAATTGATCTTTGTGCATTTTGTACTAATTCCCCATAAAAGTTTTTTTCAGCATCAATACACCATAATCCTATTAAAATACTCAATAAAATTACATCAATTATAAGAAATTTAAAAAATAAATCTCTTACTTGTAGTGAATTAAGTTTTATTGCAATAGATGTAACATTTTTTGTTTTTTTCTTTCTATTCATCTTTTATTACGTATCCTACTCCACGAACTGTGCTAATTATTTTAACATTAAATTTATCATCAATTTTTGTTCTTAAATATCGTATATAAACATCTATTACATTTGTTTCCCCAACATAATCATACCCACATACCTTCTCCATAAGTATATCTCTAGTTAATACTATATTTTTATTTTCCATCAATATTTGAAGCAAGTTAAATTCTCTATTAGTTAGTTCAATTTGTGTATTATCATAAAGTACTTTATGTTTTAATTTATCTAAATATAGTAAGCCACAGTTTAGTATATTTTCATCCTTTTTTATAGTAATAATTCTCTTTTTCAAAGCATTTCTAACCCTTGCAAGCAATTCTTCAATTGCAAAAGGCTTTGTTATATAATCATCTGCGCCAGCATCTAATCCAGATACTTTATCCATAACAGCATCTCTTGCAGTAAGCATAATTACAGGTATATCAGAAATTTTTCTAAGCCTTCTTAATACTTCAAGTCCATTAAGCTCTGGAAGCATAACATCAAGAAGAACTAAATCTACTTCACCTTTTTCAGCTATTTCAAGACCTTCTCTACCATTATTAACTTTAAGCACCTTATAACCTTCATGAACTAATTCTAGTTCTATAAATCTTGCTATTTTTTCTTCATCTTCAACAATTAAAATCTTAATCATTTCTTTCCCCCAACTTTACCTTTTTCTTTAATGTTCTTTACCTCTTTTGATATTTTATTTAATATATTGTTAACCTTATCCACTTTAACTTCTTTAGATAACATAGAAAATTCTACATTTAAAAACAGTCCAATAACAACAAGAGGTATTAACATCCAGAATCCAAATATTAAAAGAACAATAACTACTGTTAATGGAAGCTTTAAATAGAAATTATTTTCACCTTTTATTTCTACAAAAATATTATTGCATGTATCTATAACCTTACATATAGATTCAAAAATCCCTTCAAAGTTATTATGTGATTTATAATCACTATCCTTTTTAACTTCATCAAAATCCAATTGACTTCTTGCTTCTTCATAACCTTCATTATATTCATTGGTGTAAAATATACTAACAGAAGGTCCTTTTATTTTTTTATTTCTCTCCAAATATAAAATAGAATCAAGCATATCCCAATTATTTATTTCCAAAACATTTTTTGCTTCCTCATAGGTTATACCTGTTTTATCTTTTAACTTCTCCACAAGATTAAGCTTATCCACAAATGTTCCTCCAGTTTTTTATTTAATAATATCTCATTTAAATTCTATCCTAATTTATTAAATTATACCATTTTAAGAATTATTTCTAAACATTTCTTAAAAAGAAAAAAAGCCCTGAATAACCTTCAGGACTTCCTTTATAATATCTTAGTTTCCTTCATATCCTTTTTTAAAATCTTTTTTTATAGTATCTGCTGATTCTGATACTTTTTCAAAAACATCATTAACTCCATCACATTTCATATTAGGACCTGAAACTGAATACTTATATCCACAGAATAAACCTATTACTAATAATATTGCAGTTGGTGGCAAAAAGAATACTAATAAAAGTATTGAAATTGTTAATGATATTCTTATTGGCTTTTCATTATCTTTTTTAACTTCAAAATAATTCTTATTTCCTTTAGCTATAAATTTTCCTAAACATTTAAATATTCTCCCAATAACTTCTCCAATTCCACCATATCTTTCGTCCTTTTTTTTAGTGTTATCCTCTTTCTTTTGATCCTCTTCTTTTACTTCAATAATAACAGTAGTATCATTATTTTCTACTTTTCCACTTCTCTCTAAATATATTATTGAATCTAAAAGATCCCAATTACATTTTTCTAATACTTCCTGTGCTTCTTCATAAGTTACATGAGCCTTTTCCATTAATTTTTTAATCATTTCATTTCTTTCCATTTATATTACCTCCATGAATTTAACTTCTTCGTTCATCATGGTTATATAATACTTCTAGAAAATTAATCTAAAATATAAGAAAGATTAAAATTAGATTAAAATTTAACTTTCACCCATATTTTCTGAATTTATTATTTATTAACTATCTATAATATCCTTAGTAGCTGGACCTTCTATTAATCGTCCTTTATAATCAAATCTTGAACCATGGCATGGGCAATCCCATGTTAATTCATCTGCATTCCATTTAAGCTGACATCCTAAATGCGCACACTTTGTTGATACAATAAATGATTCACCTTCATCATTTTTATAAACACCAACTTTTTCTCCATTGTATTCTACAATTCCGCCATGCCCATTTCTAATATGTTCTATATTACTACTTGGAATATATATTTTCTGTGCAATAAAGTTCTTAGCTGTTTCACTTATATCATTAGCAATATTACTTATTGATAACGATAAATCAAATCTTTTTGGTGAAAAAATTTCTGAAAAATCATTTTCTCTTCCCAATATCATATCTGATATTATCATTGCAGATATCATAGCACTTGTCATTCCCCATTTGTTAAAGCCTGTAGCAACATATATATTAGGAGTTTCATCAGAATATCTACCTATATATGGTATCCCATCTATAGTCATACAATCTTGCGCTGACCAATAATACTTTTCTTTTGAATTTGGGTATAATGATTTTGCCACATCCCTTAGCTTTTCGTAACTTCCACCACTTTCATTTTCTCCAGTTCTTTGACTTATGCCACCTAATAATACTAAATTCTTATACATTCTAAATGAATATCCCTCTGTATCAACATCTATATACATACCATTAATATCAGGTACTCCTTCTAAAGCTATAACATATGATCTTTCTTGATGCATTTTCATGAAATAATATCCCGGTGTATTCATTATTGGATAATGCGTTGCTATAACTATTTGCTTTGCCTTTATAGTACCATTATTTGTAGTTACTGAATCTTCATCAATTTTTACTGCCCTAGTATTTTCATAAATAATTAAATCCTCTGAGATATCTTTTAAAAATTTAAGTGGATTAAATTGTGCTTGATTATTAAACTTAACAGCTCCATTAATTTTAAAAGGAAGATTAATCTTATCTACAAACTCTGCATTAATACCAAGCTTATTAGCAGCCTCCACCTCTTTTTTTATACTCTCTATTTCATTTAAAGAATAAACATATGCAGATTGTTTTTGGAAATCACACTCTATTTTTCTCTGTTCAATTATTTCTTTATATTTTCCTATAGCAAGTTCATTAGCTCTTGCATATTGTTTAGCTTTTTGCTCTCCGAACTCTGATATTAGCTTATGATAAATTAAATTATGTTGAGATGTTATTTTTGCAGTAGTATTTTTAGTATTTCCACTTGCAGTTTCACCTGAATCAATTACAACTACATTTTTTTCATTTTCCTTTAACATAAATGCTATTAATATTCCTGCTATTCCACCCCCAATAACTAAAACATCTGTTTCTATATCTTTATTTAAAGCTTCTCTTTTTTTGAAGTTACAATTTTCACTCCATATTGATTTCATAAACTCACCTCAATATTAGTATTCCATTGTTAGAATTTTATAAACACCATATTCCGTAATAGTTTTTATAAAAAAACCATGTAGAAATATCTTCTACATGGCTATAAAGTTTAAATTACAATAATATTGTAAAATTTTCCGTTATTTAATATAATCTTCTATTCTTAATTTACTAATCCGCCTGATAACACTATTGTAAATTTACTTCCTTTATTAATTTCACTTTCCAGCTTAACATATCCATTATGAAGCTCTACTATATGCTTAACAAGTGTAAGTCCAATTCCACTACTACTTACCTTTGTAGCATTAGTTCCTTCTACTTGTGAGAACCTTTTAAATATAAATTCTTGATCTTCCTTTGATATTCCTATACCTGTATCCTCTACAGTAATCTCAACCTTTTCATTAATCACCTTAATATATACATGAATTTCTCCACCTTCCGGAGTAAACTTAACTGCATTTCCTATCAAGTTAATTACACATCTTTCAACTTCAGTTGCATCACAAGAAATTATCTTTTCTTCTATATCCGGATCAATTATAAGGGTTAACCCCTTTTCTTCAATATATTTACTCATACTAAGAGCAGCCTCTTCCACTATATAAACTATATCATTGTTTTGCTTATTAATTTTATAATGACCTGTTTCTATCTTTGAGCTATCTATAATATCATTTATTATTTTTAATAAACTATCTCAGTTTTTACTTATAATATTCATATATCTATTTGATTTTTCTTTACTTATACTTCCTTCCTTGCTCAAAGCTCTTTCTAGTTGTATTGTTGATGATATAACATTTATTGGTGTTCTAAGCTCATGTGATAAATTTACAAAATAATTATTTTTAAATCTTTCATTATCTATTATTTCTTCACTTAATCTTTTATTCTCTTCTAATTGGGCATTTAATTTCATTGTTTTTTGATTTACTAACTTTCTTAATATCTTAACATAATTTAATATATATAGTACTATTGCACATATTATTAAAACATATATTATACAAGCTAAAGGGCTCTTCCAAATTGGATTTTTAACCCTTATATTCATATGTGCTTCATCTGTTAAATTACCATGTCCATCTCTAGCTCTTATTTTTAGCGTATATTTACCTGGCTTTAAAATCTTAATAGATAAATTATTATTATCGTCTACATATACCCAATCTGAATCAATACCTTCAATCATATATTCATAAGTTATATTATCTAAAGTCCTATAATTAGGTAAAAAATAATCAATAGATAAATCTTTATCATCATACTCTAAAATTAACTCATTACCATCATAAATGGCTTTTTCTTTTCCAATTAAAATATCACCAATTACAACCTTATCATCAGCTTTTTCCGGTTCGACTATTTCATTTGGCTTAAAGTATACAACACCTTTTGTGTTTCCAAACATCATAGTTCCATCTCTACAAATAAGACTAGAGTTTACATTAAATTGGCTTCCATACACTCCATCTGTCTCTGTAAAATTTACTATATCTTTCGTTTCTATATTAAACTTATTTAATCCATTATTTGTACTTATCCAAAGGTTACCGCCTTCATCTAATAATATTGAATTTACAAAATTATTAGTTAAACCTTCTACTATGGTATATGAAGTAAATTCATCTGATTCTATATCCAATTTACTTAAGCCCATATTAGTACCTACCCATAAATCTCCAAAGTTATCAAAAGTAATACAATTAACCTTATTACTAATTAATGATTTTTCATCTGAAGAATCATTAAGATATTGCTTAATAACGCCATGTTTTTTACTATATTTAACTATCCCGGTATCACTTCCCCCTAACCAAAGTATATTTTCATCTCTATAATCTTCTATAATATACTTTATATGACCTGGATTTATATTAAATTCTTTTAGTTTATAACTATAATATGTTTCTTCTCCAGAACTTAAATTATAGGAATAAAAGTTATCTTCTGTAGCTGTCCATATTTCTTTCCCATCATTATATAAATAATTTAATTCTGAGTAATAAGCTTGTTCATATACATCATTGGTATATGTATAATTCTTTGTATCAATTGCTACTAAATTTTTATTAGTTGTAATAATAATAAATTGATTATTTATACTAAACATCTTTTTTACATACCTGTTACTAAAACCCAGTTCATTATCATATGTATTTAAATGCCTAATTAATATTCCATCTTCATTATATATATATACTCCATCAAATTTAGTAGCTATCCAAACATACTCATTATGTTGGACAATAGATACTATATCCTTATCATATATCGCTTTATCACTTCCTATACTAGTCATTGAAGAATTAAATTGTCTATTTTCATTTAATATATTTATCCCTCTATCAGTTCCAACCCATATTACTCCATTATTATCTTCATAAAAACACGTTATAATATTACTTGAAATAGAATTAAGATTATTTTCATCTCTCTTAATCTCTGTTATCTTTGATGTACCCTTAATGTATACCTTTATTCCCTCACTGCTAGATATCCATATATTATCTTTACTATCACTCATAATAAAATTATTATTATATATTTTTATATCTTTATTTTTCTCATCTAAAATCTTGTCCATCCCATCTTCATTTAAATTATATGTTTTTAAACCTTCATTTGATAAAATTAGTATCTGTTTTGATTCAGTACTATTAATATCATATATAATAATTCCCTCTTTAGTGGAAACCCACATATAATCAAAACTATCACTTTCTATATCATGAACAAATAATTTATTGTTGTCTATTTGAGTTTGAGTATATATAACTTTAGAATTTTCATCTAAAATATTTATACCATTTTTTGTTCCCACCCATAGTCTCTTATATTTATCTTCTTTTAAGCAAGTTATATATGAATTAGTTAATGAGTCACTATCATTTTTATCATAAAAAAACTCTTCTACTTCATAAGTTTCAATATTTATTTTTATTAATCCATTTGAAGTACCAACCCACATAATATTTTCTTCATAGTTGCTCTTTAATATATCTGTAATTTCTAATTCACCTAAACTATAATTCTCGATAGTATAATCTTTCAATCTTATCACTTCAAAAGTATTATTTATTAAAATATCTAAACCATAGTTCGTTCCAATCCATATGTTTCCCCTATCATCTTCTTCTATGGCATTTATGTATGTTGAACTTAAAGAATCTTTTCTATTAACATCTGCATTATATGTCTTCACATTTTTACCATCATATCTATTGAGCCCATCTGCTGTTCCTATCCACATATATCCTTTACTATCTTGAAAAATTGATGTTATATATTCATTGGAAATTCCTTCATAAATAGATAACTTTTCAAACTGCTCTGCTAATAATATACTTGCTGATACATTTTTAAAAGTTAAAATATTCATTAAAATACATATTAACACTATAATTATTATCGATTTTGATTTCATTTCTTTACTACCTCATTCTTATATCCCTATTATATGTTAAAATATACCCTGTTATATTATATAGTAAATACATTATTTTTCAACAATATATACATTTTTTTATTATACTGTTAATTTTATGGTATCTTTTTTATATATCTAAAATTATATTTAATTTATTCAAAAATTTAATTTCTCATGAACTATGCTTTCAATAAAACCTTATTATTCTTAAATATATTAGACTTTTCACACCTAATCCTTGTAAATATATAAGATCCTTCAAAAAGCAATCAAAAATATAAGATCATTTAAAGCTTCATGATATCTATGCTTCTAAATTATTAATCTCTTGTTTACGCTATTATTCTTTAAGTTTTATTAGTATTTCAACATATTTTAATAAAAAATAACCCAGATGATTTCTCAACTGGGTTGGGTGTATTTATATTTATATTATATTAACTCTATATTATAAAGCTCCAATTCTCTTAAGTGTATCAGTGATATGTCTACCTTCTTCAACACCTTCAATAATTCTTCTAGCTCTAACACTATCACCAATATTAACAACTTCAACATTAGTTCCAGCAAAGTTTTCTTGAAGAGAAGTCATTAATGGTGAGTATGCTCTCATTCCTAAACATACAAATCCATAATCAAAGTTGATTTCTTCATCTTGCCCATCTTTATTAACTATAAAGCTACTATCTTTAATTTCTAATAATGAAGTTTCAATTCTTACATCTACTTCTTTCTTCTTAAGCATAGTCATAAAATCAAGCTTAGTTATTATATCCATTCCATTTCCTACAGCTGGCATTCTTTCAACTATAGTAACGTGAGCACCTTTGTGAGCGAAGTATTCAACTACATCTAGTCCAACAGCTCCTCCACCGATAACTCCTATTTTCTTTCCTTCTAAGTCCATTTCATTGAACTTTTCAATATTATTTATTAATCCAAAGATTGATAATACTTTTGAATCTTCTTTATCAACTCTATCATGTAATCCTGTAATTGGAGGTAATAATGGAGTTGATCCTGTAGCATTAACAACTACATCTGGTTTTAAGTTTTCTATTGCTTCAATTGTAGCAGTAGTATTTGTAAATATATAAAGATTTCTTAACTTCTTAGCTCTGTTAATTAAGTAATTTGGGAAATCATTAATTCTATCTTTAGCTGGTAATTTAGCTATTTCTCTAGCTAATCCACCTAAGTAAGGTTTAGCTTCAAATAAGAATGTTGTACATCCTACTTCAGCAGCTGTACAAGCAGCTTCTAATCCTGCAGTTCCTCCACCAATAACAACAACATTAACTGGCTTGTTTACTTTCATAGAAGTATGAGCTTCTTCTCCTAAGATAACTTCTGGATTTATTGTACATCTTACTGGTCTATTTATTCCAATTCTATGACCAGCACATCCAATGTTACAAGATATACATTTTCTTAATTCATCTTCTCTTCCACTTCTAACTTTGTTAACCCATTCTGGATCAGCTATAAGTCCACGTCCCATTGCTAATAAATCAGCATGTCCTTCTGATAATATTCTTTCAGCAACTTCAGGATTTCTAATGTTTCCTGATGTTATAACTGGCTTGTTAAACTTTTCTTTGAAAGCTTTTGCCATGTATGAACGCCATCCATCTTTTAAATAGTTAGCATCTATTTGATATTGAAGTGTATCGTTAACTGCGGCTGATACATTTAATATATCAATTTCATCAACAAGGTACTCCATCATTTCTAATGTATCTTCTAATGTATTTCCACCTTCCATAAATTCATCAGCACTAAATCTAAAGCTTATTGGGAACATTGGTCCTACTGCAGCTCTAACTTTTTCTAATACTAATTTAGGGAATCTTACTCTGTTTTCTAAACTTCCACCAAACTCATCAGTTCTCTTATTATATAAAGGTGATAAGAATTGACATAATAAGTAAGAGTGTCCTCCATGAATTTCAACTGCATCAAATCCAGCCATTTGAGCTCTTCTTGCCGCATCTGCATACTTATCAGCAATTGCATATATTTCTTCTACTGTTAATGGTCTTGGAATAGCTCCACCTGTTTTTGATGGTATATTTGAAGAAGATACTGGAGTATTTCCTTCAATTCTTCCTGGTACTGCTGATGCTCCAGAGTGATTTATTTGAATTGCAACACAAGCACCATGTCTATGTAATCTTTCTGTTAATCTAAATAGGTTTGGCAT
Organism: Clostridium celatum DSM 1785; assembly: GCF_000320405.1. Taxonomy (GTDB): domain Bacteria; phylum Bacillota; class Clostridia; order Clostridiales; family Clostridiaceae; genus Clostridium; species Clostridium celatum. The sequence goes on along the minus strand of NZ_KB291647.1, from coordinate 21,227 downwards.
ATATCTATCATGATCTAATCTAATTTGAGTTGTTCCATTTGAACCAACTGGGAAATCAACGCAAGCATTTTCTACTATTATTAAACCAATGCCACCTTTAGCTCTCTTTTCATAATATTGAACATGTTCTTCAGTGAAATCACCCATAGCTCCGCCGTAATTTGTTCCCATTGGAGGCATAGCAACTCTATTTCTAATAGTCATATTCTTTATTGTTAATGGTGTAAATATGTTTTTATACTTATTCATCCTACATTCTCCTAATAAATTATATATTGATAAAGTTTTAACTTTTGCTTTCATACTATTACTTAAATAAGTATAACCCCACAAAAGCTATAAATCTAATGAATGTTTTTAGCTTTTTCTATAGATTTAATCTATCAATTTAAATCAAATAAAAAAGGCTGCGCATATTGCAACAGCCATTTTTGCTAAATTCTTACTTATTTCTAGTAATATAATCTTCTAGAGCCTCCATAGCTAAAACATAACCTTTTTCACCGAATCCACACATTTGTCCGATACAAGCTGGAGCTGTTTTAGACTCTTTTCTGAATTCTTCTCTAGCATGTACATTAGAAATATGAACTTCAACTGTTGGAATTCCTGTATTTCCTTTAATTGCATCATGTAAAGCTATGCTATAGTGAGTATATGCTCCTGGATTTATTATAACCCCATCAAACTTTTCAAAGTATGCTCTTTGTAAGAAATCTATCATAGTTCCTTCACAGTTGCTTTGAAGTAGAGTAACTTCGTGTCCTCTCTTTTCGCCTTCTTCTTTTATATATTCACAAATCTCAGTAAAGCTCTTTGATCCATATATTCCTTTTTCTCTAACACCTATCATGTTTATGTTTGGTCCATTTATTACCATGAATTTCATTTTTATTTCCTCCTAGATGCAACTGTGCACCACTATATTTTTTCGTATTATTTTTTTAATGAAATACCTACGCCTGCTAATCATAGGCATACGTTCACTTTTCAAAATTTAAATTTGGAAGCTTACTTATCTCCAAATAAGAATTCTTTCATGTGTTCTATTGGCATTTCTTGTCCAGTCCAGCATTTAAATGCTTCTGCACCTTGGAATAACATCATTCCTAATCCATTGATTGTTGGACATCCAACTTCTTCTGCTAATTCTAATAATCTAGTTTTTGCTGGTTGATATACAACGTCACTTACTATAAGATCTGGCCTTAGCATATCCTTTTCTATGTATGTTTGACCAACGTATGGCTTCATACCCATTCCTGTACCATTTGTGAATATTGCAGAGTCAGCAATTTCTGCTCTTAATGCATCTTTATCTTCTAATCTAAATAACTTAGCCTTACAGTTAGTTTTTTCATTTATCCTTCTTAACTGTTTCTTCTGATCTTTCAAAAAATTCAGCGTCTTGATTGAATATTGAAAGTTCAGCTACTCCATCTAATGCTGCTTGGATACAAATTGCTGTAGCTGCTCCACCAGCTCCAACTATAGTCATTTTCTTACCAATAATATCAAATCCAGCATCGCTTAATGATCTCATGTAACCAACACCATCAGTAATGTGTCCAGTTAAAACACCATCATCATTTATAACTGTATTTACAGCTCCTGCAAGTTCTGCTGCTGGAGTTAATTTATCTAAATATTTATGAATAACAGTTTTATTTGGCATTGATACATTGCAACCTCTAGCTTGCATTGCTTTTAATCCTTTTACTGCATCTTCTAATCCTTCATTTCCAACTTCAAATGCAAGATAAGCATAATCTAAACCTAAATATCTAAATGCTTCATTATGCATCTTTGGTGAACTTGTATGTTTAATTGGTGTTGCTAATAATCCTATTAATGTAGTATATCCTGAAATACGTCTTTCCATTGTATTCTCTCCTTTATATTAAATAGCTTACTTAAATCTTAAGCCATTCCTAATCCATTTAATTCGCTTAGTATTTTTAACAAAATAATGAACGTTAAATATTTAACACTTAATTTACTTTTATTATATTCTAGTATTCTCTACTAATCCAATTGATTTTAGCAACATTATCTATAGATAAAAACTATATATTAATTAATTTACATAATTATCTTTTATGAATATAAAAAAATGATGAATTATAGATAATATATTATCTTAATTCATCATTATATATTATGCTATTGATTCTTTGTTTTTCTTTATCCAATTATAATATTTTTCTTGGCATTCTGTAGAACAAAACTTATTACCATTCCAATAGTCTATATAATTGCAATCCTCGTTGCAAACACTACATTTAAGAGTTGCTTTTACCTTCATCATATTGTATTGCCCCATATTTAATTTATTAAATTTCATTTTTATATGCCCCCTTATAAATTCTATATTATATATATTTTATCACCTTTCCATCTTAATAAGTAATGCTTTTTATAGATATTTTCTATAAATATTATAGTTTTTATCTATAAATTTATTTTCTTAAATCATTCATCTCAATACTATATTTACATAGTTAAATTATTGACATATTATTTTTTCTAATATATATTTATCATAGCGTTAAATAATTATATTCCATTAATAAAATATTCAACACTTAATTTTTAATATGCTAATTTACAACCTTTACATAACTTTTTTATTGATAAACTGTTAATACTATAAATATGTAATTTGGCTTATGAAACTATAATATAAACTTATTTATATATTTTATTTGGGAGATAATTTTATGAAATTTAATTTTACAAAAGGAAAAAATAACTCTGCTCAGCTAGCTATAAGAATGGGATTATCTCTGGTGCTAGCTTTAATTGTCGGTACACTTTTTATATTATTAAGAGAATCATTAATAGCTAATGATAAATCTTCACTTTGGAATATTATTAATAATATTTTATTTCAAGATATAACTACTGAAGAAGGGAAAAATGCTTTTGGTATTTTTTATATATTAGGACAATTATTCATTAATTGTCTTCAATTAATTATAATTCCAATGGTGTTTTCATCTATAGCCTTAGCTATGTGTCATATTAGCGATACAAAAAAACTTGGACGAATATCATCAAAAACACTTTTAGGATTTTTAACTACATCTATATTTGCGTTAGCAACAGCATGTGTTTTTGGATTTACTGCTTATAAACTTGGATTTTTTAATGTCCACCTTTCTACTAATACTACTACATCTGTAACTGTATCTAGTGGAAGTAATCCACTACTTGTAATACTTAATGCTGTTCCAAACAACATAACTAGTGTTATGTCAAATAACTCAATGGTATTATCTATAGTATTTTTAGCTGTAGTTATTGGTTTATGTATTAATGCTCTAGATGAAAAGATTTTAGTGTTAAAGAACTTACTTATTGATATAAATAATATAATCAGCGTATTTTTAGGATTTATAATAACTAAATTTAGTCCAATTGCAGTTTTTGTGTTAATTACAAGAACATTTGCTGTATATGGCATAGATCATTTAAAACCAGCATTAGCTTATATGCTTGTAGTCGCAATAGCTTCAATAATATTTTTAGTGATTGCTTATCCACTATTTGTTTATTTAAATACAAAGTTAAACCCTATTATTTTCATGAAAAAAATTGCTAAAGTTGCTCTTTTAGGATTTTCAGCTGCCGCTTCATCTGCAGCTTTATCCTTAAATGAAAAAACAACTGTTGATGAACTTGGCGTTGATAAAGATATTGCATCTTTTGTTTTACCTTTGGGAATGACAATAAACATGAATGGTACCGCAATAATGCAAGTAATAGCAGCTATTTTTATAGCAGCAAGCTCTGGATATAATCTTACTATTCAAAATGTAATTTTAATTGCAATATTAGCTTTAATAGCTTCTATAGGTACTCCATCTGCTCCTGGTTCTTCTTCAATAATTCTATTTACAGTTTTAACAGGAATGGGATACAACAACGAAGCTACTCTTATAGCTTATTCACTTATAATTGCTATAAATAGACCTATAGACATGTTAATTACTTGCTTAAATGTAATTGGAGATTCTGCTACAGCTGTAGTTGTTGCTAATTCTGAAAACTCTTTAGATAAAGAAACTTATAATAGCTAAAAATATTTTTACTATTTATTTAATATTAAAAAGGCTGTGTTTTCACAGCCTTTTTATTAACTAATAATAAAAAAATTCATATATTTATTTTTTAAAATTATTATAACTTGTAATATCCTTTTGATACTCTATATTATTATCCATTATCTTTTTTCCTTCATATATAGTAAATGTTGTAGGTATAATAGCTAATATCGCTGCTATAACACCTATCCTTCCTATAGGAATTTCTACTTCATAATTTAGGAAATCATTAATTTTTTCTTTAAAGCCCTTATTTTTCACTTCTTTCAGTTCATCTATCATAATTTCTTCTTTTATTTTATTCTTTATTTCATTACTAAGTTTTATATCATCAAAACTATGTTTTATTTTGATTTTTACTTCATTATCAAAAAATAAATCACTATCGTCATTGTACATAATTTATTTCCTCCTTTTCAATAACTCTTCTTAATGCTGCTTTTCCTCGTTTAAGCCTAGTTTTTATAGTATTTTCTTTTTCATTAAGAATAGTTGATATTTCTGATATTTTTAGCTCTTCAAAATAAAACATATATAATAAAACTCTATACTTTTCTGGAATTTTCATTAAAGCTACTCTTATACTTTTTGAAGTTAAATTTTTCAAAATAATCATCTCTGTATCTTTTTCATCCTTAATAAAATTTATATATAAGGATATATCATCATACCTTAACTTATTTCTTTTCTTTAAAATATCAAAGCATGTATTTATAGTTATTTTATAAATCCAAGTATATATTGAAGAATCTCCATTATATTTTTTTATATTTTTAAACACCTTTAGGAATACTTCTTGCGTTGCATCTTCTGCTTCTTCTACATTTCCTAACTGAATAAAACAAAGCCTTAATATTTTATCTCCATAAACATCTATTATTTCTTCCACTACAGCTTCTCTATCACTACTTATTTTACTTAATAACTTCGTCCCCCTTAAGTTATCCATCATCATTCACTCACATACCATTCTCTCAATTTTTTATCAAAACCTGTTTTATTAATTTCTTCTAATCTATTTATTAATTCATCACCAAACTGGATATCTCCTCTTTCATAAGCAATTCTCATTACAGGATAAATATACTCTTTATTCATAGGCTCACTTTTTAACTTTTCACATAACCAATCATAACCTTCATCTATTTTATAATCTAATATAAGCTTTTCACCACGATTTAATTTCTTCTTTTTAATCTTAACTTCAATAGGCGTAGAAGAACTTGATAATATCATTCCTTCCTTATCGTAAGCAACAACATTAATATATAATTTATTTACATCTATACTTCCTAAGTACGATTCTGCTGTTGGTATTAATTCACCATTTTCATCCTCTGTAGCACCCCTAATAGCAAAGCTTTGAAAAGAACCCTTAGTTAATGGAATTTTAATTTCATTTTTGTCTGTAAGCTCATTAACACTCATTCCTACAGCTCCAACTCTTATAACTAACCCATAAGAATATGCCTCAGGATACTCATTATATTTAATAATTATTTCGTCATTTTCATAATCAGTTTTTACTTCATTTACCTTAACTTCATCATTTAAAGTTATATCTACATTAACTTTTTCTCCATCCTTTAAAATTATAGGAGTAACATTTTCTCTCCTTGAAACTTTATCTCCAAAAACTGAAGGTATAGAAGCTATTATTTCATAATCTACACCTGGAAAAGCATGTTTAAATATGAATTCTCCATTTTCATTTGTATATACAGTTTGGCTTTCTTTAAAATCACGAAATGTAAAATCTATTCTACCATTCTCCGGATTAAAGCCTATACCTCCATATTGTTTATTTAAAAATACTGCAGTGTTAGCTATAGGCTTCCCTTTGACTGTAACTCTTCCAGTTATTTCTCCAAAATTTATATCATCATCAATTTCAACTTTATCATATATCTCTATAGGTCTAATAAAATCTATGTCCTTTAATATATTAGCAGAAACTAAAAATCTATTTTTTCTACTTTCAATACTTAACTCTTCATTATATTTATCAATATCATCTATTCCTTCATACATATCATTTACTTCTATTTTATCAATATCACCTTTAAGATAATTTATAGAATTTTTATATCTCTTTAGAAGTGGTAAATACTCTTCATTATCTTCACATAATTTTAAAGCCTTATCATATTCACCTTGTTTTCCGTAATATACAATTTCATTTACTAATGCAGTTTGATAAATCACTTCTTTTTCACTATCTTTAGCATTCATTATAAGTTCAAAAGCCCTATCTGTATTTCCTAAAACCATCTCTAAATTTATTAAAGCATTCAAATTATTTATATAATAATTATCATTTTGTCCTAATGATACACCTTTTTCAAAATACTCTTTTGCTATTAGTGCCTGTTCCATATTTCCATTTTGGGTTGAGTTAACCATAGTTCCACTTGAGTAATAATATAATACTTCATGAATATAATCGTAGTTACTCATTCCAAGAATATAATAGGTCCTACCCATGTCTATCTTGAATGTGGGATAATGTTCATATAACTTTAAAAAACCTGCTGTATATATCTTAATACCTCTTCCATTTACTATACCATCTGATTGAAATCCTAATACCCCAATAAAATAAAATATATATGGAATAGTACAAAATAAAATTAATACTGTTACTATAATTGTTTTAACTTTTATTTTTATTACCTTCATTAAAATTGTCCCCCTTTTTATCATCTATAATTTTAGACTTAAATTTTTTAAAAAGGTTTCATAATTTCAAAAAAATTATTTGATAAGATAAATTAACATATTTTATTGTATAATATAACTATTATTATTTTAAAAACTAAGGGAGTTATTATTGATGAAAGAATTAGAAACTAGAGTAATTGATATTGATGTTGATGATATTAGATATAAAATGACTACTTTAGGTGCTACTAAAGTAAAAGCTGAAGATCAGGTTAATGAAATATACGATTTTGAAGATGGTAGACTTTTAGCTTCTAAAGGGTATGCTAGAGTTAGAACTACTATTGATAGAATAACAGGTAAAGAAACTGTATTTATGACTACAAAAAAAATGTTAAGTCAAGGTACTTTTAAAGTTATGGAAGAAAATGAAACTATAGTTGAAGATGCAGAGATGGCAAGAAGAATATTTAAGTCATTAGGTCTTGTTCTTCAAGAATCTATATCTAAATATAGAGAAAGCTATAAAATTGATGATTCTTTAATTGAAATTGATATAAACGATAAAAGCTTTTGTCCGTTCCCATACTTAGAAATTGAAACTACTTCTGAAGAAAAACTTGAAGAAATATTAAAATTAATTGGATATACATTAGCTGATACAACATCTAAAACTATTTATGAAATATTAGCTGAAAGAGGTATTGAAGGTAAGATTAAAGGAAGATAATTCTTTATTAATTTATATATCTTCTTTGTTTAATATATATTCTATTATTGATACTTATTGTAAAAAATGTGCTTACTAATATAACAACAAAAAAACCTAAGATTTATTACTTAGGTTTTTTGTTTACTTGTATATTAAATTATTAGCTTTTTATTCTATAAACTATTCAGGTAAGGCTTTATTACTGTCTTTTAATTCCTTTATTCCTGATAAGACTCCCCTTATACTTGCAAAAATTATCTTATTATCAATTCCTTTTGCTATATTTATATGTTCTTCTACATCTTTTATCGTATTGTCTATATTTATATTTGATACATTTGATAACTTTTTTAAATCTTCAATCATATATTCATTATTTTGTTTAATTTCGCTTCTTTTTACTAATGTATATAACTGATAAATATCAATTATTAAAATTCTTACTTTATCAAAGTAACCATTATCTTCTTCTGTAATAAAATCACTATTATTAACAGCTAGCCTTTCCTCTATCATAGTAGTTACAAGCAATAATGTATCCATTTTATGAGTATTGTCATTTTGGTTAATTGCTTCTTCATATACTTCATTTAACATTCCATAAAGTACATCTCTATAGGTTCCTAAAAGTTCTTCATTTGCATCTTTCATTCTTACAGGTAATACAAATCTATTAATAATAATAGCTATTATAGTTCCTAATATAACAAATAGTATTCTATTGATAGTTAAAACTACTGCTCCGCCAGACATAGCTACTGCACCAATTGCACATATTGTAGTGTAAATAGTTCCATATCTGTATGTTGAAGTATATGCTCTTAAATAACCTGCAGCCATTATTATTAACATTCTAACTAAAACATTTTTAAATATAGTAAATAATAAAACTATTATAACTCCACCAACTAAAGTGGCAAACATTCTATCTTTTAGCTTTTTCTTTGATAATTCATATATAGGAATTATTATTGCAAATGTTGTAAAGTAAATCCATCTTCCTTCTGCAAATTTGAAATAATCTGCAATAAAAGCAGAAATAGTTATTCCTAGTGATACTCTAATAGCATAAGAAAACTTTACTGATTTTTTATAAAATTCCTTCTTATGAATATTAACCATTTTATACTTTTCTGGTATATCTTCACTGGCTTTTATAGTATTATAATTCTCTTTACCTAATGATTTTAATTCTTCTAAAGATATACTTAACATATTAATAGTATTTAGTATTCTTAAAGTAACTAAATCCTTAATATCCTCTTTTTTATATTTTTTTATTAAATTATTTATTTTATTATTAATATCTTTTAAATTATCTTCTTTTCCTAAACTAAGTTTTAATTCTTGTAAACAAATTATTAAATCATTTAATATTACTTTATTATTGATCTTTTCATCTAATAAATTTGATAACTTTTCTAAAATTATAACAATATTTAATTTTATTCTTCCTTCTTCTGTTACATAGAAATTATCTTTTCTATTATCATAAACAATCTTTCTAAATTCATTAGCATTACTTTTTATTGATTTATTTATATCGTCTTTATTCTCATTACTATTTATCTTTTTTATAAGATTATCGCAAATACTACCTATTAACTTATTTCCAACCTTAGTGGTTTTATTTTTATTAATAATAAATTGTACTATCATAATTCGAACTGGTGCCACTAAAAGTGAGAGCAATCTCATTGGCAATTCAGCTGCAGTAATAGGAGTAGATAGTAAAAATAAATATTGTAATGAAAATGGTAAATATACTGGTGACTTTAAATTATAATAAAAGGTATACGCTATTATAAATATACCTATGAAATTTATAGGTATAGCTAACCATATATTAAGATTTGCTAAATATGTAAATATGCCTATTCCTAAATTTATTATAATCAACTTTAATAAATTTTTTCCTGGAGAAATAGTAAGATTAATTTGTGTAAGCATTAATATTGCTGTTATACCCATTACTCCAACTAGTGTGTTTTTATCTCCAAAAATAGATTTAAATGCTATTACAAATGCCATTATAAAAACATATAAAACAGTCTGTGATATAATAAATTGCTTAGTTATTTTTGTTTTCCCTGCCAAGATAACCACTCCTTTTCCAGATAAATATACAAGAAACAATTCTACTCTAAATTTCACCTTGTATCAACTTTAATTTTTACCAGTATTTTCTTGTATTAATCCTATTTTCTAATCAATAAACGATTTCACTTATATTATTATCTTGTATCTGTAAAATTATTAGTATTTTTACTTATAAATGCTAAAAAGATGGCTGATATTAACTATATCAGCCATCTTTTTAAATTAATCTATTATAATTTTTCTCTTCTTACAGAAGATTTAATAAATAACTCTCGCAAAGCCTCTTTATCTTCATTCTCCAAACAACTTTTTATTTTATCTAATTCCTCTTCAAAATTATAAATTGCTTGTAATAAGTTTTCTTTATTTCCTAAAAATAATTGACTCCATAAAGTTTCATTTATATTTGCAATTCTAGTTAAATCCCTATAACTATCTCCTATAAATTCTCCAGTATTTCTTCCTTCAATATCACTATTAATAAGTGCTACTGCTAAAGCATGAGGTAATTGGCTAGTAAATGCTATCATTTCATCATGGTATTTAGGACATATTCTTTTCACATGCTTAAATCCCATTTTATATGCTAACTCTTCAATTAACTCTAAGCTTTCAATCTTATTTTTATCTGTTACTGTTATTAAGAAATTAGCATCCTTAAATACAGTATTTGTAGCATAATCTATCCCTTTTTTTTCTCTACCAGCCATTGGATGAGCAAAAACAAAATCTATATTATCTGGTAGTATATCCAATACTTCATTAATAAATAACTGTTTTATTCCTGTTACATCTGTAATTATAGCATTGTCTTTAAAATTTTCTTTATTATTACTTATAAAACTTTTAACTAAATCTGGATAAACAGCTAATACAATTAAATCTGCTTCAGAAACTATTTCCTTCCCATCTTCATATCCTTCTTTAATAATTCCTAAAGCCTTAGCTTTATTTAATGTGTCAATATTTTTATCTATACCATAAACCTCATTATAACCTGCTTCTTTAAGTGCCATTGCATAGGAACCACCAATAACACCAAGACCTACAATAACTATTCTCATAATATCCCCCATTTACAGCTATAAACTAGTAGTATTTAATTAGAAGTTCATTAATTTATTCATAAATTTCTAATTTTTACCTTCTAGCTTCTAACTATTTTTTTCCCTTCCATTTCAGCTAATATTTTTACTTTTTTCATTATTTCATCGAAAAGTTCAGGTTTAACTGATTGTTGACCATCACTTAATGCGCATTGTGGATTGTTATGAACTTCTATCATAAGCCCATCTGCACCTGCTGCTATAGCAGCCTTAGCTAATGGTTCAACTAAATACCAATATCCTGCTGCATGGCTTGGATCCACTATTATTGGTAAATGAGATAATTTTTTAATTACTGGAATTGCACTTAAATCTAAAGTATTTCTAGTATATCCTTCGTAAGTTCTTATACCTCTTTCACAAAGAATAACATTTTCATTTCCTCCAGCCATTATATATTCTGCACTCATAAGCCATTCTTCTATTGTAGCTGATAAACCTCTCTTTAATAAAATTGGCTTATTAGTTTTACCTAATTGTTTCAATAAATCAAAGTTTTGCATGTTTCTTGCACCAACTTGAATTACATCTACATCTCTAACAAATTCATCTATATAATCAGTTGACATTATTTCAGTAACTATTGATAATCCTGTTGCTTCCTTTGCTGCTTTCAGTAATTTTAATCCTTCAAGCTCTAATCCTTGGAAGCTATAAGGTGAAGTTCTTGGCTTAAAAGCTCCCCCTCTTAAAAAGTTTGCTCCTGATGCTTTAACAGATTTTGCAATCTTTATTATTTGTTCTTCACTCTCAACAGAACATGGTCCTGCCATAATTCCAAGATTATTTCCTCCAACTAAAGTTCCATTAACATTAACTATAGTATCATCTGGTTTAAATAACCTATTTGCTTTCTTAAACGGTTCTTCAACTTTTAATATTTTGTCTACTCCATCGAAAGTCAAAAGTTTGTTTGGATCTAAAGCTCTCGTTTCACCTACTACACCTATTATACAGAATGTTTCTCCTTGTGATAGATGTATTCCTAGCCCTAACCTACTTAATTCATTTTTTACTTCTGATACTTCTTTTTCACTACTTTTAGGATTCATTACAATAACCATATCTACCATACCTCCATACTACTGATTTTAAATTTATTATACATTTCAAATTTCCTCTTTAGTTCTTTATATTAAATATAAAATTTTTACATTACAGTTGATATTATAGTATCTACAACATCATCTAAAGTTCCTACATTAGGAATTTTATAATCACAATATTTTTTATATAACTCATATCGTTCATCATATAATTTATATAATACTTCTTTACCATTTGCTAGTAAAGGTCTCTTTTCAACTTCAATATCACTTAAAATATTTTCTACTGGTCTATCAATAAAAACTACAATTGAATTTCTTTTAATAAATCTATATTTATTGCCTTTTTGATAACTCCACCACCTGAAGATATAATAGTCTTACTTTTTTGCCCCAATACCTTACAAGTTTCAGTTTCTATGGTTCTAAAATAATCTTCACCATTTTTAAATATTTCGATGATAGTTTTACCTTGCTCTTCTTCAATATAATTATCCATATCTATGAATGCATAATTCAATTTTTTGGAAAGCAAATCTCCAATAGTACTTTTTCCACAGCCAGGTAATCCTATTAAGGTTATACTTTTTTCATTCATAAATTCACCCCCTAATTAAATGTTTTAGACAACTCTTTATATATATAATCTATTAAATCCTTCTTTATTTCCATATTATTAAATATAGCTTGACTCTTAACCGCTTGCCCCACTAACATATGTAATCCTCCAATGGCAATTTTACTTTCCTCTTTTGCCATTTTTAAAAACTTAGTTTCTGTAGGATTATATACTAGATCAACAGCTATATCGAATTTTTTTACTATTTCTCTATTAACTGCACAACTGTCAATATTAGGATACATTCCAAGAGGCGTTGTGTTAATTATTAACTCTCCCTTTATATCTAATAATTCATCATAATTTATTACTGATACGCGCTTATCTAAAATTCTTAGATTAATCCCTTCAGGGTTTCTACTTACAATATAAATATTTTTAACTTCATTGTCTAATAAATAAGTAATAACAGCCTTACATGCTCCCCCTGATCCTAAAATAATTGCAGTTTTATTCTTAACATCTATATTTCTACTATTAAGCATTACTTTAATTCCAAAATAATCAGTATTATACCCATAAAGTTTATCTTCTTTTAGCATTACAGTATTTACTGCACCTATTCTCTTTGCTTCGTCTGATATATAATCTAAATGCTGCATTATACTTTCTTTATATGGAATAGTAACATTAAATCCTTTTACTTTTAATAACTTAATGGCCTCTACAAAATCTTCAAGCCTACTTTTTTGAACTTCAAATATCTTATATGCACCATCAATATGATTCTTTTCAAATATCATTTTATTAATTGTTGGAGATAGGCTATGGCTTAGCTTCTCACCTAATAATCCGTAAAAATCCATTACACCATTCCCTCAATCTTCTATCTTTTTATAACATCCAAGTAATTTAAAATACTCACTTTGATCATCAATTAAATTTATTGCCTTTTTAACATCATCATTCTTAATATTTCCTTCAAAATCTACATATAAAAGATATTGCCACGGCTCATTCTTACTTGGTCTTGATTCTATTTTTAGCATATTAATATTATTTTCAGCAAAGTGCCTTAGCAATTTATATAATGTACCAGCTTTATTATCTAATGAAAATACTACTGTTACCTTATTACATTCTTCATTACACTCTAACTCTTTTCCAATTATAATAAACTTAGTATGATTATCATTTTTATCATTTATTTCTTCTTTAATTACATCTAAGCCATAAAGTTCAGCTGCTCTTAAGCTTGCAATAGCAGCCTTTGATTTATCATTAATCTCTGAAACATATTTTGCACTAATTGCAGTATTATGAAATGGTATAAGCTTTAAATTACTAAATTCATCTAAAAACTTTCTACTTTGTTCAAACCCTTGTGGATGTGAATATATTTCTTTTATATCCTCTAACTTTGTCCCTTTTACCCCAATTAAATTTTGGTCTATCTTTATACATTCCTCACCTACAATATTAAGTCCATACTTAACTAATAAGTCATAAACAGTAGTTATAGCTCCAGTACATGAGTTTTCAATAGGTAATATTCCATAATCAATTTTATTATTTTTTAAAGCTAAAAATACATCTTCAAACTCTTCATAATCACTAGTTATATGGTTTTCACCAAAATATTTAATCATGGCCTCTTCACTAAAAGAACCCTTAACCCCTTGATATCCAATCTTAATATTATCTAGTTTTTTTTTATCTTCACTATTTATTTTATACTCTGCTAATACTCCATTAGTAGCTTCATTACTATTGATTAGTTTAGCTTGAAGGCTTCTACTAAGCTCCATTAAGTTAACAAAGAACTTCTCTGTCAATTCTGAATACTCTTTATTGCTAAGTCTATTAACATTCTTTTCAATAACTTCAGCTTCTCTAGTAGTATTAAGAATTGGAATATTATTTTTCATTTTATATTCTGCTACCTTTATTGCAACATTCATTCTTCTCTCAAATAGTTCAACTAACTCTTTATCTATATTATCAATTTCTTTTCTACATTCTGAAAGATTCATAATCTCACCTCTCTTCTAAATTTACTTCACCATATAATATAATTATTTACTAACCTAATAACTCTAAAATTCCTATTGCAGTAACTGCCTCTATAACTGGAAGCGCTCTTTGTACTATGCATGGATCATGTCTTCCTTCTATACTTAAAATAGTTTCTTCCATAGTTGCTATGTTTACTGTTTTTTGCTCTTTAAATATAGATGCTGTTGGCTTTATTGCCACATTAAATACTATTGGCATTCCATTAGTTATTCCACCTAAAATTCCACCATTATTATTAGTACTTGTTTTAATATCTTTTCCATCTAAATAATATTCATCATTAGCCTCTGAACCTTTCATTTTAGAAATTTCAAAGCCTTTTCCAAATTCAACTCCTTTAACGGCTGGAACACTAAACATTAAATGAGCAATGTTGATTCCACAGAATCAAAAAATGGATTACCAATGCCTGGTTTTATTCCAAACACTGCACACTCTATAGTTCCACCAATAGAATCTAAATTATTTCTTGCACTTATTATTTCATTTCTCATAATTTCTTCTAATTCTTTATTTATTAATGGTAATTCTTTACCTTTAAATGAGTTAATTAAATCTAATGTTATTTCATCATCTAAAAAACTCTTATCTTTAATATTTCCTATAGAATTTATATGAGCTGCAATAATTATCCCTTTAGTCTCTAATATTTGCTTACAAATAGCTCCTGCAAATACAAGTGGTGCAGTTATTCGTCCTGAAAAATGACCTCCACCTCTATAGTCGTTAAACCCATTATATCTGATATTTCCAGTATAATCTGCATGACCTGGTCTCATTACATCTTTCAACTTAGAATAATCTTTAGATTTAGTATTAGAGTTACGTATTATTGCACAAAGCGGAGTGCCTGTAGTTTTTCCTTCAAAATATCCACTTAATATTTCAGGAATATCTCCTTCTTTTCTAGTAGTTGATAATGGACTTTTTCCTGGTGCTCTTCTTGACATTTCAAGCATTACTTTATCCATATCAATATTAAATCCAGAAGGTAATCCATCAATATTAATACCTATTGCATTTCCATGTGATTCTCCAAATATAGATATTCTTATATTCTTTCCCCACATTCCACTCATCTACTTTTCCTCCAACCTTTCTATTTTTCCACCTAAGCTAACAAAGTCATCAAAGAAATTTGGATAAGATTTTGCTATACACTCATAATCCTTTATTACTATTGGCTCTTCGCACTTAGTTGAAGCTATAGCTAAAGTCATTGCAATTCTATGATCCTTATGACTCCAAACCTCTACGTTACCTTTTAAAATTTCTACACCAGTAACTATTAATCCATCTTCTTGTTCTACTATCTTAGCACCTAACTTATTAAGTTCAGATGTTACTGCAGCAAGTCTGTCAAATTCTTTTATTCTAAGTCTTCCTGCATTTATTATTTCTGTTTTTCCTTTAGTTAAAGCAGCTACAGCTGTAAGCACTGGTATAATATCTGGACATTGACTTCCATCAATTATTGTACTAACTAATTGGCCACTAGTAGTACCCTTTACTCCTATAGCACTTGCATTAAATATAACATTCATTCTCTCTAAAATATCTATTACTTCTTTATCACCTTGAAGAGAATTTAAATCTAAATCCTTACATAAAACATTATTCCCTAAGCTATCAGCACAAAGGAAAAATGCTGCTTGAGAATAATCTCCCTCAACTCTATAATTTCTAGCCTTATATCGTTGATTTCCCTTGATTATAAACTCTTTATAATCATTATTAATTACCTCTATTCCAAAATCACTCATTGCTCTTAAAGTTAAATCAATATATCCCTTTGATTCCATTTCAGTAGTAATAATAATTTTAGAATCATCATTTAATAATGGTAAAGTAAATAAAATACCAGTTATAAATTGAGAACTTACATTTCCTTCTATTTCGAAAATCCCTGGTTTCAGCTCACCACTTACTATTAAATTAAGCTTACCTTCTTCATAAGAATATGTAATATCTTGTTTTTCAAAAATATTATAATAAGTAGTCAATGGCCTTTTTCCTAAATTACCTCTTCCTATAAATTTATTCTTACCTTTAAATAATAATGAAATAGGAACTAAGAATCTTAAAGTTGATCCTGATTCATTACAGTCAATTACTCTAATATCTTCTATATCAGCAGAGTTCCCATATGCACCTGTTACTTCAATATAATCCTTATATTTAACTATTTTAGCTCCTAAAGAGTTCATAGCATCGATAGTTGCTATAATATCATCTGAATAATCTATATTTTCTATTTTGCAAAATCCATCACTTAAAGCTGCACAAATAATTGCCCTATGAGCCATACTTTTTGAAGGAGGTATTTTAACCTCTCCCTCTAATATTGATGGATATACTTTTAAATCTGCCATACTTCCTCCATTCTGCCCCAGGGGTAAACCTAATATTTTACAATCAGTTGCAAATAGCTATTCTTCTAAAAAGAATCTCTCTTTACATTATTTGGTTTTACCCCTGAGGTATTATATAAAAAACTCTGTTGTAGTTTTATAAATTTCTGAATTTCCTATTTCTTTTAAAATTATGAGATTTAAACTTTTCCCTAATTTCTTTTTATCTAAATTAATTGTATCTAAAATCTCTTCTATATTTACATCCATTTTATATGGAAGGTTATATTTAATTAAAATTTCTTTAATTCTTTCCGCAGTACCTTTAACTGTTAATCCTTTGGCTTCACTTATCTTAGTTATTTCATACATACCAATAGCGACAGCTTCCCCATGAGTATATTTAGTATAGTTATAATACTGCTCTATAGCATGACCTAAAGTGTGTCCAAAATTTAAAAGCATTCTTTCACCTTTATCCTTTTCATCACTTTCCACAACAATTCTTTTAATATCACAACATTTATGGATAACTCTTTCCATATTATCTATGACATCCGAATTATTTTCCATTTCATATAAAAATTCAAAGAACATTTTATCTTTTATACAACCATACTTAATAACTTCTGCCATTCCATCAATAAAAAATCTATTATCTAAAGTGTTTAATACTTCTGGATCTATTAATACTGCTTTAGGATGATAAAAGCTACCAACAAGATTTTTTCCTCTTTCTAAATCTACAGCAACCTTTCCTCCAACACTACTATCTACTTCAAGAAGTGAAGTTGGAACTTGAATAAAATCTATTCCTCTTAAATAACTTGAAGCTACAAATCCTCCAAGATCTCCAATAACTCCTCCCCCTAAAGTAATTATTAAATCACTCCTAGTTAAATTAAAGTCTAGAAGTTCATTATAAACCATAGGTAATGTATTAAAATTCTTAGTTTCCTCTCCAGCTTTAAGTGATACTAATTTAACATCAAAATATTCACTTAATGCAGAAACAACTTTTTTACCATAATATTTATTTACATTTTCATCAGTAAGTATAAATATCTTTTTTCCCTTATAAACATTTTTTACTTTCTCTGAAATTTGTATCTATTAGTCCTTTTTCAATTATTATAGGATAACTTCTTTCCTTTAAATCAACTATTAACTCCATACTAACACCTTTCTAAATTTCACCAAGTGAAACTTTATAAAATCGTATAATAACTATATCTCACGACCAATTGCATTTGCAATAACTTGTAACTCTTTCATTAACTTCGCAAATACTTCTGGCTTAATTGATTGTTGTCCATCGCATAATGCTTTTTGTGGATCATTGTGAACTTCTAATATAAGTCCATCTGCACCTACTGCAATTGCTGCCTTTGCAAGAGGTTCTACCATCCACCACTTTCCTGTAGCATGACTTGGGTCTACAACTACTGGTAAGTGACTTAATTTTTTAATTGCTGGTACTGCACTTAAGTCTAAAGTATTTCTTGTATATGTTTCAAAAGTTCTTATTCCTCTTTCACAAAGAATTACTTTCTCATTTCCTCCAGCCATGATATATTCTGCACTCATCAATAATTCTTCTATAGTAGCAGATAAACCTCTTTTTAATAGTATTGGTTTATCTATTATTTCCTAATTCCTTTAATAAATCGAAGTTTTGCATATTTCTTGCCCCAACTTGAATTATATCAGCTTTTTCTACAAAAGTTTCAATATCATATGGTGACATTAATTCTGTAACTATAGGAAGTCCAGTTTTTTCTTTCGCAATGTTTAAAAGATCTAATCCTTCATATTTTAACCCTTGGAAACTATATGGTGATGTTCTTGGTTTAAATGCTCCACCTCTTAAGAAAGTAGCCCCATATTTTTTAACTTCTTCTGCAACTAAAGTTATTTGTTCTTTACTTTCAACAGAACAAGGTCCTGCTATCATAGCAATCTTATTTCCACCTATTTTATATCCATTAATATCTATTACAGTATCTTCTGGATGGAATAATCTATTTGCTTTCTTAAAAGGTTCTTGTACATGCATTACTCTCTCAACATTAGGATTTGCTTCAATATATGATGGATCTATTTTTGTTGTATCTCCAACTAATCCTAATATACTAAGTTCTGCTCCTATTACTGGATTTACTATAACACCTAAGCTTTCTAATTCTTGTGTTAACTTTGCTATTTCGTTACCGTTTGTTTTTGGTTTTAAAATTACTACCATATTTTTTGCCCCCTTAATTTCAGCTAAGATACTTTAATTTTTTTGCTCTTAACTGTCTTTTATTTATTTTTAAATAACATATATAGATTAATATTATTTACTATTTAAAATTTTAGAATATAAAAAAAAGAGAACCCTTAATGAGTTCTCAATTATATAATCATTCTTTAAATATACTTTCACTATTAAAACATATAAAAGGATTAATTAATACTCATTAAAAAAGAATTATTTTTATTTTTGCAAAAGAAATAGCCAGCGCTAAAATAAAAGCCCCAGAATATAAAATAAAAAAATCTATTAAATTTTGCTATTAAATTCTTCTCTAATCCCTTCATAATAATTACCTCTCTGTCTACTTAAAATTGATAGTTAAATTTCTCTCTTAATTCTAAACCATTTTTTTCTAATTTGTCAATGTTTTTACATTATTTATTTTATTTTCACATTTTTAACTTTTAAAATATCATTCACTTTATAATATTGGTGATAATAATCTTATTAAAGATTCTTTAACTTTTAAAGCTTTAGATCTCTTTTCATACTCCTCTTTTATGACCAATTTAGATTTTTTTTGATCCTCATAAAAAATTTTCTCTTGCTCCTTAGCAAATTTTTCATTATAGATGAATGCATTAACTTCAAAATTTAATTTAAAACTTCTTATATCTAAATTGGCAGTTCCTATGCTACAAACTTCACCATCAGCAACAATAGTCTTTGAGTGAATAAATCCATTTCCATATCTATATATTTTTATTCCGTAATCAATAAGTATACCTATATTAGCACTTAGCATCCATTCCATGAAGAAATGATCCGGTTCACCTGGAACTATAAGTCTTACATCTACTCCTGATAAAGCTGATATTTTTAACGCTTCAAGCATTGGACTATCTGGAACTAAATATGGAGTTTGAATATAAACATAGCTTTTAGCATTATTTATAATTTTCATATATCCATTTTTTATATACTCCTCCATATGATCAGGACCAGAAGATACTATCTGAATTCCAATATCCCCTTCACACTTTGGAACTGGGAAATACATTGACATATTTCCGATATTTTCATCAGATGCATAATCCCAATCTAGAATAAATCTTTTATTTAACTCTTGAACAGCTTCACCCTTAATTCTTATATGAGTATCTCTCCAAAATTTAAATTGCTTTCCTTTATTCACATATTCATTACCAACATTAAATCCACCAACATATCCAACTTTACCGTCTATTACAACTATCTTTCTATGATTTCTATAATTAATACGTGTATTTATATGTGGTAATATTCCTGGGAAAAATACCGAAACCTTTATTCCTAGTGACTCTATATATCTAATTATTTTTTTCCCTATTCTTTTAGAGCCCATTCCATCTATTAATAACCTTACCTCAACACCATCTTTAGCCTTTTCTGCAAGTTCTTTTATAAGTGCCTTTCCTAAATCATCAAATCTAAATATATAGTATTCTATATGTATAAAGCTTTTTGCACTTCTTATATCATTAAATAAGTCTCTAAATTTATCTTCTCCATTTATATATGTCTTTATATCGTTTCCAGTAGTATACGTTGCCCCTGAATGATTATAATTCATTAATATTAAATCCTCATAATTTTCATTTATACCACTATAATCACTACAGGTTTCACAGTTAGCTCTTAATTTATAACCTTTAATTTTATCCGTAATCTTTTTTTCTCTAAATATTTTTTGACGGCTCAAATTTTGTCCAAGTAATAAATATAGTATAAAACCAACGCCTGGTAATATAAGAAGTATTATAAGCCATGCCCATGTTGTCGTAGGTTCTTTTCTTTCTATAAAGATTAAAGATACTGCTGACAATATATTTAATAATAGTATCATTAAAACTAATATAAAATATGCCATTTAATTATAACTCCTTGTTATCCTAATTATTAATATTATTATACATCACATCCTTCATTATTAACACTATAGAATTATATTGCTAATAATCATGATGTGGAAATTTTCATGATGTTATCTTTAGATGTTATTATAGCTTCATTAAGCATATAACTTATTAATTAATTATATCAATTTAAAAATATTATATGAATTTTTTTATTAAATTTAGCCCGTAATTTAATTACAAGATGCAAAAAAGAACTGATTTGCATCAGTTCTTTTCTAAGTTAAACTATATCTTAACCAAAGTATCTGTTTAATAATCCTTCGAAAGCTTTTCCGTGTCTAGCCTCATCTTTAGCCATTTCATGAACTGTATCATG
>NZ_KB291646.1 GCF_000320405.1 Clostridium celatum DSM 1785 | reverse complement strand
GCTAGGTGCTTTTTTGTTATGTAAAATTATAAGTTAAAAGATAAATAAGCAAAAACACTTAGATTGATTTTTAAGTGTTTTTGTGTTTGAAATCAAAATAATAAATATATTTTAATGATGTTCTAGTGTATATCAATCCTTATATAATTTTCTTAAAATTATCAATATTAACAAATATAAAAATAATATACAATAAATGTAATAATATGATAAAATTTAGGTTGGGGTGATTAATATGAAAAATGTATTAAAAATTTTTATGATATTATTAATGAGTTGTGTAATGATATCTTGTAGTAATAATCAGGAGATTAAAGAGCATGAGGATGTAAATGCAACCTTAATTTGTCCAGATGGTTTGCCTTCAATAGCAATAAGTAAGGCTATGAATGATAATAAAAAGATTAGTTATATGAACATAGAATATTCAATACAAAAAACTACTGATTTACTTTTATCTGAGTTAATGAAGGGTGAGGCTGAATTAGCCATTGTTCCTTCTAACTTAGCATTACAAGCATATAAAAAAGGTTTAGATTATAAAATTGCTGCAACTATAGGATGGGGATCTTTATATTTAGTATCAACAGATGATATAACAGATATTTCAGAATTAAAAGGTTGTGAAATTTATAATACCGGAAAAGGCCTTACTCCAGATATAGTTTTTAGAAATATATTAACTAATAAAGGTTTTAAAGAGAGTGATTTTGAATTTTCATATGTAGAGGCTGCGTCTGAGCTTACTCCAATGGTTATGAGTGGAAAAGTTAAATATGCTGTTTTACCAGAGCCAGCATTATCTACAGTAATGGATAAAAATAAGGATATAAAGATTATATTAAATTTAAATGAAGAATGGGCTAAAATAAATAATCTTAGTAAGGGATACCCACAATCAACTTTAATAATCAAAGAAGAATTTTATAATAGTATAAAAGATACTGGCTTATATGAAGAAATTATTAATACCTTTAATGAAAGTGAAGAGTGGGTTAAGAATAATCCACAAGATGCAGCTGAAAAATGTGAAGTGTTGGGGATAACTATTAACAAAGATACTATTGATAAAGCAATAAATAATAGTAATTTAAATTTTACTAAGATTGAAGAATGCACTTTAGAATATGAAAAATATTTTTCAGTTATAGACACAGAAAATAAAGGAGAAGGTGGAGAATATGACTCAATCTTCATTAAAGAATAAGAAGTATTTAGTTATTGCAAGTATAATAATTTTATTAATATGGCAATCAGTAGCTATTATAATAAATAATAGGCTATTGATGCCTTCTTTTTTTGATGTTATAGAAAATTTATATAATTTAATATGTGAAGTAAATTTTATGAAATTAATAGTCAGTAGTATTATTAGGTGCATAGAAAGTTTTATATTATCATTATTTATATCAATAGTATTAGCAATATGTAGTTATTACAGTAAATTTATTTATAATTTATTATATCCAATAATTCTATTTATTAAGGCTATACCAACTATGGCATTTATAGTTCTTATTTTAATATGGACATCAAAAGAATTTGCGCCAATAATAATAGGAATTGTGATTTCATTTCCTATATTTTATGATGTAATATTGAATACTCTTTTAAATATAAATAAAGATTTAATACAAATGTGTAAAGTATATGAAATATCAAATATTGATAGAATTAATGCAATAATAATTCCAAGTATAATAATAGAATTAAAAAAAGTTATTAATTCTACTTTGGCATTAATTTTTAAAGTTGTTATATCTGGTGAGGTTTACGCACAGCCTAAATATGGAATAGGATCTATGATACAATTAGAAAAAATGCAATTAAATACAGCAGCAGTTATAGCATGGATGATTATAATAACAGTAATTGTTTATGGATTTGATTTGATTTTAGAAAAGATTTTTTTATTAAAAAAGTATAAGGGATAGGATATGAGGATAGAAAATATAAATATTAATTATGGGAATGATATAGTTTATGAAAATTTCAGTATAGAATTAAAAGACAACAAAATAAATTGTATTATAGGTAGTTCTGGTTGTGGTAAGACTACACTATTAAATTATATAGCTAATGAATTACTTCAAAAAGGTATAAATATATCATATATATTTCAAAATGATAATCTTATACCTTGGAAAAATGTATATTCAAACTTGAAGCTTATTGCTAAGAATAATATTAAAGAAGATCAAGTGGAAATAGAAATAGATAAAATATTAGAAGAAGTAGGATTAAAGGAGTTTAAGTATTATTATCCTAATGAACTTAGTGGAGGAATGAAGCAAAGAGTAAATATTGCGAGAGCTTTATTAGGAACATTTGATGTAATATTAATGGATGAGCCGTTTAAATCATTAGATATAAAGTGTAAAAGCAATATTATAAGTATAATTAAAGATTTAAATATAAAAAAAGGAATAACAATAATAATGGTTACACATGATAAGGAAGAAATATTAAATTTGGCAGATAATTTATTTTTATTAGGAAATAGACCTGTGCAGATTTTGGAAAGTAGCAAATTAGGGGATTTTAAAAATATAATAGAAAAATTATAAAAAAGTATTGACTATGTAATGGAGTAGTGATAAGATAAAACACGTCGCTGATGACAAAGTAATTAATAATTCAACATATAGAGAATAATTAATTACTTTTGAAGTGATATATTAGTTTTATCGCTAAAGAAAAACAAAAATAACTTAAAAAAAGTTGTTGACAGTAATCGAAAGTTGTGATAAGATAAAGAAGTCGCTT
>NZ_KB291645.1 GCF_000320405.1 Clostridium celatum DSM 1785 | reverse complement strand
GTAAGAATGAGAAAATAAAAGGAAGAGTTTTGATGATAATTAATTTCAAATAAATTTAATTAGTTTTGGAAAGCAATAATTAAATTTAGGATATTTAAAAATAAATTCTTATATTTAATATTAGTACTTAATATATATTGTATTAAGCAAATATAGTATAGGAGTATGATTAAAATGAAGTGGTATGAAGCAAACAGTATTGAAGAATTAAAGCAAATAGGAAATTTAAGAACTGTTAAAATGGAAATTAATAAAGATATAAAAAAATTAACTGGAAGAAAAAAATTAGATGGTTTTATAAAGATGGGAAGTAATAGTTGGAAAGGGCAATATGATAAAATAGTAGCATTAAAGAAAATAATTAATGTATTTAATGATAATGATGTACAATCTAGTGAAAATAATTTAAATTACTTTAAAAGTCAAGCTGATAAGTATATTTTTTGTTTGTTAGAGTTGGATGGAGAAGAAAGAATGAAACAGCTAAAAATATATAAATCACTATATGTAAATAAAAATGCAGCAAGAGAATGGTATATGAATATAGCGAGAAATATTCATCCAGATGTTTGTAAATCAGAAAAATCAGCAGAAGCTATGGCGGAATTAACAAGCATTTATAACAAGATGGTAAATCATGAATAAAAATAAAGAATTAGTAGTTATTAAATCTTATATAAAAGACATAAAATATAAAATTCCTAAGAAGGCAGAAGAATTAGATAAAATTACTGTTAAGAAAATATATAATGCCATTGGTAGTGGAATTGTAGATAATAAAGGTTTTATATGGTTTGATTGTAGTAAACTTCACACAATAATAAGAGTCAAAACTAAGAGTGATGCAGCGTATATTTTGGAGGGAATTAACAGTAAGTATAAAGCTAACTATAATAGTAAAACTTACGTTATATGGTCAAGTCTTGTTTCAATAATAGCTAAAAGAATAGAAGCAAATCCTAAAAATGAATATTTAAAGCTTATTTTTAGTATTTTAGAAGAAATAAATGAATCTAATGATATTAAGGTTTTACAGACTAAAGCAAAAGAGTTGCAGGAAAAGAATATAAAGAAACTTAAGAAGCAGAGAATTAATAGGTTTAAAATAGTAAAAGATGAGCTTACTAATAGGAAATTAGATAAGAAACTAGCGGAGTTTTCACACATAAGAAGTGTTTCGATGTATCCAGAGTTTTCGGAGTGTATATGGAATGGCTTTATAGTTAATAAGGAAACCCATAACTTAATAACTAGTCAGTGTATTAATGATGAAGATCAATTGTATAGTTTATGTTTTAAAAATGGATGGAATATTGACTGGTATGATGAATATAAAAGGATTGTAAATAGTTAGTTGATAATTTTCCTAAAATATATTGAGTTTATATAAATAATAATATAGTATCTATTAAAAATTTTAGATAAGAATTTAAGGAGTGGCAGTTTTATACAAAAAAGTTCTGCCTACTCTTTAATTAAATTTACTTAGTATAGTTATCTATAAAAGAAGAAAATTGAGCTTTAAATCGAGATAAAGCTAGGCTAGGTTTATGTTCTCTATAATCAACTATTATATAATTATATCCTTTTTTCTTAGCATAAATTTCTTTATTTAAGTCATTTTCTTTTTCTTCTATTAAAGATCTATTAGAAAAATAATCTACCTCTTCATAATGTTGAAGACCATGAACTTCTATTATTAAATTATAAGCTCCAACAAAAATATCATATTTCTTATTATTTTCTAAAGTAAGTTGAACAGAGTAATCTAAAGCAATACTATCTAGATAAGAGCATATTATTTTTTCACCCTTTGATTGAGAGCACTTAGGATAGCCTTGCTCTTGTAAAGTTCTAGCAGTAATACTTTGAAGAAAATCTTTATGACCATTAGTACATTTCCAAAATATCTTTTCCTTACTAGCATAAGAATAATTAGAAGGAGGTTCTATATTTTTATCAGACCATTCATTAAGTAAATGTGGAAAAGTATTAGTAAGAATATTTTTGTCATTTAATTTATTAATTCTAGTATCTTTTGAGATATTATCATAATAGCAAGAAATACAACCATATGTATCATAAATTTTGTAATTTATAGGTTTCTTGGTACTAGGAGCATGTCCACAACAAAAATCAATTTCAATATCTTCATTACTTCCTAAGTAAGGGGAAGTGCAAATATGTCCATTTCTTTTAATAATATTAAAAAAGTCAGATCGTGCTTTAATAAATTGACCATAATTATTACTAGATAACTCAACAAATCCACCATCAAAGGTTTCTAATAAAAAAAGCATAACTCCATCTTTTTTATATGTATATTTAATAAATTTATCTCCATTTTTTTCACAAGCTTTTTGTAGCATATTAGTATTAACAATAGTTTGGGATATAAAATTATGAGGAGTTGTATCAATTATTGCTCCTTTATATTTAATTGTAGTTTTAATATGTGTTCCTAAATATGATCCTAATAATATTGCATTAACTTTATTTAATGCTTTAAAAAAGGAGTTTCTACCAGAAATAAATAAATCATAAGCTCTACTACTCATTTCTAAAATATCATTAGTGTTATTTTTAATTAATGCTATAGAAGCACCATCATTTATATCTTTATATTTAATAAATAAATCACCATTTTTTAAACATTTTTCTTCAAAACTAATTGTAGATTTTACAGCTCTTTTGAATGATGGAAAATCCATATTAAAATGCTTGTCTTTATAATATATTACTGAAGGAATATTAAAGCCTAAGTATGGGCTCTTTAATATTGCATTGTTTTCAGAAAGAAAGGTAAAGAAAGTACTTCTGCTTTTAATAAATTTCATATAACTATTTTTAGTCATGGTTATTTCACCATTAGGAACTTTAATTAGTGCTGCTAATTGTGAATCATTACAATTAACATATTTAATAAATTTATCTCCATTATCTTCACAAATTTCTTCAAAAGATTTTGTTGAAGGAAGATAATGATTAATAAAAACTTGAGGAGAGGTTTTTATATCTGCCTCTTTATAATGTATTATTACTTCTTCCTTTGAACCATAATAATCACTGATTAAATAAGCATTATTTTCAGCTAAGATGCAAAGAAAGTTTTTGTACCAGTTTTGTGCTCTTTTTAGGGCAGCACCTTCCCCTATATATTTAAATTTATCCATATAAGTTCACCTATTATACTTTAATATTATCGAAATTATATCATAGTTTATAGAAATTATAGTAATGTAATTATTAGTAATTTATATTTAATTTAAGCATTTGTTTATGTTTTAAAATAAACATTCTTTAAACATAGCTAAATATTTTTATTATTAAAGAATATAAGTATTGAAACAATACTAAAATGAATACATATTAATTAGTATAAAAAAATGAGGAGAATGAGTATGTATTCCCAAAATAAAAAAGTGAAGCTTATGATAACAACTTTTATATTTTATTTAATAGCAGCTTTTATGATAACAGGATGAGCAGGAAAGACTTCATCATATTATGATTCTAAATCAAAATCAGAATCAGGAGTATCAATTGACATATTTAATTCTAAGGATGTAGATAAGGGAAGTAAACAAGGAATAATGATTACTTATGGCAAAAATCTATATTTTGCTGCTGGAGATAATAATTTTGAATACAAAAACGCTATTTATAAAATACCTTTAAAAAAGCTCACTGAAGATACTTCAAAGGTTATGGATGAAGATATCTCATGTTTTGATAAAGCTGAAATAGTTTATAAATATGATTTTGAAAAAGAAAATAATACAATAGATAGTTATATGATATTAGAGGTTTATTGTTATGATGATAATATATATTTTCAAGACTTAGAAGCTGTTGGTTCTAATAAGGCTAATTTATCTATATGTAAATTAAAGAGTAATGGAGAAAGGGAAATTATTTATCAAATCTATAATTCTATTGTATATGGAATGGGAAGCTGTTCATTAGAATTTAAAGAAGATTACTTCTATGGATATACTATACCATCTTTCCATCAGTAAAGTCTATTTCTTTATTGTTTAATTTTAAATAACCATAAATACCACCATCTAATGCACAAACCTGGCTATAACATTCCATAAAGTTTAAATAATTATAAAAGCCCATGATTCCAGGGTTAATTAAATAATCTTGCCAATAATAGAGATTACTAAAGTTCAATTTGCCAGATAATGAAGTGTTATCAAAATTAATATTTAATACAAGATGATTTAAAGAAAAAATATTATTGTTAATAGAAATAAAAAATCGAGCATTAGAATATGAAAAGTCTGTAAATGAAAACTTACAATAGTTAAAAAATTTATTTATATCATCTAGAATTTGAATGAAACTATGTCTATTATTTTGAGAATTTCCTATTGAAATTCCAGAATTATGGCAAAGGTATTTTTTTTATCTTTAGAAACAATTTTAAAATACCAGCTTTCAAAGAAGTTAGTTTTTTTATTTTTACCATGATAAAGATTAGGGTTAATAATTGATTTCATAGTGTCTCCATAAATTCATATTAGAACTTATTTTAATCAATAGTAGGATAAATATACAAATAAAGCAATATTTAATGAAATTGATGATAAGAAATTCAAAGTAATTCACAATGAAGATACTAATAGTGCTATAAGCTTAATCAATATTTTTACTTTAAGATTAGAGTAAAGTAAAAAAGTTAGAGAATATTTTTAAGATTTTTTTATTTATTTAATAAAATTAAAGAATGTAATAAAGATAAAATAAAACACAAGAATATTTGTAGTAAATTTTAATTACAACCATAATATACCATAAATATAAGGGCATTATTCGACATAAGAATAAATAATTTTATTATATAATTTAAATAGAACAAATAGTGTAAATAAACCAATGATTTATTTTAAATACATTAATGAAAAGTATTTGGAAAGTGAAAGAATATAAATTAAAGAAAAGGAATAAACGATATGATAAATATATTTGAAAACAATATCAGAAATCTTTGGAAATTTTCTGTTATTCCGGGAATAGAGGAATCAACTTTTAACAAAGTATTAGAAAGATTTTATGATTTGGGAATATCAGGACTTGTAAGAGAAAATATACAAAATTCATTAGATGGAAAGGTACCAGGAGAAAGTAATCCGGTAATAGTAACTATAAAGACTGGTAAAGTTAATAAAAATGACATACCTGGACTTGAAGATATAAAAGATAGAATTTCATGTTTAATAGGACGAAATAATTATACTAAAGAAACTATAGAGCATATGCAAAATAAAATGAATGCAGAAGAAATAGATTTTATTTCTTTTGAGGATTTTAATACAAAAGGATTAACAGGCGCTAAGAATGGACAAAGTTATGATCCTAAAGATACATGGGGAATATATGCATATAATAAAGGGGTCCATTCGGAAGAAGAGGATACTTCATTAGAAAAAGCTAGAGGCGGATCTCATGGTATAGGTAAGATAGCTTCTAATGCTGCATCAGAGTTACATATGATGTATTTTGCAAACTGTGATGATCAAGGGAATAAGCACTTAGGGGGAACAGTTCAACTTATAGAACATAAGTATAAAGAAAAATATTATCGTTCTACAGGATATTTTACCGATATAAAAAAGATAGAAAATAATGAAGAAAGATTTTATCCTTACGAAAATACATTTAATGAAGTATTTGAAAAAAATACTAGAGGTTTAAAAATTATTATTCCTTTCTTAAGGAAACAATTTAATAGTGAAAAAGACATTATTAAAAGTGTATGCGATAGTTTCTTTATTGCCATACTTGAAAATAAATTAGAAGTAATAGTAAATGATAAGACTATAAATAGAAAAACTATTAAAAAGTATATAACTGATAAGAATTACTATATTCAAGAGATATCAGAAATAAAGGATGAATTTACTCCTTTATATTTAAATACATATATGAATAATAAACCAAGTGTAATTAAAATTAAAGATATGAATAAGGAATATTGTTTTAAATTATATTTTAATTATAATGAAGCAATTACAAAAGGGCGTATGGCTATTATAAGAACTATAGGTATGAAAATAGAAGATAAAAAAATTACAGGGAATGTGAATAAGCCTTTTAATGCTATTTTAATACCAGAATCAATTGCTGAAGATGCATTTTTAAAATCACTTGAAAATGAATCACATACAGAACTTTCATGTGAACATATAAAAGATCAAGAGCTACAAAAAAATGCTAAAAGATTTATAAATAATATTTCAAAGGAAATGAAAAAGATAATTGAAGCTGAGATAAAGAAGAGTAATCCAACAGATGGAGTTATGGATACTAAAGAAATATTATATATAGTTGAAAATCAGTTTAAGCAAGAGCTTTCAGAATCATTAGGAACAGTAAAAATAAATAAAGGTGATAAAGAAAAAACTATAGTTAAAGTCAATCAAGATCTACCTAAAAAGAAAGAACCTAAAGATAAGAATGATAAAGATAAAAAGAAAGAGAAGAAGAAGCCAGTTAAAAAAGTTAAAAAGCCTAAAATAGAGGAACAGGAAAAACAAGATGATGAAGAAACTAGTATAGAAAAGCTAACAAGATATAATACTTATCCTGATAGAGTAAAAAGGCTAATTATAAGAGATAAAGAATATATAAAATTTGATTTTACAGATAGTCCTGAGATAAAAAATGCAAAGGTATGTGATATTGCATTAGCTGTTATTGATGGTATGGGTGAAGAATATGCTAATGAGTTTAATTTGAAAAATAATTATGAACACATTATTGATAAAGCTACAGAGGCAAAATGTAAGATAGATAACAATTTAATTAAAGATGTAAAGATAGTTAAAGGAAATGTACAAATAGAATTGAAGCTTAAAGATAATTATAATAAAGCATTAAAGTTTATGTACTATGTGGAGGTGTAATATGATTTATAAAAAAGATGCTAACTTTCCATATCCAATACTAACAAATAGCTCCAATAGTTATGAAAATTGCAGCTTTACATTAGAAGTTAATCTTGAAGAAAATACTAATGATTATATTTTAGAAATAAATTATGATATAACATCTACATTTATAACAAGATTATTAGAAAATGGACAAGCTATATTGATATTAGTAATTAAATCTAAGGATAATAAATTTTTTAATTTAGATTTAGGAGAAAAGGTTAAGCGTATTTCAAAATCAAGAATATCCTTAAGTAAAAGAACCACAATACAATTATTTATTCAATCTAAAGAAGATATAAGCTTTAGTGATAATGATGATTTAAGTTCTTTCTATAACGAATTTAAGGATGAAATAATTGTACCTAAAAATTCAATGTTAGGATTTTCAAATTGCCCAATGTTCGATGGAAGTATTGCTAAACCATTAGAGTTGTTTGAAAAGAAGGTTAATCCAAATTTAAAGTCTGATATAAAAATTGAAATTGGAAGTGAAACAATTATTATTAATTATAAAAATGAAGAATTACAGTTTTCTAGTATGTCTAATAGCAGTGCATTTAATAATCCGTATGTATATATGGGCCTTCAAAAAGCAATGTATAGGTTTATTGTAAATAATGGGGAAGATAATGAAAGTGTAGATATAGATGATATGGAGATTCCAGAAGATAGCTTAGATTTTAAATTATATAATCTTATGAAAAAGAAAAAAATTAGGGAGTTAAATATAGATAATATGGATGAAGTTATTTATTCTATATCAGATAAAGTTATAGAAAAATATTCGTCAGCAGTAAGGAGATTATATTCTGATGGAAATTAGATTATTAAAAAAGGGATATAAAAAGAATGATCAATTTTATAAAGATTTTTTAGAAGATCAAATAAGAAATAATGATGATTATTTTTCGGGAGAAATTGTACATATAGATGAAATACCAGATTTTCCAGTTTATATGGGTACGAGAAATGAGGAAGAAAAGAAAAAATTATTCTTTGAAGCATTTGATGTTATTTCAAAAAGTTATTTAAATACAGATAGGGATGTTCATTTTGAAGAGATATTTTGGCATTCTTTACTTTGTGTTTATAAAAGAGACTATTTATTAGAGAATTATCCTGATATAAAAGATAGTAGAAGTAAATTTAATAATATAGTAATAAGAGATTTTGATTGGGAAAATTATATATATAAATGTGTGTTAGGAGCACAGTATATAAACGATAATATTACTAAAAAGGAAGAAAGAGAGAAATATTATGAATATATAATTGATAATCTTGATTTATATAACTACATTATTAAATATGATATTTTTAGAAATGATAAGTTTTTATTGAATATATTAGATATTACTTATGAGTTAGGTTTATCTGATATATTAAAGTCTAAAATAAAGGGAAGACCTGAGTTAGGAAAAGATCCACGGGTGGGGAGATTTGTTATATTTGAATTTAATAAAAGTTATCCAGTAATAATGTCTCCTATGATGGATAAAGAAGCTTTGAAGAAACCGTTTTTGGAGTATTTGAGTTATTATTATGATATAAATTAAAAAATATAATTTTATATAGATATAAATTATTAGCATAGAATAAGGTGGAGAGAGTACTTATGTCTAGAAACTATTTATGTTATAAAAAAATTATATTGTTCACTATTAGAATAAAGGAGTAACATTATCTTTGCTTGTAAACAATAAATCAGAGTGTATATTTAAGTATAATGAAAATTACAACAATACTTTAAAAAGAGAGGATATAGCTTAGTCACAACCTAGGGTAATATTTATATGACCTAAATTCAACAATTACCAAAAAGAATCAATAAATTTTAGAGATTTATCATTTGAATTATGAGAAGTTAAGAACTTTAGTAATAATACAGTAAGATTTAATCATATAAAGGCTTCAAGAAGTGCTGAATTTGTTAATAATAGAAACTACGAGTGAGTTAGTTAAATTAGTAAATAAAGAAATCAGGGTATATAAAAATAATACTCTAGAAGAACTAAAAGAACTATATAATGAAATTAAGGAATATATCTTAGTTTAGATGGTAACATAGGTATTAAGTGTACAGAGTTGTATAGTGAGTTTAGACTAAATAATAAAAATATAGTAGATATATATCCTATAAAAAAGCAAATTAAAAGATGGTTTAATTGTAAATGGGGAAGTATTAATGATCACAAAAAATTAGTGAGAGATGTTTCTAAAATAGGACATTAGGATAATGAAGATTATTAAGTGATTCCAAGAGATAAAGATAAGTTAAATTATTTATTTGACTCAATTAAGCAAATATATAATCTTAGAATGGTGTAAATGGGAACTCATGATAAAATAAATACTAATAGTATTTTAAATTTAAAATTTAGATGCTAAATATCATAATAATAGAATTTTATGTAATATAATTAGTGGTTTAAGCTCTACTTTTAAAGTAGAGCTTTTTTATAAGAGAGATTTATATAGTGATATAAATATATGATTCAATAGTTTAGCATCTTATTATTTATAAGTACCCTGATACATTTAATAACATCATTATATGCTATAATATTCTATATAATAAAACATAAGTTTTAGGAGGAAAATGATGGCTAAGGATAAAAAAATAAAATTAGCATCAGGAGCAGAAGATAAATTTATCGAGCTTTTTAGTGAAGTTTTTGGTCCAGAAAAGACAGGAAAGTTATTAATTCAATATGGAATACAAGATATATATGGTAGAAATAGATATATAGATTTTGCAGTATTAACTGATAATGAAAAGATTGCAATCGAAATAGATGGGGAAGGTGTTCATGAACCAGGTAAGGTATCTCATGAAAAGTATTATGATGATTTATTAAAACAAAACTCAATGATTTATAATAATTGGAAAGTTTATAGATGGACTGATGGGCAACTTAAAAGGTTTACTGATAAAGTTAAGGATGAAATATATACCTTCTTAAGTGATGTAATAGAAGAAGGTAAAGAAGATTGTTTATTAAAACCTCAAGGAAATGTGTTAGAACTTAGAGATTATCAAGAAGAGGCTCTTAGTAGCTTGGAGAATATGAGAAAACAAGGTAATACCATTGCTTTATTATATCATGCAACTGGTATTGGTAAGACTGTAACTGCTGTTGAAGATGCAAAATCAGTAGGAGAAAGAACTTTATTTATAGCTCATACAAAAGAATTAGTTGAACAAGCTAAAGAAAAGTTTCAATTGCTTTGGAAAGATATTGATACTGGAACATATATGGGGGATATTAAGGAGAAAGATGCTTATGTTGTATGTGGATCAGTTCAAAGTATTTCTGCTAATATTGAACAGTTTAATAAAGATGATTTCAAATACATAATTATAGATGAAGCTCATCATGCATCAGCTAATACTTATGGTAAAATATTAGATTATTTTGAGCCAGATTTTACACTAGGATTAACTGCTACACCAGAAAGATCAGATGGTGAAGATATATTAAATATATTTAAAAATGTTGCTCATAAGATGGATTTAGAAACATCAATAAAGAGAGGGCATGCAGCAGAAATAAGATGTATAAGAATTAAGACAGATATAGATATTTCAGACGTAAGGATAAATGGTATTAAATATGATGCTAAAGATTTAGAAAGTAAATTATTTGTACCAGAAAGAAATAAAATTATTGTAGACACATATTTAAAGTTTGTAAAAGATAAAAGAACTGTAGTATTTTGTGCATCAGTAAATAATGCAGAACAAGTAGCAGATCTTTTTAGAGCAAATGGTATAAAAGCTGAAGCAGTATCTGGTGCTATGAAGCAGAGTAAAAGATCTAAAATATTAAAAGATTATGAAGAGGGAAATATAAAAGTATTATGTGCCTGTGATTTATTAAATGAAGGTTGGGATAGTCCCAAAACAGAAGTATTATTTATGGCAAGACCAACAATGTCAAAAGTTATTTATATGCAACAACTAGGACGTGGAACTAGACTTTGTGAAGGAAAGGAATATTTATTAGTATTTGATTTTATAGATAATGCTAATTTATTTAATGCGCCATTATCTTGTCATAGAATGTTTAATATTGAAGAATATGTTCCAGGTGCGTTAGTATTTGGACAGGGGGATAGAAAATTTATAGAAGCTGATTTTCTAAGAAGAGGAGAAAAGCCTGTAGAATTAATAGATTTACCAATTAATGTTTTAGATTATGAACATATAGACTTATTCAATTGGTATGATGCTGCTAAAGATATGATATCTCAAATAGAGTTTGTAAGAAGAGTTGATGTGCAAGCAGAGACTGTTTCAAGGTATATAAGAGAAGGAAAAATAGTAGCTGATTTAGAAGTACCTTGTAGTAGTAATACCTTTAAGTATTTTAAAGAAGAAACTATAAAGAAATATGCAGAAGAATTTGGATGGCAACTTATTAATGATACAAATATTAAAGAAAAATTTATGGAGTTTGTAGAAAAGATGGATATGGCATACTCATATAAACCAGTATTATTGAAAGCTATGCTAGAAGAATCAGATGATAAAGGCAGAGTTTTAGTTGAAGATATTATTGATTATTTTATTGATTTTTACGAAGATAGAAAGATTAGGGGATTACAAGCTGAAAAGAAGAGATCTCATTATAATGATGAAGTAATTGATAGAAAGAAAACTAAGACAAATATATTTTCTAATCCATTTAAGCGCTTTGAGGATATGCGATTTATGGAGAGATGTAGAGATATAGAATATGTTCAGTTTAATAAAGTAATATGGAAGAAGCTTTCTAGAGAGGAAAAAGTATGGATAGCTAATAGATGTGATGAAAGATTGAGATCGTATTATGGGGACTAGCATTTAATATTATTTAAATATATAAGATAAAAGGGGAAGATATAAATGGGTAAATATGCTGGAACAGTAGCATTAGCAGATATAAAATGTTATAGAGATAAAGATAGAACAGATTTAGTAGCAGAATTTAAAAGTTTTCCAGAGGTAAGAAGGTTTTTAAATGTACAGGCAGTTGGGGATAGTTTAGAAAGAGCAAGTGAAAGTGGAAAGCCTAGTAGAGGATATTATTGGAGAGTAGAAAATTTAAGATATGGAGCTAGATCAGAAGTGGATATGGAATCAGTAGTAGAAAAACATCAAGTACAAGAAACAATAATAGATGAAAAGCTAAGAAAATTTATAGAAGCATCAAAAGATTACATTAGTAAAGATAAATTTTTTGAAACTTTAGAAGATAATAAGAGTAAATTTATTGAAAGGTTCCCTTTAGATAAATTAATAGATATGCCCATAGAGGAGTATATTGTTCTAAAGGCAAATTATCCAGATACATATAATGATGTATTTACTTATTGGTTAGAGAGAAAAAAGGAAATAGGTGGAGCTATTGGTGGAGGTAATGCTTCTAAGTTTTATATCTATATGGATGCTACCGGAAAATATTGCATAGGATATGGAAATAAGAAAAGATATATTGAAGGTGATGAATTAAAGTATGAATATAATGATCTTATTTCTAAAATAGTAAAATCAATAGAGTTTGCAAGGGAAGACAATATAGAAGGAATAAAAGAATTAAATCCACCATTATGGAATATGGTGTTACTAAAAATATTATCAATTTATTTGCCAAATAAATTTATAGATGTTTATTCATCATCAGTATTAATTCCATTAGCAGAAATATTAAATTTAGATATAGATAAATCAGCAGAAAATATTGTAGAAATAAATTATTTAGCAACTAAAAAGCTTAAGGAAATGGATGCATTTAAAGATTGGGAGATGTTTAAGTTATCAAATTTTGTATGGGAAACTATTAGCAAGGCTCCAAGAAAAATAACTTATTGGGCTTTAGGACATAATTATGATGGAGATAATATACTTCCAGATTTAATAGAGAAGAATAAAATAGCAGTTGGATATTTTGAAGAAGACTTAAGTGATGTAATTATAAATAAAAGAACTTTGAAAGAGTATCTAAAGGAAAATAATTGTGATAATAATACAATTAAAAACTTAAGTAATTTTAGTGAGATAAAAAAAGATGATATTGTTATATTAAAAAGTTCTTTTACTAAGGGAGAAAAGAGAGATATTTCTGTTTTTAAAATATCAGCAGTAGCTAAGGTGCTTGAAGATGCTACTAGTGGGTATGAATATGATGAAAGGTTACATCATACTATTCCTGTAGAATGGATATCAAAAGAAGTTAGAGAAATTGAGGGAATAAATTATTTAGGTACACTTACTAAAATAAAAAATGAGAAAGTTTTAGATATAATTTTAAACAATATTAACTTACCACACGAGATAGAAGAAAATATATCTAATGAAGTAGATGAGTTAAATGAAGATAATAAGAATTTTATCTTATATGGACCTCCGGGAACAGGAAAAACTTATAATGTTATAAATAAAGCATTAGAAATAATTGATCCTGAAGGATATTCAGAAATAGCTGAAGATAATAGAGAGGCTATATTAAATCAATATAAAGAGCTTGTTGATAAGGGTCAAATTGCATTTTGTACATTCCACCAAAGTTATGGATATGAGGAATTTATAGAAGGTTTAAAATCGGATGGAAAAGGTAATTTTGTAACAGAAGATGGTATCTTAAAAAGAATATCTTATAATGCAGCTTATGAAGGGTTAAAAGAGGAGTATAAAGAAGATGAATTAAGTTACAATGATAAAAAACTTAAGGTTAATAATTATATTAATAAAGAAAAAGCTTTTAAAGAAGCAAAGAAGTTTGTGCTTATTATTGATGAAATTAATAGAGGTAATATATCAAAAGTATTTGGTGAGCTTATTACATTATTAGAAGAGGATAAAAGAATAGGGACAAGTAATCAAATTGTAGCTAATTTACCTTATACAAAGGAAAAATTTAGTCTTCCTAATAATTTATATATTATAGGAACAATGAATACATCTGATAAATCTATAGCTCAAATTGATATTGCATTAAGAAGAAGATTTATATTTGAAGAAATTATGCCTAATTATGAGATATTAGATGAAATTGATGGTATAGAGTTAGACAAGTTATTAATTGCAATTAATGAAAGGATAGAATTTTTATTAGATAGGGATCATTTAATAGGACATGCATATTTTGTTAACTGTAATTCGTATTCAGATATTATCAATGTAGTTATTAATAAAATAATTCCATTACTACAAGAGTATTTTTATGGAGACAATGAAAAAGTAGGAATGATTCTAGGGGGAATAGGATCATCTGAAGGTGATAAATATATTGTTTATAAAGAGGAAAAATCAGCAAATAAAATATTTAAGGGCTTCAAAAATATTAGTGATATAGGCTCTAAAGAATTCTTTAGAGTAAAATCTAATATTGGAATAGAGGAGCTTAAAAACATATATGAAGATTAAATATATAATTTTAAAAGAAGGTTACGATTGGTTAAGTATTGGTAGTGAAGATAATGAAATAACATCTTCTGAATATAGAGAGCTTTGTTTATATTTAAAGAAAAATATAGGTAATAAATCAATAGTATATGATTATAATAAAATTAAATTTATTAACTATGTTGGAATAATAAAGGTAAAGAATTTAATTATTGAGATATTGCCTAAGATATCGTTAAGTAATGACATAATAAAAGATAGGAAAATTCTTATGTTTATGCTTTCTAAGTGTAATAAACTATCTGTAGATATAAAAGAGTTATTAAATAGTAATATTCTAAATAATTCATTACTAGATATTTTGGCAAAAATATTCTCAAAAAAACTTTTAAGTGAATTGGAAAAGGGGTTATATAGAGAATATGTTTCTAAAGAAGAAGCATTAAGTATGATAAGGGGAAAAATTCTAATATCTAAAAGTATAAAAGAAAATACGATTAATAAAAATAAAATGAATTGTAAATATGATGAATTTACTGAGGATAATTTATTTAATGCTATTTTAAAAAGAGCTATTAATGTTATTTTACTTTCAACAAAGAATGATGATGTAAAGAAGGATTTAAGTATTATAAATAATGTTTTTAATGAAGTTTCAGATATGTATATTTCTAATAATATTATTTCAAATTATAGATTAAATAGAATTAATAATAGATTTTTAGAGTGTTTTACATTAGCAAAATTAATATTATTAAATTCAAGTATGGATAAATCATTAGGGAAAGAAAATGGATTTTCAATTTTATTTGAAATTAATTATTTATATGAGGAATACATTGGAATTTTATTGAAGAAAGTTTTTCATGACAGTAATATCAAAGTAAATCCTCAGGAAAAATCTAGATATTTATTATGGAATACTTTAAAAGAAAAAAATGAAATAGCATTAAAACCTGACATTGTTATATATAAAGATAATAAACCTAAGGTTATAATTGATACAAAGTGGAAGAGTTCATCTGTTAATGATAGGGAAGTTTACTCTCAAAGTGATATTTATCAAATGTATGCTTATATTACAACATATATAGAGTGTGAAGAATGTATTTTATTATATCCTAAAGTTAACAGTGATATTGAACACTCAAGGTGGAGCTTGAATCATGTTGATGGAAATAAGAAAATTTTAGTATGTGAAATTGCTTTAGATAATTATGAAAAAACAAAGAATGAATTATATGAATTAATTATTTAAGATAGTTATATTGATTTAAATTATAAAAGAAAAGTAGGAGAACTTAATGGAAGATAAGACTGTAGATTTTTATAATAGTAATTCAAAAAGCTATGTAGAAAGTACATTAGATATTGATATGAGTCATTTATATAGTGACTTTTTAAGTGAAATACCAAGTGGAGGAGCAATTTTAGATTTAGGTTGTGGCTCCGGTAGAGATAGTAAAGTATTTATAGATAAGGGATATAAAATAACGGCAGTTGATGGTTCAAAGGAGTTAGCAAAGCTGGCTTCAAGAGTTATTGGACAAGAAGTTATAGTTAGTAAATTTGAAGATTTAAGATTAACTGAAAGTTATGATGGAATATGGGCATGTGCTTCGTTACTTCATGTTAATAGAAGTAATATAGTTGATGTAATTAAGAATATATCTTGTAATTTAAATAGAGACGGAGTTTTTTATATGTCTTTTAAGTATGGCAATAATGAGTATATTGATGATAAGGGAAGATATTTTAATTGCTATACAAAAGAAAGCTTTGAAGAAATGATTAAAAATATTCCAGAACTAATAATAAGAAAAATTTACAAATCAGGTGATACTCTTGGTGGAAGAAGTAACTTAGAATGGTTAAATGTTTTAATAACTAAGTAAGTATAATGTATATAATGATGATAAAATAATATGTTTATAAGAAGGAATATAGTTGTAATTAGAGCTGATATTGAATATACAAGTTTCTTTGGAAAAAGAATTATATATAAGTATAAAGAACTAATCGAATAATTAAATTAATAAAAGAAGTGAGAAATAAAGATGAATAAGTTAGAAAAGTAAATGGAACTTGAAAAAGAAGCATCTAATATTATATAAGGAGATAAAGGTATATGGTACATGAAATTGATTATAAGATACATGGTAGTGAAATGCAATTTGTAGAAATAGAGCTAGATCCTAATGAAACTGTTATGGCAGAAGCAGGAGCCATGATGATGATGGATAATAGCATTGTTATGGAAACTGTTTTAGGTGATGGTAGTGAAAAAAATAGTAGGGGATTATTTGGTAAAATAGGAGGAGCTGCAAAAAGAGCATTAACAGGTGAAAGTATTTTTATGACTGCTTTTACTAATATGGGATATGGAAGAGAAAGTGTTGCTTTTTCAGCTCCGTATCCAGGGAAAATACTACCTATGGACTTAACAGTCTTAGGAGGAGAGTTAATTTGTCAGAAGGATGCATTTTTATGTTGTGCAAAGGGAATAAGTCTTGATATTGCTTTTACTAAAAAAATAGGAGCAGGTTTTTTTGGAGGAGAAGGTTTTATACTTCAAAGGCTTCAAGGAAACGGATTAGCTTTTATTCATGGTGGAGGAACTATAGTTAGAAAAACACTTATGCCAGGACAAATTTTAAAGATAGATACTGGATGTTTAGTAGCTATGACTAAAAATGTAAGCTATGATATACAATTTGTTGGAGGACTTAAGAATAGTATATTTGGTGGTGAAGGATTATTTTTTGCAACTCTTAAAGGCCCTGGTGATGTATGGATTCAAAGTTTACCATTTAGCAGATTTGCAGATAGAATTATATCAGCAGCACCACAGCTTACTAACAACACAAAAGGCGAAGGAAGTATTCTTGGAGGATTAGGAAATTTATTTGAAAGTTAATATAAGTGTAAAATAATATAGAAATGTATTGATTTTAATTTTTAATATATAGGTTAAAAAGGCAGTAATATGATTAATTTTATATTACTGCCTTTAAGTATGTGAAAATACTATATTGATAGCTATATGACCATCATTGTTAGCTTTATAAAGAATACATTTAGAATTTAAAAAATATAGTATAAAAGCATACAAAGATGTTCTTGCCTAACTATAAGGAGTATTTAATTCTTATATATCTTTTGTTGATCTAAATATAGTGAAAGATTTATGATTCTTAATTAAATAGTATTTAATTAATGATATTGAAAAGAACGAATAAATATAGATTTTATAATAAAATAACTACTTAATAGAAGCGTAATATTTATTTAGTAATTGATCAATAAAAGTGAAGTAAAGTTTATATAAGCAACATATTTATTGTATAAATATGTTGCTTATATAAACTTTTAGATGAACTATTGGATATTTATTTAGTAATTTAATATAAAGTTGTAAGATTGTGTAATATTAAGTATTGTGATAATATATTGATTAAAGTATGGAAAAGGATTTAGAAATTATGGATAAAAAAAAGTTAAGTCAAGAAGAATGGTTAGAGGTATACATAAAAAGTGCATATAAAAAACTTAAATCATACTCTTATTATGAAAAAAGAAATATATATTTAAAAGAGAGAATTGTTGAGTTTGAAAGTGAAAATGAATTTAATATAACTAATATGGATAATTACTTTAAAAAATTAGCTAGAGAAATAATTGAGATAAGTAAAGTATCATCGAAAAATAGAGATTATAAAAATAGTTTTCCTGTGGATGCTAAATTAAGAGTACTACCTAAAAATCTAATAGATAGAGAAATAAAAGAAGAAGGTATAATAACGAATAAAGTCATGGGAGAAAATAGCTATATTGATAAAATAATACATTTTTATGATTTGGATATTAAAACCCAAATTATAGGAGTAGTGTGGATTTTATTAATAGGGAAAGAGTTAGAAAAAGAGTATAAAGAATTTGCTGCAGGAAATATTCTTGATGATAGCATGTATTTAAATAACTTAAAATTGTTTAAGCCATATTATACTATGTATGAATCATGGAGAGATGATGGGATAAGCATCGTTGAAGAGCAAATGAAAAATAATAAAAGAACTATAATGTTATCATTAGATATAAAAGAATATTTCTATTCTATAAATTTAAAAGATAAAAAATATGAAAATGAAATATTAGAAAAATATAATTATATAATTGAAAAAAAATATGGAAAATTTAAATGTGAAAACTATTTGAAACCGTTTGAAGTAATTAATGATATTGTTTTTAATGTTATAAAAGGGTACTCAAACACTATATCATCTAAAATACATGAAGTGAAATTTAATAATAAAGAAGATAAAAATTTAAAATTTAGATTGCCAATAGGGTTTTTACCAAGTAATATTTTAGGAAATTGGTATTTAAAAAATTTTGATGAAGAACTTACAAATAAATTAAATCCACTATATTACAAAAGGTATGTTGATGATATATTAATAATTTTCAATGCGGAGTACATTAAAGAAAATGAAGATAATATTCATAAATATATCTTTAATAATAAATTTTGTAAAAATGAGATTTTTAAAAAGTCTATTTATTTTGTAAATAATAAAAATCAATGTAATGAAATAGTACCGTTAGAAGATAAAGAGGCTTTGGAAGAATGTATAAAAAAGATAAAAAGAATTAATGTTCAAGATAAAATAAAAATATTAAAAAATATTTATGTAACTTATAAAAAAAATATTAGTAAAGAAGAATTAAATGAAGAATTTGAGAGGTTTTTACAAGAGGATAAAACACAAAATTTAATTTATTCAAGTTGGGATGAAAAAAATATATTAGAAAAGTTAATAAAGTTAGTTAATGATAAAAACAATGTAGATAATGAAGAAAATATTAAAGAGTTAATAGATAAAATAAATATTGATGGAAATGAAATTAAAACAATATATCTTCTTAATAATTATATTAGTGAGAGTGCTTATCTTGTAATACAGGATTCAAAAGTAAAAATTTATGATTTTAAAAAAGAAGGTTCAAATTCATTAATTAGAAGTTTTAAAGAAGAATTAAGGAAGAATGCTAGTGTATTTAAGTTTTTACCTGAAAGATATGAAATTATAAGGAATTTTGATAATGAAGTATATAAAATAGATTATAAAGATACTATTCATAAAATTTCAAGTGTTAATGATATTAATGTAAATCCTTATGATTTATCCAAGTTTTTAGCAAGAATAATATATTCAGATAAATTGGAGGATAGTTATAGTACAAAAGATGTAGATGAGAAAATATTAGGAATATTTGAAAGTAGGGCAGCAATAAAATATTATTTTTTATGGGATAAAGTTTTTAATTATTATATGTTAAATAAAAAATATAGTTATATATTTAAAATATTTAGAGCCATCAATAAAAATATAGATGAAATTGATATTCAAATAGATAATACGTTAATAAATAAATTTTATTATAGAGAAGAAAAAATGATTAATTTAAGAAATGATTTAAAAACATATCTTAAAATTGTTATTGCACTAAACTATTCTTTAGATGATGGACTATTTATTTCAAAATTTAAAGAAAAAAAAGATGAAGATTATTATAATAAGATAATTGAAAAAGGTTTAAATACTACAAATGATTTAAGCAGATATGATAAGTTATTATTTAAATATGAAAAAATATATTCTTTAAAAGAGAACATTAGAAAATCTAATATGCTAAATCATTCCTTAGTAAGAAGTTCATTAATTAATTATTGTTATAACAACTATTTAGAATATATTAAAAGTAGTAATGTTTTAGTATATGTTGATTTTTTACATGAAGCTAATGAAAAAATAGAAATACATTCTGATTTAAAAAGTTGTAAATTTTCAAATATAGAGTATAAAAAATCTTTTGATTATTTTATTGATTATTTTTATAACACAGAATCTAATGAATGCAGTAATGATAATGTATATGTGTTAAATTCTAAATGTGAAATAAGTTGTTTAAATAAAGATAAAGTAGTAGGTTGTAAGAAAGAAATTCACGAATTTGCTAAGGTATATAATCCCAGAGTTGTGCAT
Source organism: Clostridium celatum DSM 1785 (assembly GCF_000320405.1). GTDB lineage: Bacteria > Bacillota > Clostridia > Clostridiales > Clostridiaceae > Clostridium > Clostridium celatum. The sequence continues at coordinate 172,727 of NZ_KB291645.1, read as the reverse complement.
TTCCATGAGTGTATTTTATATGAAATCAATAAGTTAATAGGGCAGGGGAAAATTGTAAGTAGGTGTGAAGAAATTATAGGTAGTAAAAAAATATATAATTCATTAAATAGATTAGATGATACAGAAAAATATGAATTAGAGAATGAAGAAAATACTATTAATAAGTATTTAAATTTTAATGATAGTAATGATGAATACACCATAGTACCTAATATAAATAAAAATATAAAAGAACTGGTTAAGGAAAATAAAGAAAAGAGAGAAAATATAAAAAAATTAGATTATTTAAGATATTTTAATAGAGAAGAATATCTTTTTACTCAACAGGAAAGAGTTATAAATATTTTATCTATAAATAAATATGAAAAAAAAGACAAGCTTAAAATTGCAGTAATAAATATGAAAATATACGATAAGGACTTAGAAAACAGTTTTAAGAAAATATCACAAAATACAGAAAAAAAATTAGAAAAGATATATTCTTTATTAAATCAAGCAGTTAAAGAAGAAGCAGAAATGATAATATTTCCTGAAGCGAGTATTCCGTTTAAATTATTAGAAGTACTATCTAATTTTAGTAGAAAGCATAATGTTGTTATTATTTGCGGATTAGAGCATATTGTTTATGATAATAAATTATGTTGTAATTATATGGCTACTATAATACCATATAAAACTTGCTTGTCTAAAAAGTATAATAATTATTACGCTAATTCTATCATAAAATTAAGATTAAAAAATCATTATTCACCTAAAGAAAAGGACTGGGTATTGGGGTATGGATGGAAACTTCCAGAGCAAGGAAAAGATTATGAAAAAGAATATGATTTAATAAGGTGGAAAGGAATAGATTTCTCTTCATTTAGTTGTTTTGAGTTGGCTAATATAAAAGATAGAGCTTTGTTTACTTCATATGTAGATTTATTAGTTGGAAGTGTACATAATAGAGATATAAATTATTACTCTAATATCATGGAGTCTTTAGTTAGGGATGTACATTGTTATTGTGCACAAGTAAATGACTCTACATTAGGGGATAGTAGGATTATTAAACCGTCATCAACTTATGAAAAAAATATATTGCAAATTAGTGGAGGAATAAATGATACATTGCTTGTTGGAGAAATTGATATTAGAGCTTTAAGAGAATTTCAAATACTTGATCATAATCTCCAAATGAATGAAAGGAATTTTAAAGCTGTACCACCAGAATTTAATTGCAATAATGTTAAGAGAAGAGATGGATTACCATTTTAAAGGGGATCACAGAATGTATTATAAAAAAATTGATGATTTAAGAAAAAAATATAATAAAGTAATAGGATTAGTAAGTCCATCTTTTAAATTTTACTATTCTTTAAGAGATGAGGCGAATTACTTGTCAAAGGATGAGAATAAAAATAAGCGAATTCATAATAGAATAATATCTGAAATTATGAAATATTTTTATTTAACAATAAGTATTTTTATATTTACATTTTTCTCTTTATTAAATCTTAGAAGTAGAATTATTCATAGTTATCAAAATGATATTAATTTTTTGATTTCAAATATTATTTTTTTTATTACGTTTATTGCACTTCCATTATATTTAGTTTTCTACTTATCTAGAAAAATTAAAAGTAAAGTTGAAAAAATTGAAGACATTAAAAATATAAGGTATTTAAAAAATAAAGGAATATTCTTTTTACTTAAGATGATAAAAAATATATATATTATAATTACTATATTAATAATAATATTAATATATCATCCAATTTATTTAGATTTAAACAATAACTATATATATGTAATAACTGTAATTGTATTAGCGTTTTATGGAATTTCTAGACCTATCCACTTTTTTGTAGTATTTATCCCAGATATTTTTAAAAAATTTGAAAATGGTGTATTAGAAAATAATTCACAGAAATTAAGATTAATTTTAATAGCAATTGGAAGTTATATAAATATTATACTAGATTATTCAATATTATTTTATATATGTAATAAAATTAACAGTATTTTTGGAGAAAGAGTATATTTTGAAGGTGTCACAAGCATATTTGATATGACATATATCTTACTGGGAAATGGAGAATTTTTAAGTGATAATTTTATTTTAAAAGTATGGTATGTAATAATGCAAATAACGATAGTAGTACTTATAAGTGGAAATTTAGCTATTTATTTATCATCAGAAGTTAAAAATTAAAAATAGATATAATATAAAATCAGGAATTGTATAAGCATCTAGTTAAAAATCTATCGATATTAAACTTACAAAATTAAATGTATTTATCTAAAAAGGTATTTATTTAAAATAACTAGTTGAATTCAGATTAATTTTTAAAGGCTGAAAACCTCAATAATAGGGAATTATGTGAAAATAAAAATATTTGGTAAAATGATAAGAGATATTTGAAAATTATGATTAAAGATTTAATTTTCAATATATAAGTTGAAAAAGGCAGTAATATGATTAATTTTATATTACTGCCTTTAAGTATGTGGAAATTTTATAATATATTTAATTATTACGATAATTTAAGAATATATGGTAAAATATTCATGGGCGTTTAGTAAATGATAAATGTCTATATTTTAGGAATAATATATAAATAAGACAAAGGAAGAGGAGAGATATATGGAGAATAAAAGAAAAAATAATTTAGGGACAGAGCCGATAAATAAATTATTAAGTCAGTTTGCAATCCCTAGCATAATAGCAATGCTTGTTAGTGCACTATATAACATTGTGGATCAGTTCTTTATTGGAAGAAGTATTGGTGAGCTTGGAAATGCTGCTACTAATATTACATTTCCACTTACTACATCATGTATAGCACTAGCATTATTATTGGGAATTGGAGCAGCATCAGCTTTTAATTTAACACTAGGAGAGGGAAAAAGGGAAAAGGCACTATATTATGTAGGAAACTCTGCATTTTTGTTGTTTATTTCAGGATTGGTTTTATGTATTATAGTTCAGCTTTTTTTAGAACCTATGCTTGTATTTTTTGGATCACCAGCTAATGTATTAGGGTATGCTAAAAGTTATACAAGAATAACTGCAATTGGATTTCCATTTTTAATATTTTCTACAGGTGGAGGACATTTAATAAGAGCAGATGGTAGCCCTAAATATAGTATGCTATGTAATTTATCAGGAGCTATAATTAATATAATTCTGGATCCTATACTTATATTTGGTTTTAATATGGGAATGGTAGGAGCAGGACTTGCTACAATTGTGGGACAAATTTTTGGAGCATCACTAGCTTTAAGATATTTATTTAAATATAAGACTGGTAAAATACAAAGAAAGCATTTAATACCTAAGTGGGAATTTGTAAGTAAGATAGTCTCTTTAGGTGCAGCACCATGCTTTAATCAACTTGCAATGATGATTGTACAAATTGTAATGAATAAATCTTTAACATATTATGGTGCATTATCTGTGTATGGTGAATCAATACCACTTGCATGTGCAGGAATTATTACAAAAGTAAATCAAATTTATATGTCAATAGTTATAGGACTTTCACAAGGATTACAGCCTATAGTAAGCTTTAATTATGGAGCAAAGAAATATGATAGAGTAAAAAAAGCATATTCTACAGCTATAAAATATGGAGTAATAGTTTCTGTAATAGCATTTCTTGTATTTCAGTTCCTACCAAGGCAAATAGTATCTATATTTGGTTCAGGTTCAGAAATTTATTATGCTTTTGCAATAAAATATTTTAGGATATTTTTATTATTTACTTTCTTAAACTGTTTCCAACCTATATCATCAAACTTCTTTACAGCTATAGGAAAATCAAAGAAAGGTATATTTCTTTCACTTACAAGACAGATATTATTCTTATTGCCTTTAATAGTTATTTTGCCTATATTTGTGGGGATTGATGGAATAATGTATTCAGGACCTATTGCTGATTTTATAGCAGGAGTAGTATCTATTACAATGATATATTTTGAGTTTAAAGGTATGGGAAAAAGCAAGGATTTAGGGATAAAGACAGCCTGAATATAATCTTTAGGTATTTAGAATAATAATAAGAGAATATACTAAAGCTTGGAGTGTTTAATATGAATTCTTTAATTGATGAAGCATATAAAATAGCAGATAGAAATGATGTAATTCTTAAAGGAAATATAAGTTTAAGTAGAAATACTAAGTGTTTAATATTTGCTCATTATTGTGATAGTACATTATTTTATAAAAGGTTTTTTAAAATATCTAAGGAAATTTTTAAGGTAAATAGAATAGCAAATAAAAATTTAAGAGAGGTAAAGAAGCTTATAAAAGCTTCAGAATATAAAAAAATTTGGACAAAAGGTGTATTTTCATTTTATGGTGATTTAAGACCTTTAGCAGTTAAAGCTGGTTTTGGAAAGTGGTCTAATGATGGAATTATTAGAAATGATAAATATGGTACAAATTTTTTAATAACAGCTGTATTTTATAGATAAAATTTTGGCTTAAGGTAAATTTATAAGTAGTACTTATTCTTTAAAATAAATAGGTACTACTTTTATTATGGAGATTTTAATAAAAATTGTTAGGTTTAAATATTATGTTATATAGGTTATAATAAAAAATAGATTATTTAATTGACAATGAATAAAATTTATAATTTTATACTAGGATGTGGAATTATAAGTGAAGAAATTAACTAAAGTAGGTTTTATATAAAAATACTATAAAGCCTACTTTAATTTTTATTATATTATGATAAAGATTAATAGCTTAGGTTTTAAATTACAAAGGAAGTGATGGGATGGGGTCAGTTAAGTGCACATTAAGAAAAGAAGTAAAAAATGAAATAGCTAAATATATAGATAATGAATTTATTAATGAAACAATTAAGGAAATTGTTAATTACATAAAAACAACTCATAAGGTTCAAGTTGATGATTCAGAATTTGATAAATATGATATAAATTCTAAGGTGAATTTAAAAGATAATGGCTCATTTAATGTTTATGATTATATGTATGTAAAAGATTTTATATATGAATTATCATGGGAAGGAACATATGTTGAGGATTTAAAAGAAATTGAAATTACTAATGATTGTAATGAAGTATTTAAGTATGAACCAAAGGATATTGCTACTGTTTTATATGAAAGAGTAGCAAACATAATGGAGCAAAAAAAAGGTAGGTTATACAAAGAATTTAAGAAGAGATATACTGAGGAATTTTTATTTAACAGTGTTAGATGGTATAAAAGGACTAGAGATGGCAAGGTATATTATGATATAGATTTGCAGGAAGTAAGTAGTGATAAAAAAAGAAGTTTAGAAGAGAAGATAAAAACTGAAATAGGAAATGGATTTAAAACTAGATGGGGAAGCCCAGTTGAAAGTAAGGTATCTTCATTAGAGGAAAAACTTTTATTAGATGTTTATGATAAAGGTTGTAGATTATTAGATATTGTTAATGATTATTCTACAGAAATTGTAGTTGAAGATAAAAGCTATGATGAAGAAAAATTAATAGAGCTTATGATTGAAAACTGCAAAGAAGCTACTATATCTGCAAAAGGAATAAATAGGCTTAAGGTTAAGGTTGTTAATTCAATTGATAAGAGGTTAGATAATCTTATTAATATGAATATATATAAGACGCATGATCATATGAATTTATTCTTAGAAAATGCTAGAAATATGGTCTTTGGATATTATAAAAGCGTTAATTTAACAGGTTTTAAAAAAGCTCTTATAGATAAAGAAGATAAAATTAATAAGATAATAAGAAGAATTGCTGTAGTTGAAAATATTCTTTATAAGAATTACTTAAAGGAAAATGAAAAATCACCATCTATTGATGATATGGAGGATTTTAAAGAGTGTATTCCTTGGATATGCATAAAAGGATTAGTATGGACATCTGAAAATATCTATATTAAAAATAAAGCAAAAGATGAAATTAAGGATATAATTTTAGATAATCCAATAAATGAATATAAAGAAGCAAGGGAGATGAAAAGACATTTTTATCTTCATGTTGGTGAAACTAATACAGGAAAAACATATTCAAGTATTGAAAGACTTATGGAGGCTGAGTCTGGTGTTTATTTAGCACCATTAAGATTATTAGCATTAGAGATTCAAGATAAGCTTAATTCTCAAAATATACGTTGTTCATTATTGACAGGAGAAGAAGAGGATATTATTTCATATGCATATCATGTATCATCAACAATTGAGAAGCTAGAGCTTGGAACTTATTATGATGTATGTGTTATAGATGAAGCACAAATGATTGCTGACAATCAAAGGGGATGGGCGTGGACAAGAGCAATAATAGGTGTATTATCCCCAGAAATTCATATATGTATGGCACCAGAAGCAAAGGATATAATAATTAAGTTAATAAATGATTGTGGTGATACATATGAAGTTATTGAGCATAAAAGAGATACAGAGCTTATATTTGAAGATAAAAAATTTGATTTAAATAAGGATGTTAAAAAAGGAGATGCCTTAGTTGTCTTTGGAAAAAGAAAAGCATTGGCAGTTTCTGCACAGCTTCTTAATAATAATATAAAGACAAGTATAATTTATGGTTCGCTTCCATATTCAACAAGAAAGAAGCAATTTGAAAGATTTTTAAGTGGTGAAACAGAAGTAATAGTATGTACAGATGCTATAGGAATGGGAGTTAATCTTCCTATAAAGCGTATTGTATTTTTAGAAACAAGAAAATATGATGGTGTATCTTTAAGAAAGTTAAATATTGCTGAAATAAAGCAGATAGCTGGAAGAGCTGGACGTAGAGGAATGTATAACAAAGGATATGTTGCAACTATGGCAGATTCTAATTTAATAAAATCAGCTTTAACTATAGAAACAAAGAAGATTGAAAAATGCTTTATAGGAATACCAGACTCTCTGTTAGATATAAATATAGATATTATAGATGCATTAAAAACATGGAGTGTTATGTTTGTTAAGGGATATTATGAAAAAACAGATGTAACAACAATAATTTATCTTTTAAATAGATTAAAAAAGCTTAATATAAAGGCATCTAAAGAGGATCTTTTAAAGATGGCAACAATTCCTTTTGAAGAAAATAATAAGGTAGTATGTGAGCTATGGGAAGAGTATTGCAAGATGTATAGTGCAGGTGCAGTAAATTTAAAGAAACCAGTGCTTAAGAAAAGTGTAAGCTCTAAGAAGGAACTTGATGAACTTGAAAATTATTATAAGTCATTAGAATTAACCTATTCTTTTGGAAAGAACTTTAATATGATGATAAACAATAGATATATATCAAGTGAAAAAGAAGATACAGCAAATAAAATAAATGAGCTACTTTTAACAAATCTACTTGATCATGAAAGAGTTTGTAGTATATGTGGTAAAAAATTATCTTGGGATTATCCAAGTGATAGATGTAGAGTTTGTAGGGAAATGATAAATGAAGCTAAAGCTGAAAGATATAAAGGGGTCTTTAGAGGTGGTAGAAGAGGCAATTTTAGAAGAGGAAATAGGAGAAGAAGAGTTTAATAATTTCAATTTTTAAAATTATAAAAATATAGTTTAAAAGTAGTGCCTATGCTTTAAATAGTGTAGGGGCTACTTTTTATTATTTTTTCATGTAGTAATACTTATTTTTTTAGTTAGTACCTCACTAAAAAGTGCATATTTTAATTATTGATTATCTAGTTATGGAATAAATTTATAAAAATAAGTTTTTTATTTTAATGTTAATATTTTGAAATTAAGAGATTAATAGTATAATTTAAATGTGTAATGATATTAATTTAATTATAGATAGTTTTACAAATTAATAATTAAAGAGAAAATTTAGGAGGGGAAGCTATGATTTTAAAAGATAAGGTAGCAATAATTACAGGAGGAAATTCTGGAATTGGAGAAGCAACAGCATTATTATTTGCTAAAGAAGGGGCTAAAGTTGTAATAACAGCTAGACGTAAAGAACAATTAGAAAAGGTTGCTGAAAAAATAAGAAAAATAAATGGAGAAGTATTAGCAGTTACTAGTGATATTTCTAAAGCTGAAGGATGTAAAAATGTAGTTGAAGAAGCTATTAAAACTTTTGGGAAGGTTGATATTTTAGTTAACAATGCAGGGGTTTTAGATCATGGTCTTTCTGCAATTGAATCAATTAAGGAAGAAGATGTTAATTTTGTAATTGATGTTAATGCAAAGGGAACTATTTATTTTGCTAATGAGGTAGCAAAGGTTATGTTACCTAATAAGAGTGGGGTAATTATTAATGTAGCATCAGTAGCAGGGCTTTATGGTGCTGGTGGAGCTGTTTATGCTGCAAGTAAAGGGGCAGTAATTTCATTAACTAAAAATATTGCTATGAGAATGGCTAGAGAAGGTATTAGATGTAATGCTGTTTGCCCAGGTGGAGTTAATACACCAATGACTAAATCTGAAAACTTATCAAATATGGATATGAATATGATGGGAGCAATGATGGCTCATTCAGACTTAAAACTTCCAACATGTGAGCCTGAAGATGTTGCTAATACTATAGCATTTTTAGCTAGTGATAAAGCTAAGGCTATTACAGGTCAGATATTAGTAACAGACTTTGGTGCAAATTTATAAATAAAATACGAAAAAGTATTAAATAAAAATAAGCTAATAAATATTAAAGTTTAAATTAGTAGAATATTATTAATAATAAATAAAACTCTATATTATTATGGGAATAGTAATTTTTTTGAAAAATATAATAAAGAGTAGTTAGTTATGAAAAGATTTAATGAACAAAATCATATAAAAAGTAATAAATTATATAATCACACTATTATGATATCTTGTTCTAATTTTGTATATGTAAATATACAGTTAAGTTTTGTACGCATTTTCATAGCTGACTCTTAATTTGATTTTAAATAATAGAGTAACGACAGGTAAATGCGTAAAGATGCATATACCTGTCTTTTTTTATATAGATTAAGGATAAGTATTATATTTTTTATGGAGGTAAAGCATGGATATAACCTTTATACAGACGCATTATAAGTTATATGTAGAAGCTGCAGCTTTAACTATAAAGATTGCAACTATAGGCATATTATTATCTATAATTATTGGAATTATATGTAGTTTAATTAAAACTATGAAAATACCAGTGTTAAGAACCATAGTTGCCATATATATTGAACTATCAAGAAATACGCCATTATTGATTCAATTATTTTTTTTATATTTTGGTTTGCCAAAGATAGGGATAAAGTTAACTTCTGAAGCTTGTGGAATTATTGGACTAGCTTTTTTAGGCGGAAGTTATATGACAGAGGCATTTCGTTCAGGAATTGAAAATGTATCGGTAGTACAGCATGAATCAGCATTAAGCCTAGGAATGTCAAGGTGGCAAGTGTTTTGGCATATTACTTTGCCACAAGCATTTGAAACTTCAGTTCCAGTTTTATGTGCAAATATTATTTTCTTAGTTAAAGAAACTTCGGTGTTTAGTGCTGTTGCTTTAGCTGATTTAATGTTTGTAGCTAAGGACTTAATAGGAATTTATTATAAAACAGATGAAGCATTACTTATGCTAGTAATAGCGTATTTAGTTATTTTACTTCCTATTTCTATAATTTGTACATTAATAGAAAGGAGGGTTCGTTATGCAGGATTTGGGGATTAGAGTGCTCTTTGAGGGAAGTAATTTTTTGAGATTATGTGAGGGTATATGGGTATCGTTAAAGATAGCTTTAATTGCAATGATATTATCAGTTGCTCTTGGAATTATAATGGGGATAATAATGACTAGCAAAAATAAGGTAGTTCGAGCAATTTGTAGAGTTTACCTAGAGACTGTAAGAATAATGCCACAACTTGTTTTATTATTCTTAGTATACTTTGGAGCAGCAAAACATATTGGGGCTAATTTTTCAGGAGAAGTTGCATCAATAATTGTATTTACATTTTGGGGAGTAGCTGAAATGGGAGATTTAGTAAGAAGTGCACTTATTTCAGTACCCAAGCATCAATATGAAAGTGGATTTGCACTTGCAATGACAAAGACACAAGTATTTATTCATATTATAATACCTCAAACTATTAGAAGATTAATTCCATCTGCAGTGAATTTATTAACAAGAATGATAAAAACAACTTCTTTGGTAGTACTTATAGGGGTAGTTGAAGTTGTTAAAGTTGGCAAGCAAATAATAGATGCCAATCGTTACACTACACCAGATGCAGCCCTTTGGGTATATGGAGCAATATTTATAATGTATTTTGTAATTTGCTTTCCATTTTCAAAATTATCTGAGGTATTAGAGAGGAGACTAAAGGATTAAAATGAGTGATAAAATATTAGAGGTTAAAAATTTAACTAAGTCATATGAAAAAGGAAAAATAGTATTAAATAATATATCATTTTCATTAAAAAAGGGTGAAGTTGTAGTAGTTGTAGGTCCTTCAGGATGTGGGAAAAGCACATTTTTAAAATGTTTGAATAGGTTAGAAGAAATAGATTCAGGAGAAATTATTTTAAATGGAAAAGTAATTTCATCAGAGAGTAATAAGGTTAATGAAATACGTGAAAAAATAGGAATGGTATTTCAAAGTTATGAGTTGTTTTCAAATATGAATATAATGAAAAATTTAACTTTAGCACCTACTTTAGTACAAAAGAGAAATAAAGAAGAGGTACAGAAGGAAGCAGAAAAGCTTTTAGATAGAGTAGGACTTTTAGAAAAGAAAAATAGTTATCCAAGGCAATTATCAGGAGGTCAGAAGCAAAGAGTAGCTATTATACGTTCTTTGATTATGCATCCACAAATTTTATTGCTCGATGAAATAACTGCAGCTTTAGACCCAGAAATGGTAAGGGAAGTACTTCAAGTTGTATTAGAGTTAGCAAAAGAAGGTATGACTATGGTAATTGTAACACATGAAATGGAATTTGCTAGAGCAGTATCCGATAGAGTTATTTTTATGGACAATGGAAATATTATTGAGGAAACAACGCCTAAAGAATTTTTTACTAATCCTAAGACTGATAGGGCTAAACAGTTTCTTAATACATTTAGTTATGAAATTGTATAAAAATTAATAATTAAATATGTATACTCACTAATTATCAGTATAAAATATTTAGAATTTTAAAGGGGGATTTTTTATGAAAAAGTTATTAGGAGTATTTTTATCAATTGCACTTGTAATTGGGGTTTTAGTTGGATGTGGATCTACGAAAGATGGTTCAAACACAGAAGCAACAGATTCTAATGGAACAGCAAAAGCAAGAACTTTAGATGAAATAAAGGAAGATGGAAAGATTAAAATAGGGGTTTTTAGTGACAAAAATCCATTTGGATATGTTGATTCTAATGGTGAAGTTCAAGGTTATGATGTAGAATTTGCAAAGAGAATAGGTAAGGATTTATTAGGTGGTGAAGAGGCAGTAGAATTTGTTTATGTTGAAGCTGCAAGTAGAGTAGAATACCTTAAATCAGGTAAGGTAGATATTATTTTAGCTAATTTTACTGTAACAGACGAACGTAAAGAAGTAGTTGATTTTGCACTTCCATATATGAAGGTTGCATTAGGAATAGTATCACCAGATGATGCATTAATTACTGATATTGATCAATTAAAGGACAAGAAATTAATAGTTGTAAAGGGAACAACAGCAGAAACATATTTTTCACAAAGCTATCCAGATATAACTCTTGTTAAATTTGATGAATATCAAGAAGCATATGATGCATTATTAGATGGTAGAGGAGATGCATTTGCCACTGATAATACAGAAGCCTTAGCTTGGTCAAATCAAAATGAAGGCTTTACTACAGGAATCGAAAGTATTGGTAATATAGATACAATTGCTCCAGCTGTACAAAAAGGAAATACAGAGCTATTAAATTGGATTAATGATGAAATTAAGAGTTTAGCAGATGAAGAATTCTTCTTAAATGACTATAATAAAACACTATTACCTGTATATGGTGATGCCGTAAAAGCTGAAGAAATAGTTGTTGAAGGCGGAGTAGTTCAGTAATAGTTAAAAAAATAGTAGTATAGTTGTTAATTATTAAGTATATTTAATTTAGTCATAGTGCCTATGATGAAAAAGTTGTAGGCACTATTTTTATATATAAAATTGAATTATAAAGAGAATACTTATATTAGTCCTACAATTGAAAAAATAGTCTAACAAATTCTAAAAATACCAAATTATATAGTATAATAAAGAAAAGTTATCAAATATTAAAAATATAGTAAGGAGAGATTAAAATATGATACAAGTAAAAGATATAAGTATTGATAATTTCCAAGGAATTATTAATCTTGTATATGAAGATCAAGAAATAAATAATAAAGTATTAGAAAATTTAAAGTTAAAAAAAGTATTTGAAGGAAAATCAGGACAAGTATTTTATAAAACTACTGAAGATTTAAATTATGAAATTTTTGTAGGGCTTGGAAAGTTTAATGAATTAGAAAAAACTGATTTAATAAATGCAGTTGCTAAAAGTGTAAAACAAGCTGAAAAGTTAAATATAAACGAGTTAGGTATTAATTTTATAAAAGCTAATGGATTATGCACAGGAGGAATTACTAAATCTATAGTGCAAGGTGTAAAATTAGCAAGTTATAAATTTGATAAGTATAAGGGAAATAAGGAAGCTTATAATCCAAATGTAACTATAGTAGGTGCACCAAAAGAAAAGCTTGAAAAAATGAAATTAAAGATAGAAGAAGCAAGTAATGTTGCTGATGGTATTATTGTAGCTAGAGATCTTGTAAATGAACCTGCTAATGTATTATATCCTGAAACTTTAGCAAAAAGAGCAGTTGAAATAGGGAAAGATAGTGGTTTTGAAGTTGAAGTATTTGATGAAAAGCAAATAGAAGACTTAGGAATGAAAGCATTTTTAGAAGTTGGAAAAGGTTCTGTTCATAAACCAAGATTAATTGTTATGAGATACATGGGAAATGAAAATAGTGATGAAAGGGTTGGGCTTGTAGGAAAAGGTCTTACTTTTGATACAGGTGGATATTCTCTTAAACCATCAGCTTCTATGGATACAATGAAAAGTGATATGGGTGGGGCTGCAGCAGTTATAGGAACTATGCAAGCTCTTGCTAAAAATAAAGTATCTAAAAATGTAGTAGCAGTAGTAGCAGCTTGTGAAAATGCTATTTCTGGTGGAAGTTACAAGCCAGGTGATATTATTGGTTCTATGTCAGGTAAGACTATTGAAGTATTAAACACTGATGCTGAAGGTAGATTAACTTTAGTTGATGCTATTACTTACATTATTGAAAAAGAAAATGTAGATAAGGTAGTTGATGTTGCAACTCTTACTGGAGCAGTATTAGTAGCTCTTGGAACAGAGATAACAGGTGTATTAAGTAATAATGATGAATTTTATGAAGAACTAGTAGTAGCTGCTAGAAGAAGTGGAGAAAAGTTCTGGAGATTACCTAATGATAAGTGCTTTAAGAAATTATATAAAGGAGATTTTGCAGAACTTAAAAATACTGGTGGACGTTTTGCTGGAACAATCACAGCTGGTATGTTTATAGAAGAATTCGTTCAAGATAAGCCTTGGTTACATTTAGATATTGCAGGAACTTCTTGGACTGATGCTGCAAATGATAGTACACCAAAGGGTGGAACAGGAGCACCAGTTTCAACTTTATATGAACTTGTTGTAAAGCATCAATGTAAGCATAAATAATTAAAAAGTAGTACTTATATCTAATGCAGAATAAGTACTACTCTTATTTTTATTTTTAAATTTTAAAAATATATTTAGCTAAAGGCTTAAAGTAAGATGAATCTTAGTGATTCTATTAATAAATAGGATCAATTATTACACCAAAACTTGATGCTTTAATAATAGGATTTTCTATTAAGTTTTTAAAGTCTTCTTTTGTTCCTTGAAGAACTACACCAAGTATTTCAGCATCACTTGAAGATGTTTTACCTTTAGATTTAATTTCTTCATATAATTTATTATGCTCTGTTGAATAGCTTTTTTCTAAGTTTTCAAGGATTTCATCATAATATTCAACATATGAACTAGTGGTAAGATCATGGGAATTATATAATGATATTCCTATAGTATCCTCAGCATATATTCCAGTTGCTTTAGCATCATAATTTTCTATTTCATATTGATATTCTTTTATTTTTTCTTCTGTAAATTCATTTAACCATACCCATGTTATATTTGCAGGTTTTAATTCTGATTCAATAGTATATAAGTCATTAATTTTATAAGGCTTGTCAAAAGATATAGCCATTTCAATTATTTTTCCATCAGGTATTTTATCAATATTAGCTAAATCATTTTGATATTCCTTATATTGAAGATTAGGATGGAAAAATCTTAGTTTTTTATATCCATTTTCCCAAAGGTTAACAGGCCAGTCGCCAGCGGTATGATATCCATTACCACTAGATCTAGAATAATTAATTGGAGCTATTACTCCGAAAAGAGAAAGTCTATCTTCTAATATAACAGATGTTCCTGCAATTTTTTTTGCTATTTTATAACTTCCACTTCCACCTAGGAATCCAATTATGTCATTTGATTCACTTATATATCCATTTGGAACTGTTAATTTTATATAGGCTTCATCCATTTCATATTTCTTTTCACTTAATTTTAAACTTATTATTATATTTAATATACTACCACATATAAAAACTATTAGTGCTATTAGTACTATTCTCAATGTTGATTTAATCTTTGCTTTTTTTACAGATTTTTTTAGCTTTTTATCATCAAATAGGCTATCTATATCTTTCATGATTTTTAATCCACTCCTCTTTAAATTTATTTCTTGCTCTGTATAAATAAGTTTTTACAGTAGCTTCATTTATTCCTAATAAAAGTCCAATTTCCTTATAGCTTAAATCAAGCTCATATTTAAATAGAAGTAATGATCTATACTCTTCTTTGAGATTATTAAGAATTTCCCTTATTTCTTTACAGTTTTCCTTTATTAATATTTCATTTTCAACAGTTAAATCATTTGCTAATTGTTCAAAAAAGTTATCTTCATCAATGGAAAAGAGTTTATTATTTTACATCTTTTAAGATTATTTTTATATGTATTAATGGCAACTCTAAATAGCCAAGAAGAAAGATTTTCAGTAGCAACACCATCCATGTACTCAATTGCTTTTATGAAACTGTCATGGACAATATCTTCTGCATCACTAATTGAACATCCGCATTTAGTTAAGTACAAGCAAATTATTTTAAATTGTTTTTTATATAAATTTATTATTATATCTTTGTCCATGCATCCCCCGAATGTAAAGTTTTAAGGCCTTATGTATATAAGACAATTTAATTATTAAAATGTATACAAAAAATATAAAAATATTTTTGAGTTTTAATTATAGAACAATAAAATATTATCACAAAATAACCAATGAAATATATAATATAGAAAAAATTGACAACGACAATATTCGATATATATAATTTAATTATGATATTTATAGTAGGTATTGGGGGAAATAGTTATGGTAATTGGTAATAGCAAATATACTTTTTTTGATTTTTTACCTTATGAATATACGGATTTAGAAAAATATTTGGACAAAATGGCTTTAAAGGGCTGGAAGTTAAAAAGTATGCAGGGTAAATTGTTTAGGTTTATTAAAATGGAACCAAAGAAAATAAAACATTTTGTTTATATAGGTGAAAGTACATCATCTTTTGATGATAACAATAGTGATGTGGCATTAGAATATAGAGAATGCTGTGAGGATACAAGATGGAAATTCATTTGTGAATATAAAAAAATACAAGTCTTTTATACAGAAGAGTATACAGAGTATATAGATATTAATACAGATGAAAGAAAAAAGTTTAACAATATTTCTAAATTATCAATACAAGACATACTGATAACTATTTTTACTGTAAGTACACTTTTGTTTAGTCAATATAGTGTTACATTAGGTGGGGACAATGCAATATTTTTAACTGATGATGCACAGTTATTATTATTATTTTCCTTAAGTGTCTTAGCAATAAATGAGATTATTGGTTTGATTAATTATCTTATATGGAAGATAAGAGGAGAAAGAGCATTAAAAAATAATGAAAAAGTTCAATACCAGTACAATTTATCTATTAATTTTAGAAGAATTTTGGGAAAAATATTCTTTTTATCTGCAATTATTTCATTAATGCTATGTTTATTAAATGAAAATATATTTATATTAAAAGGTGTTTCGGTAATTATTATATCAATTGTTATTGCTAGTATAATAACTGAATTTATAAAAACTATTATTAAAGGTAGATTACATAAAATGTCAACATACACTATAATTAATATAATTATTATGATTATAGTTATGATAACAATAGGACAATTGGTTTTAAATAATGAATTTATAACTGATGAAATTAACAAAAATTTAAATGATCAATATGTTTTAACATTAGAGGATTTCAATGATAAAAGTATATATGAAAATAATAATCAAGACATAAATAGTGAAGATGAATTTAATATATTAGATGAACCTTATATCAATGATGAAAGTAGTATTATTGCAGAAAGTTTATTTTATAGTGATGAGGGTCATAGTGGAGAATTAACTTATGAATTCTTTAGAAGTAATTTTAAGTGGGTTATTAATTATAAGTTTAATAAAATAATAAGTAGTATGAAAAAATATGATTTGAACTTTGAAGTTATAAAAAGTACTTTGCCGGAAAAGATAATGGTATATAAAAATAATAATAGTTATGGCAGTAGATATTTATTAACTTCAGAAAATAAGATTTTACAAATTAGCCAATATAGTGATAATCAAAGTGAAAGTGAATTTTTAGATATAATTTATAACGAGGTTTTTAAATAGGAAAAATAGAGTTTTAAGTTTAATAATACATTTAAAATAAAAAATAAATTATAATAAATATACTTTCTTAGGAAGAAGTTATGATTATTAGAAAGAAGGGAAATAATGAGTGGTCATAAGCAATATTCAGAATCTTTAAGGCTTGCAATTTTATTAGCCTTAGCTGGAGGTTTTTTAGATGCTTATACTTACTTATGTAGGGGTAATGTATTTGCAAATGCTCAAACAGGAAATATGGTTATGTTAGGCGTTACTTTTATGGAAGGTAATATACGTGGAACAATAAAATATTTAATACCTATAATTGCATTTGCAGTAGGTGTTTTACTAGCAGAAGTTATTAAAGCTAAATTATTAGAACATAAAAAGATACATTGGAGACAAGCTGTATTAGTTATAGAAATAATTTTGATTATATTAGTTTCTTTTATACCATATAATTATGTTGCTAATACGTTAATATCCTTTATATGTGCTATGCAATTTGAAAGTTTTAGAAAGTTTCATGGGAATGTTTATGCAACTACAATGTGTACTGGAAATTTAAGAAGTGGAACAGAAAAGTTAGCTATATTTATAAAAAATAAGGATAAAAAACATTTAAAAATAGCATTTCAATATTATTTTATAGTATTCATTTTTTGTTTAGGTGCCTTTATTGGAGGAATCCTTGCAGTAAAAATTGGGATAAAAGCTATTTTATTTGTATGTATACCATTATTAATATCATTAATGTTAATGGGGCAAAATAAAGAAATTTAAATGTGGTATAAAAAGGATAGCCATGATATAAATTACTAGAAATATTTAAGATATTTTAAAGTATAAAAGATAGAAAGATTTTATAAAATTAAAAGGTTTTATAGAATCTTTTTTTATATATTAAAGAATAGTTTTAATAAAGCTATATGTAAATTAAGGAAGAATGCAAAGTACAATAGTTTTATATAATTTTATTATAATTCATATAAAAACCAGATATTTTAACGCTGAAAAGAGGAGCAATAAGTTTTTTATGGAATACATTACTAAAAATATTACTACAGATTTCGACAATGGATTTTACTATTTAGATATATAATTATCTTGTAAACAATTTATAATATCAATTAGGGGGATTATTATGAGTAGAGAAGCAATGTTGGTAGAGTTAGCAAAGAAAGCTGTGGAGCAAGCTAAAATAGTAATAGCTGCAGAAGTAAATGATAATGTTTTTACAGAAGTTACTTCAAATAAAGAAGGAAATACAGTTATTTTTACGCTAACTAATGGGAGAACCGTAGAATATAGTATAAGTGAAATTAGTTATATATTTGAAGATGAATTAGAGGGATTTGAGATTTTCTCAAAAAAGAAGTATAGAGATATTTATAGAGAACTTAGAGGTGTTGAATTAGAGGTATTAGCTTTATAGAAGTTAAAAGTTAAATTATTGTAATGGAATCATATTTTAGATATTGTTAGGAATCTTTATGATAATTGTATCTATAAAGGGATTATATGATGGAATTAAAAGAAAAAGTAGTTATAAGAAAGGTAATAGCAATTATATAAATGAATTAAAGGGAAGTCATTCACTAAATTTGTTAATAGTGCATTATTTACATCAGGTATTTTAATGATGATATAAAAATATATAAAATTATAATATGACTTTTATAAGTAACAATAAATTTTTAAAATTATATTTTAGTTAATAGTAAATGTATAGTAAAATGTGGGTAGAGAGATAAAATTATAGATAAAAACAGTATTATAAATATTGAGAAGAGGTTACTTATGAAGTTAAATAAAGTACATCATGTTGCAATTATTGCATCTAATTATGAAGTGTCAAAAAACTTTTATACTAAAGTTTTAGGACTTGAAGTAATAAGAGAAGTTTATAGGAAAGAAAGGGATTCTTATAAGCTTGATTTGAAAATTGGAGATAGTGAAATAGAATTATTTTCATTTCCTAATGCTCCAGAAAGACTAAGCTATCCAGAAGCTAGGGGACTTAGACACTTAGCATTTCAAGTTGATAATATTGATGATGCTATAGCAAGTTTAAATTCTAATGGAATAGAATGTGAACCTATAAGAGTTGATGAATTTACAGGTAAGAGATTCACATTCTTTGAAGATCCAGATAATCTACCATTAGAGTTATGTGAAAAATAAAATAATGCCTCAGGGGAGATTTAAACTATGTAATGACAGTAATAGTGTTACTTTTAGGTTGCCCCTGGGGCATTTGCAATTTATTATAAAACAAGCTATACTATGAGAGAAATTCATAAAATCTAGTAATAATTACTAGGAGAGGTTCGTATGACCATCCCTCTATAAAAAACTAGGCTTAGCTATGGGAACCTCTCCTATCTTTATAATTTTAAGAAAGAGTAGGAGACGTATGGATAGATATAATAAAATAACTAACAAAAATAATAGAGAAATAGTACTTTTAAGAGCTTTTCCTTGTGTTTGGGGAAAATGTAGTTTTTGTGATTACATAGATGACAATGGTAGAAATGAAGAAGAGCTTAATAAGTTAAACAAAGAAGTTTTAGATAATATAACTGGTGAATTTGGAGTTCTTGAGGTTATAAATTCAGGAAGCTGTTTTGAAATTCCTAAAGAAACTTTAGAGTACATAAAAAAGATAATAGATGAAAAGGGTATAAAGCTTTTATTTTTAGAAAGTCATTGGTGCTATAGAAATAAATTAGATGAAATGAGGAAATTTTTTAATATACCTATTATATTTAAAATTGGTATTGAAACTTTTGATTATGATTTTAGAAATAAATTTTTAAATAAAAATGCTAAATTTAAAGATCCAAGGGAAGTACAAGAAAAATTTCAATCAGTTTGCATTATGGTAGGAATTAAGGGTCAAACTAAGGAAATGATAAAAAGAGATATGGATATAGTACAACAATACTTTAAATATGCAACAATTAATGTATTTGTTGAAAATACAACAGATATAAAAAGAGATGAAGAGCTTGTTAAGTGGTTTAGAAAAGAATATAGATATTTAGATAAACATCCAACCATTGAAGTTTTATATAACAATACGGATTTTGGAGTTGGAGATTAAAGTAAAGTTAATAAGTTATATATGTATAAACAAGGTGCTTTTATATTAGTAGAAAGTCACCTTGTTTTTTATTACTAATTTAAACAATATTCTAATTCTTCTTGTGTTAAATTTCCTAGATAAATGTTATTTAAGTAGTTGCTTAAATATTTATAAGCATTTTTCATATCATCGATAGGAGTCATAGGTGAATTCATTTTGTATCTAGGGAAGTACCTAGATAAATGAAGAGGTATATTTTTATTTATAGAAGATAAAAATTCACCTAATTCTTTTAATGTTATATCATCTGTATTTTCATTAGGTATTAAAAGTGTAGTTACTTCAACATGACATCCCATTTCACTTGCAATTCTTATGCTATTTTCAACATCTTTTAATGCACCAAAGCAAAGTTTTTTATAATATTCATTATTTCCCTTTAGGTCAATATTTAATGCATCAACATAAGGTAGTAGTCTTTTTAAAGGTTTTTCGCAAATAAATCCATTAGTAACAAGAACAGTTTTATGATCAATGTCTAAAGTTTTAATTGCTTTACAAACATCATAAACATATTCATACCAAATTGTAGGTTCGTTATAAGTAAAAGCAATACCTAAATTAGTAAGGGTTTCTATAGATATATTGGCCATTTCTTGTGGAGAAATGTATTTACTTTCAGGTCTATTTTGTGAAATAGCATAATTTTGACAAAATGAACATTTGAAGTTGCAGCCAAATGAACCTATGGAAAGTATATTACTATTAGGATAAAAATTATAAAGTGGTTTCTTTTCTATAGGGTCTAAGGCAATTGAAGTAATTTCTCCATAATTTATACTATATAATTTAAGTGAACCATCCGCATCTTTTTTCACTTCACGGACACCACAAATACCCTTTTGACCTTCTTTTAAATTGCTACATCTGTGAGGACAAAGGTTACAGTTTATATAATCATCAAATTTTTCGTAAAACATTGCTTCTTTATTCATAGTTTATTAAACCTCATTTATTTTTATATAATATATTTTTTAATCACCATCATCTACTTCTTTAAATCTTTTTACTTTAAATCTTTCTAAAGTGTAGTTTTCATCTATTGAAATACCACCCTTTTCTAATGCTATTTCAATCTGTTTATCAGCAGTATCTATTCCTCCAAGATTAGGCAATAATAAACCTCTTCTATTATTACAAGAAACTATAACTCCATAATTTTTAGGGTCTAATTCTTCAAATGTAGTTTTTTCTGGGGGATATAAAATGTCTACAGATATATCAATATCAATAAGTTCTTCTTTTCTAAGTGGTGAAAATCTTGGATCATTTATTGCTGAACTAATAGAATTATTTATTATTTCTTCAGCAATACAATTTGTAGTAGGTGAAATAGTACCAATGCAACCTCTTAAATCACCATTAATTTTTAATGAAACAAATACACCTTTTTTATCTTTTAGCAATTTAGATATATCATTAGAATTATTACCATCATTAAAAAGTAGATTTGGATTGTTGATTAAGTCATCTATAGTTAGTAATGTACCATTATCAAAGTAATTATTAAGATTTAATCTTGCAAGTCTTGTATAAATATTTCCATAATTCATTCGTTTTTTATTTTCATTTTGTTTATCTTTTAGAATTTCGTTATATAAATCACCATTTTTACTAGAGTAATTTATATTATTACTATTTTCATTATTAAAGTTTGGAGTAAATTCCATAACTCCATAACCAATTCCAAATGGACCTTCGTAGCTTAAAAGTTTAGGGGAGATATTAGTACTATTTATTGCTCCTGCTAATATGTATAATGAACGTAATCCACATTCGCCAGCTTCGTGTATCAAGTGCTTATCTAAATTAAATAAATTTTTAAAATCACCTTTTTCCAACAGAGAAATTAAAGCTTTATCAAATTCAGCACCAAGTGGTGTATATGGATAGGCCCCGTCTTTTGTTAATCTATGAGAAAGATCACCGGAAGCAATAAAAACAGCATTTGTTTTTGTATCTTTAACAGCCTTTTTTATACATCTACCGAAATTCATAAGTTCTAATGGAGAAAGCATTCCATAGGTTATATGAACAAGCTTATAATTCTTTTTATTGCCTAGGAAATATAAAGGAACCATTGCGCCATGATCAAGGTTTAAATCAATATTATATAAATCACAAGTTTTTTCATCTAAGGATACAGTAGGAATATTTTCTTCATCTGAGTTTTTTATAATTTCAGTAGTAAGAGCTGTATCAATTTCATAATCAAAGCTAATATTATTAGCACCAAATTTAAATAAATCACCTTTTAGATGTGGAGCAGTTACAATTGAAATAGCATCCCTAAAAATTGTTCCGTGTGGAGAAATTATAATTATTGTTTCGGGAGATAAATTATTTATTTTTTCGCCAATTTTTTTACAAGCGTTTAAAGTATTTATAGCTTCAATTTCTCTTCCTTTTCCAACCTCATTAATTATAATTGGTGGATGAGGCATTAAATAATAATCTAGCATTTTTTCACTTCCTTATACTATCTTTCTAGCCAAATTTAACACATACAATTAGTATATAGAGAAATAAAAAAAATACTCACATTAAAATAAAAAAAGATGGACAATTTGGTGTTAATTGACAAAAAAATACAGTGATGATAAAGTAGTATAAAGGATAAATTTTATTGGTATATGATGAGGGTGTGGAATTTAGTATGAATAAAAATATAAAAAGAATAATTGAAGCTTTAATGATTGCTTCTATTTTGGGAAGCAACATAATGTTTGTAGGATGTACAAATAAAAATATTACTAATAATACAGGAATTGATCAGTTAGAAGAAAATAAGGATCAACAAAATAATAGTGAAGAAAATGAAGATAATGAAAGAGAAGAAATAGAAAATAATGCACAAAGTCAGGAATTACAAAATAATATAAATGCAGAAAATATAAGTTTAAGTACAGATGGAAATGAGTATTTAAGTAATGAGCCACAAATAGTAGATAATGTAGTGTGTATTAGTCCAAAGAGTGTATATTACAAAGATGGTAAACTAATAATGAATGCATATGTATATAATGGATTTGAATATGAGATATTTAACATAAATAATGTAACTATAAAATTAGGAAATGGACAAGAACTTATTGCAGAAGCAAATTTTGGGGCGTTAAATGATTTAACTCTTGAATGTAAATCATATGCTGAATGGACATTTACCTTTGAAGCAGATGCAGTAATTATTAATGATTCAGATTTATCACAATTGACTTGGGAAACTAATTGTAGTTATTCATATCAAAACTATATTTTAGTATAAATTATCGCCCCAGGGGCGCGCGGATTATGTCGAAATAAAAATAGAAAAAATATGAAAAGTATATGGAAAAATAAAATATTTATGATATAATAAGGTTATAAAGTTAAATTATAATTAATTTTTACGGTATTGAGAAAACGTATACAGAATTTATGGGAGGAATGAGGGTATGTTAAAAGAAGAAAATGTAGTAGAAATTGAGGATGTAAAGGCTAAAGCTGAGGAGAAAAAATCTCAAGACGAAAAAGAGGTTAAGTTAAAGGAGTATGAAGATACTCTAGGGTATTAATTTTGAAAATACATTTAAATAAAAACTAACGGGTAATGGTTTTTATTATTTCAACTATGGTATATAAAAAGGGTATATAAAGGAGTTATATGAACGGGTATTTCATATAACTCCTTTAATTTTTGTTTATATGTTATATATTGCGTAAATTTTGATTGAGATAGTTTTGTGTGATAAAATACATTGGTACTTTAAAATATATTTAACAGCATACTGGATATTATAAAAATAGTAAAGATCGTAGTAGAAAAAGGAGAACAATATGTACTTAGTAGATTATCATATGCATTCCAATAACTCATTTGATAGTAAGGAAACTGTAGCTTCAGTTTGTGAGGCTGCTATAGTTAAAGGAATAAAGGAGATTTGTTTTACAGAACATTTTTCAGTAAAAGAAGGCTTAAAAAGTCATGGTTTTTTAAATTTAAAGAAATATAGTGATGAAATAGCCGAGTGTAGAAGAAGATTTAAGGATGAATTAATTATAAGAGTTGGTCTTGAAATTTGCGAACCACATGAAAATGAAGAAGAACTAAAGGCTATAATTGAAAACTTACCTTTAGACTTTGTTTTAGGTTCAATACACAATATTAATTTTAATACTGGACTAATTACGTATATGTCACAAAATGATAAGCATGAAAGTTATAGAAGATATTTTGAAGAAGTAAATAAGGTATGTACTTCCCCATATATAGATATAGTAGCCCATTTAGATTTAATGAAGAGATATGCTTTTAATACCCATGGAAGATATGAGTTTAATGAGTATAAGGAATTAATAGAAGATGTTCTTAAAAATATAATTAAAAGTGGAAAAGGAATAGAGGTAAATACTTCAACTTTAAGATCTATAGTTAATGAGACTATGCCAGGAGAAGATATATTAAGACTTTATTATGATTTAGGTGGAAGAATAATAACAGTAGGTTCTGATGCTCATAAATGTGAAGATGTTGGTGCAGGTATTGAAGAGAGTATAAGCATGTTAAAAGCAATAGGATTTAATGAAATATATACTTTTGAAAACAGACAAGCTATAGCTATAGAAATTTAAAATAATATATATTCTAAAAAATAAAGTAAATGAACGAATTATATATTAGAAAAGCAGATTATAGAAAATAAAGCTATAATTTGCTTTTTTTATTATGTTTTTTAGCAAAATAAAGCGAAATTTTATTATTGAATAATTTAATTAAGAGGATTACAATTTAATTAAGTAATTACTTAATTAAATTTGAGAGGTACGTATGAAAGAGGAAGTAAAGGTTTTTAAGGCTATAGGTGATGAAACAAGATTAAAGATATTACTTTTGTTATCAACAAAAAATATATGTGCAAAAGGAATTGCAAGAAATTTAGATATATCAGAAGCTGCTGTGTCACAACATATAAAGATACTTAAAGAAGCGGAGCTTATAGTAGCATATAAAAGTGGATATTTTGTTATGTACGAATTGAACAAGGAAATTTTAGAAAAATCTATGGCTTTTTTAAGATTACTTATTCATAAAGACTTAAATTTAATTGATGAAAAGTATGATATCAATATTAGAAATTTTGATATTAAGACTTGTAAGCATAGCTGCAAGTCAATGAAGGGTTGTTGTAAAAAAATATTAAGGGAGGAATAAAAATGAAAGTGTGTTTTCCAGTTAAATCAAATGAAGGAGTGAATAGTATACCTTATAATCATTTTGGAAGTGCTCCTGTTTTTATAATATGTGACTTAGAAAGCAATGATATTAAAGAAATTAAAAATGGAGATTTAGGGCATGAACATGGAAAATGTCAACCTATCAAAGCATTATCAGGAGAAACTGTTGACGCAATTGTAGTTGGAGGTATTGGCCAAGGAGCTATATCAAAATTAAATACAATGGGAATAAGAGTATACAAAGCAGAAGAAGGTAGTATAAAAGATAATATTGATTTATTAAATCAAAGTAAATTAAAAGAACTTGATATAAATCACACTTGTACTAGTCATAGCTGTGAACATCATTAAAAAGTATATTTTATAGAACTATAATTAAATAAATTTAATTTAAAAGTGATGATATAATTTAACGTTATATATATGATTTTACTAATAAGTTAATTATAAGGTAAGCATATATTTGTTTTATTATATCATCACTTTTTGTAATTAAAATTTTAAAAGATAGACAATTTGAATAGGAACATACTTTCGTTAAAGATAAAAGTATAGTAAAATTAGCTTATATAACTACAAAATTTTAATTTATACAAAGGATGGTATTAAAATATGAAAGGAAAAGAGCATATGATAGTTGGAACTACTGCTACAGCAACTATGGGAGTAGGTTTTTTAATTACAAAGACATTTGATAGTGCGTTTTATATAGTTCCATTAGTTTTAGGCGGATTTATAGGTTCCTATATGCCAGATATTGATTCTTATAACTCGAAAGCAAGGCAGGTGTTTAATAAAATATTTGTTTTTATAATATTAGCTGCAGTTATAGGATATTTTTTGGGTATTGCATTAACTGTAAATGATATTATTGTTTTTCTTGAAAATAACGGTAGTAATTTTTTTGCTCTAATATTATTTTCTGTATTAACTATTTTAGGTAAGTTATCTCCACATAGAATGTTTACTCATAAATGGTTAGGAACAGTGTTGTTTTGTTATAGCGTATATTTAAGCGGTAATATTTATCTTACCTTAGGTTTTGTTATGGGATATGTTTTACATATAGTTTGTGATAGATTTTCACCAAGAGGGAAAAATTTAAAATTCTTTGAGTTTAAATTGCCTTGTAAAAATTCTAAAAATAAGACAAGTATAACATGGTGAGGTTTTTAATTTAAGTGTTTTAATGGTTGAATTTAAGGTGAAAGAGAAAAAATAAAATAGTAATTAACTTGGATAATATGTAAAAAAATGATATAATTTTAAAATATAAGTCAAAATATGTAAAGATTTTGAAAAATGTTTATAATAAAGGGATAGATTTATGATTAAAAGAGAGAACATTAAAAAAGATATTATAATTATATTGGCTTTATTTTTAATTATTATTACGTATGTTTTTTTTATAAATGGAAGCTTAGATATAAATATCATAATTAATATAATTTATTTATTAAGTAGTTTTGTTTATTTATCTAGTTTTATTGTATTATTACAGATTAATAGTATATATGTTAGTAATTTATATAGATGTTTAGCTGTATCTTTTGCAAGTATAGGTATAATTTCAATGTCATATTCAGTGTTTTTTAAAAATGATTTATTGGTTATGCAGAATAGTAAAGTAGCAGAAATATTTTATATTTTTTCTATGTATGAAGCAGCAATGCTAATTTTTTCATTTTTAAATATCAATAGGAATATGAGTTTGAAAAATATATTGAAAATACTTATTCCAATTACTTTTCTTATGGCATTCATATCAATAAATGAGAATGTACATATATATCAAGATTTAACAATGGTAAGTAAAGTATTGTATAGGAGTGTAGTTATAATATTATATTATTATTTATATAAAATAATAAAGAAAAATAAAAAAAATATTACTGAAACTTCTTATCAATATTTTAATATTTATTTAATTCTTAGAATTGCCATAGGAATTTTTTCAGTATTGAGTGGCAATTTAGATTATTTATTGAGATTCATAATATCATATATACTTAGGTTTTTGGGAAGTTATTGTATATTTAAAATAATTGTAATAGAGGTAATAATAAGTCCACATAAAACTCTTTATACAAAACTAATTAGTAAATCAAATGATTTAGAAAAGTATATACAAGAGCTTGAAAGACGTAATATGGAGGATGACATTAAGAATCAATTACTATCTAATATATCTCATGAATTTAAGACTCCTGTAAATGTTATTTACTCTGCTATACAAATGCAAAATTTAAAAAGAGATAGCAATGATATAAATGAAGTAATTAAATATAATGATATTATAAAACAAAATTGTCATAGATTGACTAGACTTATAAATAATTTTATTGATTCAAGTAAATTACGAGGTGGAGAATACAATACTGATTTTAAGTGTATTAATATTGTGGAAGTCGTTGAAAATACAACAATGTCTATTCTTTCTTTTGCAGAAATAGCTAATATAAATGTTGTTTTTGATACAGATGATGAGGAATTGTATGTTTTAGCAGATAGAGATTTAATTGAAAGAGTTATTTTAAATTTACTTTCAAATGCAATAAAATATAATAAACAATATGGAGATATTTTTGTAAATATTAAATCTACAAAGAATACAATTGAAATAAAAATCGAAGATAGTGGAGTTGGAATTTCAAAAGAAAAACAAGAAGTTATATTTAATAGATTTGAAAGAGCAGATAAATCTCTATCCAGACATAAAGAAGGTAGTGGGTTAGGGTTAAGTATAGTAAAAGAAATAATTTTAAAACACAACGGTAAAATATGTATTGATAGTAAAGAAGGTATAGGAACAATGGTATTAATTACTTTAAGAAGAATTGAATATAACAAAGATTTATTCGAAATAAATAATTCTAATAATGAAATTGGAAATGGAATTAAGGAAAAAGTGGAAATTGAAATGTCAGATATTTATTTTTAAAAAATATTTTTAGTTTTATACCTACTATACTTATTTATAATTTATAAGTATATTGGGTATTTTTGTTATTTTTATTATCAATTAAATATTTGATGTAGAAATAATAATAAAAATAAAAGAAAAAATAGGAAAAATAATTTGTGGTAAATATTTACAAATAATTTAGGTGGGATTATAATATAATTACAACAACAAGTTGTATTAAAACATTTTAAACTTATAAAAATGAAAGGGTGATGCTTCTAAATGTCGATATTAGATGATGTTCAGTTAATGAACAAATATAATAGAGAGGAGGCTTGCGCAAAGTTTAAAATTATAACTTTACAGGATGATAAAAACTTTATTGATGTATAAAAAGGAGATGATCTAAGGTATCTAAATATTTTAGAAAGGAGGATAGCATTAGTAATAAAGTAAATTATTTTGTAAATCTAATTATTCTTATAAGTAATGTAATTTATATATAAAGATAGAAAAAGGAGCTGAATTTGAGCTCCTTTTAATTTTAAAATTATATTTAATAAATAAAACTTACATAAATCTATTGGATTAGTAATAGCAAGATATGAAGGGGATAATATGGAGTATATATCAAATTTACTAAATAAGCTTAAACCATGTTTAAATGTAGTAATATTTTTAATTCTATTTACATTATGCTTTTGGATTATTATTGGAACTTTAAAATATACAATTCCGTTTATTGTTGGATTAGTGGCAGCAGCTATATTAAAAAAGCCAACAGAATGGCTTATTAATAAATTTCAAATTAAGGGTAATTTAGCAGCTATAATATCAACATTGGTGTTTTATATTATAACAGTTACACTTTTAATATTAGGAGTAGTTTTCTTTTGTTCAGAAATAAAGGATTTAGCTACTGAGGGATATGAATATATTTATGATAATGGCGGGAAAATAGGAATTTTAATTCAAGATTCATTATCTAAATTTAAAAATATAGATCCAGCAGTTATTGAAGCACTTGAAAGTAATGTAACAGGATATTTAGCTGATATATCAAATTATGTTTTAGATTTTAGTAAGGGTATAGTTAATTATATAATAAGTTTTATATCTGTATTGCCATATATAATAACAGTTATAGTCTTTGCTATATTATCAAGCTTTATATTTTTGAAGAAATTTATAGAAAAGTCTCCAAATAGGAAAGAGGATAATACTTATTTAAAAAATAGGGATTATGATAAATATATAAAAATTATTATAGAGATTAAAGATGTTGTATTTAAATATATAGGAACGTATTCTATATTAATATTTTGTACATTTATAATAACCTTTATAGGGTTCAATATAATAAAAGTACCATATACATTACTTTTAAGTTTGACCTGTATGCTTTTAGATGTTTTACCTGTTGTAGGAATGATATTAGTATTCCTACCATTAATGATTATATATTTATTTCAAGGGAAATATTTTATAGTAATATTTTTAGGAATACTATTTGCTTTTATTATGATTACAAGAAATATATTAGAACCAAAGCTTTTATCTTCATCATTAGAAATATCACCATTAAGTGTGCTTGTTTCAATTTTTGTAGGATTAAATTTTGCTGGCTTTAAAGGAATGATATATTTAATAGCACTATTTATAAGTTTTAATTTTTATAAAAAATATTCTAATATGAGTACTGAAGAAGTTTTAAATAAAAAATAAATTAAAAATAAAATAAGAGTTAAAAGGATATAAATAAATTTTAAGTTGAATTTACTAAAAGTATTTTTAACTAATTAATCAATTTACTTATAAACTTTAACTCTTATTTTTATAATTAAGTGAAGATTGTTAATTTATTTAATATCTTTTTTACAGAATATATAATATGTTATAAAAATGAATATTAAGCAATATGCTGCTAATATTAATGAAGCTATAGTTGGAGTTATACCGCTATAAATTGTACTTTCAAAGTTAAATTCAATTGCAGGTAGTGTACTACCAAACTCTAAGAATTTTCTAAAGTCTATATTGACAAAGGGTAAGAATTTAAAAATATCATAATAGTCTGCACAAAAAGCGTTTAATGGTGAGATTATTGTTAATGAAAGTACTGTTGCTATAGTTGCTACAGCTACAGATTTTAATACTACAGCAATTAAAAATGATAAAATAGTATAAAAAACTATATTTATAAGTTGTAATGCAACTACTATCATTGAATAAGTAAACATAGGTAATGTATACGGTCCGCTATTTCCATAAAGTATAACAACTCCACCAGAAGCACCAAAACCATAAACTATTATTCCTAAAAGTATACCGAGAATTAGTACTAATCCAAATGAAATTAATCCATAAAGCAATGTTGATAAATATTTTGCTATTAAAATTTTATATCTTTTATATGGTAATAAAAGTAATGGATTTATAGTTTTATTGGTGTATTCAGTAGAAAGATTAAAGGCTCCAATAATAGAAACAAATAATACTACAAGCATACTAACCCATTTAAAAGTATTATCAGAGAAGAAATACCATTTATTTTTATAAAGCTGTCTTTGGGTATTAGTTTCTAATTTATATTTTGCAATTTCATATCTTTTATAAATAGCATCTTTTTCAATATCACTATAATAAGGATCATTCATATAGTCATCTATACTATTAATTAAAAGTTCTTCTCGTTCTTGCCAATTAGTATCAATGTTTAAAAGAGAAGAATCAGTAGCTTCTAAATTTTTATATCTTTTATAATCATTAAATTCATTGAAAGTTAATATACACATAACTATAGTAAGTATAGCTAACATAATTAAAGAAATACGGTTTTTTAAAATTTTATAAAATTCCCATTTAGTTAGATTTAAAATGTCTATCATATAACATTATCCTCCCCAGCTACTTGGATAAATACTTCTTCAAGTGAAGAGGTTTTATTTATTTCTTCCATAGATTTTATACATCTCATTTTTCCGTTTGTAATAATTAAAACTTTATCGCATAAAAGCTCCATCTCAGTTAATATATGACTAGAAACTAAAATGGAAAGATTTTTATTGTGAGCTAAGTCTTTTAAAAATTCTCTTAATACTTTTATTCCTATAGGATCAAGACCGTTAGTTGGCTCATCTAAAATTAACAGTTTTGGATTATTAAGTAGTGCTATAGTAAGTCCTAATCTTTGTTTCATTCCTAATGAATAGTTTTTTACCTTGTCATTAAGTCTATTTTTTAGTCCAGATAATTTTATACATTCTTCAATATGTTCTTTAGTTGCATTTTTGCAAAGGTTAGAAAAGAATTTTATATTCTCATAACCAGTCATGTTTTCATAAAGGTGTGGAGTTTCAACAATAGCACCAACATTGCTCATAGCGTCTTCGAAATCTTTATTAATATCATAACCGTTAATTGTAATGCTACCTGAATTGCTTTTTACAAGACCAGTTATCATTTTTATAGTTGTTGTTTTTCCAGCTCCGTTAGGACCTAAAAAACCGAGAATTTCACCACTATGTAATTGAAAGCTTATATTATCAACAGCAGTGAAATTTTTAAATTTTTTGCTTAGATTATTTACATCTAATATTACTTTGCTCATATTTGTCTCCTATGCAATTTGTATTTTAAATTAAAAGCGTTAAATAACATTTTATAGCTTTTTAGAGAATGTAACAATATAAAAATAATTAAGTTTATATAAACTTATTATTTTTATATTTATAATTATAATACTTAATATTAATGTGATGATTGGTGTAACTTAGGTTTAGTGAGGTTTAAAAAATCATTATTCTTTAAATTGTTTAAATATTTAAGTATAATAATTAAATAAGTATTTACAGAGGGAGTAATGAAAATGGCAGTTCAAAAAACAAATGCAATGAGAATTTTAGATAAAAATAAAATAGATTATGAGGTTATAACTTATGATATTTCCGATGATAAAATAGATGGTGTGTCTGTTGCAGAAAAAACAGGTCAAGATGTAAAAGAAGTTTATAAAACTTTAGTAACTCAAGGGTTATCTAAGGAATTTTATGTTTTTGTAATTCCAGTTGCAGAAGAGTTAGATTTGAAAAAAGCAGCAAAGGTAGCAGGAGAAAAGAAAGTTGAAATGATACATGTTAAGGATATAACTAAATATACTGGTTATATTAGAGGTGGATGTTCACCAGTTGGAATGAAGAAGCTGTATAAGACATTTATACATGAGGATGCAAAAGCGTTAGAGAAAATGTGTGTAAGTGGTGGTAAAAAAGGATTGCAAATTAAGTTAGAACCAAAGGATTTAATAGAATCTATAAATGGACAATTTGCAGATATTATACATTAAAAATAAAATTAGAAATTTCTATTCAAATTAGTAATAATAGCCATAGTATTTGTTAATACTATGGTTATTATTAGTTTTAGAGGTGAAATTATGTTTAAGTGGAGAGATTTCTATTTGATGAAGGTATGTAATACAAGAGGAAAAACTTTAGGAATTATATCTGATATATATATAAATATTGCCAATATAACTATAGACGGTTTTGCAATTTCTCCTACAGGATTATTTAAAAGAAAAAATTTTATTAGTATTAAATCTGTAATTTCTATAGAGGATGGAATTATGGTAGCTAATGAGGCAGAAAAATTTAATGGAACTAAGTTTAAGAGTATTAAATATATTGATGTAATTAATGATGAGGATATTACCATAGGTGTTTTAGATGATTTAATAATAGCAAAAAAAACATTGGAAATAAAAGGTCTTATTTTGAGTTCAGGAATATTTGACAGTATGATTAAAGGAAAAGAAATTATAAATGTTAAACATTGCAAAATATGTGATGGATATATTAAGTATAGTGGAAATGATAGCGTTAAAGTTAAGACCTTACCTCATAGCTTAGGAGTGATTAAGGATGTTAAAAAAATATAGAGCAGTAATAGCAAAGGTAGCATTAATAATACTATTACTTTCAGTAACTATTCTGATTTATGTTTATGTTGGAGCCATAAGATCAGTAGTTAATATTTTAGTTATTTCTTTTATAATTGCATATGCGTTAAAACCTATGAAAAATTACTTATGTAAAAAGTTGCATATATCATCAAGTAAAAGTTCTATTTTTATAATATTGTTTTTTTTATTATTTTTTATTGGATTATTATATTGTATAGTGCCAGCTATAATAAAAGAGTCTGGTAATTTTGGAAGTATGCTAGATAGTATAGAGCTTTATATATTAACTGCAGTTGAAAAGTTTAATTTGAATAAAATACCTGTATTTGAAACTTTGTATATTCAAATAGGCGACAAAGTAAATATGATGTTAAATAGTGTATCTAATAATTTGTTTGATGATATGATGGATATTATGGAAAATTTAGTAGGTTTGGCAGTGGTACCAATAATAACATATTACTTATTAGCTGATGGAGAGTTTATATATAATAAAGTTCTACTTATATTTCCAACCAATAAAAGAATTTTAATAAAAAGAATAAATAGCAATATTGATAAAATATTAAGCAAATATATAATAAGTCAATTACTTTTATGTTTAATAATTGGAGTTTTATCTTTTATACTTTTATTAGTGCTTAGAGTGAAATTTCCTTTTGTATTATCTATTATAAATGCAATTGCCAATATAATTCCTTACTTTGGGCCTATAATTGGAGGAGTGCCAATTATATTTATAGCTTTAACCGGATCAGTTACAAAAGGAATATTAGCAACTATTGGTGTAATAGTAATTCAACAAGTTGAAGGAAACTTTTTAGCACCAAAAATAACAGGGGATAGCACTAATATGCATCCTATAATAATTATTATATTGTTAATACTTGGAGAAAAGCTTGGTGGAGTAATTGGAATGATATTGATAGTGCCAATTGCAGTAATAATAAAGGTTATATATGATGATATAAATTATTATTTATTTTAATTACTGTTTAAAGAAAAATAGTCTATTATAAATTGAAGTTATAAGTTCCATTAATCAAATTACAAATGAGCTTTTTGGTGAAGCTTGATGTGTTAAATAAGGAAACATATTCTCCATATTAGTGGGAGATGTAACTTCGACTAGCCAAATTAAAATTTGAAGTGAAAAACGGAAACATCTTATCCCTATCAGTGGAAGATGTAACTTCGACTAACCAAATTAAAATTTGGAGTCTCAGTTACATTGACAGACAGGTTTAAATGAAATATAATCTTGCTAGGAATAAAATTTAATATTAAAGCGATGAAGAGAATGAGTAAATATGACATAAATATTAAGAGAGGAAGTGGGTGGTGAAAACTTCTTATTTAGCATATTGAAGCTATCTTGGAGCTTATTTTACTTTAAGTGATGTATACTTTATACATAATTAGGGTGGTACCGCGGAAATTATAAGTTTTCGTCCCTTTTCTTTAGGGATGGAGACTTTTTTTATTTAAAATCAAAATAGAAGATGAAAATAGAAAAGTTAAGTATAAGTTTTAAGTTTTTCTATTTAAAGAAGTTGGAGGTAGAATTAATCATGAAATTCATGGGAGCAAATGAATTAAGAGAAAGCTTTATAAGCTTTTTTGAATCTAAGGAACACTTAAGAATGGAAAGTTTTCCACTAGTGCCTAAAAATGATAACAGTTTATTATTAATAAATGCTGGTATGGCACCACTTAAACCATACTTTACAGGTATACAAACACCACCAAAAACTAGAGTTACAACTTGTCAAAAGTGTATTAGAACTGGTGATATAGAAAATGTAGGGAAGACGTCAAGACATGGTACTTTCTTTGAAATGCTTGGTAACTTCTCATTTGGAGATTATTTCAAAAATGAAATTATTCCATGGTCATGGGAGTTTGTAACTGAAGTTTTAAAGTTACCTAAAGATAAATTATATGTAACTATTTATTTAGAAGATGATGAGGCTTATGACATTTGGACTTCTAAAACAGATATAGATCCAAATAGAATATTTAGATTAGGTAAAGATGATAATTTCTGGGAAGTTGGAACAGTAGGTCCATGTGGTCCTTGTACAGAAATTCATTTTGATAGAGGTGTAGATGTAGCGCCTGTTACAAATGTAGATGATTTTGTAGCTGCATCTGATGCTGATAGAATAGTTGAATTCTGGAACTTAGTATTTATTCA
Organism: Clostridium celatum DSM 1785; assembly: GCF_000320405.1. Taxonomy (GTDB): domain Bacteria; phylum Bacillota; class Clostridia; order Clostridiales; family Clostridiaceae; genus Clostridium; species Clostridium celatum. Next base: position 137,485 of record NZ_KB291645.1, on the reverse strand, counting down.
ATTTGATAAACAAGAAGATGGAAGCTATGCTCCATTAAAGAATAAAAATATCGATACTGGTATGGGGCTTGAAAGAATTGCAACTATAATGCAAGGTGTTGATAACATATTCGAAATTGATACAGTAAAAAATATCTTAAATAAGGTATCTTCTTTATCAGGTGTAGAGTATGGAAAAAATGCAAACTCTGATACTTCATTAAGAATAGTAACAGACCATGTTAAAGCTGTAACTATGCTAATTTCTGATGGTGTTCAACCAAGTAATGAAGGAAGAGGATATGTTTTAAGAAGACTTTTAAGAAGAGCTGCAAGACATGGTAGATTACTTGGAATTAAAGGACTATTCTTAAAAGATGTTGTAGATGCTGTTGTTGAAAATTATGGCGGAAATTATCCAGTATTAGTTGAAAATAAAGATTATATAACAAAGATAATAACTTTAGAAGAAGAAAGATTTAATGAAACTATTGATAGTGGAATGAACATCTTAAATGGATATATTAAAGAATTAGAAGAAAGTAAAGCTACAGTTCTTTCTGGTGAAAAAGCGTTTAAATTATATGATACTTATGGATTCCCATTAGAATTAACAGAAGAAATTCTTGAAGAAAAGAATATGACAGTTGATCATGAAGAATTCAAAAAGGAAATGGAAGCTCAAAGAGAAAGAGCTAGAAGTGCAAGAGGGGAAACTTCTTACATGGGAGCTGAAGAAAATCCAATAAATAAAGTAAAAGCAGACGTTGAAACTGAATTCGTTGGATATACTTCAACTGAAGGAGTAGGAAAAGTTATAGTTCTTGCAACTGATGAAGCTTTTGTAGAAGAGTTAACAGAAGGTACTAAAGGATATATTTTAACTGCCAAGACTCCATTCTATGCTGAAATGGGTGGTCAAATTGGTGATACAGGTATAATAACAGGAACTAATGGTTCTGCTTATGTTTACAACACTAAGAAAAATGTTGGTGGAAAGACTGTACACTATGTTGAAGTTAAAAACGGAAGCATTAAGTTAAATGAAGAAGTTACTTTAAATGTAGATAGAGTAAGAAGAAGCAGTGTTTGTAAGAATCATACAGCAACACATATGTTACAAGCTGCATTAAAAGAAATAGTTGGATCACATGTTCATCAAGCAGGTTCTTTTGTAGATAACGAAAGATTAAGATTTGACTTTACTCACTTCCAAAGCTTAACTGCTGAAGAAATTCAAAAGGTTGAAGATTTAGTTAATGATAAAATAATGGAAGTTGATGAAGTTGAAACTAAGTTAATGACTATAGAAGAAGCTAAGGAATCAGGAGCTACTGCATTATTTGATGAGAAATATGGAGATAAAGTAAGAGTTGTAGCTGCAGGAGAATTCTCAAAAGAGCTTTGTGGAGGAACTCACGTTTCTAATGTTGGAGAAATTGGGTTATTTAAGATTGTTTCTGAAACAGGTGTTGCAGCAGGAATAAGAAGAATAGAAGCTTTAACAGGAAGAGCAGCTATTAAGTACATGGAAGAAAAACAAAGATTATTAAAAGAAGCTTGTGCAGCTCTTAAGTGTACAGAAAAAGATGTATTAAAGAAAATTTCAAGTCAAGGTGTGGAGCTTAAAGAAAAGGATAAAGAAATTGCAGAATTAAAATCTAAGCTTACAAGTGGAGCTTTAGACGACATATTAAAATCTGCTAAAGAAATAAATGGTGTTAAAGCTATTGCTTATGGATTAGAAGGTGTAGACGGAAATGCATTAAGAGATTTAGCTGATAAAATAAGAAGTAAAATGGGCTCTGGTGTTGTAGTTTTATTAAGTAACTTAGGAGATAAGGTTAACTTAGTTACTATGGCAACTAAGGATGTTTTAGATAGAGGAATACACTCAGGAAAAATAATTAAGGAAGTTGCTACAGTTGTTGGCGGAGGCGGCGGTGGAAGACCAGATATGGCTCAAGCCGGCGGTAAAAAGCCAGAAAAGATAGGAGAAGCAATAGAAGTTGCTTTCCAAACAATAGAAAATTTAATAAAATAAGTTTCTTGAAATAGTATACAATTATGTTAAGATAGGTTATAATATAAATAACAATTAATATTTGAAATTCCAAATGATTAAAAATAAATATAAACAATCGTAAGGGGGTGAAGCTGCGATATAAGCAGCGTGAGCTATGGAAAATAATCTTGACAGAACTATGCAATTTGACCTTAATATAAACAAGGAAGACTTAACAAAATCAATTTTGACTGATGTGTATAGTGCATTAAAGGAAAAGGGTTATAACCCAATAAATCAATTGGTAGGGTATCTAATTTCAGGTGACCCCTCTTACATTACTAGTTATAACGGAGCAAGAGCTTTACTAAGAAAACTTGAAAGAGATGAAATACTTGAAGAGGTAATAAAATCTTATCTAGATATAAAATAAAAGGTGCCCGTTAAGGGCACTTTTGTTTATTCGTTAATAAATATGTTTGATGATAAAATATATAAAATTTTTAGTAGAAGAAATACAAAATTTGTGAAATAAAATTTTAATTGAAAAATTAAATAATAGATAAAATTAAAAAAAGTAAGAATTACAGCACAATTAATTTAAATAAAGGAGTTTCTATGAGAATATTAGGGCTTGACGTTGGATCTAAAACTATTGGAGTTGCACTTAGTGATCCTTTAGGTTGGACAGCACAAGGAATTACAACAATTAGACGTACAAAGAAGGAACAAGATATTGAAGAAGTACATAAAATATGTAAGGAATATGGAGTTGAAACTATAGTTATTGGTTTGCCTAAAAATATGAATAATACAATAGGTGAAGCTGGAGAAAGAGTTTTAGCATTGTCTGAACTGATAAAAGAAAAAACAGGCTTACATATAGAGATGTGGGATGAAAGATTAACTACAGTTGCAGCACATAGAGCTATGCTTGAAGCGGATTTATCAAGAAATAAGAGAAAGAAAATCGTTGATAAAATAGCAGCTACATATATTCTACAAGGATACCTTGACAAATTAAGACTTAGCAAGTAACCCTTGATAAGTAGTAAATTGAAATATCTTCTTAGTGAAAGTATAAGGTTGATAATAAAATTTGATACGGACAAAAATAAAAATTAACTTACCAGTTTTTTTGAAATATGATAAAGTATAAATGAGAAAAAAGTCGTAATTAAATGGAAAAATGTAAAAAGATTATTATTAATATTTTTTTATTAGTTTTAATAAGCAATTTACTTAAAAGGTGTTCAATTTTAAAAATTCGTGTATAATAATAAGAAACAATATAGATAAAAGAGGAGTTAAATAAAAATGGATAAAGATTTAAAAGTTATACAATTATTTGATGAAGATGGAAATGAAATTAATCTAAATGTAATAGCATTTTTTGATATGGTAAATCCAGAAAATGATGAAAAGTCAGAGTATGTTATAGTACAAGAGCAAGGATATGAAGATGAAAATCCATTTGCTTTAAAAGTTATAAAAGACGAAGATGGCGAAGATATGTTTGAATTAATTGAAAATGAAGTAGAATTAGCTGCTATTGAAGAAGCTTATAATACTATTTTTATAGAAGAAGAATAAAAAAAGAAGTGAGGTGTTAAAATGAGCACAGTTAATATAGATATTGAACTTCTAAAAGAAAATTTAAAACAAAAGGGCTATAAATTAACGCCTCAAAGAAGAGCTATAGTTGATACAATTATTGAAAAAGAGGGAGAACACTTAACCGCAGAGGAAATTTATGATGAAGTTAAGAAAATATGTCCTGATATAGGTTTGGCAACAGTATATAGAACAGTTTTATTATTAGAAGAAATTGGTGTTATATTTAAGCTAGATTTAAATGATGGCTGTAGCAGATATGAGCTTGCACATAGTGAAGAAGCACATAGACATCATCATTTAGTATGTAATGAGTGTAAAGCTGTAATTGAAGTTCAAGATGATCTTTTAGATGAGCTTGAACACAACATACAAGAAACATATGGATTTAAAATTTTAGACCATAGTGTGAAATTTTTTGGTCTTTGTTCTGAATGTTGTAAAAAACTTAAAGGTAAATAAAAGATGAATATGAAGAGATAATATTTATCTTTGGAATACATAAAAGAAAAATAAGGAGGGGACATATGAAAAATGAAAAGGCTAAGGTTAAGATTATTCCTTTAGGTGGGGTAAATGAAATCGGAAAGAATTTAACTGCTATTGAATATAAAAATGATATAGTAGTTATTGATTGCGGTTTAAAATTTCCTGATGAAGATATGTTTGGAATAGATTTAGTTATACCAGATATAACTTATCTAATGAAAAATAAAGAAAAGGTATCTGGAATATTCTTAACTCACGGACATGAGGACCATATTGGAGCATTACCATATGTATTAAAACAATTAAATGTTCCAGTATACGGAACAAAACTAACATTAGGAATTGTTGAAACAAAGTTAAAGGAGCACGGGTTATTAAGCTCGACAGAACTTATAACAGTTAAACCAAGAGATGTAATTAGATTAAAGTCTGTATCAGTAGAATTTATAAAGACAAATCACTCAATAGCAGATTCAGTTGCTATTGCAATACACACACCACTTGGAGTAGTTCTTCATACAGGTGACTTTAAGGTAGATTATACACCGATTGATGGTGAACCAATGGATTTTGCAAGATTTGCAGAATTAGGTAAAAAAGGTGTATTAGCTATGATGGCTGATTCAACAAATGTTGAAAGAGCTGGATACACTAAATCAGAAAGAATAGTTGGCGAAAGTTTGACTCGTATTTTTGGTAAAACAAAAGGAAGAATAATAATTGCAACATTTGCATCTAATATCCATAGAATTCAACAAATAATAGATGCTGCATCAACTTATGGTAGAAAAGTTGCTGTATCAGGAAGAAGTATGGAAAATATTATAAATGTTGCAATGGAACTTGGATATATTGAAATAGATAAAGAAAATTTAGTTCCAATAGATCAAATAAATAAATACAATGATAATCAAGTTGTAATTATTACTACAGGTAGCCAAGGTGAACCAATGTCAGCTTTAGCAAGAATGGCTGCTTCGGAGCACAGAAAAGTGAATATAGTTGAAGGGGATACAATAATAATTTCAGCTACACCTATTCCAGGTAATGAAAAGCTTGTATCAAGAGTAATTAATCAACTATTTAAAAAGGGTGCAGAGGTTATTTATGACTCTTTAGAAGATATCCATGTTTCAGGGCATGCATGTCAAGAAGAATTAAAACTTATGCAAACTTTAATTAAGCCAAAACATTTTATTCCAGTTCATGGCGAATATAGACATTTAAAACAACATGGAGAATTAGCAATAAAGCTTGGTCTTGATGAAAAGAATGTTGTTATTCCTGATTTAGGAGATGTAATAGAAGTTACAAGAAATTCTATTAAGAAGAATGGAAATGTAGTGGCAGGACAAATATTTGTAGATGGACTTGGTGTTGGTGATGTTGGAAATATAGTTTTAAGAGATAGAAAACATTTATCTCAAGATGGTATATTAACAGTAGTTGTAACGTTATCTAAAGAAACTAAAACAATAGTTGCAGGACCAGATATTATATCAAGAGGATTTGTATATGTTAGGGAATCTGAAGGATTAATGGATGGTGCTAGAGATATAGTTAGAGATATCTTATCAGAATGTGAAGAAAAGAAAATCACAGATTGGGCAACATTAAAATCAAAAGTAAGAGATGAATTAAGATATTATTTATACGAAAAGACAAAGAGAAAACCAATGATATTACCAATAATTATGGAAATATAAGTCTTTGTTGACAAGCAATTAAATTAATAGTAGAATAATTGATAGATTTGGGAATTGGATACGAGTGTATCCAATTTTCTTTTTGGGCAAAATATTTATAGGTTTACATAACTGAAAATCTAAGTCTTTGGTTAATTAGCTTAAACAGAGAGTTGAGAGATTTATGTTTAATAAGTAAAGAGAGTGTTAATTGATGTTCTTTTAATAATCTTAATAAGATATGCTTATTAGCTTATAAACTGAATTTTTATCTTCAAGGGTATTTAATTACATAGGAAGATAAAAAGTCGTTATCTAAGAACATGATGTTATTATATCCAAAGTTATAAGTTGGAGTATTATAATAACTAGTTAGTAGATAAATTAAGAATAGATAATTAAAAATTGGAAATTAATTATAACATTGCTTAATATTTTTATAAGTAATGTGTTTAGAGAATTTAAACAAAATTAAGAAATTTCAATATTAATTATCAATTAAATTAAAGTTAATGGAGGAAATTAAATGGAATTAATAACTAGAGATGATATTAGAAATATAGCTATAATAGCTCACGTTGACCATGGTAAGACTACATTAGTTGATGCTATGTTTAAAGAAAGTCACACATTTAGATCAAATGAAAAAATGGATGAAAGAGTAATGGATTCTAATGATTTAGAAAAGGAAAGAGGAATCACAATTCTTTCAAAGAATACTGCAGTAATGTACGATGGAATAAAAATTAACATCGTTGATACTCCAGGACATGCTGACTTTGGTGGAGAAGTTGAACGTGTACTTAAGATGGTTGACTCAGTTTTACTTGTTGTTGATTCTTATGAAGGACCAATGCCTCAAACTAAGTTCGTTTTAAAGAAAGCTTTAGAATTAAAATTAAAGCCAATAGTTGTTATAAATAAAATAGACAAACCAAATGCTAGACCAGAAGAGGTTATTGATGAAGTATTTGAGTTATTCTTAGAACTAGGTGCTGATGATGAACAATTAGACTTCCCAATAATCTATGCTTCAGCTAGAGAAGGTTTTGCAAGATATAATGTTGAAGATACAAATGATGGAATGGAACCATTATTCAAGACTATAATAGAGCATGTTGAACCACCAAAGGGATACATTGATGGACCTTTCCAAATGCTTGTTACAACATTAGATAGTAATGCCTTTGTTGGTAAAATTGCAATTGGTAAAGTACATAGAGGAACAGTTAAAAAGAACCAAAATGTTGCTTTAGTTAGACAAGATGGAACAAAATCAAACTATAAGATAACTGCTGTATTTGGATATAATGGATTAAAGAGAGAAGAAGTTGAAGAAGCTGGTCTTGGAGATATCATTGCTGTAAGTGGTATCCTAGATGCAAACATTGGTGAAACTATAGCTGATGCAGCTAATCCAGAAGCATTACCATTCGTAGAAATTGATGAACCAACACTTAACATGAATTTCATGGTTAATGATTCACCATTTGCAGGTAAAGAAGGAGAATTCGTTACTTCAAGACATCTAAGAGATAGATTAATGAAAGAATTAGAAACTAACGTAAGTTTAAGAGTTAAAGAAATAACTCCAGATTGCTTCGAAGTTTCAGGAAGAGGAGAACTTCACTTATCAGTTTTAATAGAAACAATGAGAAGAGAAGGATTCGAATTACAAGTTTCTAAACCAAATGTTATTTTCAAAGAAGAAAATGGAAAGAAATTAGAACCAATGGAATACTTAACTATAGATGTTCCAGAAGAATTCATGGGTGCTGTTATGGAAAAAATGGGACCAAGAAAAGCTGAAATGGTTAATATGACATCTGCTGTTAATGGATATACTAGATTAGAGTTCATAATTCCAGCAAGAGGTCTTATAGGATTCAGAAATGAATTTATGACTGATACAAAAGGTAATGGTATAATGAACCATGTATTTGAAGGATATGCTCCATATAAGGGAGAAATTGAATCAAGAAGTAGAGGTTCTATTGTATCATTTGAACAAGGTGAAGCAATTGCTTATGGATTATTTAATGCTCAAGAAAGAGGTAGATTATTCATAACTCCAGGTACACCAGTATACCAAGGTATGGTAGTTGGAGAATGTGCAAGAGCAGAAGATCTTGATATAAATGTTTGTAAAGGTAAAAAATTAACTAATACAAGAGCTTCAGGTTCTGATGATGCTGTTAAATTAGTTCCAGTTACTACTTTAACATTAGAGCAATCAATTGAATTCATTGGAAATGATGAATTAGTTGAAGTAACTCCACAAAGCATAAGAATCAGAAAGAGATACTTAGATGCAGCTGAAAGAAAGAGAATGATTAGCAGAAGCAAAAAATAATCTTTTAAGTTGTTTATAATTTCATAAAAAAGTATTATAATAGTGAATAGCTGGGAAACTAGCTATTCACTTTTAAATACAGGGGGTATTTATGAAGAAGAAAAGTAAAACGATAACTATGGTTATTGCTATTTTTGCAATATGTATCGTAGCTTTTATAGGAGTGAGATATATTTCTGTAGTTAATAAACCACTATTAATATCTCAAGATGAGGAAGTAATAGTGAGTGAGGGAGATAGTTTTTATAGTATAATAAATAAGCTATTTCAAGAGAAAAAAATAAAAAGCCCAATAATGATTAAAGTCTATTCTAAATTAACAAATGCGAATTTAGAAGTATTACCAGGGAAACACACATTAACTAAAGGCATGAATTTAAAAGAAGTAATAGAGGACTTAGGAAGTAAATCGGAAGGCGAAGGAATTTTACTTACTATTCCAGAAGGATTTACTATAGAGGATATTGCTTTTAAGTTAGAAGAGTTAGGAATTTGCTCATCAGATGAATTTTTAACGGCAGTTAAGGAATATCCATTACCATCATATATTACTAATAATCCTGATAAAAGATATAATTTAGAAGGATTTTTATTCCCAGATACATATAATTTTGATTTAAACGTTACACCAGAATACATAATACAAACAATGTTAGATAGATTTAAAGAAGTATGGGACGAAAATACAAAAGGCATGGATATTAAAGATGAGGATATTGAAAAGGTAGTAAATGTAGCTTCTATTATTGAAAAAGAAGCTAGAGTTGATGAGGATAGACCTTTAATAGCATCTGTTATTTATAATAGACTTAATATTGATATGCCACTTCAAATTGATGCAACAGTTATTTATGCTCACGGATATTATATTGAAAGTGTTAGAAATAGACATTTAGCAATTGAGTCTAAATATAACACATATCTTTATAAAGGTTTACCCGTAGGACCTATATCTAACCCAGGAGAAAAGTCTTTAGCAGCAGCTTTACATCCTGCAGATACTGACTATTTATTCTATATATTAGAAAAAGATGGAGAGCATTATTTTACGAATAACTATGATGATTTTGAAACAAAGAAAGAAGAGCTAGGATATTAAGCTATACGGAGGAGTTTAAGAAGATGAGTGGAATTACCTACGATTATATGGAAGAATATATTAGAGGATTAATACCAGAAAGTGAAGGAAGACTAAAAGCATTAGAAGATTTTGCTAAAGAAAATGGAGTGCCTATAGCGCAAAAGGAAACTATAAAGTTTTTAGAATTTATGGTTTCTATGAAAAAGCCTCTAAGAATATTGGAGCTTGGCACAGCTATTGGATATTCTGCAATTATAATGCATGAAGCAGCTGGAACTAATCCACATATTACTACTATTGAAAGAAGCGAAGAAATGATAAAATATGCAAAGGAAAATATAGAATCCTTTGGACTTTCTGATAAAATAAAAATTGAAGAAGGAGATTGTTTAGAAGTATTAGAAAAACTAGACGAACCTTATGATTTAATATTTATGGATGCAGGTAAAGGTCATTATAATCATTTCTTGCCACATTGCCTAAGACTTTTAAATAAGGATGGAATAATAATTGCTGATAATGTATTATTCAGAGGCATGGTTGCAACTGATGAGTTAGTTAAAAGAAGAAAAATAACAATAGTTAAGAGAATGAGAACTTATCTAGACTTAGTATCACAAGATAAAGAGTTAGTAACATCAGTAATTCCTATGGGAGATGGAATTGCTATAACAAAGAGGAGGTAACTACTTATGAGAAAACCAGAAATATTAGCACCTGCTGGTAATTTAGAAAAGCTAAAGATAGCTATAGATTTTGGAGCAGATGCTGTATATATTGGTGGAGGTAAATTAAATCTTAGAGCCTTTTCAAATAATTTTTCAAATGAAGAAATGATTGAAGGGATTAAGTATTGCCATGATAGAGGTAGAAAGCTTTATGTAACATTAAATGTTTTTGCAAGAAATCATGATTTACCTTCAGCAGGAGATTATATAAAGGGACTTTATGACATCGGTGTAGATGCAGTTATAGTTGCAGATCCATCATTAATTGCAATATGTAAAGAAGTTGCACCAGAATTAGAAATACATTTAAGTACTCAAGCAAATACTGTTAACTGGATGGCAACTAAATTCTGGTACGATTTAGGCGTTAAGAGAATAGTATTAGCAAGAGAGTTAACTTTTAAAGAAATAAATGAAATAACTGAAAATATTCCTAAGGGATGCGATATTGAAGCATTTATTCATGGTTCAATGTGTGTTGCATATTCTGGAAGATGTTTAATATCAAATTATATGATTAAGAGAGATGCCAATAAAGGAATCTGTGGTAATGTATGTAGATATAAATATCATTTAGTTGAAGAAACTAGACCAGGTGAATATTATCCTGTTATAGAAGATGATAATGGGACATATATAATGAACTCAAAAGATTTATGTATGATTCATTACATACCAGAGCTTGTTAAGAGTGGTATCTATTCTTTTAAAATTGAAGGAAGAATGAAGAGTGAATTCTATGTAGCTTCAGTAGTAAAAGCATATAGAGAAGCTTTAGATAGCTATTGGGAAAATCCATCTAACTATAAATTTAAAGATGAATGGATGGATATGCTTAGAAAAGTAAGTCATAGACCATATCACACAGGTTTCTATTTAGGAGTAAATGGTGAACAAAATTACGATGATGCAGGATATGTTAGAGATTATGAAATTGTCGGAATGGTAAAATCTTATGACCCTGAAACAAAGACTGCAACAGTTCTTCAAAAGAATAGAGTTTTTGAAGGTGAAGAAGTAGAAGTTTTAAGACCGGATGTTCCATATTTTAAGATTAAGCTTGAAGATATGTATGATATAGACAAAGATAGAAAGACAGATGTAGCAAATAGAGCACACATGATGTTTACTGTTAAAGTTGATACTCCATTAAAAGTAAATGACATGTTTGTAAAAGCTAACAATGTTATCAACATAAATAATAACTAAGGAGGAACTGTAATGTCAAAACCGATTTTAATAGGGATTACTGGAGGTACTGGTTCAGGTAAAAGTACAATAGCTGATGCCTTATATACAAACTTCCCTAAAGAATGTATTACTATGATACAACAAGATATGTATTATAAAGATCAAAGTCACTTATCTATGGAGGAAAGAGTTAAAACTAACTATGACCATCCAATGGCATTTGATAATGATTTATTAGTAGAACACTTAAAAAAATTAATAAATGGTGAAGCTATTGAAAAACCAAGTTATGATTTTACAGTGCATAATAGAGCAAAAGAAACAACTTTAGTTGAATCAAGAGATATAATATTAGTTGAAGGAATTTTAATACTTGAAGATGAGAGAATAAGAGATCTTTTAGATATTAAAGTTTATGTTGATACTGATGCCGATATAAGAATTTTAAGAAGATTAGTAAGAGATAGAAATGAAAGAGGTAGAACAATTGAATCAGTTGTAGATCAATACTTAAATATTGTTAGACCTATGCATATGCAATTTACTGAGCCTACAAAGAAATATGCAGACATAATAGTTCCAGAAGGTGGACATAACTATGTTGCAATAGATATTTTAATGGCAAAAATTAGAGATATATTAAAATAATTTGAATAAAACACCTATTCTTTGGCTAGAATCTAGCTGAAGGAGGTGTTTTTTTATGTACAAATATAAAATTGATAGTAAGAGACTAACAATTGTTTGTATTACCTTTTTTGTAGTTTTAATGATTTTAGGTGTTAGATTATATTTTTTGATGATATATCCTAGTAATTTAGTTCAAGGTGAGCTTGAAGCACATCAATTAGAGTATACAAGTAATAATAATTATAAAATATTTGATACAGAGGGAAATGAATTAATTAAATATAATAAAAAATATGTTATGGTATTAGATACAAAACCTTTTAAGTTAAATAATTATGAAGAAACTTTAGAGGATTTATTAGCACTTAACTTCATAATGAAAACCGAAGATAGTACTTTTAACTTTTCAGATATAATGCAAACTGAAGGTAAATTTTATTATACAATAACAGAAGAAACATACAATAAGATAAATAAATTAACCAATATAAAGGGGATTTATTGTTATGAATATGATGAATTAGATTTAAAAGAAAGATGGAAAATAGAAAATGCAATTGCAAGTATAGATGTAGATAATGTAGTAGAGGGATCTTTTGAAGAAAAAATAGCAGATATAATTAAGGAAAATGAATATCCCAATAAGAGTTTTTCATTAGATAATAAATCTATCTATTATACATCAAAAACTGATGAAGGTGAAGAAAATAAAAACATTAGATTGACTATAAATAATGCTTGGACAGAAAAAATAAGGGAAGTATTAAATAGAGAAGAATATAGCTTTTTAAGTAACATAGGTGTTGTTTTATTAGAAGCTGATACGGGGAAAATTAGGGCTATGGTTCAAAAGGATGAAACGGAAGCAAATGTAAATTTAGGTATAGGTCTATTAGGATATGAACCAGGTTCGATTTTTAAAACTTTAACAGATTCTATAGCTTTAAATGAAGGATTAATAACTAATAATGATACTTTTGAGTGTACTGGAGAAATATGTACAAAATTAGGTGAAAAATATGCTCATGGACCTTTAACTGTAAATGAGGCTCTACAAGTATCATGTAATGACGTATTTGCGCAAGTAGGTAATTTAGCAGGATATGAAACTATGCTTAAATATACAACTAATTTAGGGCTGTATAGCAAGGTTCTTGGGTTCTCTGGAGAAAATAGAGAAGAAGCTGTAGGGAGTATGCCTCCAGCAGGTGAAGGTGTAAGTAATTTTTCTATAGGTCAAAGCTTAACTGTAACTCCTCTTCAAATGGCAGGTGCAATTAATGCAATTACAAATGATGGGGTGTATATTAAACCAACTTTAATAGAAGCTATTGTTGATAATGATAATAATATTATAGAGAAAACACAAGAAGAAGAAAGAAGGGTTTTTTCAAGTACAACAGCGAAGATAGTGCAAAATGCAATGCATGATGTTATATGGAAGGGAACAGGATATGAAGCTAAGGTTGAAGGAATTAATCAAGGTGGAAAAACGGGGACTTCAACAGGTACAGCTAGTGATGGATCAAAAACAAATCATGGATGGTTTGCAGGTTATTTTGAATTAGGAGAGCATAAATATACATTAGTAGTAATAGCACCTAATATACCTGATATGCATCCTGATGGAAGGGAACTTGGAGGCGGAAATACTGGTGCACCAATTTATAGACAAATAATATATTCATTAATGGATGAAGAATGATAAAATTAATTAGTGGTTAAAAGTGATAAATTAATTATTAAGGGAGTAAACTTCATTAGAGGTTTATTCCTTTATTTTTTTATTAGATAATGCTGTAATTGGCTTTATGTATTTATTAGAGCACTTATAGGAGTATATTAATTTTGAAGTTTTCCATCAAATAAAATGTGTCAAGAAAATTAATTTAGTTTCATAAAGCAATATTTAGAGGAATTATCATATTATATAATAAGCACTAATAGGAGGAAGCTTAGTGATATTTATTAGTAATATTCTGGAGTTTCTATGTAGCAATATATTTTTAACAGGGTATATCTCCGGAAGCAATACATTTCCGCAGCCGTTAGATGAAAAAGAAGAAGAAAAATATTTAGAATTATTGAAAAAGGGAGATAAGAACGCAAAAGGAGTGTTAATTGAAAGAAACCTTAGGTTAGTTGCACATATTGTGAAAAAGTATCAAATACCCAATAAGGATATAGATGAACTTATTTCTATTGGAACAGTAGGGCTTATAAAGGCAATAGATTCATTTGATGCATCGAAGGGTACAAGATTAGCTACATATGCATCTAGGTGCATTGAAAATGAAATTTTAATGTTATTTAGAAGTAGTAAAAAACAAAAAGGAGAAACTTTTCTTCATGACCCAATCGGAGTTGATAAAGAAGGAAATGAAATTAGCTTAATAGATGTTTTAAGTAGTGATAAGGATTCTGTTATAGACAAAGTAGAAACTAATATGCAAATAAGAGCACTTTATGCAAAGATAAAATCTTCTTTAAATGAAAGAGAAGGTGAAATAATAAAAATGAGATATGGATTGATTGATGGAAAATGTAAAACACAACGAGAAATAGCAGGTATGTTAGGAATTTCTAGATCTTATGTATCTAGAATAGAAAAGAAAGCGTTAAAAAAATTAAGAAAAGAATTACAAGTTAATGACAAAGTACACTAAAATATTACAAAATAAGTTGAATTATCCCTATATCTCTACTAGAATATAAATATATGTATATATTAGAGAGGGGGAGCTAAAATGTATTTCTTAAAGGAACTATTAACCAAGACTATTGAACTTGGTGCATCAGATTTACATTTAACAGTAGGATTACCACCAACAGTAAGGTGTAATGGAAAATTAATTCAACTAGGTAACAAAAAATTATTTCCAGATGATGTAGAAAAGTTTTCAAGAGAGATTTTAGAAGAGAAATATGATGAGTATATTAAAGAAGGAGAATTTGATACTTCTTATTCTATTCAAGGCATAGGGAGATTTAGAGTAAATATATTTAAACAAAGAAATAGCGATGCAATTGCTATTAGGGTTATAGCTCTTAAAATACCTAATTTAGATGATTTAAAATACCCACAAGTACTTAAGGAAATAGTCAAAAAACAAAGAGGGTTAGTATTGGTTACAGGTCCAACAGGTAGCGGTAAAAGTACTACTTTAGCAGCTATGATAAATGAAATAAATAATACAAGACAAGCACATATTATTACTTTAGAAGATCCAATTGAATATCTTCATAAGCATAATAAGTGCATAGTGAATCAAAGAGAAATAGGAAAAGATAGTAAAAGTTATAAGAGTGCACTAAAATCAATATTGAGAGAGGATCCCGATGTTATATTAGTTGGAGAAATGAGAGACTTAGAAACTATATCAGTTGCTATAACAGCAGCTGAAACAGGACATCTAGTATTATCAACACTTCATACTATCGGTGCAGCTAAAACTATTGATAGAATAATAGATGTATTTCCACCACATCAACAGCAACAAATTAAAGTTCAATTATCTTCTGTATTGCAAGCAGTTATATCTCAACAGTTACTTGAAAATGCAGATGGAAATGGTAGAGTTGCTAGTCTTGAAATAATGGTGACTACTCCAGGAATACAAAATTTAATTAGAGAAGGAAAAACTCATCAAATAATTTCTGCAGTACAAACTGGCAATAGATATGGAATGAAAACTATGGATATGTCAATTGCAGAATTGTATAAAAAGGGAGTAATAAGTATGGAAACAGCTATGACATATGCCGTGGATAGTGAAACCTTAAAGAGATTGATGATATTATAAATTTTAAAAGAGGTTATATCAAAATAATCATATTGTTTTGATATAACCTCTTAATTTTATGTACAACAATATATTTTATATTATTACACAAATGTTAAAAAAAGTGTATATATCAAAAAATATTAAGTTTTTTTAAATAATATTAATTTATATAGAGGATTTTTTAAGTATATGTTGAATATTAAATATGATAGGTATATTGATTTAATTAAACAAAATAGTATTTGATTAGAAGTTTTTGCTTTAAATGAATAAAAATATATATAAATACAAAATATAATATTCATTTACAAAATTCTTATACAATTAATGTTTTTACTATTGTTAAATACATATATAATGTTGTAAAATCAATATATGAAAGTTTGTATGTTTAAGATTTTAAGATTGAATAATAAACAATACACTAATAAAAGTTAATTTTAAAAGGTATTTTAATAACTAATAGAGAAGGTTTGAAGGAGGAATTATTTTGTTAGATTTTGAATTAGATATGCAAGAATTAAGTAATATAAAAGTAATAGGCTGCGGTGGTGGCGGCGGAAATGCAGTTAATAGAATGATAGTTGAAGGATTAAAAAATGTTGAGTTTATTGTTGTAAATACAGATAAGCAAGCATTACTACTTTCACAAGCTAATACCAAGATTCAAATTGGAGAAAAATTAACAAAGGGTCTAGGTGCAGGAGCAAATCCTGAAATAGGTAAAAAAGCTGCAGAAGAAAGTAGAGAAGAAATAGCAGAAGCTATAAAAGGTGCTAACATGGTATTTATAACTGCTGGTATGGGCGGTGGAACTGGAACTGGTGCTGCTCCTGTAGTTGCAGAAATTGCTAAATCTATGAATATTTTAACTGTAGGTGTTGTTACTAAGCCTTTCCCATTTGAAGGTAAAAGAAGAATGAGACATGCTGAAATGGGATTAGAAAACTTAAAACAACATGTTGATACATTAGTTATAATTCCTAATGAAAAACTTTTAGCTATGGCAGATAAGAAAACTACTCTTTTAGATTCATTTAAATTAGCTGATGGAGTATTAAGACAAGGTGTACAAGCAATATCAGACCTTATAACTATTCCTGGGGTAGTTAATGCCGATTTTGCAGATATAGAAACTGTTATGAAAGATAAAGGTTTAGCACATATGGGTGTTGGATATGGTAAGGGTGATAATAAGGCACAAGATGCTGTAAGACAAGCAATATCTTCACCATTATTAGAAACATCAATAGATGGAGCTACTGGGGTTATAATTAACTTTACTGGTGGTGTTGATTTAGGAGCTATCGAAGTTTATGAAGCAGCTGAAATAGTAAGAGAAGCTGCTGATGTTGATGCTAATATTATATTTGGTGCAGTAATTGATGAATCTTTAAATGATGAAATTAGATTAACAGTTATTGCAACTGGATTTGAAGAAGATAATGGAAAAATAGGAGCAACAACAATAGAACAAAAAGTTGAGCCTAAAAAAGTAGAACCAGAGGTAAAGGAAGAAGTAGTATCTAAGCCGGAACCACATAACGATCCATTATTAGATTTAGATAGAGAAAGTGTTAATATACCAAGTTTTTTAAGAGCAAGAAGATAAAAAGTTAAATTTCATAAAGTTATAAAAATAGATAAAAACTATCAATTATGTATTGAAGTTTTTATCTATTTTTTTTATTAAAAGCAATAATAGCAGTAAATATGCCTAAAGATTACAAAAAACAAAAAATAGATACTTAATATAAAAATATATTAAAAAAAATGTAAAAAAAGTATGAGTGAAAAATTTTTTAATATCCTCAAAAATGACAAAAAATTTTTATGCATAAAGTTATAATTGATTTAATAGGGAGGATAGAAATGTGGAGGTTTATCTAGATATTTTTATTTTCGAAAACTTTATAATAAATATATTTTTATTATTATTAACATTTAAGATACAGAGGATTAAATATAATATTAAATTATTATATTTATCATCATTATTAGGTGCACTATATGCTTTAGTTATCTTTTATAATGTAATGATTTTAACTTCCATATTAGCAAAGTTAGTAGTTGCAATAGTGATGATTTATATTGCTATTGATAATAGAAAAATAATTAACATTATAAAATCGACCTTTATATTTTTTATGATTGCATTTATGTTAGGTGGTATGTGTTTTAGTTTTGTTGTAATGCAAAACACATGTTTAGTAGGACAAGATTTTGTTATAGAAAATAATTCATTTAAGGAAGTAGCATTAGCTTTGATAATTGTTTTTATATGTATCACAAGAATAATAGATTCTATAAAGGAAAGGGCTATAATTAAAAATTTTATATATGATATATATATTAGGGAAGGAAATAATACATTACAAATAAAAGGTTTTTTAGATACAGGAAATGAGTTAAGAGAACCAGTAACTAATTTACCATGTATATTGATTGAAAAAAATTATTTTGATCAGTTTAATATACAAGATAAAGATAAATATACAATAAGATACAAAACAATAAGTAAGGATGGAGCGGTACAAGGGTTTAAAGGTGAAAGTATAAAAATACGAAATGAAGAAGATAAATCATGGATTAATGTTGATGCTATTATATGTGAGTGTGAAGGAAAGTTAAGTAAAACTGATGATTTTCATGCACTACTTTCAAGGGGAATAGTATAGGAGGGTATATGAAAAAAATAATTTTATTAATAAATAAAATATTATCAAAGCTTAATATTGGGACGAAGAGAGTAGACTACATTGGAGGAAATGATGCATTGCCACCTCCTTTAAAGAAAGATGAAGAGGAAAAGCTAGTTGAAAAGCTTGAGAGTGGTGGAGATGAAATAAGAAATATATTAATAGAGAGAAATTTAAGATTAGTTGTTTATATAGCAAGAAAATTTGAAAATACAGGAGTAGGAGTTGAAGATTTAATTTCAGTAGGGACCATTGGTTTAATAAAGGCAGTAAATACTTTTAAACCAGATAAAAAAATAAAGCTTGCGACTTATGCTTCAAGATGTATAGAAAATGAAATATTAATGTATTTAAGAAGAAATAGCAAGGTAAAAGCAGAAGTGTCATTTTATGAACCTCTAAATATTGATTGGGATGGAAATGAATTATTATTATCAGATATTTTAGGGACAGAAAATGATACTGTTTATAATTTGATTGAAGATGAAGTGGATAAGCAGTTATTATTTTTAGCTTTAAGAAATTTAAATGATAGAGAAAAGGAAATAGTGACATTAAGATTTGGTTTAGCAGGTAATAGTGAAAAGACTCAAAAAGAGGTTGCAGACATTTTAGGCATTTCTCAATCTTATATATCTAGGTTAGAAAAAAAGATAATAAATAGATTAAAAAAAGAAATTAATAAAATGATTTAGGTTGTCTTTAGTATAAAAGAATACTCTTAAGGAAATAATTTTAAATGCAGTATGTTATTACTTCCGAAGGAGTGAGTAACTTTGATTGTTAACAAAGTTGAGATTTGTGGAGTTAATACTTCCAAACTACCAGTACTTAAAGAAAAAGAGAAAAGAGAACTCCTTTTAAAAATGAGGGAGGGTGATACGAGTTCTAGAGAAACCTTTATTAAAGGAAATTTAAGGCTAGTTTTAAGTGTTATCCAGAGGTTTAATAATAGAGGCGAAAATGTCGATGATTTATTTCAAGTTGGATGTATAGGATTAATGAAGGCTATAGATAATTTTGATTTGAGTCAAAATGTAAAGTTTTCAACTTATGCTGTACCTATGATAATAGGAGAAATTAGAAGGTATTTAAGAGATAATAATTCTATAAGAGTAAGTAGATCATTGAGAGATATAGCTTATAAAGCGTTATTAGTTAGGGATAAACTAGTTAAGGATAATAACAAAGAGCCAACTGTTTCACAAATTGCAAAAGAATTAAATATACCAAGAGAAGATGTAGTATTTGCCTTAGATGCAATTCAAGATCCTGTTTCTTTATTTGAACCAATTTATCATGATGGTGGAGATGCAATTTATGTTATGGATCAAATAAGTGATTCTAAAAATAGTGATGATAACTGGCTTGAAAATATATCAATTAAAGAAGCCATGAAAAAATTGAATGATAGAGAAAAACTAATTTTAACATTAAGATTTTTTAATGGAAGAACTCAAATGGAAGTTGCAGATGAAATTGGTATATCTCAAGCGCAAGTTTCAAGATTAGAAAAAACAGCATTAAAACACATGAGAAAATATGTATAGGACTCTATGAGTCCTATTTTTTTTATATTTAGCATTATATAAATAATTATTAAATATATTTAAATTAAAGGATAATATTTGCAATGAAAAATAAAGATTAAATATAAAGTAAAAAATCCTATTTAGAGTAGGTTATATTATATAAAGTAATAAATATGAAGAGATTAAAGTTTATTAATCAATAATATATTTTATAATGAGGGGGATTAAAAAATGGAAGACGAATTAATTTTATATTCTGTAAATGCTATTAGAAGTATGGAGGTTATTGATATATCCACTGGCTGTAAATTAGGGTATACAAAGGATTATAAAATTGATATTAATGAGCAAAAAATAACAGCTATACTGTTGGCAGGTGCAACGAAGGGATGGTTTTCTAAAGAAGATGATATAGAAATACCTTGGGAAAAAGTAATAAAAATTGGTGTTGATGTATTGTTAGTAGATGCATCTGGTATAGAACTTAACTTAGATGAAAATAAAATATAGAAAAAACAACTAAAAAATTGTATAATGTTCATATACTAAATAAGAGGAAGGCGTGATTTACTTGAAATGTCCTTTTTGTTTTTTTTATGAAAGTAAGGTTGTAGACTCTAGAGCTACAGATGATAATACAACAATTAGAAGAAGAAGAGAATGTACTAAGTGTGGAAGAAGATACACAACTTATGAAAAGATTGAAGATATTCCTATACTAGTAATTAAAAGAGATTCTACAAGAGAAAACTTTAATAAAGAAAAAATAGTTAATGGACTAATTATAGCTTGTCAAAAAAGACCAATATCTAGAAAGCAAATAGAGGAATTAGCAGAAGACATAGAAAAAACTATTTCGAATAATATGCTTACTGAAATTGAATCAAGAGTAATTGGTGAAATGGTTATGGATAGACTAAAAGAACTTGATGAGGTTTCTTATGTGAGATTTGCATCTGTATATAGAGAATTTAAGGATATTAATACTTTTTTAGATGAGATAAAAGGTTTAATGACAAAATAATAGAATATTTACAGAGTTGTGGTAATATAAAACACAACTCTTTTTCGTGTTTAAATAGAAGTATTAATTATAAGAAGCTAAAACTTTAATATTGTAGTAGAAAAGTTAAAAGTAGGTTAAAACATATAGCTAGTAAATAGAAAAAGTAGTTAATAGATGTTAAAATAAAATAAGAATATTTTAGAGGTGAAAAATGAATTATATATATGTTAAAGATTTAAAGGAATATAAAGATTTTTGGGTTTTAGAGAATGGAAAAATAAATATAGTATTTTCAAATGCTAAAAATCATAGAAGTTTTAATAGAAATACTGAAGAGGGTATGGCAAATTTATTTTCATTAAAAGAAGATTTTAATGTAGATGAAGTTCAATATTTACATCAAATTCATAGTGATAATGTTATTAGTTATAAAAAAGAAATTAAAGATTTTATTGAAAATGAAGGAGATGCCATAATAACAAATGAAAAAGGTGTTATAATAGGAGCTTTTACAGCTGATTGTGTTCCAGTTATTTTAGTGGATGAAGAGAAAAATGTTATAAGTGCCATTCATAGTGGATGGAAAGGAACTTTTAATGAGATAAGTAAAAAGGCTGTAGATAAAATGATTACTAATTTTAATTCAGATGTAAATAATATAAAAGTTTATATAGGACCTCATATTAGACAGTGCTGTTATGAAATTTCAGAAGAATTAAAAGAGAAGTTTATTGAAAAATTTAATGTGCCTAAGGAAAAACTTTTTAATGGAAGAAATCTAAGTATGGAATTATGCATAGAAGAAAGTCTGAAATCAATAGGAATAAATGAAAACAACATATATTCTCTAAAAATATGTACACACTGTGAAGAAGAAGAAAAATTATTCTCATACAGAAAGAGTAATGGAACTTATGG
The DNA here is from genome assembly GCF_000320405.1 of Clostridium celatum DSM 1785. Lineage (GTDB taxonomy): Bacteria > Bacillota > Clostridia > Clostridiales > Clostridiaceae > Clostridium > Clostridium celatum. Next base: position 115,790 of record NZ_KB291645.1, on the reverse strand, counting down.
AAGGTTATTTTCCTTTGCATATATAAAATAAATTATGGGGTGATAATAATGGCAAATGAAAAAATATTAGTAGTAGATGATGAGGAACATATAGCAGAACTTATACGTTACAACTTAGAAAGTAATGGATATAAAATTTTAAGTGCCAATAATGGAATAGATGCAATGAAAATTGTATTAGAGGAAAGACCAAACTTAATTTTACTTGATTTAATGATTCCAGGAAAAGATGGATATGATGTATGTAAGGAAATAAGAAGTACTAAGGAAGTTATGAATACGCCAATAATAATGTTAACGGCTAAAAGTGAAGAGATTGATAAAATATTAGGATTAGAACTTGGTGCAGATGATTATATAACAAAACCATTTTCAGTAAGAGAATTGCTTGCTAGAGTTAAAGCTGTACTTAGAAGATTTTCTATTGTTGAGTCTGAGGAAAATGTTTTAGTTTTTGGTGATTTAACTGTAGACTTTGAAAAAAGAGAGGTACTTATAAAAAATAACAAGTTAGAGTTAACACTAAAGGAGTTTGAACTCCTTGAAATTTTAATTAGAAACAAAGGTAAAATTTTAACAAGGGATACTTTATTAGATAAAATTTGGGGCTATGAATATATTGGAGAAACAAGAACTGTAGATGTTCATATTAGATATTTAAGAAAAAAAATAGAGTCAGATGATAAAAATCCTAAATTTATAGAAACTATTAGAGGAGTAGGGTATAGGTTTAACCCTAATTTATAAATAATGAAGAAAAGAATTATAACATCAGTAGTAATTACTGTAGTATTTGCATTAATAATAGTAACTAGTTCATTTATTGCTTTAGTAAATGTTAATACTATTAATGATGCAAAGGAAATATTATCAATTTACAATTTATTAATTGCAGATGATATAAAAAATAATGATTATGATAATGTATCATTATTTACATTTAAGGGCAATGCTGTAAGATTCACTGTAGTAAATAAAGATGGCGAAGTTATTTATGATAATGAAAAAGAAAATTTAGAAAATCATAAAGATAGACAAGAAATAATAGATGCTTTTAATAAAGGTGAAGGTACAAGTGTAAGATTTAGCGATACATTATCATGTAATTTAGCATATGTTGCAACTAAAATAAGTGATAATTTAGTAGTTAGAAGCTCTGTGCCAATTAGCAATATTAAAGTTTTTACATTAGGTACTCTTAAATATTATATTGCCATAGTTATAGTAGTATTTTTATTATCATTATTATTAGCTGTTAAATTAGTAAAAATTATAGTGTATCCAGTAAAAGAATTAGAAAAGGTAACTACTAAAATTGCAGCTGGTGATTTAGATAAAAGAGCTATAATTTATAATTATGATGAAATTGGTCTTTTAGCTCAAACCTTTAATAATATGGCAGAGCAACTTAAAATAAAGATAAATGATTCATTAGATAAGCAAAATAAGCTAGAAGCTATTTTAGAAAGTATGGAAAGTGGAGTAATTGCTTTAGATAATAGTGAAAAAATTATATTAAGTAATCCCTATTCAAATAAGCTCTTTGGAGTGAAAGAAGAAATTATAGGAAAGAATATTTCAGATTGTATAATTGATTATGATTTAATTAATTTTATAAGAGATATTCCTGATATTGATACAAAAGAAATAAAATTATTTCATCCTATAGAAAGAGAAATTAGAATAAAAAAGTCACCTATTATAGGAGTATATAAAAAGCCTATAGGAATAGTAATAACAATTCAAGATATAACTGATATAAAAAGGCTTGAAAATATGAGAAGTGAATTTGTTGCTAATGTATCGCATGAACTTAAAACACCGCTAACATCTATAAAAGGTTTTGCTGAAACTTTAAGGTATGTTAATGATGAAAATACTAGAAATAAATTTTTAGATATAATAGAAAAGGAATCGGAAAGATTAGGTAATTTAATTAATGATATTTTAGTTCTTTCTAACTTAGAAAATATGCATAAGATGGACAATGAATATTTTATGCCTATGGAAGTTATTCGAAATACAATTGAAGTAGTATCAAAGCAAGCTGATAAAAGAAATATTAAGATTAATTATTACAATGAGTTCAATGGAAAAATACTTGGAGATAAAGATAAATTTCATCAATTAGCTTTAAACTTAATTGAAAATGCCATTAAATATTCAAATGATGGTGGAAATATTGATATAGTCGCATCGGAAAAGGGCGATTGTTTTATTTTTAAAGTAAGTGATGATGGTATAGGTATACCTAAAAATGATATTCCAAGGATTTTTGAAAGGTTTTATAGAGTAGATAAATCAAGATCTACAAGGGGGACTGGACTTGGACTTGCAATTGTTAAACATATTGTTAAATTGTTTAATGGAGATATAAGTGTAGAATCAACAGTTGGTATTGGTAGTACATTTATTGTTAAAATAAAGAAATAACAAAAAGGATTGTAGAAATACAATCCTTTTTTTATATTTAAAATATTTTTAGGTTAATTATAGAGATATTAGAAAAGAGTTAAAAGATGTAAATTTAACATTAACTTAACATTGACTTAAAAATATTTAACGAAGAAGTAATATTACTTTAACTTTAGAGGAATAATATTATGTGTGTAAGGTATATGAATAATAATTCATTTATGAAAGTGGAGGAATAAAAATGAGAAGTAAAAAATTAAAGTTAATGGTAGGGGCATTATTAGTTACTATGGTAGGAGCTACATTTGTAGGATGTGGATCTGATAAATCAGCAGAAGGTGGAAATAATGGTTCTGGAGCGGTTACTGTTTCAATTTCAGGTTCAACTTCAGTAGGGCCATTAATGGAAAAGATTCAAGAAAAATATGAAGAAGAAAATAATAATATTACATTAGAAATACAACAAAATGGTTCAGGGGCAGGAATAAAAGATGTTATTGGTGGAGTTTCAGAAATAGGAATGTCTTCAAGAGAATTAAAGGATGAAGAAAAGGGTTCAGTTAAAGGAACTACAATTGCATATGATGGAATTGCTTTACTAGTAAATCCTAATAACCCAGTTAAAAACATATCTTTAGAAGATGTGAAAAATGTGTATACTGGTAAAATTACCAACTGGAAAGAGCTAGGCGGAACTGATTCACCAATCGTAGTTGTTTCAAGAGAAGAAGGTTCAGGAACTAGAGATGCATTCCAAGAAATAGTAGGATACGCATCAGAAGAGTTAACTAAAGATGCATCAATTTCAGATGGTAGCGGAGCTGTTAAAACTACAGTAGCTGGAAATGAAAATGCAATTGGTTTTGCTTCTTTTGAATATATTGATAGCACTGTAGCAGCTTTACAAGTTGATGGAGTAGAACCAACAGCTCAAAACGTTAAAGATGCAAAATATAAAATATCAAGACCATTCTTATTAGTAACTAAAGAAGATACTTTAACAGAAAATGGTCAAAAATTAATTGACTACGTATTAAGCCCAGAGGGACAACAAATAGTAGAAGAAAATAAATTAATAACTATTGATTAATAACTATTGAATAATTTAAGTAAATAAAAATTACAAAAGGCAAATTAAAAATTAAACTTTGATTAAATAAAGTTTAAGGAAACTGCCTTGGCGGTTTCCTTGTTAATTTGCTATTTTTAATTTTAAATTTGTAATTTGAAAAGCAGTTATTACCATTAGGAGGACTAAAATGGTAGAAGAAAGTAAAAAAAATAAAAGCAAATATATAGTAGATAAAGTTACTAGAACAATATTTTTAATATGTGCACTTATAGCAGTTATAAGTTTAGTTTTAACTATAGGATTTGTATTTTATAAAGGTTTAAGACCATTTTTTGCAGAAGGAAAATCATTCACACAATTTATTTTTGGAACTGAATGGTATCCGACATCAGAAAATCAAAAGTATGGAATATTACCAATGATAATTGCATCTATTTATGGTACCATAGGAGCCTTAATAATAGGGGTACCAATAGGATTACTTACAGCAATTTTTATTTCAGAAGTAGCACCAAAAGGATTATCTAAAATTATAATTCCAGCAGTTGAGCTTTTAGCTGGAATACCATCTGTATTATACGGATTATTTGGTTTGGCAGTAATTGTTCCATGGATACAAAAGACCTTCAATTTACCACAAGGACAAAGTTTATTAGCAGTAATTATTGTATTGGCAGTTATGATGCTTCCGACTATAATTTCAGTTTCTACAACTGCAATAAAGGCTGTTCCAAAAAGCTATAAAGAAGGTTCGTTAGCACTTGGAGCTTCACATATAGAAACAACATTTAAGGTTGTAGTACCTGCAGCAAAATCAGGTATACTTGCAGCTATAGTATTAGGTTGCGGTAGAGCAATTGGAGAAACCATGGCTATTATCCTAGTTGGAGGAAATTCAGTTCAAATACCTACATCTATTTTTGATAAGGTGAGACCTCTTACAAGTAATATAGCTTTAGAAATGGGATATGCAACTCAATCACACCAAGAGTTATTATTTGCAACAGGTGTTGTATTATTTGCATTCATTTTAATATTAAACTTGGTTATTTCTAAACTTTCTAATAAGGAAGGTAAGTAAAATGAGAAAATTTAAAGAAAATATCTTAAAGGTATTATTATATTTATCAGCATTAATAACTGTTGGAATTTTAGTTTTTATAATAGGATTTATATTCATGAAAGGATATAAACTTATAAATTTTAATTATTTATTTGGTGATTATAAGCCATCAGGTGGTGGTGGAATTAAGCCATTTATAATTTCAACACTTTATACTATTGGATTATCATTAATTATTGCTACACCAATAGGGGTATTATCAGCAGTTTATTTACAAGAATATGCAAAGCAAGGTAGGCTTGTTAAAATAATAAGATATTCAACTGAAGCATTAGCAGGAATACCATCAATAGTTTATGGATTATTTGGAGCAGCATTTTTTGTAACTACATTGAAGTTTGGATATTCACTTATAGCAGGATCTTTAACTCTTGCAAATAATTTTACCAGTAATTATTCGTACAACAGAAGAGTCTTTAAAAGTGGTTCCACCATCATATAGAGAGGCTTCTCTTGGGCTTGGAGCAACAAGATTCCAAACTTTATATAAGGTTATACTTCCAAGTGCTATACCTGGTATACTTTCAGGAGTAATACTTTCAATGGGGCGTGTAATTGGAGAATCTGCAGCACTTTTCTTAACTGCAGGTACAGTTTATAAAATACCTACAAGCATAATGTCAAGTGGTAGAACTTTAACAGTTCATGCTTTTCTTGAAACTAAAGAGAAAGGTGATATTGCATCAGCAGCTGCTGCAGGGATAGTTTTAATTGTAATGATTTTAGTGTTAAACTTATTAGCCAAATTTATTAGTAACAGATTTAACAAGGCTAATTATTAATGTTTAATTTTTAAGTGGAATGATAGATAGTGCTAATTTTATATTAAGTAACTATATTAATGAAAGAAAATCAGAAGATTTTGAGGTGTAAATATGTCAAATATAATAAAACCTGAAATCCAGGTTAGAAATCTAGAACTTTTTTATGGTGATAATAAAGCATTAAAAAATATAAATTTAGATATAGAGTCAAAAAAAGTTACAGCATTAATTGGACCTTCAGGATGCGGTAAATCAACATTTTTAAGAACTTTAAATAGAATGAATGATTTAATTGAAGGAGTTAAAATTAATGGTCAAATACTAATAGATGGAAAGGACATATATAAGGAATATGATGAAATAGACCTTAGAAAAAAGGTTGGAATGGTGTTCCAAAAGCCTAATCCATTCCCAATGTCTATTTATGACAATATAGCTTACGGTCCTAGAATACATGGAATTAAAGATAAAAGGACTTTAGATGAAATAGTTGAAAAAAGTTTAAGAGGTGCTGCTCTTTTTGATGAAGTTAAAGATAGATTAAAGAAGTCTGCATTAGGTCTTTCAGGAGGACAACAACAAAGATTATGTATAGCTAGAACTATAGCAGTCTCTCCTGAAATAATATTAATGGATGAGCCGACATCAGCACTAGATCCTATTTCTACCAATAAAATGGAAGAACTTATGGATCAATTAAAAAAGCAATATACAGTTGTAATTGTTACTCATAATATGCAACAAGCAGGAAGAATTGCCGATAAAACTGCATTTTTCTTATCAGGAGAAGTTGTTGAATATGGAAAGACAGAGGATATATTCTATAGACCAAAGGATAAGAGAACAGAAGATTATATAACAGGTAGATTTGGATAAAATTACGTGTGTTAAAAGGGAATATTTAATAAGGGTAATTATAAATTAAAGTTTTGAGTAAAAATATGTTTAGGTTATAATTTGAGAGTAGGGAGTGAAATCATGACAAGAAATCTTTTAGACAAAAGAATGAAGATTTTAACTGCTGAGCTTGCTGAAATGGGAAGTTTAGTTGAAAAGCAAATATATAACAGTATAGAAGCTTTTAGAAACAAAGACATGGCTCTTGCAAAGCAAGTAATGGACAATGATGATAAAGTTGATGAATTAAATAGAAAAATAGAAGAACAGTGTTTAAAATTTATGGCAATGGAATCTCCAGTAGCTACAGACTTAAGAAAAATATTTACAACTTCTAAAATAGTTACAGATTTAGAGAGAATGGCTGATTATGCAGTTGATATTTGTAAAATTGCACAAAGAGTTGAATTTGATATTTTAGGAGAAGAATGCGAACCAATTTGGCAAATGGTAGATATTTTAAGAAAAATGATTAATAAATCACTTTCAGCTTTTGTTGCAGGTGATGTAAAGGCTGCTTATGAAATTTGCAAAATGGATGATCAGGTTGATATTTTATATCGTGGTTTATTTAGCGATATGTTAAAGAAAATGGCAAAAGATGAAACAATCATTAACAAAGGAGCACAAATATTATTTGCATCTAAATATTTAGAGAGAGTTGGCGATCATGTAACTAATATATGTGAGTGGATAATTTTTTCAGCAAAAGGTGATTATGTAGATTTAAATGAGTAATAATAAGAATATAAGGGGAACCTTATATTCTTTTTTTTACTAAAGTTGTTGGTTGACTGAATATAATTAATAGGTTAATATATCATAGAGATGGTAGGTAATTATAGGAGTGTGACATTATGAAAAATGTAATAACAAGTGTAATGCCTGATAGTATTGCTGAAGAAGTCGGCATAGAAGTAAATGATATTTTATTATCAGTAAATGGAGAAAAGATAGTTGATATTATAGACTACAGGTTTTTAACTAGTGATGAAGAAATAGTTTTAGAAATCCAAAAACCAAATGGTGAAGTATGGGATTATGAAATAGAAAAAGAATATGGAGAAGAATTAGGCCTTGAGTTTGGTGGCGGTATTATGGATAAGGCAAAGAGATGCAGTAACAAGTGTATGTTTTGTTTTATTGACCAAAACCCTAAAGGTATGAGAGAAAGTCTTTACTTTAAGGATGATGATTCAAGACTTTCATTCCTTCAAGGTAACTTTGTTACTTTAACTAATATGAAGGAAGAAGATATTGATAGAATTATTAAATATAGAATTAGTCCAATAAATATTTCGGTACATACAACAAATCCAGAACTTAGAGTTAAGATGCTTAGCAATAGATTTGCAGGAGCAGTTTATGATAGAATGAAGAGATTAGCTGAAGCTGGAATTGAAATGCATTGCCAAATAGTTCTTATACCAGAAGTTAATAACGGAGAAGAATTAAAAAGAACTATAACGGATTTATATGAACTATATCCATCAGTAGCTAATATAGCAGTAGTTCCAATTGGAGTTACTAAATATAGAGATGGATTAGCTAAAGTAAAAACATTCACTAATGAAACGGCAAGAAAAGAATTAGAAATGGTTATGGAGTTCCAAAAGAGATTTATGGAAGAAATAAATGATCCATTTGTAAGGTTTTCTGATGAGTTTTATTTAGTGTCAGGTATAGATGTGCCTGAAGAAAGCTTTTATAATGGGTATGAGCAAATAGAAGATGGAATTGGAATGATTAGATGCTTTAGAGAAGCTATAAACTATTCTGCTCAACATCTAGATAAAAATATAAAAGGAACTTTTTCTGTTCCAACAGGAAAGCTTGCTTTTGATGAAGTAAGTAATGGAATGAAAAAGTTAATGGAAGTTAACCCTAATATTAAAATAGATACATATAAAATTATTAACCACTTTTTTGGAGAAACAATAACTGTTGCAGGTCTTCTTACTGGAACTGATATTATTTCACAACTGAAAGGCAAAATTAATAGTGAGTATTTAATAATGCCAAATAATATGTTTAGAAAAGGATATGAATTAGGTCCTGCTGAGTATATTATGTTAGATGATACAAAGATAGAAGACATAGAAGAGGCATTAGGTGTTAAAGTACTTGTCTGTGATCATACAGGCGAAGATATAGTAAGTATAATAAATGAAGCATGTCAGGAGGAAAATAGATAATGGCAAAACCAATAGTAGCTATAGTTGGAAGACCAAATGTAGGTAAATCTACATTATTCAATAAATTAGCAGGAAAAAGAATTTCAATAGTTCAAGATACACCAGGTGTAACAAGAGATAGAGTATATGCAGAAGCAGAATGGCTAAGTCATACTTTTACAATGATTGATACAGGTGGTATAGAACCAGAAAACCAAGATATAATAGTTAAGCAAATGAGAAGACAAGCAAATATTGCTATAGAAACTGCTGACGTTATAATGTTTGTAGTTGATGGTAAAGAAGGATTAACAGCAGCTGATAATGAAGTTGCTACTATGCTTAGAAAGTCTAAGAAACCAGTAGTTCTTGTTGTTAATAAAATTGATAATTTAAAGGATGAAGAAAATGCATGGGAATTCTATAAGTTAGGTATAGGTGACCCAGTTGCTATATCTGCAGGTCTAGGAAAAGGTCTTGGAGATATGTTAGATATGGTAGTAGCTCACTTTGATTCAATAGCAAGCAAAGAAGAGGAAGAAGAAGACATAAAAATTGCTATGATAGGTAAACCTAACGTAGGTAAGTCATCTTTAATTAATAGATTATTAGGTGAAGATAGATTAATAGTTTCTGATATAGCAGGTACAACAAGAGATGCTATAGATAGTAAGGTTGAAACTGAGTTTGGTAAGTTTACTTTAATAGATACAGCAGGTCTTAGAAGAAAGAGCAAAGTGAAAGAAGAAATTGAGAGATATTCAGTAATTAGAACACTTGCAGCTGTTGAAAGAGCTGATGTTTGTATTTTAATGATTGATGCAACAGAAGGTGTAACAGAGCAAGATGAAAAAATTATAGGATTTGCTCATGAGTTAAACAAAGCTATAATGGTTATTGTTAACAAGTGGGATTTAATAGAAAAAGATGATAAGACTATGGATGTTTATAAGAAAGACCTTCAAAGCAAGCTTAAATTTATAAAATATGCTAAATTCTTATTTATATCAGCATTAACAGGTCAAAGAGCACATAAAGTTTTAGAAGTTGCAAAAGAGTGTTATGATAACTATGATAAGAGAGTTGGTACTGGGGTACTTAATGATGTTATAAGTAAAGCAATATTAATGAAGGAACCTCCAATTGTAGCATTAAAGAGATTAAAAATATACTATGCAACTCAAGTAGCTACAAAACCACCAAAGTTTGTATTCTTCGTTAATGATGTAAATGCAAGACATTTCTCATATGAAAGATACTTAGAAAATCAACTAAGAGAAAGCTTTGATTTTAGTGGTACTGGAATTCAAATAGAGTATAGGGAAAGAAAGGATAGTTAATTATGAGTAAGGTGACTTTTTTAGGCGGAGGAAGTTTTGGAATTTCCTTAGCAATTTTATTAGCAAACAAAGGAAATACGGTTTCTATATATGATAGAGATAGCGGCGTTGTAGAAGATATTAATGTTAATAGAAAAAATGATAAATTCATTAAGGGGCTAGAAGTGCCTAAAAATGTTACAGCTTATAATAACTTAGAAGATGCTATAGTTAATACTGATTATGTAGTATTAGCTGTTCCATCTCATGTTATTAGAATTGCATCTAGAAGTTTAAATGGTTTAATTGATGAAAGCATACCTGTTATATGTATTGCAAAAGGAATTGAAGAAGGAACTAATAAAACTTTAGTAGAAGTTATAGAGGAAGAAATTAAAAATCCTGTAGTTGTATTATCAGGTCCAAGTTATGCAGAAGAAGTTGCATTTAATGTTCCAACAACTGTACTTACATCATCAAAAAATATGAAATGTGCAGAAGAAGTTCAAGATTTATTTATGACTAAGACTTTTAGAGTTTATACTAATGATGATTTAATTGGAGTAGAAATTGGTGGAGCTGTAAAAAATATTATTGCTCTTGCAGCAGGTGTTTGTGATGGTTTAGGTTATGGTGATAATACTAAGGCAGCACTTATGACTAGAGGTATGGCTGAAATAGTTAGAATAGGAACTAAGCTTGGTGGAAAAATAGAAACATTTTTAGGACTTACGGGCATGGGAGACTTAATAGTTACTTGTACTAGTATGCACTCTAGAAATAGAAGAGCAGGATACTTAATAGGTACTGGAAAGACTAGAGAAGAAGCAGTTCTTGAAGTTGGAATGGTAGTAGAAGGTATTAAAGCTTGTCATGCATTTTATGAGTTAAAAGAAAAATTAAATGTTGAAATGCCAATTACAGATGCTTTATATAAAGTTTTATTTGAAAATAAAGATGCAAAAACAATGGTAAATGAATTATTGGAAAGAGATAAAAAATCTGAAAATAATTAATTAAATTTAAAGAAGCTATTTTAATAATAGCTTCTTTTTTTGTATTTAAGTACATATAGTTTATTAAGGTAAATATATATTTTTAAATTTAAAATAAGAAGTTTAAAAAAACAGTATACTTTTTTAGATATAAGAATATATATATAGTGTTAAAAATAAATAGGAGGATGTACTTATGGGCGATTTCAATATATATAAGGATATAGCAGAAAGAACTCAAGGGGACATATATTTAGGGGTAGTTGGACCAGTTAGAACGGGAAAATCTACATTTATAAAAAAATTTATGGACCTAATGGTTATACCAAAGATTGATAATACTTATAAAAAAGAAAGAGCAAAGGATGAGCTTCCACAAAGTGGCTCAGGAAAAACTATTCATACTACAGAACCTAAATTTGTTCCAAATGAGGCTGTAGAAATAACTATTGATGAGGATATAAGATTAAAGGTAAGAATGGTAGATTGTGTAGGATATATAGTTAAGGGGGCACTTGGATTCTCAGAGGATGATGCACCAAAAATGGTAAACACTCCATGGTTTGAAGATGAAATTCCTTTTGAGGCAGCAGCTGAAATTGGAACTAGAAAGGTAATAACTGACCATTCTACTGTAGGACTTGTAGTTACTACTGATGGTAGTATTACAGGAATAAATAGAGAAGATTATGTAGAAGCAGAAGAGAGAGTTGTAGAAGAATTAAAGGCTATAAATAAGCCATTCATAGTAGTACTTAACACTAAAAACATAAATTCGCCTGAAACTGATGCATTAAAGGATGAATTAGAAAAGAAATATGATGTTGAAGTTCAGGTTATGGACGTATTCAATATGACTGAAAAAGATATTGAGAAGTTATTCAAAAATGTACTTAAGGAATTCCCGGTAAAAGAAATAAATATAGATATGCCAGAATGGGTAGAGTGTCTTGAACCAGATCATTGGCTAAAAAAAGAATTCTTTAAGATTATTAAGGGAATGTGCCAAAATGTAGATAAGATAAGAGACATAAAACCAGCATTTTATGATGCTAAGGAAAATCAAAATTTAAGCGCATCAGACTTAAATGAAATTAACTTAGGAGAAGGAACTGCTAATATATTACTTAAACCTAGTGAAACAATTTTCTATAAGGTTCTTAGTGAAAATTGTGGAGTAGATGTATCAAATGAAAGTGATTTAATATCACTTGTTAAAGAATTAAATATTGCAAAGGTTGAATATGATAAGATAAAAGATGCTTTAGTGGATGTAAAAGAAACAGGATATGGATTAGTTGCGCCTCAACTTAGTGAAATGAAATTTGAAGAACCTGAAATTGTTAAACAAGGAAGTAAGTTTGGGGTTAAACTAAAAGCAAGTGCACCATCACTTCATTTTATTAAAGCTGATATTAAAACTGAAATTAGTCCAATAATGGGTTCAGAAAAAGAAAGTGAAGAGTTAGTTAAAGCATTGATGGAACAATTTGACAAAGATCCTGCATCAGTTTGGCAAAGCAATATGTTTGGTAAATCATTAGAGGTACTTGTTAAAGAAGGATTACAAAATAAATTGTATAAAATGCCAGAAGATGTTCAAGTTAAAATCCAAAAAACACTTCAAAAGATTATAAATGAAGGTAATGGCGGATTGATTTGTATAATATTATAAAAAGTTAGAAATTTAAAGTTAAAAGCTTAGTGCAAAATATGCCTAAGCTTTTAATTTTTTTTATTAATTATTAAGAAATATAGAAATAAATAAAGAAATTTAGTGTAAATAAATTACTATATAGAATAGAATATATTAAGCAGATAGTATTTATGCTTAATATATTATAGTAAAGAGGGATATAGTATGGAAAGCAGATTTTGTACCTATAAAAGAGTAGGATATTTAAGGCGAAAGATAGCTAGTGAGTTAGGTATAGGGTTTACCGGAGTTATATATGCATCCCCAGGAGTATTGAAGCATATTATTAAGAGGCACGGGAAACAACTTGATAAAAAAACTAGGGACGGTATTCTTGATAGGATGAAAAAGATACTTGAAGAGCCTGACTATATTGGCATATATAAAAATGAACAGGGACAGACTGCTGTAGAATTTATTAAGACAATGTATACTAATTTGCTTTTAGGAGTGGAAGTAGATGAAGAAAATGAATATATTTATGTAACAACAATGTATCCAATTACCGATAAAAAAATTGCAAATAGAATATACAGTGGAAAATTAATAGAAATGAAATCCATTAAATAAATATTATTTGCGATAAAATTTTTTTGAATGTATAATATTTAAGAATAATATATATAGATGATTGTTGAGGTGAGAAAAGGCTCCTCATGCGCTAGTATTAATGTAGTAAACAGAGATGCAGGATAATGTCGACCTGCCGATAATCATCTATATTATATAATTGATTACAAGGTAAGTAAGCTTGATTTCAAGGTTAAATAAGTATTATATAAGTAGAAAATTTGTACAAGTTTTTTATTTTAGAAGAATAATATATAAACTAAAGATGTGGAGGACAAGATGAAAAAAATAGCAGTAGTATTTAATGGTGGAACGATATCCATGAAAGTAGATGAAAGAATAAAAGCAGCAGTACCTAGCTTAACTGGTGAAGAAATAATGTCCATGGTTACAGGCATTGAAGAATTTGCAGAAATAGAATCTTATAGTTTTTCAAGTATGCCATCACCTCATATGACTTTTAAAACTATGATAAAACTTAGTAAGTTTATTAAAGAGTTATTAGAAAGAGATGACATTGATGGTGTAGTTATAACTCATGGAACAGATACATTAGAAGAAACAGCATATCTTTTAGATTTAACTATAAATAGTAATAAGCCAATAGTTATAACAGGTGCAATGAGAAGTGGTTCGGAGCTTGGATATGATGGGCCATCAAATTTAGCAGCATCTATTTGTACAGCTATATCTGATGATGCTAAAGGGAGAGGTGTTCTTGTATGCTTCAATGGTGAGTTAAATTCAGCATCTGAAGTTACAAAAGCTAATTCTATGGCTCTTAATGCATTTAGAACTCCAAACTTTGGACCTATAGGAATAGTTGATAATAATAAAGTTATGTTTTATAGAGAAACAAAAAATACTGAAACTTATGATGTTTCAGATATAAAAAAAGATGTTGCATTAATTAAGTGTGTAGCTGATATGGATTCAACATTAATGGATTTTGTTATAGAAAAAGGCTTTGGAGGAATTGTAATAGAAGGTTTAGGAAGAGGAAATGTTCCACCTAAAATGGTTGAAGGTATAAAAAGAGCAATAGAAAAAGAAGTGCCAGTTGTAATAGTATCAAGATGTTTTGAAGGCAGAGTACATGAATCATATGGATATGAAGGTGGCGGCAAAATGCTTAAGGATCTTGGAGTTATATTTGGTGATACATTAGCAGGACAAAAGGCAAGAATAAAATTAGTTCTTGCAATTAATTCTGGATTGTCATATGAGAAAATAAGAGATATATTTTAAATAATAATTATTTTAAGTAATAATATAAAAAAGAGACTTTATCAATTTTATTTTGGTACAGGCTCTTTTTTTATTTTAGATATAAATATTTAAAGGATTTGAGGAATAAGTTTTAAATAGGAGTATAAAAGGATAATGTGCATAAAAAATAAAAAGGGGGAATTATTAATGCAAACTGTATCAAAAAAAGAAAAACTCCTGCCTATTTTTTTAAACAAAAATGTAGACATGAAAAAGGAGATGTTAGCAGGGTTAACTACATTTTTAACTATGGCATATATTATTGCTGTTAATCCTAATATCTTATCATCAACAGGTATGCCTGCTGGAGCATTAGTTACAGCAACTTGTTTATCAGCAGCAATTGCTTCTATACTTATGGGGCTTTTTGCAAATCTTCCATTTGCTTTAGCATCAGGAATGGGGCTTAATGCGTATTTTGCATATACTGTTGTAGGACAAATGGGAGTATCATGGGAGGTTGCTTTAACTGCAGTTTTTATAGAAGGTATTATATTTATTGTATTATCATTGTTTAAAGTTAGAGAAGCTGTAGTAAATTCTATTCCTAAAAATATGAAGTTGGCAGTCACAGGTGGTATAGGATTATTTATAGCTTTTATAGGTATGGTTAATGCAGGTTTAGTAGTAGCTAATGAATCTACTATGGTTGAACTTGGAAAGTTTACTCCAGCAGTAATAATATCAATTATAGGACTTATAATAATAGCTGTTTTAGATAAAAAACGTGTAAGAGGCGCTATTCTTTGGGGAATATTAATTTCAGCGATAATAGGATGGGGATATGCGTTAATTAATAAAGAAGCAGCAGCAAATTTAGGAATCTACTTACCAACAGGTATCTTTAAGTTTGAAGGAATAGGAGAAATTGCAGGAAAAGTTGATTTAGTAAATGCGTTTAGTGCAGAAAATATCAAAATGTTTATAACAGTAGTATTTACTTTTCTATTTGTAGATTTCTTTGATACTGTAGGAACATTAGTAGGTGTTTGCTCAAAAGCTAAAATGCTAGATGATGAAGGTAATGTTCCTAATGCTGGGAGAGCTCTTCTAGTAGATGCAGTAGGAACAACTGCAGGCGCATTGCTAGGGGTATCTACAGTTACTACTTATGTTGAAAGTTCAACTGGTGTTGCAGCAGGTGGAAGAAGTGGGTTTACAGCTATAACTACAGGGGTTTTATTTTTAATTGCTATGCTATTTTCGCCAATATTTATAGCAATTCCAAGTTGTGCAACAGCACCAGCTTTAATTTATGTTGGATATTTAATGCTTGGAGCTGTAAAAGAAATTGATTTTGATAATATAACAGAAGGTGTTCCAGCTTTCTTAACTATTGCAGCGATGCCGTTAACTTATAGTATAGGAAATGGATTGACTCTTGGTATATTATCATATGTTATAATTAATTTATTATATAACTTGATATTTGCTAGAAAGAAAGAAGAAAAGGTAAAAGTATCTTGGATTATGTATGTTTTAGCAATTATATTTATATTAAAAATAGCTTTCTTGTAAAAATAAAAATTCAAAGTGATACTTAATTTTATTGATGCAGACTTTAAGAAAAAATGAAAATTAAAAGTTAAAGATATAAAATGGTAAATGAAAATTTTAAATTATTAAGCAATTTTTTTATAATTAAAAAAATAAAAAGCTTTTTTAATTTAATGTTTAATTTGCCATTTTATTTTTTTGATATAAAATATATATAAATATAAAATGTTAACAATTTGTGAACAAAATATTGACATATGTAATGTTAAAGTTATAAACTAATTGATATTGACAGAGATACAGAAATTTGCGAATTTAATATAATAAAAATTAAAAAAATTTTATATTTGGCATAAAGCAAATATAAGTTAGGAGAAAAGTATGGTAAGGAGTATGACTAGCTTCGGAAGAAGTAGCAGTGAAGAAGGCAAGAAACGTTTCTTTACTGTTGAAATGAAAAGTGTAAATAGCAGATATTTAGATGTAAACATTAGAATGCCTAAAAGCTTAATATCATTAGAAGAAGAAATAAGAAAAATAATAAATAACACATTAAGCAGAGGTAAGGTTGATGTATTTATAAATTTAAAAACTTACTCAGACGGTAATGGAATTCCAAAAGTTGATATGAATTTAGCTGAAGGATATTTAAAATGTTTAAAAGAAATAGAAAAAAAGCTAGGAATTAAAAATGATATTTCGGTAATGCAAATTGCAAGATTTTCAGATGTTATAACTGTAGTTGAAGAGGAAGATAAAATAGAGGAAATATTAGATGAAATAAAACCTCTAATAAAAAACTCTCTTGATATGATGATAGCAATGAGAGAAGTTGAAGGAAATAAGCTTAAAGAAGATATTTTATTTAAAATTTCTCAAATAGAAGAACTAGTTAAAAAGGTTGAGGAGTTTGCAGATAGTATACCTAAAACATTTAAAGTTAAGCTTGAAGAAAGATTAAAAGAACTTTTAGGAAATGTTGAAATAGATGAAAATAGAGTTGCGATGGAAGTTTGTATGTTAGCAGATAAAGCAACAATAGATGAAGAGATAATAAGACTTAACAGTCATATTAATCAAGTAAGAAAAACTTTAAGTTTAAATGAACCAATTGGAAGAAAGCTTGACTTTATAGTACAAGAAATGAATAGGGAGACAAATACTATTGGCTCAAAATCTAGTGATATCCAAATGACTAATATAGTCATTGATATAAAAAATATACTTGAAAAAATAAGAGAGCAAGTACAGAATATTGAATAATAGGAGGAGAGTCATGGGTATAAAATTAATTAATATTGGTTTTGGAAACATAGTATCAGCCAATAGACTTGTTGCAATAGTAAGTCCAGAGTCAGCACCAATTAAGAGAATAATCCAAGAAGCAAGAGATAGAGGAATGCTTATTGATGCAACTTATGGAAGAAGAACAAGAGCTGTTATAATAACAGATAGTGATCATGTTATTTTATCAGCAGTTCAACCAGAGACTGTTGCACACAGATTAGTAGCTAAAGATGAAACTGTAGATGAGGTTGATGAATAATGCAAAATAATAAAGGTTTATTAATTGTTATTTCTGGGCCTTCAGGAGCAGGAAAGGGAACTATTTGTAAAGCACTTTTAGAAAAACATGATGACTTATTTATTTCCGTTTCAGCCACTACAAGAAGCCCAAGAGCTGGAGAAGTTGATGGTGTAAATTATCACTTTTTAACTAAAGAAGATTTTATATCTAAAGTAGAAAGTAATGATTTTTTAGAATACGCTGAAGTACATGGAAATATGTATGGAACACCAAAGTTTAAAGTTGAAGAAATGCTAGCTGAAGGCAAAAATGTTATATTAGAAATTGATATTCAAGGTGCATTGAAAGTTAAGGAAAACTTTAGCGAAGGGGTATTCATATTTATTCTTCCACCATCAATGGAAGAGTTAAAGCAAAGAATAATAAAAAGAGGTAGTGAAACTGAAGAGTCATTAATGACAAGATTTAAAAATGCATATCAAGAAATAAACTATGTTTCTAAATATAATTATGCAGTAGTTAATGATGAAGTTTTAACGGCGGTTAGTAAAATAGAAGGTATAATTGCCGCAGAAAAATGTAGAGTAGATAGAATAAAAGATACAATATTAGATTCTAAGGAGGGCTTAATTCATGAACAACTCTATGATTAATCCATCAGTGGTGGACTTATTAAAAAAGGTAGAAGATAGATATTCACTAGTTATAGTAACATCAAGAAGAGCAAGACAAATAATCGATGGTAGCCAAGTATTAACTAACAATCCATCAAAGAAACCATTAACAATTGCTGTTAATGAAGTAAATGAAGGAGCAATTTCTTATCATAAAACTGATAAGGAGTAAACTGCTATGAGTAAATGTGTTGTTATTGGAGTTACTGGTGGTATTGCTGTATATAAGGCATTAGATGTAATTAGTGCTTTAAGAAAGAAAGACATTGAAGTACATGTTATAATGACAGAAAGTGCTTCTAAGTTTGTAAATCCATTAACTTTTCAATCTATTAGTCAAAATATGGTTGTTACTGATATGTTTGCAGAACCAAAAGCGTGGGAAATTCAACATATATCATTAGCACAAAAAGCTGATTTGATGCTTGTTGCTCCATGCACTGCAAATGTATTAGGAAAAGTAGCAAATGGTATAGCAGATGATATGTTAACAACTACTATAATGGCTACAAAAGCAAAAGTTGTTTTTGCGCCAGCTATGAATACTAACATGTATGAAAATAAGATAGTTCAAAATAATATACAAAAGCTAAAAAGCTTTGGTTATGAATTTATTGAACCGGCAAGTGGAAGATTAGCTTGTGGAGATATAGGTAAAGGTAAGCTGGCTGATGTAAATACAATTGTTGAAAGAGTACTATTTGAATTAGAGGATAAAGAGCAGGATTTAAAAGGTAAAAAGGTACTTATAAGTGCAGGTCCAACTATAGCACCTATAGATCCAGTTAGATATATTACAAATAGATCTACAGGAAAGATGGGATATGCAATTGCTGAAGAAGCAAGAGATAGAGGAGCTGAGGTTACTTTAGTATCAGGACCAACAAATTTAGAACCACCAAAAAACGTAAGAATAATTAACATAAGAACTAATGAAGAAATGAAAAAAGAAATCTTTGAGAACTTTGCTGATTCAGATATTGTTATTAAATCAGCTGCTGTAGCTGATTATAAACCAAAGGAATATAGCAAAGAAAAGATAAAAAAAGGTGAGGGAGACTTAAACCTTTGCTTAACTAGAGATAATGATATATTAAAAATGTTAGGCGAAAGCAAAACTCATCAAATATTAGTAGGCTTTGCAGCAGAAAGTAATAATGTAATTGAAAATGCTAACAAAAAGCTTATAAATAAAAATTTAGATTTTATCGTTGCAAATGATATTACTGCAAGTGATACAGGCTTTGGTAGCGATGATAATAAAGTAATTATTATTTCAAAGGATAATAAAGCTATGCATCTTGATAAGATGAGTAAAAAAGAAGTTGCAAGTAATATATTTGATATGATTCTAGGAAAGCGCTAATTGCGCTTTTCTTTGTATAAAAATAGTTTTTGTATATGAGGGTGATGTTTTGAAGCTTTATGCTGAGATAATAGTAAATAGTGACGCATTAGAAATAGATAGACCTTTTACATATAAAGTACCTCATGAATTAGAAGAGGACATAAAAATAGGCCAAATAGTAAAAGTACCATTTGGTTTTGGAAATAGATATTCCGAAGGATTTGTGCTTAGTATAAAAAAAGAAGAGGAAGCTTGTTTAAACTTTAAAGTTAAGGAAATATCATCTATTGAAAATAAAGAACCTATAATTACCGAAGCAGATATTGAACTTATAAATTTTTTAAGAACAAAATATCTTTGTAAATATATTGATGCTTTTAGATTGCTTATTCCAACAGGAATATTAAAAGGTGCAAAAAGCAAAAGTAAAAAGGTCATAGCTTTTATAGATGATGATTTAAGCAAGTTTAAAAGTAAAGATGGTTATACAGAAATAATTGATTTTATAAAAAGTAATTCAGGAGTATATACAAAAGCAGAACTTACTAAAAATCACTCAATTTCTTTATATAAGTTAAATAAACTAATAGAGAATGGAAATTTATTAGTAGAAGAAGAAACTGTTTATAGGTATAATGATAGAATTTATATAAAGGATAATGAAAAAGAGTTAACATTTGAACAAAAAAATGTTATAGAAGAATTTTTAAATTCAAAAAAAAATATATTTTTACTTAAAGGTGTTACTGGATCTGGTAAAACTGAAGTATATATGAGATTAGTAGAAAAAACTTTATCTGAAAATAAAAGTGCAATAATACTGGTGCCGGAAATATCACTAACACCTCAAATGATTGAAAGATTTAAAGGAAGATTTGGAAGAGATGTTGCATTATTTCATAGTAAGCTTTCTGATGGTGAGCGTTTTGATGAATGGTATAGAGTAAGGCAAGGTAAGGCCAGGCTTATAGTAGGGGCAAGAAGTGCAATATTTCTGCCAGCAAAGAATTTAGGGCTTATTATAATTGATGAAGAGCATGAAAACACATATAAATCTGAACAAAATCCAAAGTATCAAACAAAAGAAGTTGCAGAATTTATAAGCAATCAACGAGGCTGTAAGGTTATTTTAGGTTCAGCTACTCCAAGTATTGAAAATTACTATAGAGCAATTACAGGGGAAATAGAGCTTTTAGAACTGAAAAATCGTGTAGATAATAAAGAAATGCCTCCTATGCAAGTTATAGATATGAGAGAAGAATTAAGATCAGGAAATAAGTCTTTATTTAGTAGAGAACTTTATAAGAGTATAAATGAAACTTTAAGTAAAGGCGAGCAAGTTATATTATTTTTAAATAGAAGAGGGTTTTCTACTTTTGTTTCTTGTAGAAGTTGTGGTTATGTATTTAAATGTGAGGAATGTGATATTTCAATGACATATCATAAGAATGGTTTTTTAGTTTGTCATTATTGTGGAAAAACTAAAAGAGAACCAAAGGTATGTCCTAAATGTGATAGTAAGTATGTAAAGTTTTTTGGAGCTGGAACTCAAAGAGTGGAAGAGGAAGTTAGAAAGTACTTTAAAGATGCAAGAGTTCTTAGAATGGATGTAGATACAACTAGAGAAAAAAACTCTCATGAAAAAATATATAATGCTTTTAAAGAAAAAAAAGCAAATATACTTATAGGTACTCAAATGGTATCAAAAGGATTGGATTTTAAAGATGTAACTTTAGTTGGAATATTAGCTGCAGATATGTCTATAAATATACCAGATTATAGATCAGGAGAAAAAACATTTCAAATTATAACACAGGTTGCCGGGAGAGCTGGTAGAGGAGAAAAGCAAGGGAAGGTTATAATACAAACATATACACCAGAACATTATAGTTTAAATTATGCAATAAATTATGATTATGAAGGCTTTTATGAAAAAGAATTCACAATTAGAGCGTTGATGAAGTATCCACCGTTTGGTAAAATATTTTTAATAAATGGAATTTCAAAAAATGAAGAGTTATTAAAAGAATTTATGCATAAAATATTTAATATAATAGAACCGTTGGTAAAAAAGGAATATGATTTAGAAATTTTAGGACCAATTCCTTGTATGATATCTAAAATAAAGGAAAATTATAGGTGGCAAATTATAATAAAGGGTGAATTTAATGATGAATTTGCTAAAAATATTAAAGAATTACTTTATGAAGAGAACAAGAACGTATATAATGATATACGAATAAGTATAGATATAAATCCAAACAATTTAAATTAGGAGGAAATAAAATGGCAATTAGAACTATTAGAACAATGGGAGACGATGTTTTAAGAAAGACATGTAAAGAAGTAACTGAAATAACTAAAAGAGAGTTAACTCTTATTAAGGATATGGCAGAAACAATGTATGAAGCAGATGGTGTTGGATTAGCGGCTCCTCAAGTTGGTATACTAAAGAGAATCTTTGTTATAGATATAAGAGATGAAAATGGATTAATGGTATTTATAAATCCTGAAATATTAGAAACTAGTGGTAGTCAAACTGATGATGAAGGTTGTTTAAGTATTCCAGGAAAAACTTGTCCAATTGAAAGACCTAATTATGTGAAAGTTAGAGCTTTTAATGAAAAAGGACAACAATTTATACTTGAAGCAGAAGAATTGTTAGCAAGAGCAGTGCTTCATGAAAATGATCACTTAAATGGAGTACTATACGTAGATCACGCAAAATAGGAGGATGAAATATGAAAATAGTATTTATGGGAACTCCAGATTTTGCTGTTCCTTCATTAGAAGCTTTAATAGAAAAGTATGGTGTAGAAGCTGTTTTTACGCAACCGGACAGACCTAAAGGAAGAGGGAAAAAATTAGCTTTTTCACCTGTGAAGGAAGTTGCTGTACGTCATAATATAAAGGTTCTTCAGCCAGAAAAATTAAAGGATGATAGAGAAGCGGTAGAATATTTAAAAGATTTAAGACCAGATTTTATAATAGTTGTAGCTTTTGGTCAAATATTAACTAAAGAAGTATTAGATATTCCAAAGTATGGATGTATAAACTTACATGCATCTTTACTTCCAATGTATAGAGGAGCAGCTCCACTTAATTGGGTTGTAATTAATGGTGAGAAAAAATCAGGAAATACAACAATGCTTATGGATGTTGGATTAGATACTGGAGATATGCTTTTAAAGGATGAAGTAGAAATAAGTGATGATATGACAGCAGGGGAACTTCATGACACTCTAATGGCAAGTGGTGGAGAACTTTTAATAAAGACAATTGAAGGGTTAGTTCAAGGAACTATAACACCTATAAAGCAAGAAGGTGAAACTTGTTATGCTAAAATGCTTTCTAAAGATACAGGAAAAATAGAGTGGAGCAAAGCAGCTAAAGATATTCACAACTTAATAAGAGGTCTTAATCCGTGGCCAATAGCACATACTACGTATAAAGGACAAAATATGAAAATATACGCTTCAAGCGTTTTAGAGGAAAATAGCAACAAAGAAGCAGGTACTATCATTGGAGTTAATAAAGATGGTATTAAGGTAAGTTGTGGGGAAGACGTATTATTAATTAAAAAGGTACAATTTCCAAATGGTAAACCACTTACTATAGAACAATATATTAATGGGAATGAAATAGAGGTTGGGTGTAAATTACTATAAGGTGAAAGGGGATATTTTATGTTTTATCCAGGATTTTATTTTGATAGAACGATGCTTTTGTTAATTCCTGCAATTATTATAGGAATTTGGGCACAAAGCAAAGTAAGTAGCACTTATAGAAAATACAAAAATGTTAGAACTATAAATGGATATAATGGTGCAGATATTGCAAGAATGATATTAGATGGAGCTGGTCTTTATAATGTACCAGTACTAGAAACAAGAGGAGAACTTACAGATCATTATGATCCAAGAAGTAAGGTTATTAGATTATCTAGCGATATATATCATGGAACTTCTATTGCAGCCGCAGGAGTGGCAGCACACGAATGTGGGCATGCAATACAGCACGCACAAAGTTATAAGCCATTAGTCCTGAGAACATCAATAGCCACAGCTGTAAATTTTACTAGCCAAATGTCTATTATATTATTTATGATAGGATTATTTTTGGGATTTAGTGGGTTAACCACAATAGGAATAATATTTTTTAGTTTTGCAGTTTTTTATCAGTTAATTACATTACCAGTAGAATTTAATGCATCTAATAGAGCATTAAAGATATTAGAAAGTAGAAGTATTTTATATGGTGATGAAGTTAAAGGGGCTAAAAATGTTTTAAACGCAGCAGCAATGACTTATGTAGCTGCAGCACTTATGTCAATTTCTCAATTGATAAGATTAATTGCTATAAGCAATAGAAATAACGATTAAGAGGTAGAGTATGAACAGTAGAGAAGTAGCACTAAATATAATAAACAGAGTTTTAGAAGAAGGAGCATATTCAAATTTAGTTCTTTCTAAGGAGTTAAATGATTCAGATTTAAATGAAAAAGATAGAGCATTAGTAACTGAATTAGTTTATGGAACTATAAGAAGAAAGAAAACATTAGATATTATAATTTCTAATTATGTAAAAGATATATCTTTAATGGAAGATGGAGTTTTAAACATATTAAGAATGGCAATATATCAAATGCATTTCTTAGATAAGGTACCAGATTTTGCAGCGTGTAATGAAGCTGTTGAATTATCTAAAAATATATCACTTCAAAGTTCAAAATTAGTAAATGGTATATTAAGAAGTTATACAAAGAATCCAGATGATATAGAAGTAAGCGATAGTCCTATAGATAAATTAGTTTACACTTATTCTTATGAGCCTTGGTTCATTAGAATGATTTACAAACAATATGGAGAAGAAAATGGAAGAAAGATATTAGCAGGCTTAAATGCAACTCCAAAGGTTACAGTAAGAGTAAATACTAATAAAGCTGATTTTGATGAAGTATATGAAAAATTAGAAGAAATGGGTTATGATGTTGAAGAAGGATATGCTTGTCCTGAAGCTATAATCATAAAAGGTGGTAGCTCAATAGAAAATAACGAGTTATTTAGAGAAGGTTACATTACAGTGCAAGATGAAAGTGCTATGCTTGTTGCACCACTTTTAGACATTAATGAAGGTGATGTAGTATTAGATCTTTGCTCTGCGCCAGGAGGAAAAACAACTCATGCAGCAGAACTTTTAGAAGGTACAGGAAAGGTTTATGCTTTTGATTTACATGAAAATAAATTATCTTTAATTACTGAAAATGTAGAAAGATTAGGATTAAACAATGTAGAAGTAGATGCAATGGATGCAACAAAACTTAACTCTAAATATGTGTCAATGGCAGATAAGGTTTTAATAGATGTACCTTGTTCAGGTCTTGGGATAATTAGAAAGAAGCCAGAAATAAAATGGAATAAATCAAGAAAATCACTTAAAGATTTAGTACCAACTCAAAGAGAAATAATGGAAAATGCATGGCAATATTTAAAGCAAGGTGGAACAATGATTTATTCAACTTGTACTTTAAATAATGAAGAAAATGGAGAAAATGTTGAGTGGTTCTTAAATAAACATAAAGATGCAGTTATAGAAAAGATATTCTTAGGAAATATGGATAATTTCATATATGAAAAGAATGGTGCATTAACAATATTACCAAACGAATATATGGATGGATTCTATATTGCAAAGATATCTAAAAAGTAGTAGGTGGATAAATGTATAATATTTTTGATTTTACATTAGAAGAATTACAAAATTGGATGAAAGAAAATGGTGAAAGTGCTTTTAGAGCAAAGCAAGTAATCTCATGGATATATAAAGGCGTTAAAGAATTTGATGAAATGAAAAATATACCAGTAGCTTTAAGAGAGAAATTAAAAGAAAACTTTTTAATTTCATTACCAACTATAGTTGAAGTATATGAATCAAAGGTTGATGATACTAAAAAGATGTTATTATCACTTAAAGATAATAATTTAATTGAATGTGTAATTATGAAATATAAGCATGGAAATTCTATTTGTGTATCTACTCAAGTTGGTTGTAGAATGGGGTGCAAATTTTGCGCCTCTACACTTGGGGGAAGGATAAGAGATTTAAGTGCAGGAGAAATTTTATCTCAAGTAATGGTCGCTCAGAATTATATAGGAGAGAGAATTTCTAATATTGTTTTAATGGGAAGTGGTGAACCACTAGATAACTTTGAAAATGTTACTAAATTTTTAAAACTTGTTAATGCAGAATATGGATTAAATATTGGTCAAAGACATATTACATTATCAACTTGTGGAATAGTACCTAAAATTAAAGAATTGGCAGACTTGGATTTAAGTATTACGCTTGCTATTTCATTACATGCATTTAGTGATGAAAAGAGAAAGGTAATAATGCCTATAGCAAATAAGTATTCTATATCAGAAATATTAGATGCTTGTAAGTACTATATGGATAAAACGGGGCGTAGAATTACATATGAATACTCTTTAGTTTCAGGAGTAAATGATTCTAGAGAAGATGCAAAATCACTTGCAACGTTACTTAAGAGTATGAATTGTCATGTTAACTTAATTCCAGTTAATGAAATAAAGGAAAATACATTAAAAAGACCATCAAGAAAAACAGTTGAAGATTTTGAAAATATATTAAAGTCATATGGAATAGAAGTTACTATTAGAAGAGAAATGGGTACAGATATAAATGCGGCTTGTGGTCAATTAAGAAGAAGTTATTTAGAAACACAAAAATAAAAGGGGCGAAGAATTTATGGTGGGTTTAAAAAGTGATGTAGGAATTAGAAGAAAGTTAAATGAAGATTATGCAGATTGTATAGAGAATGATGAGTATAAGCTCTATATTGTTGCAGATGGGATGGGGGGCCATAATGCTGGTGAAGTTGCTAGTAAAATGGCTGTTGATGAAATAAGGGAATATATAAAAAATAACTTTAGCCATGGTAATGAAGCTAAAGTGTTAGAAGATGCTGTAAAGTATACTAATACTAAAGTAAATGAATATTCTATAAGTAGAAACAATTTAAAAGGTATGGGAACAACTTTAGTTGTAGCATTGGTAAGTAAAGAATCTATAAATATTGCTAATATTGGAGATAGCGGATGTTTTGGAATAACTAAAAATAAAATTGTTAAAATAACAAAAGATCACTCTCTTGTACAAGAATTAATAGATTCAGGAAGTATTACCGAAGAAGAGGGAAGAAATCATCCACAAAAAAATGTTATTACTAGAGCCTTAGGTACTGAAAGTAATGTAAAAGTTGATATTTTTAGTTTGAAAAAAGGTATTTACGATAAATTTTTGCTATGTACAGATGGATTAACTAATGAGTTAACAAATGAAGAAATTTTAAAGATAGTAAATAAATCGGAAAATTATATAGATGTATGTGACGAATTGATTTTATTAGCTAAGAAAAATGGAGGCAGAGATAATATTACAGTGGTTTTATTTGGAGGAGAGGTGTAGTGATGATTGGTGAGGTGCTAGGAGAAAGATATGAGCTCCTTGAAAAGATAGGAGAAGGTGGAATGGCAATAGTGTATAAAGCTAGAGATAGAAAGCTAGATAGACTAGTTGCCGTTAAAATCCTAAAAAAAGAATTTGCCAATAATAAAGATGTAGCAGAAAAATTCAAAAAAGAAGCAACTGCCGTAGCCAATTTTTCTAATTCCAATATAGTTAATGTTTTAGATGTAGGACATGAAGAAGACGGTAACGTAGATTATTTTGTTATGGAATATATAAATGGAAAAACATTAAAAGAGTTTATAAAGTATAACGGAAAATTGACTTATACTACTGCTATAAATATAGCTATTAAAATAGCAAAAGCTCTAGAGTGTGCTCATGGAAATAATATTATTCATAGAGATGTTAAACCTCAAAATATTCTTGTTACAGAAAGCGGAGAGGTAAAGGTTACTGATTTCGGAATAGCAAAAAGTTCTACATCTTCTACAATAACAAATACAACTACAATAATGGGATCAGCTCATTATTTATCACCAGAACAAGCTAAGGGAAGTTTTATTGATTTTAGGTCAGATATATATTCTCTAGGAATTGTATTATATGAAATGGTAACAGGAAAACTTCCCTTTGATGGAGAATCACCAGTTACTGTTGCCTTAAAGCATATACAAGAAGAACCAATAGAACCTAAAGCAATTAATGCTTCTATTCCAAATAGTTTAAATGCGTTAATAATGAAATGTATTAATAAAGAACCTATAAATAGATATGAGAGCTGTAGAGAGCTTATAAAAGATTTACAAACTATAAAGGACAATCCAGATGTTAATCTAAACACAGCAATAGATGATGGTAGAACTATTATAATGGAGCCTATAAAGGTAGATAACAAACAGAATATATCTAAGCCAAATATTTATACTAAAGCTGATTTTGAAAAAGATTATAGCGGAGAGAGTGAAGAAGAGTCTGATGATAAAAATGAAAAAAATAGACAAATACCATCTAATAAAAAGATAAGTAAAAAACTTATTATAGGAATTGTTATTACATTGTTATTACTTGTTGGTGGTATAGTTGGAGCTGTTGTGCTTGGTAGTAATAATGCTACTACCGCTGAGATACCTGTACCTAATATTATTGGAATGGATGTAGAGGTAGCTAAAAAGAAGTTAGAAGAACTTGGATTAAAACTTGAAATTGTAGGAACTAGTGAAAGTGATAGACCAGAAAATAGTGTTTTAGAAAGTATCCCAGAAGCAAGTGCTATGGTAGATAAGGGAAGTACTGTTAAAGTTACTATTTCTGGTGGAGAAGAGAAAGTAAAAGTTCCAGATTTAAGAGACTATGAAGTAAATTATATTAAAGAAGTATTAACTAGATTAGGATTAAAGTATGAAATAACTGAAGAATATAGTGATGTAGTAGAACAAGGATATTTAATTAGTCAAAATCCAGAAAAAAATACTGAGGTTGTTAAAGATACGGTTATTAAATTAACAATAAGTAGTGGACCAGAAGTGAAAATAGTTTTAATAGAAAACTATTTAGGAGAAAATATTGAAGAAGCTCAAAGGAAATTAGAAGATCTTGGGTTAGTTGTTCAAGTTGTTGAACAAGAAACTGATAGGGAAAGTGAAAATGGAATAGTTATTCAACAATCACTTCAAAGAGGAAATAAAGTAGGCGTAGGAACACCTATAACTTTAACTTATGGTAAGTATGTAGACCCTACAGTAGATGTTTCTCAATATATATATATAGGGATGAATTTAAGTGATGCTATAGCAGTATTAGATGGAGCTAATATTTCATATACTATTTCAGGTGGTTCACCATCACAAGAAAGTATGAATACTTATACTATAAAAGGTTTTACTGAAAATATTAAAAAAGGTGAACTTGTTAAGCTACAAATAGAAAAAATTCCACAAACTCCATCAGGAGATAATAATAGTAATAATGGAAATGATGCAGAAAGTGGAAATAATGGAAATAGTGGAAATGGTGGAAATAGTGCTGATAATGGTGGAGATAATAACTCTGCAGAAGTACCAAACCCATAATAAATATAAAAAAGGTCACAAGGTGTTGTGACCTTTTTTTATATTAATATTCATTGAAAAAGATTTTATATAATTAATAATTACAAGATTTATATAATAAAATATTGCATTTATTTTAAAAATTTGTTTATTATAGATATGGAGAGTAAAATGTTTGGAGGTACTATGAAAGGTAAAATTATAAAAGGAATTGGAGGTTTTTATTATGTTAAGACCTCTGAAGGGATAATTGAGTGTAAGGCTAGAGGTAAGTTTAGACATAGGGATATGAAACCTATGGTAGGTGATGATGTTGATATCTTAATTGATAAAGGTAAAGGTGTTATTTGTGATATACATGAAAGAGTATCAGAGCTAATAAGACCTACAGTAGCTAATGTAACTCAAGCATTTGTTGTATTTGCTGTTAAAAATCCTGATATAAACTATGATTTATTAAATAGATTTTTAGTTTTATGTGAGAGTAATAATATTAAAGCAATAGTATGTTTAAACAAGGTAGATTTAGTTACAGAAGAGGAAAAGGAAATAGTAAAAAATAAAATTAACTCCATAGGATATGAAGTATTATTTATAAATGCAAAACAAGGTTTAGGAATAGAATCTTTAAAAGAAAGATTAGATTCTAATGTTACAGTGCTTTGTGGACCTTCTGGAGCAGGAAAATCTACATTAATAAATACGTTAACTGAAAAATACCATATGGAAACAGGAGAGGTTTCTGAAAAGATAGGAAGAGGTAGACATACTACAAGACATAGTGAACTTATAGATGTAGTAGATGGGTACATAGTTGATACACCGGGATTTTCAACTCTAGAAGTTAATTTTATAGAAAAAGATGATTTAAAATATTGTTTCCCAGAGTTTGAAGATTATAATCATGAGTGTAAATTTAGAGGGTGTTTACATTATAAAGAACCTAGTTGTGCAGTAAAAGAAGCTGTAGAAGAGGGTAAAATAAATAAATTTAGATATGAATTTTATATAAGAACTTTAGAAGAAATAATGAGTGGGAGGAAGTATTAATGATTAAAATTGCACCGTCAATATTATCAGCAGATTTTTCAAAGTTAGGAGAGGAAGTAGTTAGGCTTCATGAAGCTGGTGCAGATTTCATACATATTGATGTTATGGATGGAAAATTTGTACCGAATATTACATTTGGTATGCCAGTGATAAAAGCTATTAGAAATAAAACAAATAAGGTTTTTGATGTTCATTTAATGATAGATAATCCACAAAGCTATATAGATGAATTTATAGCTGCAGGTGCTGACATAATAACTCTACATTATGAAGCTGAGAAGCATTTAGATAGAGCTATTTCTTATATTAAATCTAAAGGAGTTAAAGCTGCAGTTGCTTTAAATCCAGCTACACCTACTTTTGTTTTAAAGGATACTATAGGTAATTTAGATATGGTTTTAATAATGTCTGTTAATCCTGGGTTTGGAGGACAAAAGTTTATACCATACTCAATAAACAAAATAAAAGAAGTTAAAGAAATGGCGATTGCTGCTAATAATAGTGATATATTAATACAAGTTGATGGTGGAATTGATAAGAATAATGTACAAAGTGTAATTGATGCTGGAGCTAATGTTATTGTTGCAGGATCGGCTGTTTTTGGTGATGGTAATATAGAGGCTAATATTAAGGCTTTAAGAGGGCAATAATGAAGTGTCTAATTGTAAGTGCTGGTTCTGAACCGTCTTTAGAGAGTTTAAGGAAATATGCTAGTGAAAGCGATTTTGTAATTGGTGTTGATAAAGGATGTAATTATCTATATAGTGCAGGGATAATACCTGAGTATATAGTTGGAGATTTTGATTCATCTAATAAAGAAATAATTAATATACTAGAAGAAAAGGGATCGAAAAAATATAAGTTTAATTGTGAAAAAGATTCTACTGATTCTGAAATAGCTTTTGATTTAGCTATAAGTCTTGGTGTTTGTGAGATATTTTTTTTAGGAGCAACTGGTGGTAGATTTGATCATTCATTAGGAAATATAGGACTATTGCTAAGAGCTTTAAAAAAAGATGTAAAAGCAAATATTATTGATGATAGAAATAAGATTTCGATAGTTGATAAAAGTTGTATTATTTCCGAAGAAGATGAATATAAGTATATTTCATTTTTAGCATATGAAAATGTTATTAGTAAATTTAATATAAAGGGTGCTAAATATGAATTAGAAAATTATGACCTAAAAATAGGCGATAGTAGAACAATTTCTAATGAGTTTATTAAGGGGATGGATATAAGTATAAGTTTTTCAACTGGAAAACTTTTAGTAATTTATTCAAAAGATTAAAAAATAATAAAAAATTTAAAAAAGTAATCACCACTTAGAGAGTTACTGCATATTATGAGTAGTAAGGAGTGGTGATTTTTTATATCTAAAAATTGCTAATAAATAAATTTTAGATTTAGTAAATTTAACTACTGATTTAAAGTTTATATTTAAATTATTAGCAGTACACTTTGATTTTTTGTAAAGATAGGGGGAGAGTATATGAAGATAATTGCTATTAAGATGCCTAAATTTATATCCTGTATTATAAAATTTTTCACTAGAAAAAAATAAGTACATATGACGAGGAAGATAAGTTGTTAGGAATAGGATTCCTTAAAGAAAGAATAACTTCAAGTATGTATTTTAAGTTAAAAATTTTTGTAAAATAAAAAATGCAATTGTTTTAACAATTGCATTTTTTATTTGAACTATATTGCTCTTTCAACCTTACCAGATCTAAGGCATCTTGTACATACATGAACAGTCTTTGGTGTTCCGTTAACTAAAGCCTTTACTCTCTTTATGTTAGGAGCCCAAGTTCTCTTAGATTGACGATGTGAGTGTGAGTATTGAGTTCCAGATACAACACCTTTGTTACAAACTTCGCATCTTCTTGCCACTTGAAAACACCTCCTTATGTTATGAAGATAATTTCTCTTCAATAGGACAAAACAAATTTTATCATAGTTTATATACTTAATGCAAGTGAAAAAATAAAAAAAAATAAAAAAATAATAGGAATTTGACTAAAGAACTGGTAAGTGACATAAATTTACTTGAATTAATATAGCAACTAATATACAATATTTTATATGAAAAAATTAATAAAGGAGGATTTTGTATGGTAGGATATTCAAATGATCTTGGAAATATACACTACTCTGAAGAGGTTCTTGCAAAAATAGTAGGTTTATCTACTATGGAATGCTACGGTGTTGTAGGGATGGTTTCTAAAAATGCCACAGAAGGCTTTTGGGAGTTAATGAGAATAGAAAATTTAGCTAAGGGTGTAAATTTAAAATTTAATGATGAAGATAAACTAGTAATAGAATTATTTATTATGGTTGAATACGGAACAAAAATTTCTGTAATTGCTAATAATATAATTCAAAAGGTACGTTATAGCGTTGAAAATTATACTGGATTAAAGGTTGCATCAGTTACAGTAAATGTTCAAGCGGTTAGAGTCTAGGAGGAAATAGGATGAAATATGATAGAATAAATGGCCATGATTTTTACAACATGGTTGTTAATGCTAGTAATAGGCTTTTAGAAGAAAGTGATTTTGTCAACGCGTTAAATGTCTTTCCTGTACCAGATGGTGATACAGGAACTAATATGTCTATGACATTTAAAGCGGCAGTAAAGGAAATTGAAAACTTAAATTCAGAGTCTATTGGAGAAACTTCAAAGAAGTTAGCTAAAGGTGCTCTTATGGGAGCAAGAGGTAATTCAGGAGTTATACTTTCACAAATACTTAGAGGAATCTCAAAAGGTTTAGATGGAAAAGATAGTGTAGACTCTAAGGAATTAGCTAATGCTTTTGTTGAAGGAAGCAATGCAGCTTATAAGGCAGTTATGAGACCAACAGAAGGTACTATTTTATCAGTTATTAGAGCCGCATCAGAAGGTGCAATGAAATCTGATAAAACTGATATAGTAGAATTACTTTCAGAAATCGTAGTTGAAGCAAAAATAATGTTAGATAAAACACCAGAGCTTTTACCAGCGCTAAAAAAAGCGAAAGTTGTAGATTCAGGTGGTATGGGATTATATATAATAATTCAAGGTATGTATGATGCTTTAAAAGATGGAATTAAGGCTGAGATAAAAGATATAGCTTCAAGTACATCTACAAAAACTGGAGCAGCATCAACTGAAGAAATTGACATTAAATTTGGATACTGTACAGAATTTATAATATTAGGGGATGCAGCAAAAGCTAAAGCGTTCCAAGATGAAATAGAGCCGCTAGGAGATTCTATGATAGTTGTAGGATATGATGATGTTATAAAAGTGCATATCCATACAAATGATCCAGGTTTAGTTTTATCAAAGGCTGTTGCAGTAGGTGAATTATCAAAGATAAAGATAGATAATATGAGAGAAGAGCATAGAGAGCTTCTAACTAGAGAAGAAGCTTTAGCTGCAGATAAG
The DNA here is from genome assembly GCF_000320405.1 of Clostridium celatum DSM 1785. GTDB lineage: Bacteria > Bacillota > Clostridia > Clostridiales > Clostridiaceae > Clostridium > Clostridium celatum. Next base: position 82,430 of record NZ_KB291645.1, on the reverse strand, counting down.
GCTGAAGAAGTAGAGACTGAAAAGAAAAAGTTTGCATTTATATCAGTAGCTATGGGAGACGGCATAACAACTGTTCTTAAAGATTTAGGTATAGATTATGTAATTGAAGGTGGTCAAACAATGAATCCTTCAACTCAAGATATGATGGAATGTATATCAAAATTAAATGCAGATCACATATTCATTTTACCTAACAATAAAAATATAATTATGGCAGCAACTCAAGCAGCTGAAATATCAGATAAAGATGTAAGAGTTATACCAACTAAGAGTATTCCACAAGCAATTACTTGTATAACTATGTTCAATCAAGAAAATTCTGTTGATGAAAATGAAGCGGCATTAATGGAAGCATTAGAACTTGTTAAGACAGGCTCTGTAACTTATGCTGTAAGAGACACAGAAATGGACGGAATAGAAATAAAAGAAGGTAATATGCTTGGACTAGTTGAAGGTAAAATTAATAAAGTCGGAGAAGATTACTTTGAAGTAGCTAAGGAAGTATTAGAATCTATGATTGATGAAGATAGTGAACTTATAACTATTTTCTATGGAAAAGATGTTGATGAAAGCAAAGTAGAAGATTTTATTGCTGAATTAGAAGAAAAGTATGAAGACTTTGATGTTCAATGCTATAAGGGAAATCAACCATTATATTATTTCATAATGGCTGTAGAATAGAAAAAATAAAGTGTAAGAGACTATTACTGTTTCTTGCACTTTATTTTTTTATGTTAATAATATAAAATTAATTATATTAATTTTAAAAGATATAGTTTAATAATTGGTAGTTATTATATAAAAATAAAAGTAAATAACGTAAGAGGAGGGGTGTATAATGGATATATCAAAGGATGTAAGCTCTTTGAAAGGTGTTGGACCTAAGCTTTTAGAAAAGTTAAATAAGTGTGGGATTTTTACAATTTTAGATTTGATGCTATATTTTCCACGAGATTATGAATTTTTAAGAAGTAATATACCTTTTGAAGAAGTTGATGAAGAAGAAAAGCAAGTTTTAACATGTAAATGCATTGGATATGATAAAGATGTAAGAACTAAAAATGGTAAGATTTTAACTACTATTAGATTTAATTATTTAGGAAATTTAGTTTTGTGTAAGTGGTTTAATCAAAGCTTTATAAAGCATAGCTTTAAAATAGGTGAAAGTTATGATCTATTAGGAAAGTTTAAGAGAATAGGAAGTAGGCTTGAAGCGGTTAACCCAATTATAGGGGTAAAGGCGGCTAAGGAAAATGAAATAATTCCCAAATACAGTCTTAAGGGAGAATTAAGTGATAAAATTTTAGTTAAGTTAATAGGAAAGTGTTTAGAGGAAATTACAATTACAGATAATTTACCTGAGTATTTAATAGATAAATATAAAATGATTAATTTAGATGAAGCTATAAGAAATATACATTTTCCAAAGGGAAAAAAGGAATTAGAACAAGCTATAACTAGATTGAAATTTCAAGAACTGTTTACTTATTCTATGAAACTTTTAATACTAAAAAGAAAGCTTAAGAGTAAAAATGGTATAGAATTTAAACTTGTAGATGAACTTAAAGATTTAAAAGCAGCTCTTCCTTATAGTTTAACTGGAGCACAAACAAGAGTTGTGAGAGAAATACTTAGAGATCAAAAAAGCCCATGGCCAATGAATAGATTGGTTCAAGGTGATGTTGGAAGTGGAAAAACTGTAGTAGCTCTTATAGCTATGTTTAATGTTGTAAAGAATGGATATCAAGCTACTTTGATGGTTCCAACAGAAATATTAGCAAATCAACATTATTTAGAAGCAAAGAAGCTATTAGAGCCATTTAATATACATGTAGAATTATTAACTGGAAGTACTTCAGTGAAGGAAAAGAGAAGAATAAAAGAACTTATTACAACTGACGAACCTCTTATAGTAATAGGTACACATGCGCTTATTCAAGAGGATGTAGCATTTAGTAATTTAGGTCTTGTTATAACAGATGAACAGCATAGATTTGGTGTGGAGCAAAGAAGTAGGTTAATAAATAAAGGAAGAAGACCGGATGTTCTTGTTATGACAGCAACACCAATACCAAGAACATTAGCTCTATATGTTTACTCAGATTTAGATATTTCTGCAATTGATGAACTTCCACCAGGAAGAAAACCAGTAGATACAAGATATTTCAATGATGCAGAAAGAAATGATGCTTATTCTTTGGCTGTAGATGAAATAAGGAAGGGAAGACAGGTTTATATTGTTTGTCCTTTAATTGAAGAAAATGAAGATATGAAATTAAACTCGGTAGAAAAGTTATATGATGAACTAAGTGATGGATATTTTAGAAATATAAAGATGGAAATACTTCATGGAAAGATGAAACCTAAAGAGAAGGATGAAATAATAGGAAGATTTAAAGCAAATGAAACAAAAGCAATAATATCAACAACGGTAATTGAAGTTGGAGTTAATGTACCTAATGCATCAGTTATGATTATTGAGAATGCAGAGAGATTTGGATTAGCTCAATTACATCAACTAAGAGGAAGAGTTGGAAGAGGGCAATATGAATCTTATTGTATATTAATAGCAAAGGCTAAAACTGAAAATACTAAGAGAAGAATGGAAATAATGACTGAATCAACTGATGGCTTTTATATATCAGAACAAGATTTAAAGCTTAGAGGTTCAGGTGAGATGTTTGGAAGGAAACAAAGTGGAGAAGAAGGATTTATTTTAGCTAACTTATATGATGATATTAATATATTAAGATGTGCAAGAGAAGAATGTAAAATTCTTTTGAATTCTGACGAGGAAAGTAAAGTTAAATTCTGTAGAGAAGTTAGTAATTCACTTGAAAGATGGAGCAAATATATCTGTTTTAATTAATCGATATATAATTTGGAGTTTAGATATTAATCAGAATGGGAATTTAATAAAAAAATTGTTAATAGATAAATTATATGATAAAATTAGAATGTTAAAGATTAAGGAGGAAAACAAATGAGAATTATAGCAGGAAGAGCAAGAGGACGTAAATTGATACCTCCAGCAACAATGGAAACTAGACCAACTTTAGATAGAGTTAAAGAAGCTATGTTTAGTACAATTCAAAACTATTTATTAGATGCAGTTGTTATTGATGTATTTGCAGGGACTGGTAGTTTAGGATTAGAGGCAGCAAGTAGAGGTTCTAAAGAGGTTTATTTAGTAGATAAGAGTAATACTACTTTTCCGCTTTTAAAGAAGAATGTAGATGACTTAAAGTTTAATGATTGTTGTTATCCACTTAATATGGATTCTTATGAAGCTTTAAGAAGTTTAGCTAACAAAGGAAAAGTATTTGACGTAATTTTTATAGATCCGCCATATTGTAAGGAAATGATTCCAGAAGCTATGAAAATAATAAAAGAAAATAATATGTTAAAAGAAGATGGAATAATTGTTACAAAGATAGATTCTATAGAAGAGATATATGAAGGGTATGAAGATATACAATTAAATAAAAGTAAGAGATACGGTAACACTACTGTATGTTATTATAAGTTTATTACGGAATAACTAAGGGAGAATAGTATGAGAGTTGCAATTTATCCAGGAAGTTTTGATCCTATAACAAATGGGCACTTAGATATAATTACAAGAGGATCTAAAATATTTGATAAGCTAATAGTAGGGGTATTAGTCAATGTTGATAAGGTTGGGTTATTTGAAATTGAAGAAAGGGTAGAGCTTATTAAAAGAGTAACTTCACATTTACATAATGTTGAGGTTATTAGTTTTAAGGGACTGCTTGTTGATTTAGCTAAAGAGTATGATGCAAGAGTAATATTAAAAGGTTTAAGAGCTGTATCGGATTTTGAATATGAATTTCAAATGGCGCTTATGAACTCACAATTAGATTCAAATATTGAGACATTATTTATGACTACATCAGCTGCAAATTCTTTTTTAAGTTCATCATCAGTAAAGCAAGTAGCAAAGTTTGGTGGAGACATTAACAATTTAGTTCCAGCTGAGATTAAAGAGGACATCATAAGAAAAATTAATAAATAGAATTAAAAAAATAGGGGAAGGGCGTTTTATTTTGGAAAAATTAGAGCAAAGTGTTATTGAATTATTAGAATATTTACAGGATATGGTTGAAAATTCACCAAAAGTTCCTATAACAGGTAAAGCTATAATTGACACTAAAGAATTTGATGAAGTTATTGATCAAATAACTAATTATTTACCGGATCAATTAAAAAAAGCTCAATGGGTTGTTAGTGAAAAGGAAAGAATTTTAGAAGAAGCAAAAAAAGAATATGATATGGCTCAAAAGGAAACTTTTGAAATGATGAAACAAAGTTTAGAAAATCATGATATAGTGAGAGAAGCCAAAATTAGAGCACAAGAGATAATAGCCCAAGCACAAAGGGATGCAAAGGCTATTAGAATTGGATCAAGAGATTACTCTAATGATATTCTTATGCAACTTGATATAGAAATAGAGAAAAATAAGGCTGAGCTTATAAAATCAATGCAAGCATCTTTTGAAAAAGTAGCTAAAGATATAGATGAAAATTTATCTAAAACTGGTAGTAGAATTAAAGAAAACATTGCCGAATTAAAAACTATGTAGTTTTTTTATGCAAGATATTATAAGTGGAAATAATATAGGTATAAGTAAAATTAAATATATTGCTAAGTAAATGCTAAAACTAAAAGTATTATTATTTGGCAAAGTAGATACAGGTGAAGTAATACTTAAAATGTTACTTATAATAAATGTAATAATAAAGCTTATTATTCCTTGTATGAATTTCCAAAATGTATATTTAGCAATTGAAACATTATATTCGGATATAAATGAGCTAATTTGTGCAATTACTGAAAGACCAGAAAAAGAACAAATGAAGCTAATTATACTTAATTTAAAAGGTAATGAAAGAGGGAGTGTAGTTATTAATTTACAACCATTTGTAAATTCCACACTACCGACAAATAATCCGTAAAGTGAATATTTAGGAATATTAAAAAAAGTTTCAATATTATTAAAAATAATGCTTATATAAGCATTATTTTTTATTATGCTTATAATTATTGAAAATATAACAACAAAAGCTCCGATTTGCAAAGTTGTATTTATTCCTTTTTCTAATGCATTTTTTAGAGCAATACCAAAATTTGCAGTTTTATTATCAGAAATTAAAGGTTTCTCATTACAATAAGTAGAAGCTTTTTTTAAGGTTAAAATACCTATTATTATAGGTGATAAGTAATTAGAAATAAGTAAAATAAAACCAAGTTTAATATTACCTAGCATAGCAGCTCCAATTGATCCTATTAAAAACATAGGGCTTGCATTTGACGCTATATTTAAGAGTCTCTCGAATTCTTTTCTATCAATATAACCTAGTGAATATAAGTCACAACAATATTTACAACCTAAAGGATAACCACTAAGTACGCTTGCTACTATAGGGAAAGAAGCAGATTTTGAAAGTTTTAGTGGCTTGCAAATAATAGGGCCTAAGATTTTTGAATATAATCCTATACCATCATAAGAAATAAGTAAATTACATATTACAGAAAAGGGAAAGATAGTTGGAACTATAGTTTTTACAACTAGATTTACGCCAACTAAAGCAGCATCCATACAACTTTTGAGGTTAGAAACAAATAAAAAAATAAATAAAGTTATTAAGAAGCACATAAAATAATTTTTGTTACTATTAAATAGTTTAAAAAGTATAATAAGTAATAAAAATATAGAAATTAATAAAAAAATAATACTATACATGGAAAACAGCCTCCTTCCATCTATAGTATTTATATGCTTATTATACTATGTAATATTAGTATTTTATTAAAGGACTTATTAAATAATCATTATTAGGATTAACCTTAGTATTTAATATTGAATAAGCCTTTGTAGCTTGTATATCTAATTCAAGCAGTGGATTATCATTAAATCTTGGTAGTTTAGTTATAAGAGGTATATTTGAATTAGCTTTAATTAATGATAACATCTCTCTACCTGTTTTATTAAAACCTAAAACTCTAGCGTAAAGATTGCTTTCATCATTAAGCTCATTTATATTAAAATTGTCTAGCCCAATAAAAATATGAGTTAAAATTCTAGAAATTTTACTGAAGGTATATCTCTTACTTTTTATCTTAAGAACCAAATCGTTATATGAAGTAGAAGATGAAATTTCCTTTATGATTTTATTGTCAAGACCTTCTGTAACCTCGTAAAGATTGTTAAAATTTACACAGTTAGTTTGTATTTTATACTTTATATATGTATACATATCTTCATCGAAAACAAAAGGATAGTCATTTTCTTTTTGTTGATTAAATATTTTAAAAGATTCTTCAGGCATAAAATCTTTTAGAGATGATAAAGATTTATTAGCTTTTACAGTTTCTCTAATAGATGTTGCAGAAGCGAAAGATGAAGTTAGATTTTTCTCGTTATAACTAGCACCTTCTCTTTTAAGTGTGTTAGGAGCTATAGTACTGTTTAATCTAAGTAATGCTTTTATATATTCAATTCCTAAAATATTATTAGAAGAAGATAATATAGAAGTAAGTTCATCGTCTTTAAAATATTCAACAAGAGATTTTTCTCTAGACTTTGCAAAGGTAAGACCAAGAGTCAAGTTTTCTTTCAAAATATTTCTAAAATCTTCATCTTCGTTCGTTAAAACTTTTGCAATCTTTATCAGCTTTTCTGTGTTTCCACACTCTGAACCAAAAAAAATATTATTAACTATACCAAGTGAATTAAGTATTGAAACAGAGCCTTTAGCAAAAAATTCAGCAGAAGATACTGCATAATAAGTTGGAAGCTCTATAACTAAATCGACACCGTTGTTTAATGCCATTTCTGTTCTTTTCCATTTATCTATAATAGCAGGACCGCCTCTTTGAACAAAATTACCACTCATTATACAAACAATACCATCTGCTTTTGTAGCTGACTTTGCTTCAGTTAAATGATAAAGATGTCCATTGTGAAATGGATTATATTCTGTAATTATTCCTGTAATATTCATATTTAAACTCCTTTTTGGGAAATATAAAAGTATTATAGCATAAAGAGAAGATATATAAAGATTAATGTTAAAGGTTTAAAAATGAATTCTTTTGTTATAAATAAAAAGAGGGATTTGGAGGAGATAAAAAAATATGTTACATATATAGCGAAAATTTCAGAAAATTTATAATATAAAGAATTAAATTTTTAAGGAATTTGGGTATTGAAAAATATAGCTACATAGGAGTATATTAGTATTGAAGATTAGACCGTACAAATTCGAAAGGGGAAATCAGATATGGAACTTATGGATAAATTATGGAATGCGGCAAAAGAAAATAAGCAAAGAATAGTATTACCAGAAGGTGATGAGGAAAGAACTATTGTTGCAACAGAGAAAATACAAAAATTAGGTTTAGCACATCCAATTTTAGTTGGAGATAACAATAAAATTTTATCAAAAGCACAAGAGTTAGGTGTTGATTTAACAGGAGTTGAAATTATTAATCCTGAAACATCTGAAAGATTAAATGATTATATAAATGCTTTTTATGAATCAAGAAAAAATAAAGGAATGACTATTGAGAAGGCTGAAAAAATAGTTAGAGATCCTTTATATTTTGGAACGATGATGGTAAAGTTAGATGATGCTGATGGTATGGTATCAGGTGCTGTTCATACAACTGGTGATCTTTTAAGACCAGGTTTACAAATAATAAAAACAGCTCCAGGGGTATCTGTTGTTTCAAGTTTCTTTATTATGATGGTACCAGGCTCTAAGTATGGTGAAAATGGAATGTTATTATTCTCAGACTGTGCAGTTAATCCAAATCCTAATTACGAACAATTAGCTGCTATTGCAATAGCTACAGCAGATACAGCTCGTAATCTTTGTAAGGTTGAACCAAGAGTTGCAATGCTTTCATTCTCAACAATGGGAAGTGCAGACCATGAAATGGTTGATAAAGTTAGAAAAGCAACTGAACTTGCTAAGGAATTAAGACCAGACTTATTAATAGATGGTGAATTACAATTAGATGCTGCTATAGTTGAAAGCGTTGCTAAGCAAAAAGCTCCAAACAGCAAGGTTGCAGGTAAAGCAAATGTATTAATATTCCCAGATTTACAATCAGGAAATATTGGTTATAAATTAGTTCAAAGATTTGCAGGAGCAGAGGCTATAGGGCCAATGTGTCAAGGGTTTGCAAAACCAATAAATGACTTATCAAGAGGATGTAATTCAGAAGATATAGTTAACGTTGTTGTTTTAACAGCAGTTCAGGCACAAGCTCAAAATGCAAATAAATAATATAAAAAAATTAAATATTTAAGAGGTGTTCAAATGAAAGTATTAGTTATAAACTGTGGAAGTTCTTCATTAAAATATCAATTAATAGATATGTCAAATGAAGAAAGTTTAGCACAAGGTTTAGTTGAAAGAATCGGAATAGAAGGTTCTGTTTTAACTCAAAAGGTTGAAGGAAGAGATAAATATATAGTAAAACAACCAATGGCTGATCACAAAGATGCTATAAAGTTAGTTTTAGAAGCTTTAATAGATGAAAAGAATGGAGTTATTTCATCAATGGATGAAATAAGCGCTGTAGGACATAGAGTTGTTCATGGTGGAGAAAAGTATAAGAATTCAGTAGTAATAAATAGTGAAGTTAAAGATTACATAAGAGAGTGCTTTAAATTAGCTCCACTTCACAACCCAGCAAACATGATTGGAATTGAAGCTTGTGAAGCGTTAATGCCAAATACACCAATGGTAGCTGTATTCGATACTGCTTTCCATGGAACTATGCCAGAAGAAGCATACATCTATGCACTTCCATACGAATTATATCAAAAACATGGAATTAGAAAATATGGATTCCACGGAACTTCACATAAGTATGTTTCAAACAAGGTTGCTGAAGTTATGGGAAGAGATATAAAAGACTTAAAGATAATCACTTGTCATTTAGGTAATGGTGCAAGTTTATGTGCTGTTAAGAATGGTGTATCTGTTGATACTTCAATGGGATTCACTCCACTTGAAGGTGTAGCAATGGGAACAAGAAGTGGAAATATAGATCCAGCTATAGTTACTTTCTTAATGAAGGAAGAAAATATGACTGCTGATGAAGTAAATGACTTATTAAACAAAAAATCAGGTGTTCTTGGAATATATGGAAAGAGCTCAGACTTCAGAGATATAGAAGATGGAGCATTTAAAGAAAAAGATCCAAGAGCTATATTAGCACTTAAGATATTTGAATACAAAGTAAGAGCTACTATAGGTTCATATGCTGCAATAATGGGTGGAGTAGATGCTATAGTATTCACTGCTGGTGTTGGAGAAAATGGTCCAGAAACTAGAGAAGAATGCTTAAGAGGATTAGAATTCTTAGGTGTAGAAGTAGATACAGAAGCTAACAAGGTTAGAGGAAAAGTTAGAGAAATATCTAAACCAGGATGCAAAGTTAAAGCATTTGTTATTCCAACTAATGAAGAATTAGTTATTGCTAGAGATACTTAGAATTAATACAAAAGTAATTATAAAATAGCTTGACTTTTATAGCTTACCTTTATATAATAAATTGTGTTTGAAATGAGAAAAAAGTAGCAGGGAGTGAAATGACGCTTTAGCTCAAGCTATACAGTGCGTATAATATACCTTAAAGGTGTGAGGATTTTAATCCAGAGCTTAAGATATGATAATTAATTTTTCAGATTTGCTATCTAAAAGAAACAGAAAGAAACAAATAAGTTTATCATTCAAACTAGAACCATTAGAGTTCGAGGGAGAAGAGATTAGAGCAATTGAAGATGTAAAAGTAGAGGGAGTAGCTACATCTAATGAAGATGTTATTGTGGTTAACGCATCTATAAAAACTAAGCTTCAATTAACATGCTCTAGATGCTTAGATACCTTTATCTATCCAATAGATATTGATATAGAAGAAAGGTTTACAAACGATATAGACCTACAACAAGATGGGACTATGTTTGTAGAAGGTGATAGTTTAGATATTACCGAAATTATTGAAAATTGTATTATTTCTACCTTACCTATCAAAAGACTTTGTAAGGACGACTGCAAAGGACTTTGTCCAGAGTGCGGCGTAAATAAAAATGTTGAAAATTGTAGTTGTTTAGATTATGATGTAGATATTAGGCTTGCAAAGCTTAGAGAGTTGTTTGGGGAATAAGGAGGTGTAATAATGGGAAATCCAGCTAGAAAGACATATAGAGCAAAAAGAGATTCTAGAAGAGCTCAAACTTTTAAGTTAAGCTTACCAGGAATAGTTGAATGTCCACAATGCCACGAAATGAAGATGGCTCACAGAGTTTGTAAGAACTGTGGATTCTACAAAGGTAAAGAAGTAGTTGCTTCAACTGAAGAATAAAGAAAGTCTTATGACTTTCTTTTCTTTATATATAAAGAAATAAGGGGTGAAAGATATGAGGATTGCTATAGATGGTATGGGTGGAGATAATGCTCCACAAGCTGTTGTTGATGGTGTTATTAAGGCTATCAATGAATATAGTGACTTAGAATTCTATATAACTGGACCAGAGGAAATAATAAAAGAAGAGTTACATAAGCAAAATTATGAAGGAGATAAAATAACTGTTGTAAATGCGACAGAAGTGATATCTAATAATGAGCATCCAGCAAGAGCTATAAAGAGAAAGAAGGACTCTAGTCTTTGTAAGGCTTTAGAGCTTGTTAAAGAAAAGACATGTGATGCTGTTATTTCCGCTGGTAGTACAGGTGCGTTTTTAACAGGATGTACTTTGATAGTAGGAAGAATAAAGGGAGTAAAGAGACCAGCTTTAACACCTATTATGCCAGGTAAGAATGGTCCTTTTATGATTGTTGATGCAGGTGCAAATGTAGATTGCAAACCAGAGTATTTAGTTCAATTTGCTTATATGGGTAAAGAGTACTATAAAGGAGTATTAAAAGGTGAAAATCCTTCTATAGGTTTAGTTAATATTGGATCTGAAGAAGAAAAGGGAAATGATTTAACTAAAAACACTCATAAGCTTTTAAAAGAAGAAGAGAACCTAAACTTTATTGGTAACATAGAACCAAGAGATATAACAACAGGGAATACAAATGTTTTAGTATGTGATGGTTTTGTTGGAAATACAATATTAAAAATGTATGAAGGAACAGCATCTACTGTATTAAAAATAATTGTAGAAGAAATGCTTTCTTCTGGTGCTAAGGCAAAGATAGGAGCTTTTCTATTAAAGCCAGTATTTAAAAGTATAAAGAAAAAATTTGATTATAAAGAATACGGTGGGGCACCTTTCTTAGGAGTAGACGGTATTTGTATAAAGGCTCATGGAAGTTCAGATGGAAAAGCGATTAAAAATGCAATAAGACAAAGTAAAGAATTCCATGACAATAAAGTTTTAGATAAAATAAAAGAACAATTAGAGTTAAAGTCAGAATAAAAAATATAAAAAATGTATATTGACGACAGGTTTAATATATAATATTATCTAAATGGGTGTGTTTAGGAGGTGAAAGAATGTTTGATAAAATAAGAGAAATTATTGCTGATAAACTAAGCATTAGTGAAGACGAAATAACTATGGATTCATCATTTTTAGAGGACTTAAATGCAGATTCATTAGATATAGTTGAGCTTATAATGGCTTTAGAAGATGAGTTAGATATGGAAATTCCAGACGAAGATGCAGAAAACTTTGTAACTGTTGGCGATGTAGTTAGATTTGTAAAGTCACATGTTGAGGAATAAGTAAAATCCCGCAGTATTTGCGGGATTTTATGCTATAAAAACAAATAAACGAAATAGTTTATTCTTGAATTTGTTTCTTTAAAAAGCAACTTGAAGAATAAACTTTTAAGGAGTGTAAAAAATGTATAATTTTTATCTAAAGGAAGCTGAAGAGATAATAGGTATTAAATTTAATGAACCTAAGTTATTAATTACAGCTTTAACTCATTCATCATATGCAAATCAACATAGAGATGAAGAGTATAATGAAAGATTTGAGTTCTTAGGAGATGCGATTCTTCAAGTTTGTATAACAGAATATCTATTTTTAAATTTTAAAGAAAAAAGTGAAGGGGAATTAACAAAAATACGTAGTTTAATTGTTTGTGAAAATTCCTTATATGAAATAGGTAAAAGTCTTAATTTAGGATATCTTTTAAGAATGAGTAAAGGTGAAGAGCTTACAGGTGGTAGAGAAAGAGTATCGTTAATAGCAGATGCAGTAGAAGCACTTATAGCAGCTATATATTTAGACAAAGGATTGGAATTTGCAAAGGATTATATAATAGGTAGATTTGAAGATATAATAAAGAGAGCAATTAATAATGATATAATTTTAGATTATAAAACAAGATTACAAGAATATCTTCAAAAGAATGGGGAAATATCAATTGTATATGAACTTATTAAATTTGAAGGACCGCCACACAGAAGAAAGTTCTATACAAAGCTTATAATAGATAATAAGGAATTTACATGTGGAGAAGGTTATAGTAAAAAAGAATCAGAGCAAAATGCAGCTAAGGCAGCTCTTAAGAGTTTGGAGGAAATAGATGAGTAAGAATTATTATATAATTCCTATATTTATTTCACATCAAGGTTGTCCACATCAATGTGTATTTTGTAATCAAGATAGAATTGCAGGAAAAGTTGAGGAAGTATTTGCATCAGATGTGAAGAATACTATAGAAGAGTATTTAAATACTATAAATACTATAGGTTCGACTATTGAAGTTTCTTTCTTTGGAGGTACATTTACAGCTATAAGTGTCGCTAAACAAAAAGAGCTTTTAGAGGTTGCTAGAGAATATAAAAATAAAGGTCTTATACATAAAGTAAGATTGTCTACTAGACCAGATGCAATTAATTCTTATATTTTGGACTATTTAAAAGAATATTCGGTAGATATAATAGAACTTGGAGTACAATCATTAAATGACGAAGTATTACAAAAAGCAGGAAGAGGTCATAGTGTAGAAGATGTTATAAAAGCATCTAAGCTTATAAAAGAATATGGATTTGTTTTAGGGCATCAAATAATGCCAGGGCTTCCTTCAGATAATTTTGAGATAGATATAGAGACTACAAAAAAATCAATAGAAATGAAACCAGATATATGTAGAATATATCCTGCACTTGTTATTAAAGATACTCCTATGGAAATTATGTATACTAGAGGTGAGTATAGACCTTATACTTTAGAAGAAGCTGTATATATTTCAAGTGAAATGTTAAAGTTATATAATAAAGCAAAGGTTAAGGTAATAAGAATTGGATTGCAACCAACAGATACAATAACCACTGGTAAGGATATTGTAGATGGACCATTCCATCCGGCTTTTAGAGAGCTTGTTGAAGGGTTTTCATTATGTAATATATTAAAAGAAAAAGTATCTTCAGAAAAAGATATTTTAATTGAGATGAATGAAAGAGATATAAGTAAGTTATACGCTAACAAAAAACAATACTTTAATGATTTTTCAAAAAATAGAGACGGCAAAGTATTTGTAAATGTTAATAAAAAGGTTAAAAGAGGAAAGATTAGACTTACTGTAATTGAAAGTAAGGAAGAATTTAAAATATAATTTATTGAGGAGTTAGGTTATATACTTAACTCTTTAATTTTTAATAAAATAATTTACTATTAAAGAGTTGATTTATTGATATTTTTATTGCTTTGCTATAAACTAAATACAGAATGGAGTGATATGTTTATGAAAGCAAAGACTAGAGATAAATTAGTTTATATAATCTCAATTTTTATGTTAATAGTATTTATTTTAGGATTACTTCCTACTTTAATATAATGAGAAAGGCGTGAATATATGTTTTTAAGATCCCTAGAGCTACGTGGGTTTAAGTCATTTGCTGATAAAACTGAGTTAAAGTTTAAAAAAGGAGTAACGGCTGTTGTAGGTCCTAATGGTAGTGGAAAAAGTAATGTTTCAGATTCTGTTAGATGGGTACTTGGAGAGCAAAGTGTTAAAAGTCTAAGAGGAGGCAAAATGGAGGATGTTATATTTGCAGGGACTCAATTTAGAAAACCACTAGGTTTAGCACAAGTGTCTCTTACATTAGATAACTCCGATGGAACATTACAGACAGAATATAATGAGGTAACTGTTACAAGAAGAATATTTAGATCAGGAGAAACAGAATATTTAATTAATAACCAAAAATGTAGATTAAAAGATATAACTGAACTATTTATGGATACAGGAATAGGTAAAGAAGGGTATTCAATAATAGGACAAGGTAAAATTGATGCTATATTAAGTGGTAAACCAGAAGAAAGAAGAGCTTTGTTTGAAGAAGCTGCTGGTATTGTAAAATATAAATCAAGAAAAGAAGAAGCTGAGAAAAAGCTTGATAATACAGATAATAATTTAGTTAGAATTAGAGATATTATAGCTACATATGAAGAAAGACTTGAACCTTTAAGAATAGAAAAGGAAAAAGCTATAAAATATAAGGTATTAGCAGAAGAGTTAAAGGTTAATGAAGTATCATTATTGGTAAATCACATAGATAATGTACAGAAAGAGATAGAAAAAGTAAGTTTAGATATTAAAGAAAGACAAAAGGTTGTAGATTCAAAGAAAGATGAACTTGAAGCACATAAAGAAATTTTAACTAAACTACAAAATGAAATAGAAAATTTAGAAAGAAAAAATAAACTAGAAAAAGAAGAATATTATAATAAAAAAGAACAAGTCTCTCAAAATGCTAATGATATTGAATTATATAAAGAAAGAGTTAGTAATTTCAAAAACATAATTTCTAAAGAAGATGATGAAATTAAGAATTTAGAAGTGAAATTAAATTCTCTTAATAAAGAAAAAGAAGAGTTAGAAAAAACATTCAATATAAGAATAGAAGAGAATAGAGAAAAAAATAAAAAGCTTAGAGAATTAGAAACTCTAATTGATGAAACTACTAAAGCTATTTCAAATTTTGAAAATGAGCTATCAAAATTAAAAAATGAAGAATTTGAAATTATATCTAAAACTTCTGAAATAAATAGTAGTATTAATTCATTAAAGAAAGAGGTATTTAATAAAGGTGAGCAAAAAGGCATATTAATTAAATCTATTAAAACTTTAGGAGGAAACCTAAAAATTAATATTGGAACTATTGAAAAGTTTAAGGAAAATATATTAATTACAAAAGAGGCTATTTTAAAATTAGAAGAAGAGGTTGTTGATTTAAGAAAAAAACTATCAGCTGCTAACTCAATGTTAAACAATCAGGACAATAAACTAAAGGTATTATCAAAAAGGATAAATGAATCAGAAGCAACTCATCAAACTTTATCTAATTTAGAAAAACATTATGAGGGATATAATAGGACTGTTAAGAACCTTATGGAGCATGTTGATACAGGAAAGGTTACAAATATCAAAGAAATAAAGGTTTTAGGTGAAATTTTTAAAGTAGATAAAAAGTATGAAGTTGCTATTGAAATAGCATTAGGAGCAGCCATTTCAAATGTTATAACAACAACAGATGAAGATGCTAAAAAGCTTATTGCTTATCTAAAAGCAAAAGGACTTGGAAGAGCTACATTTTTACCTTTAAACATTATTAAAGGTAGAACTTTAGATTTAAATAAAGAGGTTAAAAATGCTAAAGGCTTTATTGGAATTGCTTCTGATATTATAAAGTGTGATAGTAAGTATAAAGGTGTAATAGATTATAACTTAGGTAGAACTATTGTTGCAGAAGATATGGATTCAGCATTAAATATATCTAAAATAGGTAGACATAATTATAAAATTGTAACTTTAACTGGTGAAGTTATAAGTCCAGGTGGTGCTTTAACTGGAGGAAGTATACAAGGGAAAAATAGTAATCTTTTAGGTAGAAAAAGAGAAATAGAAGAATTAGGGCAAAATATTATAAAGTTAAAAGAAGAGCATATAAGTGAAGTTGATAGATTTAACGAAATTAAAAATAATATTAAGAGCCTAGATGAAGAAATTTTAAATAAAAGAGAAGAAATTCATGGTAAAAATATTGAATTAACTGTTTTAGATGGAGAGATAAAAGGGTTAATTAATGAAGGTGAAAAACTAGAAAAGTCCATTAAAAATCAAGAAAAAGAAATTGAGCTAAATGAAAATTCTATAAATAGCATATTAGAAAAGCTTAAGAAGAAAGAAGAAGAGTTGACTAAGTTAGATGAAAAAGCAATAGAAAGAAAAGAAAGAGTAGCTAAACTAGAAGAAGATTTAGAAGATAAAACTAAAGAAAGAGAAGAACTAAAAGAAACATTAGTAAACTTGAAAATTACTAATGCAACTTTAGAAGAAAGTCTTCAAGGGCAAAGAGTGCAATTAGTTTCTAAAACTTCTGAAATCCATGAAAAGGAAGCTAGAATAAGAATTCTTCGTGCTGAAATAATGGAAAAAGAAAATGGAATAATTTCATTAGAAGAAAATATTAAAAGAAAAGAAGAAGTAATAAAAGAAATAAATGTTAGAATACTTAATTTAGAAAATGCTTTTAAAGAAGATGATATTAGAAGAATTAATCTTAAAGAAGATTTTAGAACTAAAGATAGTGTTGCAAATGAAATAATTGAAATTATTAGAAATTTAGAAAATGAGTTTAATAAAAGAGCAATTTTAAATGCTAAGCTTGAAAGTGAACAAGAAGCTTTATATAATAAACTAAACAGCGAATTGAATTTAACTTTAGCAGAAGCAAAGGAAATTGCTATGGAAGTTGTTGATGATTCTGAAGTAAAGGATATAATTTCAAAGCTAAAAGTAAAGATTGCAGCTTTAGGAACTGTTAATTTAGCTGCTATAGTAGAATTTGATGAAGTTTGTGAAAAATATGAGTTTATGTCAACGCAAGAACAAGATCTACAAAAAGCAAAGGAAGAATTACTTGGAGTTATAAATGAAATGACTTTAAGGATGCAGGATTTATTTAAAGAGAACTTTGAAATATTAAATGAGAACTTTGGAGAGACTTTTAAGGAGTTATTTAAAGGGGGAACTGCAGAACTTATATTAGCAGATGATGATGTTTTAAATTCTAATATAATAATTAATGTTCAGCCGCCAGGTAAAAAACTTCAAAACATTAATTTAATGTCAGGGGGAGAAAAGGTTCTTTCAGCTATTGCACTTTTATTTGCAATACTAAAAATGAAACCAACACCATTCTGTATATTAGATGAGATTGAAGCAGCATTAGATGATGCAAATGTTTATAGATATGCTGAATTCTTAAAAGAGTTTTCAGAAAATATTCAATTTATAGTTATAACGCACAGAAAAGGAACTATGGAAGCAAGTGATGTAATGTATGGAATAACTATGGAGGAAAAAGGTATTTCAAAAGTAGTATCGGTAGATTTATCGGAAAATTAGGAGGAAATAATATGTTTGGGAAATTGTTTAATAACTTAAAAAATGGATTAACTAAAACAAGAAATGCATTAACTGACAAAATTAATGAGGCTTTAAATTTAGCTGTAACAATTGATGAAGATTTATACGAAGAATTAGAAGAAATTCTTATAATGGCTGATATTGGTATGGATACTACAATGGAAATCATAGAAAAGCTAAAAGATAAAATAAGAAAAGAAAAGATAAATGATGTAGAACTTGTAAGACCTGCTTTAAAATCAGTTATAGCTGAAATGATGAAGTCTGGTGAAAAAGAAGAGGAAGAAGAAAACTATGAAAATGATAAGGAAGTAGTTTTAGTTATAGGAGTTAATGGCGTTGGTAAAACTACTAGTATAGGAAAGCTTGCAGCAATGAATAAAGCTAAAGGTAAAAAAGTTTTATTAGCAGCAGCAGATACATTTAGAGCAGGTGCTATAGATCAATTAGTTGTTTGGAGTGAAAGAGCTAAAGTTGATATAGTTAAACATGAAGAAGGTTCAGATCCGGCAGCAGTAGTTTTTGATGCTATAAATGCATCGAAATCAAGAAATGTTGATTTGCTTATTTGTGATACTGCAGGGAGACTGCATAATAAAAAGAATTTAATGGATGAGTTAGGAAAAATAAATAGAATAATAGATAGAGAAATGCAAGGAGTTAAAAAAGAAACTTTACTTGTATTAGATGGTACTACAGGACAAAATGCTATAATTCAAGCAAAGCAATTTATGGAGGTTTGTCCGATTGATGGAATAGTATTAACTAAATTAGATGGAACTGCAAAAGGTGGAGTTGTAATATCTATTAAAAATACTCTTGATATACCAGTTAAGTATATTGGGGTAGGAGAAGGAATTGATGATTTACAAGAGTTTGATGCAGAAAGTTTTGTAGAAGCATTATTCTAGTAAAATTTTAGATAAGTCAAGCAATAAATTAAAATTTATAATTTATTGCTTGATGATTATATTAAAATAAAAAAATGTTGCTAAAAAGTATTTTTGTAATTAAAATACTAGAGTAAAGGAAAAGTTTTAAATTATTTAAAGTATAGGAAAGACACTGTTTACAAGCGTTATACTTAAGGTCAAATAAAAAAATAAAAGTGTTAAGTAAAAATACTTGACACCCTAATATTATTCTGTTAAAATCTCAGATGTGGGTAAGGTGATTGGATATGGAAGATAGAGTTGAGATTTCGTTATTAATGGATTTATATGGAGCATTACTAACGGAAAAACAAATTAACATTATGGAACTTTATTACAACGATGATTTATCCTTAGCTGAGATTGCCGAATTAAACAATACGAGTCGACAAGCGATTCATGACCTTATAAAGCGATGTTATAAGCAATTTTTATCCTATGAGAGTAAATTAAATTTACTTGAAAAGTCTTTAGAAAAAGAAAGCAAAATAGCAAGTGTTTTAGATGACCTTAAAATTAAGTATTCATTAAATGATGAAGATTACATAAATTATAAGGAAAGGCTAGAAAGTTTATAGGCGTAGGAGGGTTAACATGGCTTTTGAAGGTTTAGCTGATAAGTTACAAGAAACATTTAAAAAACTTAGAGGTAAGGGCAAATTAGGCGAAAAAGATATTAAAGAAGCCATGAGAGAAGTAAAGCTTGCATTATTAGAAGCTGACGTTAATTTCAAAGTTGTAAAAACTTTTGTAAAAAATGTTAGTGAGAAGTGTGTTGGTAGCGAAGTGTTAGAAAGTTTAACACCAGCTCAACAAGTTATAAAGATTGTAAATGAAGAGCTAACTGATCTTATGGGAGGTAGTGAAAGTAAAATTAACTTCTCTAGTGTAGGGCCAACTGTTATTATGTTAGTTGGGCTTCAAGGAGCAGGTAAAACTACAATGTGTGGTAAACTAGCACTACAATTAAGAAAAGATAAGAATAAAAAGCCTCTTTTAGTTGCTTGTGATATTTATAGACCAGCAGCTATAAAACAATTAGAGGTAGTAGGAAAGCAAATTGACATTCCAGTTTTCCAAAAGGGGGATAAAATTAACCCTGTACAAATTGCTAAAGAAGGTATACAATATGCAAGGGAAAATGGAAATAATGTTGTAATTATAGATACAGCTGGTAGACTTCATATAGATGAAGAATTAATGACAGAACTTAAAGATGTAAAGGCTGAAGTAAATCCTTCAGAAATATTACTTGTTGTTGATTCTATGACAGGTCAAGATGCAGTAAATGTTGCAGAGACCTTCAATGAAGCGCTTGATATCTCAGGAGTTATATTAACAAAACTTGATGGAGATACAAGAGGTGGAGCTGCCTTATCAATCAGACATATGACTCAAAAGCCAGTTAAATTTATTGGTGTTGGGGAAAAGATGAATGATTTTGAAGTATTCCATCCAGATAGAATGTCTAGTAGAATTCTTGGAATGGGTGATGTACTTTCATTAATTGAAAAAGCTCAAGAAGCTATTGATGAAAAAGAGGCTAAAGAGCTTGGACAAAAGATGATGGAAAATGATTTTACTTATGATGACTACTTAACTGCAATGGATCAAATGAAAAAGTTAGGGTCTATAAGTAAACTTATGGAGATGATACCAGGAATTCCTAAAGAACTTAAAGATGTTGATTTTGATGCTGGTGAAAAAGAACTTGCAAAAGTAAGATCAATAATTTATTCTATGACTCCAAAGGAAAGAAGAAATCCTAAACTAATAGTTGGTTCTTCTTCAAGAAAGAAGAGAATAGCAAAAGGATCTGGTACAACACTACAAGATGTTAACAAACTCATAAAAGGACATGAAGTGATGAGAAAGCAAATGAAGCAAATGAAATCACTTACTAAAAAGTCCAAGAAAGGTTTATTTGGTAAATTACCTTTTTAAGAGTTTATATATAAATAACCCTTTAAAGGAGGTGAAATTAATGGCAGTAAAAATCAGATTAAGAAGAATGGGTGCTAAGAAAGCTCCTTTCTACAGAGTTGTTGTTGCTGATTCAAGAAGCCCAAGAGATGGTAGATTCATCGAAGAAATCGGGTACTACAATCCAATAACAGAACCTGCAGACATCAAAATCGATGAAGAAAAAGCTACAAAATGGATAAACAATGGTGCTCAACCTACAGACGTAGTTAAGAGACTATTCAACACAGTAGGTCTTAACAAGTAATTTTTAGGAGGTGAACTCTGCAAATTACATTAGTACATAGTATTTGCAGACTCTTATGAAAGATTTAGTTGAAATAATTGCTAAGTCCCTAGTGGATAATCCTGAAGAAGTTCATGTAAATGAAATTCAAGGAGAGCAAGGCTTAATTCTTGAATTAAGGGTTGCTCCTGAAGATATGGGTAAGGTAATCGGTAAACAAGGTAGAGTAGCGAAAGCTATTAGAACCGTAGTAAAAGCCGCAGCACTAAACGAAGATCAAAAAGTAGTAGTTGAAATTATCGATGTAAAGAGTTAGGATTTTCCTAACTCTTTTTTATTTTTGATATTTTTTAAAAAGTTTGGTATAACTAATATGTAAAAATAAAATAATAATTGTTATTAAAAATTAAGTTAACATAAGAGGTGAAAACGGTGAGTAAGAATTTAAAGGTTGGAAAAATAGTAAATACTCATGGATTAAAAGGAGAAGTAAAGGTAATTCCTTTAACTGATGATCCAAGAAGATTTGATGATTTAGAATATGTATTAATTAATGGCAAAGAAGTTAATATAGAAAGATGTAAATATCAAAAGGATAGAATAATAGTAAAGTTAGAAGGTATAGATAAAATAGAAGATGCTGAAAGACTTAAAGAAAAATTTATGGAAGTTGAAAGAGAAAATGCAGTTGAATTAGAAGAAGACTGCTACTTCCTTGCAGATTTAAGAGAATGTACTGTTTTTGATACAGAAGGTAAAGAGTTAGGAAAAATTTACGATGTAATTCAAACTAAAAATAATGATGTATATTGGATAAGAAAGCCTAAAGAACTTTTAATACCTGTATTAAAGAGTATAGTTCTTGATATTAATATAGATGAGAGAAAAATAACAGTTAGACCAGTAGGAGAATGGATGGATGAAGATTAATATTCTAACTCTATTCCCAGAGATGTTTGATATTTTCAATCATAGTATAATAGGAAAGGCTCAAGATAAGGGATTAATAGAAATAGAGCCTATAAATATAAGAGATTATACTTTAAATAAACATAAGAAGGTAGATGATTATCCTTATGGTGGTGGAGCTGGTATGGTTATGTCAGCGCAACCAGTAGTTGATTCTATAAGAGCTTGTAAGAGAAATAATAATGGGAAAGTTATATTTTTAGGGCCTAAAGGAAAAACTTTTAATCAAAAATTAGCAAGTGAACTTTCAAAAGAAGAAAACCTAATTTTTCTTTGTGGACATTATGAGGGAATTGATGAAAGGGCATTTAAAGAAGTTGATATGGAGATTTCTTTGGGCGATTTTGTATTAACAGGTGGAGAGATGGCAGCTATACCAGTCATAGACTCTATTTTAAGATTAGTACCAGGTGTTTTAAATAAATCAGAAAGTCATGAAGATGAATCATTTTCCGAAGGACTACTTGAATATCCACAATATACAAGACCAGAAGTTTTTGAAGGAGAAAGTGTTCCGGAAGTATTAATGTCAGGACATCATGAGAATATAAGAAAATGGAGAAGGTTAAAATCTCTTGAGATAACTAGAGAAAGAAGACCTGATTTATATAAATATGTTGAGCTAACAAAAGAAGATAAAAAAATGTTGAATGGTAAAAAATAATTGCTTGAAATATAAGAATACTTATGTTACAATAACTTTTGTGTTAGTACGGGCGTTCCGCTGTCAAAAAAATTTGTTAAGAGCGTCAATTATCATTTAGGAGGGAATACACAATGAACGAAATTTTAAGAGCTATAGAAGCAGAACAAATCAGAAATGACTTACCAGAATTCCACGTTGGGGATAATGTTAAGTTACACGTTAAAGTTAAAGAAGGTAACAGAGAAAGAATCCAAATGTTCGAAGGTACTGTTATTAAAAGACAAAACGGTGGTTTAAGAGAAACTTTCACAGTAAGAAGATTAGCTTACGGTGTTGGAGTTGAAAGAACTTTCCCAGTTAACTCACCAATCATCGAAAAGATGGAAGTTACTAGAAGAGGTAAAGTTAGAAGAGCTAAGTTATTCTACTTAAGAGATAGAGTAGGTAAGGCTGCTAAAGTTAAAGAATTATTAACTAGATAATTTAAGTTGATAAGATATGAAGGGACTTAGTATTAAGTCCCTTTTTTCTTGCAATAATATAAATGAAATTCTAAAATTAGAATTTATAAAATAAATTTATTCATTTAATATATTAAAACTTAAATTTGTTAATAGGGAATATTGTTTTGGATGTAAAGAAAATGTCAACAATAAAATATATAGATTCATAAGAGGAGGTAGCATTATGGCACAAATAAATTGGTTCCCAGGTCATATGAAAAAAACTCAAAGAGAAATAAAAGAAAATTTAAAACTTGTAGATGCTGTAATAGAAATTAGAGATGCTAGAATTCCAAGAAGTTCAGCAAATCCTGATATCGATAAATTATGTAGCGGAAAGCCAAGAATAATTCTTTTAAATAAAAGTGATTTAACAGAAAGTAAGGTTACAAAAGCTTGGATTAAGGAATTATCTAATGAAAATGTAAAAGTACTTGAAGTTAATTGTTTAAGAGGTCAAGGATTACAACAAATTAAGCCAGCACTTTTAGAATTATTAAAAGAAAAGCATGAGAGAGCTAAGGCTAAGGGATTAGTTAAAT
Source organism: Clostridium celatum DSM 1785 (assembly GCF_000320405.1). Lineage (GTDB taxonomy): Bacteria > Bacillota > Clostridia > Clostridiales > Clostridiaceae > Clostridium > Clostridium celatum. The sequence continues at coordinate 59,196 of NZ_KB291645.1, read as the reverse complement.
TTATGATGAGAGTTATGGTAGTTGGAGTACCTAACTGTGGTAAATCTACATTTATAAATAAAATGGCAAAAAATAATATTGCTAAAACAGGAGATAGAGCTGGTGTTACTAAGAGTAAGCAATGGATAAAAACAGCTTTTGATATGGAAATGTTAGATACTCCAGGAGTATTATGGCCAAAATTTGAAGATGAAACAACAGCTTTAAATTTAGCTTTTACTGGAGCTATTAAAGATGAAATTATGGATATAGAAGAATTAGCATATATGCTAGTTAAAAGACTGCAAAAATATTATCCAAATGAACTTAAGGCTAGATATAAGATAGAGGAAGTTTTTGAAGACCCATTAGAAACTTTAGATGCAATAGCGAGAAAAAGAGGTTGTTTAGTTTCTGGTGGCGCAATTGATTATAATAGAATAGCAGTAATGCTTTTAGATGAATTTAGAGGCGGAAAAATTGGTAATATATCTTTAGAGCGTCCAGATGATGTTATTGAGGAAAAGAAGGTTATAAAAAAAGAGGAAACTGCATTAGATAGAAAAAGAAGAATAAGAAAAGAGAAAAGAAGAGAAAAGAAAAATGAAAAAAGATAATATAGATATATTAAAGGTAAATATTTACGAACTAACTTTTAAAGTTATTAAAGGAGTAAATTAGCATGGAAATATTAAATAAAGATATATCTAAATTGAATTATAAAGAATTAAAAGAAATGGTTTCTGTTATTGATATTAAGCAATTATTACATAGTGAAGAACTTGAAAGAGTAATTACTAAATTAGCTAAAGATAGTAGAAAAAATGTAAATGCTTTAGGTGTTAAGCTTCAAAAAGATATTAAAAAGTTACAAGATGAAATTAATAGAGTTAGAGGTATGTATGATTTCGATAAATCTTTTGGAGATTATAAAGTTGTTGCAGGAGTAGATGAAGTAGGGAGAGGGCCACTTGCAGGACCAATAGTATCATGTGCTGTTGTTTTAGACTTAAATGTTATAGATGATGAGTTAATACTTTATATTAATGACTCTAAAAAGTTAAATGAAAAGAAAAGAGAAGAATTAGCAGAGATAATTAAGGAAAAAGCATTAGCATATTTTATATCTTCACGTAGTGCTAAGGAAATTGATGAAAAAGGTATTGGAGTTTGCAATAATGAGGTTTTCTTAGAAGCTTGTATGAACTTAAAGATAAAGCCGGATTTAGTTTTATCTGACGGATATACTGTAAAGGGAATACAAATAGATAATAAATCTGTAATTAAAGGAGATACTAAATCAGCTTGTATAGCTGCTGCATCTATTGTAGCCAAGGTATATAGAGATAATTTAATGAAAGAATATAGCTTAAAGTATTCAGGTTTCGCTTTTGAAGAGAATGCTGGATATGGAACAAGTAAACATATTGAAGGACTTAAAAAGTTTGGGCCTACAGAAATACATAGGTTATCGTTTTTAACTAATATTTTATCAGATTAATAAGTTCTAAAAGCATCTTTTAAATGATTTAATTTGAAGAAGTCATTGGAATTATTTAAATTAATTTCAATGACGTCATATCTAATATTATAATTAAAGTATTTTTTTGAAAGTATATAAAGATTTGAAAGTTTTATAATTTGTTTTTGCTTTGAGTAGGTTACTGACTCTATTGGATTACCATATGAGTTAGTATACCTACTTTTTATTTCGCAAAAAATTAAAATATTATTAAAAGTACAAATTATATCTATTTCACCAACTTTATTTCTAAAATTCATATCTAGAATTTTATATCCATTACTTTTTAAATATTCTGCTGCAATTTTTTCGCCATAATCACCAATAGCCTTATTATACTTTTTCATAAAACCACCTCTTAATGTAAATTTATAAACTTGGGATTTAATTAGTTGAATTTGCATAGTTTATTTAAATGTTAGACTATAAAATTTTTTTTATTCAAAAATAGGTTAAATAAATAAATCAATGTCAATAATGAAGAAATAACTATAAAAATGAAAGGAAAGATTTTATGGCTTTAAATATAATTAGTGTTACACATAGGGGATTAGAAGGAATTCTTATAAATGTTGAAGTGGATATAATAAAAGGTATTCCAAGTTTTAATATAATTGGTTACGTAAGCAAGATATTAGACAGACTTGCTATGGAACAATTATATTATAGGAAAGTCCGCATTAAGGCATAGGAAACATAGTAAAGCCTATTTTGAAATAAATCTATGGTTAGTCCCCGACAAGAAAAGGACTCGGAGTATTGTATTGCCAGTCATATACGATGCGTCGTCAGCCGAGTAAGATACGATACTCTCGGGGCTACAGGATTAGCAATCAAAAGTATAGTGGGTGGATTCATACGGATAGAAATATCGGGACTCACGTAAGCCGTTAAGGTGCTAATTATGGGCGTATTGTAATTAGTTAAAGCGTGTTTAATTCAACAAGACTGGTGTCGAAGCGATGGTGAAAAAAGCCATAGCCTAAGATTTGTTAACCTTGTTTTTCTAGGGTTAACTATATCTCGCTCTAGTTCCCCCTACCAAGCCTAATTGTTATAAATTGTAAAAACAAGTCTTTATTTTAAAATTTTTATTTGATATAGTTAAGATACCAAGATTTAAGGATGAAGTAAGAAGTTTAAAGTAAAGAAGGGTGAATAATAGATATGTCTAAAAATAAATACTATGCTATAAAGAAAGGAAAAGGCGTTACGGATAAGATAGTTAGTAGTTGGGATGAATGTAAGGAACTTGTATTGGGTTATCCTAGTATTTATAAATCATTTAAAACTGAAGAAGAAGCATTAGAGTATTTAGGATCGATAAAGGATGTAAATAAGAAATTAGAAGAAAATAGTAAAGCTAAAGATTATAGCATAAATAAAAAGAAATCTACTGTATCTATTGCAAATGTGTTTAAAGGTGTAAAAATAGATAAAGAAATAATAGAAGAGTTTGAAAGTAAATGTGATGAGATGAACATAGATAAAAATAAGATACTTATAGAATTAATAAAAGAATGGTTATGTTAATTAAAAACAAGTCTTTATTTTAAAATTTATAATATATATAATAGATATAATAATAAAAGTTTTAAATATGAAGGAGTAAATGTTGGAGTGGTAAGAGAAGAAATTGGAGATTTATTATCAAAAAGATATATTCAAGATGAATTTAACTATATTTGGGATTGTTGTAAGAAATATGATTTTGTAAAATATATAAAAAATGATGATGATGCTAAATGGCTAAAACAATTAATTATACATTATGGATTTGTTAATGTACAACAATGTTTAAGAAAAATTCATAAATGGAAATTAACATATCCACTTAACACATTAAGCCAAGAACTTTATAAGATGACTGTAGATAAAGATGAGCTAATGGCAATTCCAGCATATAGAGATGCTGTTATATCACAATATAATGAAAAAATAAATAAGGAAATGAATGATTTCTATGTGAAACAAATAGAAGAGTTTGATAAAAAATATAGCAGTTTTAATAATTTTGATTCTAGAAATCGTGATGAAGGAAATTCAGAGGGGTATTTAACATATGAAGAAATAGAAAATAGATTACTTGGATGGGATAAATAGAGTTATTACAATGAAAGTGTATAAGGTAAATGGTATCATTTGGTAATATTATTAAGTAGCTCTGTACGGATTTCGCTTAATTCTTTTAAAGTATTTCTAAAGTTATTTAAAATATATTATGTAACTATTGTAGCTATAACTAAAGCTATTAATACTGTAATTATAAATAAAGTTATTAAATTAAATGTCATTATATCACCTCGTTACAATTATATCCAATTATGATATAATTAAACATAATAGTTGGAAATAGAGGTGCGCAAGATGGTAACAAAAAAAGAACGATATGAATATTTAGAGTTAAGATTTACCAAAAGTGATGATTTACAAATGAAACTGTGGGATTACTTAGAGGAGCAAGGAAAAGTAATAGGAAAGCATAATTATATAATGCAATTAATATACGAAGATTATAAAAAGAAGTCTGCTAAAAAGTAGGCTTTATTTTTTTACAAAAATTTAGTTAATTTTAGGAAACTTTAGGTAATTTACGCATAAGATATATTATAAAACATTTCAAAACAGCATATCGAAATAGCATTTCTTAAAAAAGGAGTAAGTTACACCCAGTAACTGATATTAAATTTTGGAGGACTTAAAAATGAAAGCATTAACAATTGCAGTAAGTTTTAAAAACAACAGCGAAGAATTTGAATTATATAATTGGATAAATAATAAAAGTGCAAAAGCTGGATATATAAAAGATTTATTAAAAAAAGAATTTGAAAAGGAGAGAGCAGAATGTCAAAGGGTAAGAGAGAATTAATAATTGAGATCGGATTAAAACAATTAAGTATCCCAGAAATAAGAAAAGAGTTGGATAATTTCTTAAAGGAAGCAGGTGTTAAATATTCTGAAGATGTTAAATTCTATTTTAACGTAGACTCTAAAACCGTCTATGTTGTTACCGATAAAACTAATTTCGAGGTTAAACTATGGAATTAATATTAATAGGATCGTGGATTGGATTTACTGTTATTGGTTGTTGTGTTGTTAAATTTAGGGGTAAAGGTGAAAAATTAAGAGTTATGAGTTGCAGACGTACTTTAAGACAGTATAAGAAATTAGATGAGGCAGATAATAAATCTTTATTTTAATAGGAGGTAATTATTGTGGCTATAAGGGAAAGTATGAAAATAGCTAAATTCGAGAAAAAGTGGATAAGCTTAATGAGCAATCTAGGATTATATAATAAAATGAAGCAGACTTATAGCCTTAATAAGACTGAAATTACAAGCTATGGGTACAAGGCATTAATCCTTATTGTAGATGGATTAAGCTTAGAAAAATTAGAAAGTAACAGGGAATATATCCAAGATAGTTATGGTTGTATGTGCGTGTTTAATAAGGCTAAGAGAAGTAATTTAATTGCAGCAGAATTTATATTTACTACGCCAAGTAAATTGAAATTTGAGCCACTAGAGAAGTTGAAACCATGGCAGATATATTTAGGAAACAACTATACAGGAGAACCAATATTAATGGATATGGTAAAATGGCCTCATATTCTTGTTACTGGCGGCACTAGATCGGGAAAATCTAAAATGACAGATTGTATATTAACTTCATTAGTAACTAACTGTACCGAAAAGGAACTTGAATTGTATTTGTGCCAAGTAGCAAAGAGTGATCTGATCTTGTACGAAGATTGTAAACAGACTAGAGCCTTTGCAGAGACATTAGAAAAAACACTAACTGTATTGGAACACATAGAAAATAAGATGGACGAAAGAAGTGAATTAATAAAACCATTCCGAAAAGTAGCTAAGGCAGATAACTACATGGATTACAATAGAATAAGAGCAATGGATAAAATGTCTACAGTATATGTAATTTTTGATGAGATGAGTTCCTTATTCAATACTAAAGGTTGCTGTAAGGAAGAAAAGGAAATGAAAGAGATAATTGTATCTAAGATAGAAAAGATAGCTCAATATGGTGCAGGATTAGGCGTATTTCTTATATGTAGCCTACAAAGACCAACTGTAGATAATATATCATCATTTATTAAATCACAATGCACTTGCAAGATTTCTTTTAGGCAGAATAATAGTAAGTCAAGTGAGGTGGCTTTAGATGATCCTAGTATGGCACTAGGACTAGATCAAAGAGAATTTATATATTATACAAATAATTATAATTATGGATTAGTTCCATTAGTCGATAATAAAAGCATTTATACAGCTATAAAACCTTATTTACAAACTAATCATAGAGATTTATTCCGAGATTTAAAGATAATAAAAAACATTAAAAAAAGCAAAGAAAAATCCGAGGAATATACACCTACACATATCTATAGTAAAACTACAGAAGATATATTGAAAGAGAATATAGCACAGATAGAGGGGTATGTACCGTATAAGCCTTCTGATAATGTGATTGTAATAGATAAAACTAAGTTACCAGTATTAACAGAAAAGCCTAAAAAGGGAAGGGAGAAAATATGATTACGGATAGAGAACGAGAAATAATAAATTTTATATGTGATATTGGATTTATAACTATAGAACAAGCAGGTAAGATATTCTATTCAGGTAGTAAAGTAAGTTATGATCTAGCCAGAAGAAGGCTTAAAAAAATATCCGAAAGTAGCGACTATATAAAAAAATTTACTAATTCGGAAACTAGACAAATTATATATATACCCAAAGAAAGTAAATTAAAGAAATTATCTAAGCATGACATTTTAGTAATAGATTATTTAGCAGAATTAAAAAGTTTAGGTGCTGATATAGAAAGAATAGAGGTTGAGAAAGATTTTGGTGGAGTTATACCAGATGCTTTAATCAGTTTTACTTTTAATGGATATAGATACTATCAACTATTAGAAGTTGAATTAAGACATGATTATGTAGATATTAATAGATTTATATTAATAATAGATAAAATCCTACGAGAAACAAATAATGTATTACCTTTAATTGTTATAATTCAGAATACAAATAAAGACTACAGTAAAGACAATAAGACAGATATGAATATAGTACAGTTAAAAACATCCTTAGAAGATGTCGCTAAAGTACTAATTTGATATATCCACGAAGTTTCCGTTAAACACGTTAAGATAGAGCAGGTGTAAGCGACTTATAGTGTAATTTTATAAAATCCCGATGGGAGGGGATATAAGGGGAGTTCCCCTTAGTACATATCACAAAAGTTTAATTTTTGAGATGTGCAAAAGGAAGATATAGTATCTATAGACAAGCTATATTTGTTAAATAAATACAATTATATTGGTAGTTTGTGGTTAATTATATATGACTTGTACAGGCTCATATAAGCGTTTTGGTATAAGGTCAAGTTTTGTGCTTAATCCTAATTCAGGACACCTATATGAGATGTATAGCCCATGTATAACTACACTAGAAGCTATAAAGTATAACTGTTATTTATTTAATTAGATATAAGAATTACACTAAAGGAGGCATATATTATGCACTTAGGCCAACTATTAAAAGAAACTATTATTTTACTTATCGCTATGAACGTGATTTGGTTATTAATTCCGAGATGGATAAAGAGGACTATAAAAGGAGTTACAAGGCTTGTGTGGGCTATATTTAAGGAAGTAGATATTTATGCTAAGAGGGCATTTAAAAGCCTAAACAAGAAAAATAAAAAGGCTATTCCTAAAGTGCAGGAACAACCTTTAAATGTGATCACAGTTACTTATCCAAATGGAAATATTAAGAAGTATCCAAAGGCTAAGTAAAAAAATTTAGGAGAGGGGGAATTTCCCCGTTTCCTTCTATTATCAATAGTATAACCATTAAAAAATAATTTATTCGGGGGATTAATTATGAACGTTACAACAATTATTACAATGTTAGGAATTGGAGTTGGTTCAGCAGTTGCAGAAAAGGTATTAAATGCGTTTGGTAAGTCTGATATGGCCAGTTTCATTAACATATCAGGATTGGCAGGATTAGGAGCCATGGCGGTTTATTTTATAGTAGAACTTATAGCTAAATTAGGTGCATTGCTATGATAAGCTTAATTAAAGTTGGTGCAGTTGCTTATATAAGTCAAAAGGCATTACGATGTTTTGGTAAAAAAGATTATGCAGACGTTATAGCCTTCTGTGGTTGGATCTGCGTAGGGATTGAGCTTTATAGTCTAGGATTAAGTATTTACGCAGCAATAACAGGAAGTGAAATATTTTCTTTAGTAGAAGGAATAAATAACATACTAGATAAAATTATAGCTTTCTTTAGTTAGTAAATAGGCAGGGTTTTAATTAACCTTGCTTTATTTTTATTTATATAATATTCAAAATAAAGATGTCCCCAAAATGTCCGTCTCTTTGTTTATTCCTCTAATAAGCGTTTTTATTTTGGAATAGCATATAAAATTATGGTTATACTTATATAAATAAATATATGTGTAAAGTCGAATTATAAGGGCTTGTATAGGTAGGATTAGATGTTAGAGTTAGATATGTATGATTATGTTATTGACTACATTGAAAGTGAAAAGGGTATAAGGATATTGCAGAATGAAGTTGATTTTAGAACTTGTTTAAAGAGAGTTGATTTATTTGGAGAAGATAAAAAGTATTTTTATGCAATAGAAATGAAAAGAGAAGGAGTACCATTAAGTGAAATAGAAAAAGATTATGCAAATTTGGATATAATTATAAAAAATAATAATATTGGTAAACCTATAAAAGGAATTTTAATAGCATTTGTAGATAATTTGAGTTTAATTAAGAAGATTAATAAAAATGATAATATTGAAATAATATTATTTGATAGTGAGTGCTTTAAAACAAGTAAAAGGGGAACTAGAAAATATTTATCTAGTGAATATAAGTATTTGAGATATATATTTGTATTTATTGAGAGCCGTGAATTAATATCCTTTAAATTTAGTAAAAATAAGCTTGAGGTTGAATATAAGGTAAAGTATAAGAATTATTTGTATTTAGGACATTATAATAGTGATAAAAATGCAATATTAGGTGATTTAATTTATATCAAAAATGATGAGGATGGAAGAAGGTTATATTTTATTGAGAAAGAAAATGTAAACTATAGAAGATTGGATGAGGAAATTAGAAAACTTAAGCTATATAGTGAATATGATAGTGAAACAATTGCATATTTTAGTGTTGAGAAAATTTTATCATTTAAACAATTTAGAACTTTAAGAGATAGATTTAAAATCATTCATAAAAACCGGGGATTTGAATTATTTATTATATTAAATAAGAAATATAAACCTGTAATAGAAAATAGTAAACAAGAAAAAAACAGAGAAATTTATAGAGTTAAATTATTAAATGAACTTGCGTTTTATGAATTTAATAATGTTATTATAGGTAAAAAAATGTATAGGCCAATTATTAATATGTGTGTAGGAGTGGATTTTAATAAGATAAAGTTAACAATAGAAATGGAAAAAGATAATTGTTATAAAGAAATTACATTATATAAAAAAGTAAAAAAAATAAAAAGGATAGATAATATTTCAATTTATATGATGCTAGATCCTAATATAATTGCAAAACTTGAATTTGAAATATATATAAAAATGAAGTCAGGATGGAGAATAAGCGAAGAGTACTATAGTTTAGCAAATACAGAATTGTATAATAAATATAAGAGAGAATATGAAGCGGTGTATGAAGAAGAATATATAAAAGCTAGGAAAGTGATAATAGAGCAGCTATTAATGTAGCTACTCTTTATTTTTTTATTATTTTAATTTCATATCCAAGAACAGCTAATATATCCTCAGCATCTCCAAATTTTATATCATCTTTATTTAATTTTTTACTCAAATTTTGTGGGCTATAGTCTGTGTTATTTTTATTATTAAGCATATCGTTTAATTGAGTTATTGTAATATCATCATCAACCATTATTTTTTTTATTTCCTTTGTAATATTCATATGTATTCACCTACCTTATATTATATTATATCATATTTAACCTCAAATAGAACAACCAAAAAGTTTAAAAATATAAAATAGAGTTAAAAAAGTTACTAAAAAGTATTGACTCAACGAAACCAAAAGGTTTATAATAAGTACATAAGGTTGATAAAACAAACAGGAGGAAAAAAGAAATGAGTAAAGAATTAATTTGGGATTATGCAAAGTGGCTAATTAAAAATGGTAGACCAGATACATTGTCTAATTTTAAAGAATTTAAAGAGGTGAAATAATGGAATTAAGATATCATATAGATGCGCTCGGACTATCTGTTAGTTGTAATAAAATTGAATTGGTAAAAACCGAGGATAAATTCTTAGGTAATTACTTAGCTTTGATTGAAGACGATATAGTAAAAGCTAGAATTTATTTAAACGAAAGCAGTCTAGTATTAAGTGATTTTAATAAAAAAATAGCAACCAAATATTACTATGTAGTTAAAAAATAAATATGAGGGGATGGGTATATGGAGGAAAAGGTTATTAACTTAGTAGGATTAAAAGAGTTAAGAAGGCATAATAAGGAGCAGTTAGAAGTGTTTTATTATCTGGGAGTTCTAGGCAGAAAAACTTTAAAAGATGTAACTAAAGAAGATAGAAAAGAATTTAAAGAATACTATAACTTCTTAAAAACTCAAGATGAGTTTCAGGTAAAACTAACTATTCTAGGTATAGAAAATAGTTTTAAACAAGTTATTTAAAATTAACATAATAAATAAAATGGAGAATATGAGGGGGATAATAAAATGAGAAATAATAAATTAAATGAAATGCAATTAGAAGTGGCTTGCTTTTTGCAATGTGCAGCAGAGGATAATAGAGATATATTAATAAATGGGGAAATGGTACAAGTTAACAGTAATAAATTTAACGAATTTTGGGATAAAATTATTAGCGGAATTATAACTTTTATAGAATTTTTAGACGAAGAAATGACAGTATTATTTGCAGACGATGAATATTACAAAATTGAATTGGTGTAACTGTTGCTAATGCACTTTCTAAATTGATATTAATAGATGAATACCAACAGGAATACATCTATATAGAATAATTTAGTTAAATAGTAGATTTAGATAGTTAAAAGATGAGTAAATATATCTCAAAAATAGCATAATTCTTTTTAAAAAATTTTAGAAGGCCTTTTTTGAGATATAATTAAATGGTAATAATTAATCCAATAATTAAAGGAATTAAAAATATGAATAAAAGGGAGAGAATTAAATGAAAAGAGTTATGATTATGAGTGATGGAGAAAAAGATAGAGAAGCTATTTATAAGTGGATTGACGAAAACATAGTTTTTCTAACAAACGAATTAAGGATAAGAATTAAAAAAGCAAATATAAAAGAATATGCACAAAAGTGGGTAAATTTTAAATTTATAAATAGTAATAAATATGAGGTGGTTTGTAGAAGTAAAAATTATAAGTATGTGGAGCTTTTAAAGATTGAAAATGAAAGTGATTTTTCCAAAGAAGAGCTTTGGGAACTATATACTGGAGAGCAAAGAGGATTTTCTTATATTACCTTTATAGACTCTCTGTTATTAGATTTAGAAGAATATTTAATAGATAACGCTTTATTTACGCTTAGCGATTTATGTCCTGAATTTTTAAATAAAGAAGAGTTTCCATCATGTCTATTGGATGAAGAGTTCTATAATATTATACGAGAAGAAACTTTAAATATAGATTTTATGTCATTAGATATTTAATTTTCAAGGGTAGCTTAATTGTTGCCCTTTTTAATTATCCTGTAGCATTTGTCAAGCACCTTTAAACCTAGTGATACCAATGGTTGTAGCGATTCTAATTTAAAACAAAAAAGCATAAAATAACCCCTAACATAGTTATATCAATGGTTGTAGCGATTCTAACAAAAATGTGTAAATGGATAGGAAAAAGAACATAAAGATGTCCTAAAAATGCAGCACATCATTTTTTTCATAACCCCGAAACCGTTGGTATCACTAGCTTGCAGAAAATTTATCAATGGGGCTTTATGGTAGAGAGTAAAAAATAAAATTCTAAACATTCTTAAATAAGTTCATATGAAGAACCTGTTTTAGAAATGTTATTTACTAAAGCACAAATATGGATAGAAGTTTTAAAAAAGGGTAACCCCTTTTATATATTTTTTTTACAACATCAACGTTAATATTAAAAGGAGGAATAAAAATGATTAAACAACAAATCAAAGAATTTAAAGAGAAGTATGGTAGTTCAACGGCATGGATTTCTGGAAAGATAGGTATAGATAGATCTATATTATCTACATATTTAAGCGATACAGCTAAAAGAGAACTAAATATAAGTCAAGTAATTAAAATTGAAGAAGGTTGGAATAACTTTAAGTCTACACTCGAAGAAAAACGCTAAAATTTAAGGTTAAAATCAATTTTAAAAAGTTAGACAATAAAGATATGTCTAAGATTAAAACGTCTCAGGATATGATTTAAAAGCAAATAAACACTATTTACAACAATATGCAAATAGTGGTATAATTAAATTTATCTATAAAAACGTATAATATAACCAGAATACTATAATATTATAATACATTAATTTTATAAGTAAGTCAACAAAAAGTTTTATAGGTCGGCTAAATCCTTAGCCTTCCAGTATAGGTGGATTAAAATAATAATCTAATAACAATCGAAGGAGGATAATAATGAAAAAATGGTACATAATTAAAACATTTAAAATGTGCAGATATTTACAAGAAAAAGGCTTTGAAATTATAAAAATAATGCCTAATAAAGAAAATCCTAAATGGAATGTTTTTGCTTTTGAAGATAGTAACGAGCTTAGACAAGCTATGGAACAATATAAAAAATAATCTAATAATAATCTAATAATATCAAGGGGGAAAAGAATTTATGAAAAGAATTAAATTAGAAATGGTTAAAATGGTTAAAGATCAAGAAGGAAAATGGGAAGGAAAATTTGAAAAGCATATAGATTTAAGTGATTCTTATATGTTTAGATGTTTTGAAGTTTATAGGGAAAATGAAATAAATAATAATGAACTTTTAGAGGGAATTATAAAAGTTTCTTTGAGTGAAGAAAATGGACTAAATGAATTAATTGAAGGAATTACATATAAGGGCGAAAGATATATCGAATTAAATACAACACCATCTGGAATGAAAATAGAAGAGCATGATGAAGTATTAGATTTAGATTTTAAAATACAGTCAATTTACATAGCGGAAAAGTATAAAGATTTTATAGAAGAATTTGAAGATACTTTAAGCGGCGGAAAGATAAAAGAAATGGAAGGTAAAAATATATGTACTAATAAAGAATATACAAGTAAAAAGGCTTTAGGTCTAACAGGTACAGAAATAGTAAAATATATGCCTAGTATATGCTTTGTAGATGAATTTACATATAACAATAAAGAAATGTATAGCTATATAAAAGATGGTAAATTAGTTGCTGAAGAATATGACATGTCACATATTATAAATGATGGCGGTGGACTAATGTCTTCTAAAATGGCTGAAATTATTAAAAACTCTATGAAGGTAGATTATGATGTAGAATTTGCAATAATTCGTATGTATCATGGTCTAGCTGTAAAGGGAGTAGTTTTGAATTTTGATTTTGTGAAATATTTTAAAACTAATTATAAAGCTGATACGGATACTTTTAAGAAGGAAAATGATAGATATTACATAAAAGATATATTCGGATGTTTGAGAGATATAGAAAATATAGATATGATACTAAACAGCACCCAAGCTAAGTACATAAATAAGTGGGATGTAGCATCTGGTACTAGGTGGGAAGAAACAATTTATCCAATATACAAGGATAGTAAATATAATGATTTAAATAAAGCTATTTATATAAGTAAAATAAATAAAGATCCTAAGAAGTTAAAGAATAGAATAACTTTAAATTATCAAGTTTTACAAAATTTAAACGTAAGTGCCGAAGAATTAATTGAAATAGCTAAACCAATAATAGAACAATACAAAAATGTTATTAATATGAAGGATATAAACTATTTAAAGTTGGCGCTAGGAGACTGGTTAACTAATATAGAAGAAAGCGCAACAATAACTAATAAATTAGATTTAATAATAGATAGAATTGGAGAAGATTGTTTAAAGTGGAGATACATAAGACATACCATAAAATCTCAACTTATTAAAAGATTAAATCAATTAGCGGGTGGAAAGATAATAGTAGACGGAGAAATAACAGTAGGAGTATGTGATCCTATTACTTATTGCAATGTTTTAATGACTAAAGATAGAGGAAATAATGGATTATCTAAAGGGGAATTTAGTCAGGGTGGACAAACTGGTGAAAGATTGTCTTATAGAAATCCAATTGCGTATTATGCAGAAATTACAAAGATAAATTTAATAGAAAAGGAATTATTGAAAGATTATACACAAGAAATACTATTTATTAATTGTTTCGATGATTTTTTATTTCAAAAAAGTGGAGCTGATTTGGATGGAGATTTATTTGGAATAGTTAATAATAAAATTCTTATTGATGCAATTATTAAAGAGGAAGCACCATTTATAAATGTTGATGATGGTGATACTGTAAAACATTTATTTACTAAAAAACAAGTATATGAAGATATTTGGAATAGTGCAGGTAATTTAATAGGTAAAATAGCTATAAAAAATACTAAATTGTGCGGAAAAGTTAGTTCTTATAATACTTTAATATATAAAGATGGTACGGTTAAAAGCTATGATGTTGTAAGGAAAGAATATTTAAAAAGTCTGAATAGGAATATTGATAAAAAAGAATTCTTTAGGGTTAATAATTATATTTATAGAGAAGAAGATTTTTATTTATATGATTACGAAGAAGAAGAATGTACTTGGGAAATGCATTTAAAGGTAATAAATAACTTGTGGGATATGTATAATAATGCCTCGACTGAATTATTTAAAAAATATATCAAAGAAAATGATATTAAATATATTTGTGAATTTACCGAAGATGAACAAAAGAAGTATAGGGAAATTGAGTATAAGAATTATAAAAATGATTTTTTTGAAATATTATTAGCTTCACAACTGGCAATAGACAAGCCTAAAACATTATCAGATATTCCTAAATGGTTGATTAAAGATTTAAATAAGCATAAAAAATTATATAAACCTAGATTTATGCACTATTTAGGAAAATGTGAATGTAATGGAAAAGGAAAGATAAGTAATTGCAAAGATATAATTAATAAAACAAGTAATAATGTAATGGATAAGTATTCAGCTTATATTGTAAAAGAATTAATAAATCCATTAAAAGATATTGCAAGTGGAAATACCGAAGGAACTAAAGCGTTTATAAAAGCTATTTTAGGTGATAAGGAAGCTGATATAGATGAAAGATTAATTAATATTTATGATGAAAATAGTAAAGCTAGAGAGTATGTAAGAAAGGTTTTAAATGGTAATACCAAAGAATACAATAAGATAGATGTAGAGACGTTTAATAAAATAAAGGCATTAGATAACATTGGCATTGATGTAGTTGCAGCTACTTTGAAAAAGAAAAATGCAACTATTAGATTTATGACATTATACTTTTGGGACGATTATTTTTATCAAGTTTTAAAGAATATGGAAAGTAAAACAGACACATTAATTAAAGTTGAAGATGGTGAATACGCTTGGAATGGTGAAAAGTATAAAGCTATAAAGAAAGAAAAAGAGGTAGGCAATTTGAGTAATAAAGAAGAGATATTGAGTAAGTTAGAAAAAGAAGGATTAGTTAAAAAAATAAGAATAATGAAGTTAACACATCAAGAATTAAGTAATGAAGCTGAAATTAAAGATAATGAACTTTACTGTAAAGGAAATAAAATTGGAGTTTTATGTCCTGAATATTTAGATAAATTTAATGGAATCTATAAAGTTAGTTTTGATTGGAACACAAAAAAGAAAGAGTTAGCTTATGAAGAAGCTAAAAGTGGTACGGTTTGGTTAAAGGTTTGTTAGGCAGGGGTGCTACCCCTTGCCTTGTATTAGTGGAGATTAAAATTTATAAGTCAAGAAAAGAGAGGTAAAAAATAATGAAAAATACAAGTAAATATTACATTATAAAAAATAAAGACATAGCTACAACAATTGAGGTATTAACAGGACAACATCCATTTATGTACCCTAATAAATTTGAGGAAGGTAGCTTTGTATATAGTTTTGTTAATGATGAAAAATTTAGAGAAATATATGATTTAGTAATGGATTTACTACATAAAAATGCAAATAAAAAGTAAAGGAGAATAAACTGAATGAATAGAAAAATGGTAGAAGGGCATGAGGGGTTACTTACAGTTACAAAGTTAATGAATACATATTCAATAAAATTTAAAAATGGTGTTATCAATTTATTAGAGGGCTTTCCAGGTTGTGGAAAAAGTTATTTTATGATGAATGATTTTATAAATAACACTGCTCGATATACAGACTTTTATAATGAAATATTAAACTTTAAGAATAGATTATCTGTGGTTTTATGGGTGTGCGATACTAAAATGTTAATGGACTCTGTGATAAATGATTATCCCTTAATAGCTGAAGCTAAAAAGAAAGGAATGTTAATTGAAGCTAAAGAAAGCTCTAAATTAAAAAAGTTATTAAGTGAAGATAATGGCACTATAAAGGTAATAAGCTATCAAACATTATCTTTATTGGTTAAAGATGAAAAATGCAATAATTTAATAAAGAAGTATATAAGTTGCATTATCATGGACGAATTCCACCAGTTGTTTAATTATTATTATGATTTTAAATCTAGTAATTTAGGGCTATTAATAAGTAAATTAAATTCTTTAGCAGATAAAGTTTTGATTATTGCAATGACGGCAACTAGACAGCCCGTTGATAGATATCAGTTTAACAATAACAATGAGTTGAATATAAGTAATGTGCTTAATGATAGGTTGATTGAAAAATTGGACAGGTACTTTATAGATAGTAAAAAATATTATCATTGCGGCTGGAATATGATTAGAGGTATAGATTGGGATAATGTCAAGAAGAATAGATTAAAGGTATTAATATATACGGATTTTATTTCTATAGAGAGAAAATACAAGGAATATTTAGAAACTTTAGGATTTAATGTTGAGTGGCTATGTAGTCCTACGGCTGGCAATAAATATCCAGATATAGATGAAAAAACAGGAGAGATTGTTGAAAGATTTGAACCTACTATGAGCGACGATCAAATGCAATTAAGAGAATATTTAATTAAAAATAATGAATTGCCTGTTGATTTAGATATATTGATAATAAATTCAAGCTACCAAACTGGATGGAACTTAAAAGATAAAGATGAAAAAATACAAATTGTATTGGTAGATTCTAATAGAGAAGATGTGCATGTACAAGCAGTTAGAGTTAGGCATGATATACTTTTTTGTGGCCTTAAATGGTCTAATGTAGATAAAGAAGGTAGAATGTTATATAGCAATGGAACAAGTAAACAAGAATATTTTTACGAAAAAGGGCAAGAAAGGCAATGGTATTGTGATGAAGAAGGGAATTTAAAGTCTTACGATATGTATGTAGAAATACCTAAAATAAATTTACCAGATAAATTTGTTGGCGTTAAAATATCTGATGCAGATAAAAAACATATAGTTTATAATTATGCTTTTGCTCCAGCAGGAAAAAGCGAAGCAAATTGGATTGATGTAAAAAAGGATTTAGAGAAACAAGGGTACATAGTAGATACAAACAATAGAAATGGAACTTACATATATAAAGCAGGGCAAGAAATAAAAAAAGATAGTAAAAAGGTGATGAAGAAAATGAATAACTTTGAATTATTAAAAGAATGGCTGTTAAACGAATGGGATAGGGTTAGAATTCCTATAACTGAAGTTAGAGATTATTTAGATTTTGGAAGAAAAACATGGGATAAAGTAATTAAATCCGAGGAGTTTAGCGAATTTATTAAAACAAATAGAATCAAAATAAAAACCATTCCTAAAATGGGGAAAACTCTATATTTTACAACTTATTAATAGGTACTTTTAATCTCTCGGAAGTGGCTCTATGACTGGGTTTGAAGGTGTTTTTTGCGTTTATAAATGTACCGTTTTTACGCAAAATTGAAGATTAATATATTAATTTTAACTTTTGCGTAAATTTGGGACATTTGTAGAGTGAAAAAATGCCCTCAAAGCTAGTGATACCAACGGTTTCGGGGTTTTGAAAGGTAGACAATTTTTTTATTGCACTACTTAAATATAATTCAGACATTATACCATAATTATATCATTTCTCTAAAGGGAATTCAAGGAATAATTTAAAATTAAAGTTCTAATTAAGGGTATGTATCTTTTGCATATCCTTTTTTTATGCAAATTAATAAGAAAAAACTAATTTAGAATAAGAAGAGAGGTAAAAAATAATGGAAAATAACAATAAAATAGAAATTTTAAATAAAGGGATTGTATTACGTACTTACCAAGAAGAATGTATTAATGCTATAAAGGGAATGCAAAATGGAGAAAAGAAAATAGCTTTTCTAGCTACAGGCGCAGGTAAAACAATTATAATGAGTTATGTGGCTAGTTTAGAAAAAGGTAGAGTATTGATATGTGTGGATCAAAGTGAGTTAAGAGAGCAAACAATAGATAAGCTGTCTATTTTTATTCAAAGAGAAGAAATTGGAAGTGTGCAAGGTAAATTTGATGAAGTGGATAAAAGAGTGATAGTTGCAACTAGACAAAGTTTAATTCATGGTAAATCTACTAGGTTAGATAGAATGATAGCTAATGGTGAGTTTGATATGCTTCAAATAGATGAAACGCATCGTGCGGTGGGACAAGTTAAAAAAATCATAGATAAAGTTGGAGCTAAAAAGGTTATTGGATATACCGCTACTCCATTTAATAAGGAACTATTAGAGGTATATTCCGACTTTGTATATAGAAAGGAAATAATATCTTTAGTAGAAGAAGGATATTTATGTAGTCCGAGGTGTTTAACTATATATACTAATACTTCTCTTGATGATGTTTCTACGGTTGGTGGAGAATTTAATTTAGGGCAATTAGATAATGCAGTAAATAATAATTATAGAAATAAATTAATAGTAAATAAATACATAGAACTTGCTAAAGATAGAAAGAAAACATTATGTTTTTGCACTAGTATTGAACACGCAGAGGAATTAGCTAATGAATTTAATAAAGCTGGAATAGTAGCTAAAAATATTGATTCAACTTTATCTCCTGAAGAAAGAGCTAAGACAATAGCAGATTTTAAAAAAGGAAAAATTTCAGTATTAACTAATATTGGTGTGTTAACAACAGGCTTTGATGAACCTAGTGTTGATTGTATAATAATGGCAAGGCCAACAAAATCTAAAATACTTTTTACTCAATGTGCTGGCAGGGGGCTTCGTATATATGAGGAGAAAGAAGATTGTCTTATTTTAGACGTATGCGATGTTACTACTAAAAATAAAATGAATTTAATGACAGGTAGAAGTGTTTTTGATTTAGATGAAGATGAAACATTTATAGAAAGAAAAGAACGTATAATAAAAGAACAAGAAGAATATGAAAGAAAAGAAAAGGAACGTAAGGAAAGAGAAAGAATTGAAGCTAAAATATTACAAAAAGAAATCGACTTATTTAATGAAACAGTTGAAAATATTTTTAGTATAAGTAGCCTCCACTGGTTCTTTACTGATATTAAAGGAATTGATATTGCTATATTGTCTACTAATTCTAAAGAAGATTATTACATATTAAATAATGGGAAAGAGTTTATTTCTTATAAGAGAATTCAAAAAGAAAATTGGGAATATGATTTAGAAGAAATAAATAATTCAGATAATTTAAAAGAATTAGTTGAGGAAATTGAAGGTGTAGCATTAGAGAAGGGATCTAGTTTTATTCAAAAAAAATCCGAATGGAAATATGAAGAAGCTACAGAACTTCAAAAGAAAACTTGTAAAGCTAAAGTAAAAACAAAATGGGGTGCACATTGTTTCTTTTCTAAGAGAAATTGTTATTTTGCTTTAAAGGACTTAATTTAAAGGTGTTCGTGCTACTTCACACCAGTATTGGTGAAAATAGAATATTTATTAGAAGGATTTTGCCTTATTATGTAGAATTATATAATTATGGTTAATTTAACTAAATAAATATAAGGGGGTAAAGTCTAATGGAAGAAATATTATTAAATAGACTTAGAGAGTTAGAGGAAAAGTTAGAATTTTCAATGAAATATAAAGGGCTGGAAAAAACGATTCCTTTTGAAGAAAGAAATACATTAGTAAGAGAAGACTTTGAATATACTGTTTCTGAATGGTTAGATAATGTAAAAAATGATATTGATAAAATAATGGCTTTGTTTTAATAAACTGTTGAAATTTGATTAACCTCTATAAATATGGTTATAATATACAATATGACTACTATTTAGGAGATTTTTTATGCCAAAAGTTAATAATGTTATTCAGCAAGTTTCACAATTAAATACATATGAGCAAGAGAAGGTATTTGATTTTTTAAAGACTGTATTGGTGTCAAATGGAATAACTAACTCTATAGATGAAGAAATCGCTGAAAATAGATTTAACAAGGGGAAGTGCTGTCCTTTTTGTAATCATGACAAAATATCTAAGTATGGAAAATATCATGGTAAAAATGGAGTTAAGCAAAGGTATAAATGCCAAAATCCAGAGTGCAAAAAAAATTTCAATGATTTTTCTAAATCCCCAGTTTCAAGTAGTAAAAAGGGATTAGATAAATGGCTACTATATGCTCAATGTATGATAAATGGTAACACTATTAGGCAATGTGCCGAAATTGTTGAGATTAATATTGCAACAGCTTTCTTTTGGAGACATAAAATTATAGACGCTATTAGAAAATTTATTGGCTACGGCTCTCTTGAGGGTGTTATTGAACTCGATGAGACATACTTTGCTCTTAGCTATAAAGGGAATCATAGCAAAAGTTCTAATTTTACTATGCCAAGGGAATCAAGAAAGCGTGGCAAAGAAATAAATACAAGAGGTACATCAAAGGAATTTGCCTGTGTATTATGTGGTGTAGATAGATTAGGAAATATATATACTGGTTTAATATGTGATGGCAGACCTAACTATACTGATAT
Organism: Clostridium celatum DSM 1785; assembly: GCF_000320405.1. Classification (GTDB taxonomy): domain Bacteria; phylum Bacillota; class Clostridia; order Clostridiales; family Clostridiaceae; genus Clostridium; species Clostridium celatum. The sequence goes on along the minus strand of NZ_KB291645.1, from coordinate 38,531 downwards.
AAATAGGGCTTTATCAGAGGTTGTTGAAGAAAATTCTATTTTATGTACTGATAAACATAGGAGTTATATCCCATTTGCGGCTCAACATAATTTTGAATTACATCAAATTAGGGGCGGGAGAAAAACTGTGGATATTTATAATATTCAAAGAGTCAATGCTTTTCATAGTAGCTTAAAAAGATGGATAAGAAAGTTTAATGGTGTTTCAACCAAGTTCCTAACAAACTACCTATTTATCAAGAGTAAATTTATAAAAAGTAACAAAATACAAAACTTTTAATATAATACACATATATAATATGTATTAAAAGCTCCGATAATTTAAATTATCGGAGCTTTAGTTTATAATTTTTAAGATTCTTTTTAATTTTTGGAGGATTTAATAACTTTTATCATTGATTTAAAAGGAAAGCGAATCATGTCAATTATTACTCCATAGATAATAAATGTTACTAAATGTGCGATGTACATATTAAAATTAGGACCTTCATTCCATATGATATTTCTGAAACCTTCTTGATAAACAAGAAAGTTAAGTATCGGATTTAATCCTATCAATAATATATTTTTATCGTCATAGCCCATAAAATTAATTAATATTATAAGAATACTTAATACTATAAAAATACTTATAAAAATAAAATTTTTTAATATTTTTCTCATAAAATCTCCTTCAAATGAATACCACTATTCATTTTTTCTAATTTATTTAATTATAGCATATTATTTACAAAATTATAATTGTTTATAAATATCCGCATAATTAATTTTAACTTGCTCTCTAAGTTCTTTATTTTCTTCTTTAAGCTTTTTAATTTTTCTTTTTAAACTTGCAATTATAGCGTCTTTTATCATCTTCCAACTTTACTTCTTGAACCTTCATCGCTTGTTCACCTTCTTCAATATTAGATTAACCTATCCTTCTTATTTTATACTTACTATACTATTTATTCTTACTTTGTTTAGTATTTATATTATATAAAAAAAGATATAGGATTTATTAGTTATTACACTAACTATCCTATATCTATCTTACTCTATTTAAACCTATTTTGGTATAAATGGACCCAATTATTTAAAACAGAAATGGAAAGAAATAAACCTAAAAAGTTCTTTATTCATGCTAATTTCAACACTATTTTAAAACAAAGCCAAAATAATTAATTAAGGGTAGTTTAAATACTACTCTTTTTTATTATCTTTTATTACAGGTGTTCGTGCTACTTCACACCAGTATTAGTGGATAAATGTTGTTATAGCTATTTAAATTTAATGGTTATATAGAGCATTTATGCTTGATTGTAGGTGTTAATCTATGCCTGCGAGTGCAATAGCATGGCCTTTTAGACAGTCAAGAGCTAAAGGGTTAAATAACTAGACAGGAGTATTCCAAAAAGTTATAAGATTCGCAGTTTATAACTCTGCGTTAAAAAATAGTTGTCATTTTATTAGTGTAAATTTTTACTATCTAATAATTTGTATTTGAATATCATATAAACTAGTTGCTATTTTCTAGTAGTGCAATATTTTGTCATTTATTGTACTGTTCCTCCTAGAACATAAAATAGCTGTAGTTAAAGGTGCAAAGCATCTGCTCGTAAGAGTTTAACTGTAGAAGTCTAACATAAAAGACAATAAAGAAATGTATGTCTTTAAAATTCTATTTAGGAAGCAGTTCGCTGACTGTTTCTTATTTCTTACAGACAAGGGCAAGTCTTTAAAATGCCCACTCCTTTAAGGTAGAAATAATAGCATCATTTTATAAATATGGTGTTATTATTTGTGCTTTAAAAGGCAATTAAAAAATGGGAGGCGGATAAAAATGATAAATATATTAAGTTTATTTTGGGTGCTTGTTTTAATTGGGTATTTTGGATTGCATATAATAGTAGCGTTTTTTATGTTCTATGCTATAAATGTAGGGTTACATTTTATAGATGCGATTGCAGAAAAACTGATTAGTAAAATAAGTAATATTAATAAGAAGAGAGTAGTGTAAAACTATTCTTTTTTATTTATTAGAGAAAATATAGCGGATAGGGCTACACACAATGTGGGTACGCTTTTGGAATTAAAGAAATGACTGTAGAAGAGATAAATAAATTTACTAATAATATAGATTTAGCAGAGTTTTATTTTAAAAATAGGGTATGTTAATTCGTACTATTTTAGGGGGATAGGGTATGGGAATTGATGAGATTTTAGAGAGTGTTGAGGAGTACATAGAAAATGCAAATATAAATGAAATAATAAAAGAATTAGAAAGGATAGAAGAAAAATGTTAGGATTTTTTAACAAGAAAGATAATAATGGAAAAATAAAAAGGAGATAGAAATGGAAGAAAGAATATATAGAACTTATAACGTAACAGATAAAAGAATTGCAGATAAACTAATAGAGATGGGGAAGTGGCAGTATTTTACAGAGAATAAGCCACATTGGAAATATCCGAATAGGATGCAGAAAGTATGGTGCTTCGAGTTTGATAGAGATTTAATTAAATTAGTTAAGGATATTAAGAAAGATTTATATGGCAATTTATAAACATTGTCCAAAATGCGGTAAAATAATAAGTATAAATGAGAAGTACTGTAGTAGTTGCAAAGAAGTAGTAGATAATAACAACAAGAAAAAATATAGTAACTATAATAAAAAAAGGTATAGTGATTTAGAAGAACGTAAGTATGTTAAGTTCTATAGTTCAAGTGAATGGATAAAAATAAGAGACTATATAAAAATACGGGATTGTGGGTTATGTATTCCCTGCTTTTACTCACTATGTACCAGTGGTAATGTTATATATAAAGATGAAGATACTTGTGCAAGTGAGTATTCTCATCATATCGAAGAGTTGAAGGAATGTTGGAATAAGCGTATTGATGATATGAATTTAATAAGTGTATGCAGTTGCCATCATGACACAATACATAGAGAATATAACAAAGGAATTAAAGAGAAAGAACAAATGCAGAAAGCGTTGAGAGAAATACTTGATTGGTATTTGAAAAATTTTTGTTTCTAAAATTTAAGCAATAGAATAATATAAGATTTAATTATAAAGGGTTTTATATTATACGGTGTGTTTATTTTGGAAGTATATTCACAGAAATAGGGGGGCTATGGATAGATATTTTGAGAGAATATTAAAAATACCCGGTTCAAACTTCCAGTTAGAAAAATTTCCGAAAATGAGGATTTTATAAGACGGCACTAAATTAACTGTGGTCTTATTTTTATGCAATAAATTAGTGAAAGGAGGTTTTTAGTTATGGCTAGACCATCAAAACCGGTAAATTTACAAACTTGTCACTTAACTCAAGAAGAGAGACAAGCAAGACAAGAAGCAGAAGCAAGGTTAAAAGGAGGAAGTGATAAAGTAAAGCCTCCTTCATATTTAAGCAAGGAACAAAAGAAAATATTTAAATACATTGTTAAAGAAATGGAAGCAAGTGGTGTATTAGCTAACTTAGATATTTATATTTTATCTACAGTTGTTATCGCAATAGATAGAATGCAAGTAATAGATAAAATGGTCAATAGTAATCCAGAGTTGCTTGTAGAAAGAAAATTATTAGGAACGCGCAAAGATGCTGAATCTGCATTTTTTAGAGCTTGCACTGAATTAGGATTAAGCCCTACGGCTAGAAGTAAAATAGCAAATATAAATGTACAAGCACAAGTAAATGCAGATGATCCAGTTTTAAAAGCATTAAGGGATGATGATTAATGATATTACTGGATAAGGCATTAGAATATGCTAATGAGTGTGTTAGTGGTGAAAATATAACTACTTGGGAAGTAAGAAAACAATGTGAAATATTTTTAGAAGATTATAAAGTAAATCAATATAAAGATGATTTTGAATTTTATTTTGATGAAAAGAAACTAAAGAAAGTTAATAACTTATTAAAGTTATTTAATATGGCAACAGGATTTAATGAAAATGAATCAGCACTATCAGCAATTTGGGGGTTTCAAGCATTATTATTAGTTAATATTTTTGGTTGGAGATACAAAAATGATAGCAAAAGATTTAGATACCGTGAAGTATTACTATTTATACCGAGGAAAAATGCTAAAGGAACTATGTGCGCTTGGATATTAATTTTAGGAATGTTATTAGAACAAAAGTTTTCTAATTTCTTTAGTATAGCAACTAGTAAAAAGATTGCGGCCGAACTTAGAGAACAAATTGTACAAATAATTTCAACAAGTCCAGCAATAAATAAACACTTTAAATGCAGTAAGCAAGAATATGGAAAGGTAACATGTTCCATAAAGGGCAGTAAATATGAGCCTTTATCTAGCGATAGGGATAATAACTTAAACTCTTTTAGAGGTACATATTTGATATTGGATGAAGTAGGTGCTTTTACCACTAGAAAGGCAACTTCTACATTAATATCAGGACAAAAATCAGTACAAAATCCTATGGCTTTTTATACTACTTCAGCTTATGCAGAATCCAATAGTATTATATATGAAGAGTTAGACTATTATAGAAAAATACTAAAAGGTGAATCAATAGATAGAACAAGATTTTGTTTAATATATTATGCAGAAGATGGAGAAGAATATGAAGATTCTGGAATTATTAGAGCTAATCCTTTAAGATTAGAAAGAAATATAGGGGAGATAAAACAGCTTAGAGATAAAGCAAGAATACTACCATCTTTACAGGAAGACTACTTAGCTAAATCTGTTAACAAGATGTTAGAAACTAAAGCAGAAAATGAACACTACTTAGATATGAGTATATTTAGAAAATATAAAAAGCCAAAGCAATTTATATATGAAAAATATAATGGTAGAAAAGTAAGTTTAGGCGTTGATTTATCTAAGACAATAGATTTATCCTCAGTTTCGATTATGACTAAGGATGATGATGGATATATATACTGTAGCAGTTTGGGTTTTATTCCGGAAAATACAATATTTAGTCCTAATAGAACCGAAAAGATTGACTATTACGTTGAAGCTAAAAATGGAAATGTAAAGATACAAAAAGGTAATACAATAAGAGTTTTAGATATCTGTAATTATATTAGGAAGATAGAGGAGGCTTATAAGTGCGAAATAGAATGCATTTATTATGACGGAAGTTATGCTGAAATATTAGAAAGAGAACTAGAAAATGATTATGATATGCTAAAACTCAGACAAACGTATACAGAGTTATCTAAGTACTATAAAAAGTTTAGGGATGATTTATATGAAGGAAAGGTCTTTTATGCTGAGAATAATTTATTAGATTATTGTGCTTCTTGTAGCCAAGTTTCTACAGGTAAAGCTGGAGATATAATGGTTTTAAAGGATAGAAAAAATAAGTCTGAAAAGATAGATTTATTAATAACTATACCTTTTGCATATGCACATTGGTACATAGAAGAAGAAGAGTATGATGCTGTTAAAGCATTAATGAGTGAAGATTGGGGGTAAAATAATGAAGAAGAAATTAAATAAATGGTTTTCGAAAACAATATCTTGTATTAAAATAAATGCTATTGATATTTTAGTAGTAATAGCATTGTTAATAATAGGAGTAAATTCTTGTTTTATTAACCTTAACTTTGGATTTTATATAATAGCTTTAGAGTTGATTATTCTAGCTTATGCATTAAGTAAATTTAAAGGAAAGGAGGTGTAGTTAATTGAGTTTATTTTTTAATAAAAAGGAAGAGAGGGCAATAAACTTTTTTGATGTATTTGGTTCAGCTTCTATAGAAGAAACAGGAGCTATGAGGGAATCAGCTTATTTGAGTTGTTTAGAATATATAAGTAAATCAATAGCTAAATTACCTTTGGAAATTTTGAATGTTAAAGATACAGGAAGTAAATTGCCAGATGTGAGTAATCCTAATTATTATACATTAACTAACAGATTTAATAAATCTATGAATAGCTATATAGCTATGAAAACATTTATAGAAAATGGATTGCATAATGGTATAAGTGGATTATATATTGATCCAATAACAAAAGAATTATATCCAGTATTAATTCATTCTTTAATAGTTGATAATGTTGGATTAATTAATAGTGGAAAAGATAATCCAATTTTATATTCTTGTCAGATAGATAATTTTACATTTGATGCTTTAGATAGGGATTTAATAGTATTTAAATTTGGACAACATCGATATGGATTAGATGTTACATCTATTAAAAGTCTAGCAACAGAAACTATAGCCTCATTAAAACAAGGGCAAACATATTTAAATAACATATTTGAAAATGGTGGTATGGGTAAAATCGCAGTACAAGTTACTTCTAGTATAGAAGATAAAAAAGAGTTAAAAAAAATACAAGAGAAATATGATAAACTATATAGCAATTCTCTAAGTAGAGTTTTTACAATACCTGCTGGTTATCAGCTTCAGAGTTTAACTAATTCACTATCTGAAAATGATTTTATGAATATTAGAAAGTTAAGTAGAAAAGAAATATGCGCTACATTTGGACTCCCTTCTACTATTATAGGTGACTATGACGGTGTAATTATACCAATATTGAGCAATTACAATTGCAAATATATAGTGATTGTTTACAACCTATAATGACTCAAATAGAGCAGGAATTTACACATAAATATTTATCTAAATCTGATAGAGGTAAAAAGATTATTGAGTTTGATGAGGATAAATTAATTAAAATGGATTATAACACAAGAATAGATAGTTTAAGTACACTTAAAGATAAATCATCTTTAACAGCTAATGAAGTTAGAAGAGAATTAGGATATCCAGATTTAGAAAGTGAATATGCTGACGAAGTAGTTCTTACAAGTGGATATTTACCAGAATCTTTGGCTAAAACTTATTATATTAATAAAGTTGGAGCAACGGAAGGGGGTGGACAAAATGCAAATAAGGAAGATGGACAATAAACTTCATATTGAAGGGTATGTAAATATTAGCGATAAAAAATCTAGAGTACTACACGAAAATGGAATTAAATTTATTGAAGAAGTAGAACCAAGATGTTTTCAACGTGCTTTAGGTAGAGCAGATAATATTGAACTTCTATTAAATCATGACCCCAATAAGAAGTTAGGTTCTCTTAGAGAAGGAAATATAACTCTTAAAGAAGATAATATAGGTTTATACATAAGAGCAGATATCGAAAATGAAGATGCTATTAAAGCTTATGATGAAGGTGGTTTTAGTGGTTTTAGCTATGGATTTACAACAATCAATGATAAATATAGGGATTGGGATAGTGGATTAAAGTTAAGAACATTAAAAGACATTAATTTAATTGAAGTATCTTTATTGGATAGTAAAACAACACCAGCTTATTATGGAACGATGGTAAATGCTGAAACTAGAGAATTAAATACTAAAGAAGTAAGAAATTTTGTAGCGGATGAATTAGAAGAAATTGATAATTCAAGAGAGTTAAAAGAATTAAGAGAATATGCAGAAATTATTGAGGAAGTCTTAGAGTTAATCTAGGGCTTTTTATTATGCAAAAAATTGGAGGTAAAAATGGAAGAATTAAAAAGAAAATTAAAAGAAGCTAATGAAAAGATGGTTGCAGCAATAGGTAACGAAGATTTAGCAGGTGCTAAAGAACAAAGAAGCCTTATTGCTGACATAACTAAAAAAATAGATGATGAAAAGAAAGCAGAGGAAAAGAGAGCTTTAGATGCCGAAAAAGAGAAGGCTGAACTTGAAAAAAGAGAATTACAAAAACAAAAAGAATTAAGAAAGGATGATGTTAAGATGGAAAAAAGATCATATGTAAACGCAGTTAAAGAATTAAGAGAAGGTAAGGTAGTTTCTACAAGAGCTATTCAGGTTGCTGGTGAATCAACAAAGGCAGTTGTACCAGAAGAATTTTTAAAGGAAGTTGAGGTTTTAGAGGCTGGATACGGTTCATTAGAATCTTATTGTGAAGTTATTCCAGTAACATCTTTACAAGGTAAAAGACCAGTTTCTGAGTTAGGTGGTAAGTTAGCTAAATTAACACCAGGTCAAAAGATTCCAGAAGGTTCAGTAGCATTTACGCAATTGACTTATGATGTAGAAGGATATGGAGAAATAGTTGCTGTAGATAACTTTTTAGATGAAGACTCAGCAGTAGATATTTTCTCTACTATTAAAGAAAATTTTGCTGTAAAATCTGTAACTACAAAGAATGAAGAGATATTAAAGCAAGTAGAGGCAAACGTTGATTCTGCGAAAGAAATTACAGTTGGAGCCACTATAATTGATGATATAATTAATGCTATTGATGGATATAAGCCTTCTGTTAGAAGATTTGTAAAAGTTTTAGCTAACTCGGTTTTAAGAGCTAAAATTAAAAATGCATTCTATGCTGAAAGTGGAAAAGATGAAAGAATAACAGTTGATAACGGTATTGTTTATATAGATGGACATGAAGTTGTTGAATTTGATGAAACTTTAAATGAGGCAATGGGATATGTAGTACCTATGAAGAGTATTAAATTCTTTAAGAGAAAGGGATTAGAAATTGCAACTTCTACTGAAGCTTATTTTGATTCAAATGCAGAAGCAGTTAGAGTTGTAGAAAGATTTGATGTTAAGCCTTTAGATAAAACAATTGTTAAAGGTATAAAGATTGTAAAGGGTGTTTAATATAGGCAAGGAGTTTCCTCCTTGTCTTATTTTAATATAAGAAAGGAGATTAATTGTGAAAAGCAGTGCTGAATATAGAAAGATTTTAAACGATCCTATTTGGGAAGATGATGAAGATTATATAAGAGAAAATGTATATGATGAAATAAAAGTTGGAATTGGTGATGTTATAGCGTTTGTAAAATGTTATGACGAGGGAGAGTATGTTGATTTATTAGAGATGTTTGAAGTAGCTGAAATTTGGATCGATAGTACATATGGTGAAGGATATAAGAAAAATGAAAATGCTAAAACTTTAGCTAGGCATATGGCTAAAACATTAACTAATTCGATGTACTTTAACAGGTCATTCGAGATATCTTCAAGTGCTAAAACTAGCATAATTATAAAAAATATTGGTGCAAAATTAGCGTGCTTTGAAGAGGAGGGATAGCTATGATACCGACTTTTTTAAATGAGAAGGTAAGTTTTGTAACTAATGAAGAAGAAGGTGAGATTTTCTCTAATAGGAGTGAAAATTTTAAGATAATAAAAACTGTTGGTGCAAGTGTATTTAATTTTAATAATAGCGAATTTGTACAAGCATATTCAACCAATCAAAAAATTATTGTTTCTTTTAGAGTTATTTACAACAGATTTACAAAAGATTTGACATTTAAAACTAAAGAGTACCAGATACTTTGGAACGGTCAACTTTATAATATTATAACAGCAGTACAAAAGGATAGGAATTATGTAGATGTGAAAGCAGAGGTGGTATTTTGATGGCTGGTTGCACTATAGAAGGTTTAGATTCGGCATTGGAACTATTTGACGAAATAACAGATGACGATATAAAGACAGCATTAAATGAAATTGGTAAAAAGGCTAAAAAAGCTATGCAAAGTGCTTCAGCGGTTGATACTGGAAATGCTAAAAGAAGTGTAAAGAGTAGGATTAAGAGAATGCCTTTTGGAATGAAATTAGTTACTAGGTTTACGGAAGAGTATTATGCTTACCAAGAATTTGAAAGTGAGAAGTCTAATCCTAAAAATATTGGTAAAGCTTATAGAGCTTTAAAGGGATTGGATGAAGAAGCTATTAAAATACTTAGCAAGATACCAGTTAAGGGAAGTGGTATGTAATATGGAAGAAAAGTTTAAAAATGATTTAGAAAATGAAAAAGTTTTAGCTTTATGCAAAAATATTTTTTATTGGGATAAGGCTGAAAATTCAAAAGAAAATGAATATATAAGATGGTTTATTTTAGATGAACAAAGGAGAGCATTTGCAGGTGGAAAATATCTATACACAGAGTTTGATATACAAGTAGATATATACACTTTAAGAAGCTATAGAAATTTATCAAATGCAATAATAAAAGCACTAGAAGATAAAAAATACACAGTTATAAGCAACGAAAACGGTGTGATAAAAAAGGGTAATATTAAGCTTTACAATAAAACGTTACGCTTTAGATTTAATAAATATAATTAGAAAGGTGGAATTTATTTATGGCATTAAGTAACATAGTTAGATTAACAAACGGTTTAAGAAAGGTAAAAATGGCAGATTTAGAAGAAGAAGGAACATGGGGCGAAGTATATGAAGTTGCAGATTTAACCGCGATGAGTGCAGAAACAGTTGAAGGAGATAGTACATATGCAGCAGGTAATGCAATTATATACTCTAAAAAGTCGGTTGGTAAAACAAATGGTTCTTTAAGTTTTTATGGTATGTCGGATGCTACAGAAGCTAAACTATTTGATATAAGAGAAGCTAAAAATGGCGGTAAAATTTACGGGATGAGGGCAAACAAGGGGTATAAAGCAGTAATTATAGAATGTACAGCAGTAAATCCAGCAACAGGGGTAGAAGAAGATGTACATATTATATTCCCTAAAGTTGCACTTGGGATGATTTCCGACCAAGTAACTACTAAAGATGCAGATGGAAATGAGCAAATTGATACTAAGTCTTTAGCATTTACAGCGTTAGCACTAGATAACGAGTTTAAGACTTATAAGTATATAAATACAGGTGCAACACCATCACAATTAACTGCTGATATGTTTGTAGAAAAGCCTTCAGTATAATTTTTTTAAGGACATTATTAATTTATAGTGTCCTTAATAAAGATTATAAATAAAATAGGGGGGGATGAGCAATGTTATTAACAGAAATACCACAATTAAATATAACAATAAATGATTTAGATATTAATTTTAAATTTAATTTTAAGATAATAGAAAACTTATATTATGGATTATCAGATAAGATTATTTGTAAAAAGTTAAATATAAAATATATTACACCATTGCAATTATTAGAGGGAATGGAAAATTACAATGAGGGTTATTTTATATTATTATTACATGCTAGTGCAGACGGAAGGTATAGTATAGACTTAATTAAGAGTGTAATAAATAATACTTCTATAGAAGATAAACAAGCTATATATTTTATAATTAAATCTATTATAGTACAATCTTTAATTTATGTAGAACCTAAAGAAGATGAAGATGAAAAAGAGGTCAAATCAGAACAAAAGAAAGAAATAGAAGGAGATAAAAACTATAAAGAAATATTCGAAAATTGGTATAACTATTATTATACTATGTCGGTCGATAAGTTAAAGATGAGCATAGAAGAGTTCTATAATGCAACAGCAACACAAATAAAAGAACGTGTGTATAGAATTAATGTAGATAAAAAGAATACATATATATTAGCCTATGCTGAAGTTGTGAAAGCTAGAGGACAAGTGCAAGAAAGTAATAAACCGCTAGTAGAAGAAGTTTCTAATCCATGGGAATTTATAAAAAGAATTTAATTATATAGGAGAATTTATTAGGTGGTTATCCTATTAGGTTCTCTTATTTTTTTACAAAATAATAAGAAGGGGTGATGATTATGGCAGAAAGTAAAATATCTGTATCTTACGTAGTTAATAGTAGTCAATACAACAAAAATATAGCGGATATGAAAAAAAATATGCAGTTATTAAATCAAGAAATTAAAACTTCGGCACAGGAAGTTAATACATATGGTGCTAACATTCAAAATTTAAGTAAGAAACAATCAAGTATAAATCAAGCATTAGCACAATCTAAAAAGATAATATCTGAATATGAAGCTACATTAGTTAAAAATAATGCTAGTTTAGAGAAGAACAAGAATAAATTAAGTGAATTTGCTAAAAAGAAAGAAGAAACAAATAAAGCTTATAAAGAAGCTATAAAGATATATGGAGAAGAAGCAGAAGAAACTAAAAAGGCAAAAGAAGCATTAAATGAAGCAACTAAAGCTTATGAGAAACAAGAAAAAATAGTTTCTAAGAATGAAAATGCTATAAGAAATAATTTAACTCAAATTGAAAGAACTAAGCAGGAGCAATTAAAATTAGAGCAACAATTAGAAGAGACTAATAAGGCTATAGAAACGCAAGGCAATAAGTTTATAAAGGCTTCAGAAAAGTTTGCTACGGCTGGGGCTGCATTAGAAAAAGCAGGTGGAAGCCTTAAAGGTATGGGAGCAGAAGTACAACAAGCAGGTGCATTAATAACAACCGTTTCTGCAACACTTGCAACATTAGCTAGTAGTTATCAAAGTGGGTTAGCTAAGGTTAACACGCTAGTTAACGATAGTAAAGAAGGGTTAAAGGCTTATGGAGAGTCAGTTATGGAGTTAAGTAATAATACAGGTGTAGGAGTTACAGACTTAACTGATGCTTTATATGATGCCATTAGTGCTGGTGTTGATTATACTAAATCTACTCAATTTATAAATGATGTTAATAAGGTTGCTGTTGGAGGGTTTACAGATATAGCTTCAGCCTCAAATCTTTTAACGCAGGTTATGAATATATATGGTAAATCTGTTGATGATGTAGAAGATGTATCTAATAAATTATTTTTAGTTCAAAAAAATGGTGTAACTACAGTTGGACAACTTGCTTCAAGCATGGGAGAAGCTATGACGATGGGTGCTTCATATAATGTTAGTTTAGAGAATATATTATCTTCTTATGCGAGTTTGACAAAACAAGGTAGAACAGCTAGTACAGCACAAACACAATTAAAGGCTATGATTCAGGAACTTGGAGATACTGGCTCGAATGTAGGGAAGATATTAGAAGAAAAAACAGCTAAATCATTTACTGCATTAATGAAGGAAGGATATACATTATATGATGCTTTACAGATAATAAAAGATAGCTGCGATGGAAATGAAGATGCGTTTAATAATTTATGGAGTTCTACAGAGGCAGGGTTGAGTGCTATGTCATTACTGAGTCAAGATGGTGAGTATTTTAATCAGACTTTGAATGACATGGCTAATAGCGCAGGGTTAGCAGATGAAGCATTTAACACAATGTCAAATACTAGCGAATATAAATTTAAGAAATCTATAAATGAAGCTAAGAATAGCCTAACTAAATTAGGAGAAAGTCTTTTACCACTTGTTGATGATGTATCTAATGGAATTAGTACAGTTGCAGATATACTATCTAAAGTTAATCCAGAAGTAATAACAAGTGTAGCAAAATTTGGAGCCTTAGCAATTGTATTTGGTACAGTTATTAAAGCAACAGGAAGTCTTGTTACTGTGCTAGGCAAAGGATGTACAGGAATATCTACACTATTAAATATAGCAAAAGATACTAAGAGTTTAGGAAGTTTTAGTAAGGCATTAGAGCAAAGTGATACAGCAGTTGGAGGACTTGTTAAGTCATTAGGGGGATTAACTTTAAAAGGTGGTTTAATAGGGTTAGCAGTAGCTGGAGTAGGAGCTTTAGGATTGGCTTTATATAATAATCAAAAAGAAATAGAAAAGAGCGAGAAGGCATATAAAGAATTAGGTGGTAAAATTGGAGACTTTACTGGAACACTTAGAAGTAATGAATCAATTTGGACAGAGATATTTGGAAAAGAATATAGCTGGAAGTTTAGTGAAGAGTATAAAACTGCACTAAACAATGCTGAAACTAATGTATCTAATTGGGTAGGAACTTTAAAAGGGTATCAGCAACAAATATACGATATTTTAAATTCTACGGAAATAGATCAACATACTAAAGACAAGCAAGTAGCTACATTAATAAAAGATACAATAGGAGCAGGCAGTATAGATAGTCAAATTAATTCAATTCAATCTGGAATGAGCGAAAAGGGCTTCAGTCAAGAACAAATAGATAAAACTGTAGAAGATTTTAAAAAGGCTATGGAAGAAACGTATAAGCAAATAGAAGGTCTTGAAATCAGAGGACTTGATATGATTAAAAAATACACTTCTAATACAGTAGATGAAATGGGGAATCAAGTTACTAACATTGACTGGGATGGATTCAATAAAGAATTCGGTGAATATCTAACAAAAAATAATGAAGCTATTATATCAAGTCAGCAAACAGGATATGATGATTTATTAGAAATTACTCAAAAGTATAATGATGAGCAAAGTATAATATATGGGAAATCGATAGAAGGGACTATAGAATATAATAAGAAAACCATAGAAAATACTATTAAATCTAAAAAAGAAGAAATTAAAGCATTAAGAGATAATGCAAAAGAACATGGATTGTTAACAGAAGAGTATAAATCTAATTTAGGAAAACAAGAAGAATACTTAAATAACTTAGAGAAGGCCCAGAAAGCAAATTTATTAAGACGTGCTATGTACGACAAGGAGTTCATAAAAGAGAATGATTTATTCGTGAAGAAGTTTGAAGAAGGTTATTACACTGTAAAAGACAATCTAAGTGGCATGACTACAGCATTTTTTGAAAATAGCGAAACCATGAAAATATGGGCTACTGATAATGGTTATTACACAAAGGAAATACAAGATCAGTTCGGAAATACATCTACAGTAGTTACAGATAACATGGGTAGAATTGTAGGAATGTTGGATGAAGGTTCTAATACTTTTGCATATTTTAAAGATGAAGCTACTAATGCATGTAATAAAGTTATAGAAGATATGGGATTAACTAATGCTACGGCAGAAGAAAAATTTAAAGCAATATGTTCTGCTATTGACAATGGTACTCTTAGTGCAGAAGCTTTTGGTATGACTAATGAAGAGTTTAAAGCAGTTGCAGAACAAATTATAAATGCTAGTGGCGATGCTAACAAATTAAAAGATAAATTAAATGAAATTCCTAAAAATGTTTCTACAAAATTAAATGTAGAAGGTTTAGACGAAGCTAATCAAAAATCTGAAACATTATTACAAAAACTAGGTAGCTTAGTTTCAAGAACGTGGACAGCTATTTTTGGAACTAATGAACCTCAGAAAAAAGAATCTGGTGGAAGTATCGAGAAATCTGGAATCTATAACATTAATGAACGTGGATTAGAGTTAATAGATAATCCAAGTGGTGCAAGTGCTTACACATTAGGACAAGCAGTACAAGGGGAGTATGCTTACATACCCAAAAACTCTAGGGTTACTAATGCAGTTATGACTACTCAAAAAATGAGTGATATGATTGACAGTAAATTAGCAAATTCAATAGGGGTTTATTTAAAAGAAATGAATAAGATATTAGCTAACAATAATTCGAATTCTGGGACAAATATAAATATAGATAATGCACACTTTGAAACGAAAGAAGATGAAATTAAAACTATAAATAATGTTAAAAGAATATTAAGTAGTATTAAATAAAGGGAGGTGTAAAAGAATGATTTATTATAATAAAATTTTTATAAATGGATTGCAAGTGCAAGGGGATAATTGTCCTTATTATGCTAATTTATATAATTTTTTATTAGATAGCAATAATACTAATAACGACAGCGATCTATATTCAAATGGCAGTTATAGCGGAAGTAGTAAAATTAATTCTAAGACTTTTACATTTCAAGTCGCTACAAAAGATGATGATGACATTAGAAGTGCTTTACAATTAACTCATGTTATTAGAAGTGGAGAAATACCTTTAATTGCAGATGTTGAGGGACTAGGAGAAGTAGAATGTTTAGTAAAAAAAGAAAGTGTAACTACAGATGATTTTGGAATAATGAATATAACATTTAAATTATGCGATCCTAACATTTACTCGAAAGACTATAAAGAACTTATATTAGAAAGAATAATAGAAGGTGGTTTTAAGGTTGCGTCATCCTTCACTATTCCTTCTAGTTGGAGCTACACTGAAAATGTAAAAGGTAATATTGGAGAATGTATAAATGAAGGTTATTCAACTGTATATCCTATTATAGAAATAGAGGGAGAAGCTAGTAATTTTAAAATATTAAATAAAGCTACGGGAGAGCAACTAAATTTAAATTATAACTTAGAGAGTGGGGAGTTATTATACATAGACTGTAATCCTGCAACTAGGTGTGTAAAAGTAAATAATAATAGTATTATAAGTAGCAAAAGTGGAAGTTATATAAGTCTAATATCTGGAAGTAACGAAATAGAAATAGACTATACTGGCGAGTGTGTATGTAAAGTTAGGTGGAGAGAAGTATGGACATAAAGTATTTTTTTAGATTATATACAAAAGAACACGAATTAATAGATGAATTATATCTTATAGATAATATTAAATATACTAAAACACTAAATGGTATGGGTAACTTAGAATTTAATACACCTATTGGGTACTTGTCAAAAAAAGGAATAGAGTTAACTTTGGGACAGCATATAGAACTATATAACGATAAGGGAGAATTACTGTGGTATGGAGTTGTTAATTCTCCATGTCCTTCCGGATTTGATATTAATGTTTTATGCTTAGGGTATGCTTGTTTATTAGAAAATAGAAACTTTACAAATATAGTATTAAATTCAGATAATGCATGGTCTAAGACTTATCCTAATAAAAGATATGGTGATTTGATATTTTCTTTAATAAATGAAATTAATGGTATTGCTGAGACTGGAATAAAGATAGGAAAACTTAAAGAAACTAGTTTAGTGACAGATAGAATAATAAATTGGAATGATGATTTATATGCAAAGATACAAGAATTTATAGAAGATAGTAATTGTTATTTTTTTATAGATAAGGATAGATACTTTAATTTTTACAATCAAATAGGAGAAGATAAATCTGATTATTATGAAATCAATGATTATAATATTATTGGTTCTTGGGATTACGCAATAGATCAAACTCAAATTGCGAACGTTATTAATGCTAGAGTTGTTTGGGAAGAGGAAGGTGTTACCACAGCTTTAGTATCTAGTGCAATTGACGAAAACAGTATTTCGATGTATGGCAGAAGAGAAAAAGCATTAAGTGTTAATGATATAAGGTTGCAAGAAACTTTAGACAAGCAATGTTTAGAGGAATTAAATACATATAAGAATCCTTTAGTTAGTTGCAGCGTTGAAGTTGGGATATCGGAGAGTTTCAACATATTTGATATTAACGTTGGAGATTATATATTATTAAATAGCGAACAGTATAATATAAAAGATAAAATTAAAGTATTAGAATACACTGTTAATTTAAAAACTAATACAGTAACTATAACATTAGGAAATTCTATATTTAGAGAGAATAAACTAAATATTTACAGATATGCATAATTAACTTACAATTAATATATATAACAATAAGTGAAGGAAATTATGAAGTGGACATAATTAAATGAATTGAAAGAATTTAAAAAGTATATTAGATTAAAAGGACTCTTTAATAGGAGTTCTTTTTTATTTAAAAAGGAGATGTGATAATATGGCAATAAAAGGAATATACGTTTCTGATGGAACTACATATACAGTAAGTGACATAAATGCAATAAATGATTTATCTTTTGGGGGTAAGGTTATATATAATGATGGATTATTAGTATCAGCGCAAACTACACCAAATATGACGGTTAAGGTTGCTTCAGGTTATTGCAGTACTAATGGAGCATTTTTACAGAATACAGCTAGTTATAATGTTACTATAGCTAGTAATACAGCTAGTTATGCTAGAATAGATGCAATAGTAGCCTATATAAGTGGGAATACTAGAAGTATAAAGGTATTACAAGGAACAGCAAGTGCTACACCTTCTTGTCCAAGCTGTACAGCGAGCTATTATGTTAAATTAGCAGAAGTATATGTAGGAGTAGGAGTAAGCTCTATCCAAGCTAGTAATGTAACAGATAGTAGGTCTACAAATAATCAACAAGTTATAACATCATTATCCGAGGATTTAATAGATTTAAAAAATAAAGTAGCTATACTTCAAAATAAAGATTATGAGGTAAATGAATATACAAGTGGCGCACAATATCAAAAGGTAACAAAATGGAATGATGGTAGAATGACCATATATCAAGATTTTGCTATATTGGCAGATGTTAATGTTCTTTGGGAGAATTGTTATATTCATAGTAATGTAGGAACAACGCCTACTAACTTTGCAGTACCATTTATCTCAGTTCCACGAGTTAAAGTTTCTACTGGATATAATAATACTGGTGCTTCATTTTGGGCAGTAGCGAAAGGCGCGCCAACAGTTAATCGTGGGCCTATTGTTCAAGTGTGCCGAGCTACTACTTATTCTACTTCTACAGAGTGGCATATAATCATAGAAGCAGAAGGAAGATGGAAATAATGGAAGTAATCGAATATTATAATGGTAAGGAAAAAGAAGAAGGAAAAGAATATAAGCTAACTAAGAGAGTGTCAAATAGAGATACTCTTTTTTTATATTACGAAGAAATTAAAGTAGATGAAGAGAAGATTAAACTAGAAAATAAAATAAAAGAAATGGATAGTATTATAGAAGACTTAATGTTAACTATTTTAGATATTATTCCAGTTTCGGAAGGGATGTGATTTATATGTTTCAAAAACTTTTAGATATGTATGTTGGAAGTAGAATTAACGAAGTGTATCTAGCCAAAGCTGTAAAGCTTGGATGGATCACAGAAGAAGAGATGCAAGAAATTATAGGTTTCAAGGCTTTATTGCCACAGATGTAGAATAGATTAAAGAGTATATAATTAAGGAATAATTTCAATTTATAAACATAAAAGAATTATTTGATATTCAAAAATATATTATATATTTAAATGAAATATCGAATTTAACTAGGGAAGCTTCAGTATAAATGGAGCTTCTTTTTTATAATTTAAAACAAAGATTTTAAAGGATTAACATCACCCAAATGGGGGGACGTTAGTCCTTATTTTTTTCAATTGTAAATAAATGATAAAAAATTGCTTCATTAATATATATAAAAAAATATGATATAATTAATTACTATAAATATAGGAACGGAGAGATATAAAGTGGGAGAAAAAATTAATGTTTACTACGGAAGAGTTTCTACAAAGAAACATGAACAGGATTCAAGTGTAGTAAATCAAGAAATGTATTTTAAAGAAAAAGGAATAAATAAAGGTTATATAGATAGAAGTGGTGGCACTACAATAGATAAAAGACCAGAATTTCAATTTATGTTAAAAGAATGTGGATTAGATGTTAAGAAAATAAAGAGTGGTACTAAATATAAGAGTGTGGTAGTTGATTCTAGTAAAGAGAGTAATGTTAAATATATATATACTAAGTCAATTCAAAGATTTGCTAGAAATGTTAGTGAGTGTTTAGATATATGTAGAATGTTGGCCGATAAAGAAACCTATGTTGTTTTTGAAGATTTAAATAAAAGTACGGAAGATAAATCATTTTTTATGACAATGAGTATAATGGCCACAATGGCAGAGAATGAATCATTAGAGAAAAGTCGTTCTATTAAAATGGGTGCTGCTATGACAGCTAAACAAGGAAAGGTTAGAAGTACATGTGCATATGGATACAAATATAATAAAGAAGATAATACATTAACTGCTATAGAAGAAGAAGCTGAAGTATTAAAAAGAATATTTAATTTAAAAGCTAAAGGATTGGGAAATAGAAGAATAGCTAATATATTAAATGAAGAAGGATATAAAACTAGAAAGAATAAAGAATGGCTTCCAAATGTTATATCTAGAATGATAAAGAATCCGATTTACTACGGTGCTACTGCGAGAAATAGGTATGAGACAAATAAACTGTATGGTAACAATAAACATGTTTTAAAACCAGAAGATGAGTGGATAGTTGTAGAAAATGATAAAATAGGAACCTATTATTTCAAAAGAGTTATTCGATAAATGTCAAAAAGTAAGAAAAGAAAATACAGTTTCAAATATAAATGTTGGTAAATATCAAGGTGTATCAGAATTATCTGGGAAAATTAATTGTATGAAATGTAATCAATTTTATACAAGAAATAAAGATACCAAAGTTAGGGAATATGGAACATATGAAAGAGTATTTTATAATTGCAGTACCAAAAAGCGATTCGGGAAAAGTAAATGTGATGCTAGAAATATTTCTAGTGAAGAAGTTGAAAACTTACTTAATATATATGTAGGAAAAGGTAAATATAAAAAAGTTGCGGATAATTTTTTAAATAAAAGTATATACGAAAAAGCGACTAAAGCTATTAAAAGATTAGAGGATTATATTAATAACACAGAAGATAAATATAAAATAGAAGCTAATAAAAATGAGATAAACAAATTAAAAGGTAAATTAAAGAAGATATTGGATTCATATTTAGATGATGGTATAGCTAAAGAGGTTTTTGAAGAAACACAAAATGAAATAAAGAATACAATAAATGAACTAGAGAAAGAAAATTCTAAATTAAGTGAATCAGAAAATGAAATTAGGGAAAGAATTAATTCTATAAATAACACAATTGAAGCTGGAAAGAAACTCATAGAAGGAATACCAGAAGTTTTGAGTAGAGAAGAATTTATAGAAAACTATTTAATTAGTATAAATGTTAAAGAAAATGGTGAATTGAGCGTATTAACAAAAGTTCATGCTTCCTTTGTTTTATTAAATAAATATATAGAAGGTGCAGAGCATGGTAAAAATAAAAGCAACAAACTTAGACGGGGAGATAGTTAACATTAACATCTCCTATAATTCAAATATAATCTTGACAACGTATAATAATATTAATATTGTAGGATTGCCAGATGTGTCTATAAGAGAATCCAGAGAAAGAGTAAGACTTGCTATTGTAAATAGTGGATATGAATTTCCGTTAGGGAGAATAACAATAAATTTAGCACCAGCAGATGTTAAGAAGATAGGAAGTCTTTTAGATTTACCAATTGCTATAGGTATATTAATGGCATCCAATCAAATTAAAGAAAAACCTTTAGATAAATATATAATATTTGGAGAATTATCTTTAAATGGTGAATTAAAGGGTGTAAAGGGTGCAATACCTATAATATTTGAAGGAGAAAGTAAGAAAAAGAATAATTTTATATTTCCACTTGAAAATTTAAAAGAAATGAGAAATTTTGTGCTTGGAAATTTCTTTCCTTTTAAAAATTTAAATCAAGTAATTTCATATATAGAAAATGAAGATTTATTACCATATGAGGGTAAAGTAAGAAATATAAAGGAAAAGATTAACTGTATTGATTATGGAGATATAATAGGACAGTACACATCTAAAAGAGCTATGGAGATAGTAGCAGCAGGCAAGCATAATATAATGTTATTTGGTTCTCCTGGATCAGGAAAGAGTATGTTGGCAAAAGCCTTACCATCAATTTTGCCACCTTTAACTATTGAAGAACAACAAGAAGTTGCAAAGATATATAGTGTATCTTCTATGTGGGAAGATGGATATAATTTATCAAGACCATTTAGAGCACCACATAATACTATAACCAAAACTGCATTGATTGGTGGAGGAACAGATATAAAACCAGGGGAGATAACCTTGGCACATAATGGGGTGTTGTTTTTAGACGAAATTTTGGAGTTTAAAAAAGATGTACTAGAGCTTTTAAGGCAACCATTAGAAGATGGAGTAATAAGTATTTCAAGATTAAAAGAAAGCTATATACTGCCAAGTAATTTTATTTTAGTCGGAACTTTCAATCCATGTCCATGTGGAATGTATTTGGAAGAAGGAAATGAGGGACTTTGCAAGTGTAGTGAATTAGAGAGAAAAAGATATATAAATAGGATATCAAGGGCATTATTAGATAGAGTTGATTTACTTAACTTTGTGCCAAGAATAAAATATGAGGAGATTACTAAGGAAAAAGATAAAGTTGATTCTGACAATATGCGACAACGTGTTATTTTAGCTCGTGAAATGCAAAATTATAGATTAGAAGGAACGAAATATAAGTATAATTCTGAAATAGTAGGTAAAGATGTTTTAAGATTATGTAAATTAAGTTGTGATGGTAAAAGAATATTAGAAAATTATTATAGTAAATATAGTATAACATTAAGAGGGTATACAAAAATAATAAAGGTTGCAAGAACAATAGCGGACTTAGACGGAGAAGAAATTATACAAGATTATCATATAATAGAAGCTATGGGATATAGAAAAAATGTATTTGGAGATATATTATAAAAGGAGGAGTTTATGAATAGCTATCAAATATGGTTAATTACTAATGAAATTACTAACGCTTGTAAGATTGATTTGATAAATAAGTATAATAATGAAGAAAATATTTATAATAATATTGATAATATAATAAGAAATGAAGAGTTTAAAAAGTATAATTTAAATAAATTAAAAGAATATTCTTTAGATAAAGAAGAAGAGTTGAAAATAGAATTATTAAAAGAAGATATTAATTATGTAACATATTCTGATGAAAAATATCCAATTAAATTAAGGGAAATAAATAATCCTCCATATGTATTGTTTTATAAAGGAGATATTGAATTATTAAATTTTAATATGGCTGCAATAGTAGGTTCAAGAAAAAACTCTATGTTTGGAAAAGAGGTAACTAAAGTTATAGTATCTGAATTAAAGAAAATTAATTTTGGAGTTATTAGTGGTGTTGCATATGGTATAGATTCTATAGCACATAGAGAAATTTTAAGGCTAAATGGGAAAACCATTGGAATTTTAGGTTGTGGAATTGATATCATATATCCTAAAATAAATAGAGATTTATATACTAATATAATTAAAGATGGATTATTAATATCAGAATTTTTACCAGGAACTAAGCCATTATCTTATAACTTTCCAAGAAGAAATAGAATTATAAGTGGATTAAGTGAAGGTGTTATAGTTATAGAAGCCTCTAATAAAAGTGGTTCATTAATAACAGTAAATTATGCTTTAGAGCAAAATAAAAATGTAATGGCGGTACCAGGGAGTATTTTTAATGAAGGAAGCAAGGGATGTAATTTGTTAATAAGAGATGGTGCATTTCCTTTTTTAGAAAGAGAAGATTTATATTCTTTTTTTAATATAACTAAAGTCAAAGAAAATAATATAGGGAAAAATAGTATTGAAAATCAATTATTAAATGTAATACAAAAAGAGCCTATTCATATAGATAAAATAATTGAAAGTGTAAAAGTTGACAGAATAGCTTTATTTGAGTTATTATTTGAACTGCAAAACAAAAATGAAATTATTTGCCTTCCAGGTAATTATTATGCGAAGATAAGTTAAATTTTTAGGGGGTGAAAACTCCTGAGAGGATATAGGAGTTGATGGTATGGGACAAAATCTTGTTATAGTTGAGTCGCCTGCAAAAGCAAAGACAATAGGGAAATATTTAGGTAAAAATTATATAGTTGAAGCTTCTATGGGACATGTAAGAGATCTGCCTAAAAGTAAATTAGGTGTTGATATAGAAGATAACTTTACTCCGAAATATATAACTATTAGAGGAAAAGGTGAACTTATAAGTAAATTAAAAAAAGCAGCTAAGAAAGCTGATAAAATATATCTGGCAACCGACCCTGATAGAGAGGGAGAAGCCATATCTTGGCATCTAGCTAATATTTTAAAGATTTCAGAAGATGATGCATGTAGAATAGTTTTTAATGAAATAACTAAAACTGCAGTTAAATCATCAATAAAAGAAGCAAGAAAAATTAATTTGAATTTAGTAGATGCACAACAAGCAAGAAGAATAGTAGATAGATTAGTTGGATATGAAATAAGCCCTATATTATGGAAAAATGTAAAATGGGGATTAAGTGCAGGTAGAGTTCAATCTGCTGCATTGAAATTAATTTGTGATAGAGAAGAAGAAATTAAAGCTTTTGAGGCAAAAGAGTATTGGACAGTTGATTGTATATTAAAAAAGGAAAGAAAAAAGTTCCCAATAAAATTAACTAAATACGAAAATAAAAAAATTGAAATAAATAATGAAGAAGAGGCCAATAAGATAATTGAAAACTTAAAAGGTAATGAGTTTAAGGTGCATAAGGTTAAAAAAGGAAAGAGGGTTAAGAATCCGCTTCCTCCATTTACAACTAGTACCCTTCAACAAGAAGCTTCAAGAAAGCTTAATTTTATAACAAAAAGAACCATGTCTATAGCACAAGCACTTTACGAAGGGGTTGATGTAAAGGGATATGGAACAGTAGGGCTAATTACTTACATGAGAACTGACTCAGTAAGAATATCAGAAGAAGCTCAAGAAAAAGCAATTGATTTTATTAAGGAAAATTATGGCGATAAGTATATTCCAGAAAAGTTAAGAGTTTATAAAGGTAAAAAGAATATACAAGATGCTCACGAAGCTATAAGACCATCACATATAGATATTACTCCAGAAAAGGCAAAGGAAAGCTTAACTCCAGAGCAATATAAATTATATAGCTTAATTTGGAAAAGATTTATTGCAAGTCAAATGGAATCATGTGTATTAAATACAAATAGCATTGATATAGTTAATGGAAAATACAATTTCAAGGCATCAGGATCTAATATAGATTTTGATGGATTCATGAAAATATATGATTATACTACAGAAGATGATGAAAATGATGTAGCTTTACCAATACTTGAAGAAGGTGAAGTTTTAGATGCAGCATCAATAGAAGGGAAACAACATTTTACTCAACCGCCAGCGAGATATACGGAAGCATCTTTTGTAAAATTATTAGAAGAAAAAGGAATAGGAAGACCAAGTACTTATGTTCCAACTATTTCTACAATTTTAAGCAGAGAGTATGTAGTTAGAGAGAAGAAAAATCTAATTCCAACAGAACTTGGATTTATAGTTAATAATATATTATCAGATTATTTTAAACAAATAGTTGATGTTGATTTTACTGCAGATATGGAAAGAAAACTTGATGATATTGAAGAAGGAAATGAAGTATGGACTAAAGTTGTGGAAGAGTTCTTTGCTCCTTTAAAAGTTGCTATTGATAAAGCAGAAAAAGAAATATCAAAGGTAGTTATTGAAGATAAGGTAAGTGATGTACCATGTGATAAATGTGGTAGAATGATGGTTATTAAGAAAGGTAGATATGGAACATTCTTAGCATGCCCTGGATATCCAGAGTGTCAAAATGCAAAACCAATAGTTGAAGAATTAGATGTACCTTGTCCTAAGTGTGGAGGAAAAGTCCTTGTAAAGAGAAGTAAGAGAGGCAAAAAATTCTTTGGATGTTCTAATTATCCAGAATGTGATTTTGTAAGTTGGAATGAACCAATTAAAGAGCCTTGTTCAGAGTGTGGTAGTTATATGACTATAAAATTCTCAAAAACAAAAGGAAAATATGCTTTATGTTCAAATAGTGAATGTGGTAATATTAAACCATTAGAAAATGAAAACGAAAAAGAAAAAGAATAAAAATCTAATTCCCATTTTAAAACTTTTGTCGAATGGATGTAAAAAATGTTGTAAAAGTTTTTTTGATATGATATTCTTAAAAGAGTATAGTATCAAAAAAATTTGAAAATTTAAAATATTCACATTTTAAGAGAAAAGCTATGATGGGGGGATGATTAAATGTCATCGTTATTAAATAAAACTAGAAGGTTAAATAAAATTTTACAAAAGGGCGGAAAAGATCCAGTAGTATTTGATGATTTATGTAAGCTTTTAAGTGAAGTTTTATCATGTAATGTTTATATAATTAGCAGAAAAGGAAAGGTATTAGGACATACTTTTTTAGAGGATTTTGAATGCGATATTATGAGGAATTACGTGATTAATGAAGGAAGATTCCCAACTTCATATAATGACCTTCTTCTTAAAATAACAGAAACTGTAGCAAATACTAAAAGCAATGGTAATTGCGTATTTAAAGGTGAAGGTGCTTGTACAGTTGCAGATAAAATTTCTACTATAGTTCCTATTATAGGAAATAGAGAAAGAATGGGGACACTATTACTTGCTAGATTTGGAGAAGAGTTTACTGAAAATGATTTAGTTTTAGCTGAACATAGTACTACTATTGTAGGAATGGAAATGTTAAGAGCTAAACAAGATCAACTAGAAGAAGAAGCAAGAAAGAAAGCTGTAGTTCAATTAGCTATAGGAACTTTATCTTATTCAGAGCTTGAAGCTGTAGAACATATTTTTAATGAACTAAATGGAAATGAAGGTCTATTGGTTGCATCTAAGATAGCAGATAAAGTTGGAATAACAAGAAGTGTTATTGTAAATGCATTAAGAAAATTTGAAAGTGCTGGAGTAATTGAATCTAGATCTCTAGGAATGAAGGGAACTCATATAAAAATATTAAATGAAAAATTAGTAGATGAGTTAAAGAAAATTAGATAGTAGAATATAAGAGTTGCTAACTAATATATAAAATATAATAATTAAAGATTTAGTTTTAAATTATTATATACTATATTAATGTAGCAACTCTTTTATATTTATGTGTTTATAAATAAAAATATAAAAAATAAATGATACATAGTATAGAAGTAACAATAAATTAATATTAAATTTTAAGGAAATAGAGTTATTATTTTATCTAACTATGGAAAGAATATAAAAAGAATATTAATTTAAAAGATTAATAAAAAAAATATTGCTAGGATAGAAAGCTTATGATATACTAACCTAGGTAACAAAATACGCACACAGTCTAATTTATAAAGATGGTGCCTTTCAGTAGGAAACTTTATAAGAATGAAGATTGTGGAGGAAAAACCAGGAGGTAACAAAATGTCAGTAATATCAATGAAACAATTATTAGAAGCAGGCGTTCACTTTGGACACCAAACTAGAAGATGGAACCCTAAGATGGCTCCATATATATTCACAGAAAGAAATGGAATATATATAATAGATCTTCAAAAGACAGTTAAGAAGGTAGAAGAAGCTTATAACTTCATCAGAGAAGTATCAACAGAAGGAAAAGACATTCTTTTCGTTGGAACTAAGAAACAAGCTCAAGAAGCTATCCAAGAAGAAGCTATAAGATCAAACATGCACTTCGTTAACAACAGATGGTTAGGTGGTATGTTAACTAACTTCAAAACTATCAAAACTAGAATCAAGAGATTAGAAGATTTACAACAAATGGAACAAGATGGTACATTTGATGTTTTACCTAAGAAAGAAGTAATCAAATTAAAAGCTGAAATGGAAAAATTACAAACTAACCTAGGTGGTATAACTAACTTAGACGTTAACAACATTGGAGCTATGTTTGTAGTTGACCCAAGAAAAGAAAAGAATGCTATATCAGAAGCTAAGATCTTAGGAATCCCAGTAGTAGCTATCGTTGATACTAACTGTGACCCAGAAGAAGTTGATTACGTAATCCCAGGAAACGATGATGCAATCAGAGCTGTTAAATTAATAACTGCTAAATTAGCTGATGGTATAATCGAAGGAAGACAAGGCGAACAATTAGCTGAGTAATTATTTTAAGAGGTAGGTGAGGGTAACTTCATTTACCTTTTACCCTAAAATAAGGTTTACATTTAATGTTAAGGAGGAATTAAGGATGATAACTGCTAAATCAGTTAAAGAATTAAGAGAAATGACTGGTGCAGGAATGATGGACTGCAAAAAAGCTTTAGTTGAAACTGAAGGAAATATAGAAAAAGCTGTTGAATTTTTAAGAGAAAAGGGATTAGCTGCTGCTGCTAAAAAAGCTGGTAGAGTTGCTGCTGAAGGTATAGTTAAGACTTTCGTTTCTGCAGACAAGAAAACTGCTGCTATGGTAGAAGTTAACTGTGAAACAGATTTCGTTGCTGCTAACGAAGAATTCGTTACATTTGCAACTAAAGTTGCAGAATTAGCTGCTAACACTTCAGCTACAACTGTTGAAGAATTAGTTGCTGAAAAAATGGATGGAGAAGCTACTGTTACTGAAGCTTTAACAGCTTTAATCGCTAAATTAGGTGAAAATATGACAGTAAGAAGATTCGTTAAATTCAACATTGAAAACGGAGCTATAGCTAGCTACATTCACGGTGGTGGAAGAATCGGAGTTATGGTAGAAGTTGCTTGTAACGTTGAAAGCGATGTATTAGAAGAAGTTGCTAGAGAAGTTTGTATGCAAGTTGCTGCTGCAAATCCTTTATTCTTAAGCAAAGAACAAGTTGATAACGAAGCTTTAGAAAAAGAAAAAGAA
Organism: Clostridium celatum DSM 1785; assembly: GCF_000320405.1. GTDB lineage: Bacteria > Bacillota > Clostridia > Clostridiales > Clostridiaceae > Clostridium > Clostridium celatum. Next base: position 10,581 of record NZ_KB291645.1, on the reverse strand, counting down.
ATCTACAGAGTTCAAGCATTAAATGAAGGAAAACCAGAAAATATCGTTGAAAAAATGGTTATGGGAAGAATTCAAAAGTACTACAAAGAAGTTTGTCTTTTAGATCAAGCATGGGTTAAGGATGGAGATAAATCAATAGCTAAATTCTTAGAAGAAAAATCTAAAGAAGTTGGTTCTCCAATAACTATCACTAGATACGCTAGATTCGAAAGAGGAGAAGGTATCGAAAAGGTTGAAGAAGACTTCGCTGCAGAAGTTGCTAAGACTATGGGTATGTAATTACCAAGAGAACACTTTTGTGTTCTCTTTTTTTAAAGAAAAGAGTACATATTATTGTAGGAGGAATTTTTTATGGCAAATTGTGCATATAAGAGAGTGATGTTAAAAATCTCAGGTGAAGCTTTATCAGGTGCAAACGGATACGGTTTTGATTTTGATGTAGTTGGAAGAATTGCAAGAGAAGTAAAAACTTTAGTTGATATGGATGTTGAAGTTGGTTTAGTTGTAGGTGGAGGAAATATATGGAGAGGTAGAAGTGGTGAAGGTATGGATAGAACTACTGCTGACCATATGGGAATGCTTGCAACTTGTATAAATGCTTTAGCACTTCAAGATGCTTTAGAAGGAATTGGTGTACATACACGTGTACAAACTGCAATAGAAATGAAAGAAATTGCAGAACCTTTTATAAGAAGAAGAGCCGTAAGACATTTAGAAAAAGGTAGAGTTGTAATTTTTGGAGCAGGTTCAGGGAACCCTTATTTCTCAACTGATACTGCAGCTGCACTAAGAGCAGCTGAAATTGAAGCCGATGTAATACTTCTTGCTAAGAATGTAGATGGTGTATATGATAAAGATCCAAATAAGTTTGCAGATGCTAAAAAATATGATAAACTAACATATATGGAAGTAATTGAACAAGGATTACAAGTAATGGATACTACTGCTACAACTTTATGTATGGATAATAATATTCCAATACTAGTTTTCGGTATTAGTGAAGAAGGAAACATTAAGAAAGTAATGGAAGGTCACAAGATAGGTACAATTGTATCTAAAAAATAGGGAGGATTGTATGATTAAAGAGTTAATAAATAATGCGGAATCAAAAATGCAAAAAACAATTTCTGTTTTAAAATCAGATTTATCAACATTAAAAGCTGGAAGAGCTAATCCAACTATGCTTGATAGAATTCAAGTTGAAGCTTATGGCGGATTATGCCCAATTTCTCAAGTAGGAAATGTTTCAGCACCAGAACCAAGAATGTTAGTAATTACTCCTTGGGATAAATCTCTTTTAAAAGATATTGAAAAAGCTATTTTAAAATCAGATTTAGGAATAAACCCTTCAAATGATGGAAGTATTATAAGATTATTAATTCCAGAATTAACTGAAGAAACAAGAAAGAATCTTGTTAAGAATGTTAAGAAAATAGGTGAAGATGCAAAAGTTGCAATCAGATCTATAAGAAGAGATGCTAATGAAAAGATTAAATCATTAAAGAAAGACGGACATATTTCTGAAGATGAAGTTAAAAAAGGTGAAGAAAGTGTTCAAAAGAAGACTGATCAATACGTTAAAGAAATAGATACATTAGTAGTAGCTAAGGAAAAAGAGATTATGTCAATTTAAAACCTGCTATATAGCAGGTTTTTTTCTTAATCATAGAGAAAAGCATTTATAAGCTTTAATTACAATTGTTAATATTAATAGTATTAGTTTGTTATAAAAAGTTGGAGGCAAGAGTAATGTTTAGTTTTTTTAAAGCTAATAAAGATGATGAAAATATAAATTTTGAACTAGATAAAGATAATATTCCAAAGCACGTAGCTATAATAATGGATGGTAATGGCAGATGGGCGAAAAATAGAAACTTGCCAAGAACCATGGGTCATAAAGCTGGAGTTGAGACTATTAGAAGAGTAGTAAAAGAAGCAGATAGATTAGGTATAAAATACATAACATTATATGCTTTTTCAACTGAGAATTGGAAAAGACCCAAGGATGAGGTAAATGCTTTAATGAAGCTTTTAGTTCAATATTTAAGACAAGAAGTAGTAGGACTTCACGAGAATAGAGTTGTACTTAGGGTTTTAGGTGATATTTCTGCTTTACAAGAAGAATGTAGAAAAGAAATAGATGACGCTATAGAATTAACAAAAGATAATAAAGGATTAGTTTTAAATGTTGCTTTTAATTATGGTGGTAGAGATGAAATAGTAAGAGCTGTAAAAGGTATAATAAATGATGTTGAAGATGGAAAAATAAAAAAAGAGGATATTAATCAAGATTTATTTTCAAACTATTTATATACAAAAGATTCGCCAGATCCAGATTTAATAATAAGACCTTCTGGAGAACAGAGAATTAGTAATTTCTTATTATGGCAATGTGCTTATTCAGAGTTTTGGTATTCTAATGTAAATTGGCCAGATTTTAAAGAAGAAGATTTACAAAGAGCAATTTATGAATATCAAAATAGAAACAGAAGATTTGGTGGAGTTTAAAATTTTTGGAGGTGAAAAGTTTGAAAATAAATAGCAGATATATAGGAGCTGTAGTATTGGCTCCATAATTAATTTTTGTATTTTTAGGTGGATTACCATTAAAGTTATTTACAATAGCATTATCAGTATGTGGTTTATATGAGTTTTACAATGCATTAAAAACTAAAAATATAAAAAGTATTCCTATAATAAGTTATATATTATTAGCAATTTATTATATATTAATAATGATTTTGAAAAGATGATGTATATTTTAGTTTTAGCCGTAGTATTATCTTTAATAATTCCAATTATAGATTTGAAGTATTCATTTATGGATGTTGCAGTAACTATCTTAGGTTTTACTTATGTAGTAATATTATTTAGTTTTATACCATTAGTTAACAATAAGGTTAATGGACAATATTTAGTATGGTTAATTTTCATTGGATCATGGCTTAGTGATACTGTAGCATATTACTTTGGAAGATTTTTTGGGAAACATAAGCTATGTCCAAAGGTTAGTCCAAAGAAGACCATAGAAGGTTCTATTGGAGGACTTTTAGGTGCTACTTTAGGATGTGGAATATTTGGTATAATAGTAAGTCCATATGTACCAGAAGTTGCTATAGTTCATTTCTTCTTAATTGGAGCTCTTTGTGGAATAATGGGTCAATTTGGAGATTTAGTTGCATCATCAATAAAAAGATATGTAGATTTAAAAGATTATAGTAATTTAATACCAGGGCATGGTGGAATATTAGATAGATTTGATTCTATTTTATTTAATGCAGTAGTAGTATTTTATTATTTAACATTTATAGTAGGTATTTAAAATTAATAAATAGTTTATATTTATATTAATTTAGGAAAGCACGAAATTAAGATATTCTTAATTTCGTGCTTTTTGGTTAAACATATAAAGCTAATATTTATGTATAACTAAAGTAAAGTTATAGTATATATATTATGATAAGAAGTTAGAGTTTCTTTTAATAATAACTAGCTTTTTATTAAATATATAGAATAGGATTTATTTAATATGAGATTTTATAATAGTTATAAGAAAAATTATCAATATGAAAAGTTACTATCATTGGTTTTATTACTTGGATTATTTATTATTTTAACTTACTTAATAAAAAATTATTTCAAACCATTTTTAACCATTATCATTTTGTCGATGCTTTGTAAACCTATAGACGATGCATTAAGAAGGATAAATATTAATGAAAAAATTTCAGGGGCATTAACCATATTAATAATAAATGTTATGATGTTTTGCTTTATTTTTTATTTTGGAAATTCAATATTTAATTTAATAGAGAAAATTTATACAAACTATTTAGGTGAAATTAGAGAGTTAATTCAAAATATAAAAAATACTATGGGTATTGATATTGAAGAAATATTGCAAAATAATAAACAAGTCTTTACATCAAATACATTTAAAAATGGATTAGTGGTTACAGGACAGGGAATATTATCATATATAGTAGCTAATATCACAGTTTATTTTTTTATTGTAGATAGAAAATTATTTTTTAGAGTGTTAAATAGAATATTACCTTATAATGTTATTTATACAATAAGAAAAAAAAGAGATAATTTACGAGAAGTATTAAAAATTGAAGTAATTTTAGTTTTTATATGTATGATAATAACAATAATTGGATTTTTAATTTTAAGAATACCTAATGCTATATTTTTAGGTGTTGTTTGCGGAATTTTAGATATACTGCCATATGTAGGAACTATAATTGTATTTATTCCAATTATAATATACAATATAATAATAAAGAAGTATCTACTAGTAATAGGATTAATAGCACTTTATTTGTTACTTCAAATAGTTAGAGAAATTTTAGAGCTAAAGTATTTAAGTTATAAATTAGATATACACCCGTTAGTAGTACTATTATCTATGTATATAGGTGCTGAAAGTTTTGGAATAATAGGTATATTAGTAGGGCCTATATATTGTTTATTAGCAAAAGATATAATTTATGAAGAGAACATTTAGGAGGTATAAATGAAAAACATATCAATTTTAGGGGCAACAGGTTCCATAGGTACTCAGACATTAGATGTAATAAGACAATCAAATGGTGAAATTAAGCTTTTTGGTATTACTGCTAATTCATCAGTTGATAAAATGAAAGAAATAATAGAAGAATTTAATCCTAAGTATGTTGGAATGATGGATGAATCTTGCTCAGAAGTTATAAAAAATTATTGTATAGAAAAAAATAAAAATATAGAAGTTTTTAGTGGAATAGATGGATTAATCAAAATTGCCACTTTAGATGAAATAGATACAGTAGTTACTTCGGTAGTTGGAATGATTGGATTAAAACCAACAATGGCTGCAATAGAAGCTAAAAAGGATATTGCTTTAGCAAATAAGGAAACTTTAGTGGTTGCTGGTGAATTAGTAATGAATAAAGCAAAAGAGATGGGAGTTAAAATATTACCAGTTGATTCAGAGCATAGTGCAATTTTTCAAAGTTTAAGTGGATATAAAAATAAAGATATAAATAAAATAATATTAACTGCATCAGGTGGTCCTTTTAGAGGGAAAAATATAGATGACTTGAAAGAAGTAACTGTAAAAGAGGCATTAAAGCATCCAAAGTGGAATATGGGACAAAAAATTTCTATAGATTCAGCTACATTAATGAATAAAGGATTAGAAGTAATAGAGGCACATTTTTTATTTGATACTAGCTATGATAATATAGAAGTAGTTGTTCATCCTCAAAGTATAATTCATTCAATGGTAGAATATAAGGATGCTAGTGTGATTGCACAATTAGGTTCACCAGATATGAGATTACCAATTCAATATGCTTTAAATTATCCAGAAAGAAAAGGTATGATAGCACAACCTATTAATTTTTATGAAATATCACAATTAACATTTGAAAAACCAGATATGGATACATTTAAATGTTTAAAGCTTGCATATAAAGCAGGAAAAATTGGAGGATTAGCTCCAACGGTATTAAATGGTGCAAATGAAGAAGCAGTTGCATTGTTATTAGAGGAAAAAATAAAATTCCTACAAATAGCTGAAATCATTGAAGAATGTATGAAAGTATTTGAAAAGCAATATAGTAATGAGTTAACGTTAGAAAATATTATAAATTTAGATAAGAGTGTAAGAGAGTATATAAGAAGTAAATGGGAGTTAGGAGTGAATAATTAATGTATATTATAATGGCAATTTTAGGCTTTAGTTTATTAATAATAGTCCATGAACTTGGGCACTTTATTATGGCTAAGGTAAATGGTATTAAAGTAGAAGAATTCTCCATTGGTATGGGACCAGAAATATTTTCAAAGCAAGGTAAAGAAACTCAATATTCATTAAGATTGTTTCCAATAGGCGGATATGTTAAAATGCTAGGGGAAGAAGAAGTTAGTGATGATGAGAGAAGTTTCTCAAGTAAATCACCTTTAAGAAGAATATCAGTGATTTTAGCTGGTGCAACAATGAATATTATTTTTGCCATAGTTGTATTTAGTATCTATTTTACTAATATAGGTTTTAGTGAACCAGTAGTAAGTAATTTTTTAGAAAGTTCGCCAGCTCAAGAAGCAGGGCTTGAAATAGGAGATAGAATTATAAAAATAGATGGATCTAAAGTATTTACAGCAAGTGATGTTTCTATAGGTATTCAACTTGCAAAAGGTAAGGAAATCGAATTACTTGTAGATAGAAATGGAATAGAGAAGGAGCTTACAATTACTCCTAATGTTGTAGAAGTTAATGGTACTACAGCATATCAAATAGGATACTATAATACAGTAGTTGAAAATCCAAGTATTGCTCAGGCGATAAAACATACTTTTAATGAAACTATTTCATTAGTAGGGCAAACATATAAGAGTTTAAAACTTATGGTTACAGGAAATGTTAACTTTAAAACAGATGTTGGTGGGCCTGTTACTATAATAAAAATGTCAGGGCAAGCAGCTAAAAGTGGTATAGCAACATTAGCATACTTCTTAGCTTTTATTAGTATAAATTTAGCTGTATTTAACTTATTACCATTCCCAGCCCTAGATGGAGGATGGACAGTTATATTATTAATAGAACTTATAACAAGAAGAAAGGTTCCAGATAAAATAGTTGGAGCTGCAAATTATGTAGGATTTATGATTTTAATAGGATTTATGATTTTAGTAACATTAAAAGATATACTATTCCCTATTAAATTATAGGAGAGATTAAAAATGGAAAGAAAAAAAACAATAAAAGTTAAAGTTGGATCTGTATATGTTGGTGGAGATTCGCCAGTTTCAATTCAGTCAATGACTAATACAGATACAAGGGATGTAGAAAAGACATTAGCTCAAATTAGAGCACTTCATATAGCTGGTTGTGAAATAATAAGATGTGCAGTTCCAGATATGAAAGCTGCAGAAGCTATAAAAGATATTTGTGCAGGTTCACCAATACCTGTAGTAGCAGATATTCATTTTGATTATAGATTAGCACTAAAGTGTGTAGAAAATGGAATTAGTGCTATTAGAATAAATCCAGGTAACATTGGAAGTGTTGAAAGAGTAAAAGCTGTTACAGAAGCTTGTAAGGAAAAAAATATTCCAATAAGAATAGGTGTAAATTCAGGGTCTTTAGAAAAAGATATTTTAGAAAGAGATGGTAAGCCAACAGCTAAAGGTCTTGTTGAATCAGCATTAAGACATGTTAAAATACTGGAAAAATTAAATTTTAATGATATAGTTATATCAATTAAATCTTCTGATGTTCCTATGATGATAGAAGCGTATAGATTAATGAGTAAAGAGTGTAATTATCCTCTTCACTTAGGGGTTACTGAATCAGGGACTGTATTTAGAGGAACTATTAAATCTACATTGGGAATAGGAACTTTACTTGCTGAAGGAATTGGAGATACTATAAGAGTATCATTAACTAGTGATCCTATAGAAGAAATTAAGGTGGCAAAGGAAATGTTAATTGCCTTAGGTTTAAGAAAGCAAGGAATGACATTTGTATCTTGTCCTACTTGTGGAAGAACTCAAATTAACCTTATAAAGATTGCAGAAGAAGTTGAAAAAAGGCTTGAAAACTGTAATAAAAATATTAAGGTTGCTGTTATGGGATGTGTAGTAAATGGTCCTGGCGAAGCAAGAGAAGCAGATATTGGTATTGCTGGTGGTAACGGTGAAGGATTAATATTTAAAAAAGGTGAAATTATAAAAAAAGTTAAAGAAGAAGATTTGATTGAAGAGTTAATGAGAGAAATAGAAAATTTATAGAAATATAGAAGGTAAGCTAAAGGAAATGCGTTAGCTTACCTTTTTAATAGTAAAGAATAAAAAAGGCTCCTAAAAATACAACGGGTTCCGTTTCTAGGTGCAAAAGTTGCTAAAAAGGTTGAAATCTCAAGAGAAATCACACTATGATTCACACATAAAATCACATAGTTGGTTTCTCTTATTTTATGGCTTAAATACTAGGAATACCATTATTTTAAATACTAATATATATTAAAAATCACATACATAATCACATATAAAATCACAGGTATTTTTAAAAAATAATAAATCTATTATCTTTGTGAATTGATATGTGATTTTACAAATAACATCTTTAATAAAAAAGGCTTTATAGAATATTTTAGTAAAATATGTTAATATAATATTAAATAAGTGATGAAGAATTGTATTAATATATTACGAATTAAATAAAAGTGGAGTTAAGAATATTTGAATTCCACTTTTTGCTATTTTAACTTTGTGATTAGGGTTGCGATTTTAGGTGTGATTTTATATGTGATTACATCACTTTGCACCTTAAAACGGAACCCGTTGCTAAAAATAGGAGCTTTTTATTATTCAAAATTAGAATTTTCGAAAGGAATAAAATAGCCTTGAGGATGAGCGCAAACAGGGCAAGCTTGAGGTGCTTCAGTACCTTCGTAAATAAAGCCACAATTAGTACACATCCATTTAATTGATTCATTTCTCTTAAAAAGTGTTCCGTTTTCAAGTTCTTGAGCATATTTATTAAATCTTTCACTATGAACTCTTTCAACTGAAGCAATTTCTTCGAAAAGAGTAGCAATTGCATCAAAGCCTTCTTCTTTTGCTATTTTACTAAATTCAGTATAAATTTCATTTCCTTCTGCAGATTCATGTTTTGCAGCAGATTTCAAAAGAACTAATGTTGAAGTTTCAACTTCAGCTGGATAAGATGCTGTAATATCTATTTCTTGGCCTGTAAACTCTTTTAATCTTTTCATAAATTCCCAAGCATGAGCCTTTTCTTGATTAGCTGTATATGTAAAGAGTTGTTCTAAAATAGCATATTTTTCATTTTTTGCTACAGAGGCAGCAAAAGTATATCTATTTCTAGCTTGACTTTCACCTGCGAAGGCACGCATTAAATTTTCTTTAGTTTTACTATTATTTAGATTAATCATGTTATCAAACCTCCAATTATATAAATTTATTATTAATCAGAGGCATGGGAAATATACGTAAATTATTTACTTAGTAAATAATTTAGTTACATAACATGAGGTTTTGATGTATTATAGAAAAGAAATAATCTATATAAAACTTAATATAATGATTGGAGAAAAATATGAAAGTAAATATGTTTATACCAAAATATATGGCAGATTTTAAATGTATAGGCTCAGAGTGTGTAGATACATGTTGTGCAGGATGGGATATAAATATAGATGAAAATACCTTTGAAAAATATGTTAATAGCAAAGGTGAGCTTAAAGAGTTAGTGCAAGGTAAATTTAGAGAAAATAAAGAAAATGAAGATTTTTTAAATAAAGGATTTATGATTCTTAAAGAACAGAATAAATGTCCCTTTTTAAATGATGATATGCTTTGTGACATACATGGAAGAATTGGTGAGGAAAATCTTTGTATAACATGCAAAAGGTTTCCAAGAGTATATAATATTATAGATGGTATATATGAAAAATCAGGTTTACCATCTTGTGAAGAAATTTGTATTAAAGCTTTTTTAAATAAAGAAAAAATGGAATTTATTGAAATAGAAGAGGATATAGATGAATCGGCAATTGAAATAAGAAGAATTATTGATACAGAAGCTTTTGAAGGAACAGATAGCTTACTTCAATATTTTTGGGAAATAAGAGTAAATTCAATAAATATAATACAAAATAGAAGTTTTTCTATTGAAGAAAGATTAAATATATTAAAGTATTTTTATAGAGAAATAGAAAAGAATTATAAAATGCTAGACTTTGAGTCTATAGAAAATATTTTAGAAGATTTTAGTGAAAATACTATAGACTTAGAGCTTTTAAAAGGTAAAGCTTATAATGAAAGTAATGAATTTTATTTAAGTCTTATAGATGAAAGGTTAATAGAAAATATAAAAGGGATAAGATTAAAAGAGTGTATTTTAGAATATACAAATGCAATTGAAGGATATGATATAAATAAATATAGCAGTGAACTTTCAAAAAAATTAGAAAAGTATTCATTTATATTTGAAAATTATTTAGTTAATCAAATATTTAAGGATTTGATTCCATTTAATAAAGGAGAAGACTTAACATTAAGTGTGGATGTATTAATAAATAGTTATAGAATAATAAAAGCTTATACAATAGGGCTTTCATTAAATTCTAAAATGCTACTAGATGAAAAAATTATTATAAAAGTTATACAAAGTTTAAGTAAGGATATAGAGCATAATAAGGTATTTAAAAATTTATTAGAATCAAAAATATAGAACGGTAAAATAACTTACTATAAATTGGTTAGTATGGAGAAATAAAAAAATTGACAATATAGATAGTATAGGAATATTATGAATAAGGAATTAATTTAATAAAATATAGATTGTTAGGTGAGGTTCCTATAGAGACAAATGCTACTGCCCAGAAAAATCTAGAGATTCCAATGGGTTAGCAGTAATCATCGCCAAGGTGATTTCTAATGTAGCTGATCAATTAAGATCTACGCTCTATAGTGCTAAAGCTCTACAAAATGAGAGTTATGATGTAAGTATAAGGCTTTTTTCTTGTAGAGAAAAAAGTCTTTTTTGTGTGTGCCCAGCATGGGCAACAA